>JAFZRF010000020.1 GCA_017620025.1 Ruminococcus sp.
AGTCCAGAGGCAGAGCCTCTGGTGGGGTGTGGGGCAACGCCCCGCATTTATCCGCAGGGCGCTTCGCAAGGGGTGAATTCCAAAACAGTCCGGGGGACTGTTTTGGAAGAGGGGACGCCTTGCAAGTGAAGGCGTCCCCTGTTAAAAGTATGGTATGTTGACAAACTGTGCTGTCCTGCTTGTGCAGGCTGTTTTTTGTCTGGTCAATTTTCCGCCGGAAAAACAGGCGCTTGTTTGTGCATATCTCCGAATTGTATTTTCAGCCGAAAAGAACGCTGTCGGATTGTTTACATTTGTGAGGGGATGTGTTATAATTACTGTATAGGTTTTTGAACGTGAAGGGTACCGTTCAGGCACCCCGCCCCGGCATCGCCGGAAAAGACAGATATAAAGCCGGATCTCCCGTGAGATACCGGAAAAAAGAACAAAGAACAAATAAGAAAGAAGATAATTATGGTATTCTCAAAGCTTTTCTTTGTGTACCTTTTTCTGCCGCTGTGTCTGGTGACATACTGGCTCGTAAGGGGTACCAATAATAAAAACACGGTGTTGATATTGTTCTCACTGATATTCTACGCATGGGGCGAGCCCGTGTACGTCTTACTTATGCTCATGAGCGCTGTGGTGAATTATTTCGCAGGTCTCGGCATAGAGAAGTACCGGGGGAAGAAGTCCGCTTCTCTGATAGCGGCTCTTGCTGTCATCTACGACCTGCTCATGCTGGGTATCTTCAAGTACAGCGGATTTATCGCTGAGAACCTCAACGCCTTTTTTTCGTTGTCCCTGCCGGTGCCGGATATACGGCTCCCGATAGGCATCAGCTTCTATACCTTCCAGACCATCTCCTATGTCATAGACGTAAGCTGGGAGGAAGTCGCCGCACAGAAAAGGTTCAAGAACTTCCTGCTCTATGTGTCGCTGTTCCCGCAGCTCGTTGCAGGACCTATCGTAAGGTACAGCACTATTGAGAAGGAGATAGCGGAGCGCCATGCTTCGGCGGAGGATATCGCATACGGACTCAACCGCATGATACTCGGCCTTTCAAAGAAGGTCCTCCTTGCAAATCAGCTCAGTATAATCGCAGACGCCGCGCTCGGCAATGTCGGCACTGCGACCGCTCTCGGCGCATGGTACGGCGCAGCGGTATATGCTTTGCAGATATACTTCGATTTCTCCGGTTATTCCGATATAGCCATTGGTCTCGGAAGAATATTCGGATTTCACTTCGATGAGAACTTCCGCCACCCGTTCGTATGCAAGGACATCACGGAATTCTGGCAGAGATGGCATATCTCACTCAGCACCTTTTTCCGTGACTACCTGCTCTATGTGCCGATATTCGGCAAGCGCAGAAAGTACGGCGGACTCTTCCTCGTATGGCTCTGCACCGGTATATGGCACGGCGCCAACTGGAACTTCATCCTGTGGGGCCTCTATTACGGCTTCTTCGTATTCTTCGAGATGCAGCTCGGCAAGAAGAGAGTCAGGAAGATACCTACGATTCTCCGTCATCTCTACAACAAGCCTGTTATTATAATCGGCTTTGCGATTTTCTACTTCGAGGACCTCGGACAGCTCGGAGAGTTCTTCCGCACGGCATTCGGCTTCGGCGGTCACGGCCTCTTCAGCGTACAGGACGCTATCTCCGTATATAACAACTGCTTCCTCCTCATAGCAGCTGTTGTATGCAGCCTGCCGCTCATCGAGGGTATAAAGAAGCTCGGCGAGAAGGCTGCACCGGTGAAGTATATTTCCCGTCTTACGGCGATACCGGCAGCGGCCGTACTGCTTCTGCTGAGCAGCATCATGCTCGTTGACGCCACCACAAATCCGTTCCTTTATTTCCGTTTCTGAGGAGGGCGCCATGGCAGATAAGAAGAAAAGAAAGCCCGGTTCCTCAAAGGGGATGAAGGCTATAGCAGTACTCAATATCATTTCCATACTGGCAGTGGTCTTCACCGTAGCTGCGGCTCTGGTGATACTGCCGAGAGAAACTGTCTCCCATGAGGAGAACCGCACACTTGCAAAATTCCCGGAATTCACGCTCGAGTCATACCTCAAGGGTGATTACACCGAGGGCATAGCTGATTACTATGATGACACCGTTCCGCACAGGAGCGATATCAAGAGCCTGGTCGCTACTTACATACTCCCGAACAAGGGCGTGAAGTACGGCGAGGACAGCATCGAGATATTCGGAAATGTTCCCGCTAAGCCCCAGCAGGAACCGGCCGCAACCGAGCCGCCTGTTACTGAGCCCCCGGTCACAGAGACTGAGGGAACAGGCACGGCTGCAGAAGAGACAACAACCGTACCCGTCACCACTCTCCCAGACAGCAATGAGCCTGCCGCAGAGGGCGAGATATCGGACGGCATAGTCGTAGTCAACGGCAGAGGCATCATGCTCTACGGCGGAGCCGGCGGCATGGACAAGAGCTATGCACAGTGCATGGCGAACTACCGCAAGGAGCTCGGCAATGACGTGAATATCTGGTCTATGGTGATACCTACGGCGGTATCGTTCTATATGCCGGAGAACTATCTCAGCCTTACAGCGAGCGAGAAGAAGGATCTTGACAGCATCGCAAAGCAGCTCAAGGACGTTACGCCTATTGATGTCTATACTCCTCTGCTTGCTCACAAGAGCGAGGCTATCTACGCCCGCACCGATCATCACTGGACTTCCCTCGGTGCCTTCTATGCGGCGCAGGCCTTCGCAGAGCAGGCCGGAGTAGATTTTGCACCGATAGAGGAGTACGAGAAGAATACCATACGCGGTTATGTAGGTACTCTCTACGGATATACCAAGAGCTCGGAGCTGCTCAACAATCCCGAGAACTTCGTATTCTACCGTCCGAAGGCCGATATCGACGGCAAGCTCAAGGTCACCAAGTACAACGAATGGTTCTCCGATCCTACAGAGTACTCGCTGCTGAACGATCCCACAAAGATGGACAAGTCACAGATGTACCTGACCTATGGTACGGACGAGCTCATAACCCATGTTGAGACCGGAGTAAAGAACGGCAGGACACTTGTAGTCTTCAAGGACAGCTACGGAAACGCTCTCCTTCCCTTCCTCACAAGCTCCTTTGAGCACATCTATATGTGCGATATACGCTATTTCAAGCCCAATGCCATGTACTTCTGCCAGCAGCAGGAGGCAACGGACGTACTCTTCGCCCTGAGCATCTTCTCTGCTGTCGGCGGCAACCAGGACTGCCTTAACAAGATACTCTATCAGTGGTAAGGCATACGGAGGACAAATGAAAGAACTGACATTCCCATTTGACGGCAGGCAGCTTATGCGCCGCCGCAGAGCGATAAAGAATCAGCTCCTGAGCGACGGGAGCACCCGGATAAAGAAGAAGATAGCCGTACTCGCCGGCTCTACCGCAGACGATGTGGTAAAGGCGCTCGAGCTCTTCCTGCTCGATGCAGGAATAGAGCCGGAGTTCAGGATATCCGAGTACAACCGCTTCTATGAATCTGCGGTGTTCGGCGATCCGGAGCTTGAGGAATTCGCTCCCGATATAGTATACATACACACTACCTCCCGCAATCTCACTCTTCTCCCGCAGTCTCCTTCAGAGACACAGGAGAGAACGGACGAGCTGCTCATGGAACAGTCAGAGGTGTTTCGGCAGATCTGGACGGGCACAGCAGAGCGCTTCGGCTGTCCGGTGATACAGAACAACTTCGAGCTCCCGCTCTTCCGCCGCACAGGAAACTGGGACGGCTGGGGCGCAGCAGGACAGTCCGCATTCATACAGCGCATGAACGTCATGGTATCAGACTATGCACGCTCTCACAGCGGCTTCTACGTAAACGATATCAGCTATCTCTCTGCCGCTGTCGGACTGGAGAAATGGCATGACCCGCAGGTATGGTATCTTTACAAGTATGCCATGAGCCTTGACGTCATACCCGACCTCGCCTACAGCCTTGCAGGCATCATCAAGTCGATCTACGGCAGAAACAAGAAGGTCATAGCTCTCGACCTCGACAACACCCTCTGGGGCGGTGTCATCGGCGACGACGGTCAGGAGGGGATAGACCTCGGACAGGAGACCGCCGCCGGACAGTCCTTCTGTGAGCTTCAGTCCTTCCTTAAGGGCTACAGGGATATGGGAGTGCTTCTCTCGGTATGCTCGAAGAACGAGCATGAGAATGCCCTCCTCGGACTTGACCACCCGGAGAGCATACTCCGTCCGGACGACTTCGTATCGATCAAGGCAAACTGGGATCCGAAGGATCAGAACCTCTCACGCACAGCGGAGGAGCTCGGCCTTCTCACCGGCAGCTTTGTCTTCGTTGATGACAATCCCGCCGAGTGTGCGATAGTCGAGGCACAGCTCCCCGACGTTACGGCAGTACGTGCAGAGTCCGTAAGGGATACGATGTATACCCTCAGCCGCGGAGGCTGGTTCGAGGTGACTTCGCTCACCGAGGATGACCTCAGGCGCAGTGAGCAGTATGCCGCAAACGCAAAGCGCACCGCACAGCAGAAGCAGTTCGCCGATTACGGTGAGTATCTGCTGAGCCTTGACATGGAGGCAGAGATAGGGGAGTTCCTCCCGGTACAGCTCAGCCGCATCACTCAGCTCACCAACAAGAGCAACCAGTTCAACGTCACGACCAGGCGCTATACCCTTCAGGAGATGGAGGCTGTCAGCACTGACAGCAGCCGCATAGCGATATGCGGAAGACTGCATGACAAGTTCGGCGATAACGGAATAGTATCCGTAGTCATCGGACGCTGCGAGGGAGACACTCTCCACATTGAGCTGTGGCTGATGAGCTGCCGTGTGCTCAAGCGTGATATGGAGCTTGCCATGCTCGATGAGCTGGTGAGAAGATGCAGGGAAAGGGGTATAGGCCGCATTATCGGCTATTATTACAAGACGCCCAAGAACGCAATGGTATCGGAGCTGTTCGGCAGCTTCGGCTTCACAAGAGAGAGCCTCAGCGAGAACGGCGATTCGGTATGGACGCTTGATACTGAAGGCTACGAGAACAGGAACAAAGTGATAAGGATAAAGGAGAACAGCAATGGATAAGAATGAAGTAATCGGAAGACTCAACGAGATATTCCGTGATGTTTTCGGCGACGACAGCATAACGGTAAACGAAGCTACCACCTCTGATGATATCGAGGACTGGGACAGCATAGAGCATATCAACCTCATCGGCGCAGTTGAGGATGAATTCGGCCTCCGCTTCAGGATGCGTGAGGTATCCGGCATGAAGAATGTCGGAGAGATGATAGACATCATCTGCGAGAGAGGTACTAAATGAAAAAGAAGGGTTCGCTGAAGCGCCGGCTGATCATAGGCGGAGCTGCGGCGGCAAGCCTTACTATCCTGTATACCTGGTTCTTCACGATGGAGACAGTCAGTTACGAGCTGACATCGGACAAGCTCACAGACAGCATCAGGATAGTGTTCGTCTCCGATCTCCACAGCTGCCGTTACGGCGGCAGGGATCAGAAGACTCTGATGAAGGCCATAGACGCAGCGGAACCGGATATAGTTCTTTTCGGCGGCGATGCAGTAGACCACGTCGGCGATCTTAAGGACGTCTGCTCCATCATGAAGCAGGTCAGGGAAAAGTATCCCTGCGGATACGCCCCCGGCAACCATGAGGTCATGAGACACGATCTGAGCAGCGTCTACGACATGGTCACGAATGAGGCGGGAGTTCCGCTCCTCCTCGGCAAGGACAGCCTTGATATCACGGTGAAAGGCCAGCAGATAAGCATATTCGGCATTATTGATGCCTGGGAGTACGGCGTCAAGGGCACACAGCTCGACAACGTCCGTGAGAAGCTCGACAAGGACAGGTATGTCATCCTCCTTGCGCATCAGCCGGAGCAGATAGACGAGTATCTTGCAGAGGGAGATGATTTCGATCTTGTACTGTCCGGCCATGCACACGGCGGACAGTGGAGGATACCCGGCATACTCGAGCAGGGACTCTATGCACCGGATCAGGGCCTCTTCCCGAAGCGCACCTCGGGCATATTCCATGAGGGCAATACCGTGCAGATAGTCAGCAGAGGGCTTTCACGTCCGGCAAGGATGGCGATAATACCGAGATACTTCAATCATCCGGAATTGTCAGTCATAGAAATAAAGCCGGGAAAATGAACCGTCAGTCCGTTCGGACGAACCGGAAGAAAAATAGTATTCTTCCCTCTTGTAATCGGTGGGTAAAAATGATATAATATAGAGTACGGACCGCGGAGGTCTGTACAGAAAAAGAAATAATACAAGGAGCAGGGCAGCCGCCCGCAAAATGGATAAATGGATAAGAAGAATATGAGGCCGGAACCTGCTGAGCGTCAGGACAGCGGAGATCTCATCTTCGGCAGGAACCCGGTAATAGAGGCACTCAGGTCCGGAGCTGCTCTCGATACGATATATATGTGCGGCAGCGGAGGAAGCCTCGGGCTGATCCGCAGTCTTGCAAAGGAAAAGGGCGTCGTGGTAAAGGACGTCCAGGACAAGAAGCTGACACAGCTCTCCGGAGGCGCTTCCCATCAGGGAGTTGCCGCAGTCACGGCGTGTGCGGAATACGTCACCCTTGACGATATACTGGCTGTATCGGCAGAGAAGGGCACAGCTCCCTTCATAATCATATGCGATGAGATCGAGGACCCCCATAACCTCGGAGCTATAATACGTACCGCAGAGACCTCGGGCGCAGACGGTATAATAATCCCCAAGCGCCGCAGCGCAGGACTCAACGGAACCGTATTCAAGACCTCCGCAGGAGCAGCGAGCTACGTGCCGGTCGCAAGAGTGCCTAACCTTGCCTCTGCCATAGACGAGCTCAAGGAGAGGGGCGTATGGATATACGGCACCGATGCATCGGGTGCTGAGTACACCGAGACCGATTTTACGGGAGCCTGTGCGCTCGTCATCGGCTCTGAGGGCTTCGGCATAAGCGCCCTTATACAGAAGAAATGCGATTTCATGGTCAGACTGCCCATGCAGGGCAGGATCAATTCTCTGAACGCCTCAGTTGCAGCGGGCATATTCATGTATGAAGTGCTCCGTCAGCGCAGGGCCAGGAAGTGAGGAGGGATCTGATGGCTGACAAGAATAAAGACAACAAGGTATCACTCGAGGATATCCTGTGTGAGTTCACAGGACAGGATGCGGACAATGATACTTCCGAAAAGGACGAGCAGCGCCGTGTGATACGTGATACCCTTGAACAGACTGCCAAGATCGAAGCCGTCAAGCCGGCGGAGAAGAAGGAAAAGAAGACTGCCATCCCACAGCGGAAGGAGAAGAAGAACGACTCCTTCAACAGGGCACGCCGCAGTTCGTCGCCGGCTGATGAATTCAAGCCGACCGATCTTTCAAGCAAGAAGACATCATCATCTGATACCGGTACCTTGACGATCAAGAATAAGCCCGATCCCGTCCCGCACGTACAGGAGGAGGAAAGGGAATCCGAGATACCGGCCATGATACGTCCGATGTCCGATTCTACCCGTGCCAAGGAGGCTCAGCGGCAGAGGAAAAAGAAGAAGAGAAGAAAGAAGGGCTCCGGCTACACCTACAAGCAGGAGACCGCCGTCGGAGAGTACGTTCTCTCGCCTGAAAAGGACGGCAAGAAGAAATACAAGAAGAACGACACCTCGATAAAGGGAGTTCCGGATGCTGTTCCGGGCACCGAGCCGCCTAAGGGCAGAGAGGTGACGGATATAGTACCGGCGCCGGAAGAGCCGGATATGATCCCGGTACAGGAGATAACAGATCCTGAGGAACTCGGTGCAGAGCAGGATACAGCTGCACAGCACGGTACCCAGACGGGCGTGAAGGTAAGGGTCAGAAAGGCCGGCAGCAAAAAGAAGCGCACCAAGCGCATCGTCGATTTCAACTATTACGGTGACGTCGAGGATGTCGGCAGGGATATTACTGATCTCACCGGCATAATATCCTCAAGGGTGCTCATACTTGTACTTGCAGCCTTCCTGAGCATATACATCACCCTTTGCAGCCAGTTCGATCTTCCGATAGTGAACCTGCTCACACTCAATCATGTATATATCTACATGACGGTGCAGTTCCTTCTCGGAGCTGTTGCGGCGGTTGCATCGCTGCCCGTCATGACGAAGGGCATAAAGAATCTCTTCACCGGCAGAGCCGACAGCGATTCACTGACGGCAGCAACGGCGGCGGTATGTCTCCTTGCGATGATACCCGCATTCTTCAAGGGCGGGCTCGTACAGAATGAGACGATACGCATTTATATGCCCGTCGGTATACTTGCCCTACTGACGAACGCACTCGGAAAGCTGCTGATCGTGATCAGGGCGAACCGGAACTTCGGTTTCGTATCCAAGGAGTTCGACAGGCACGCAGTAGTATACGTGCGTGACGAGGAGAGGGCGGAGCGCCTTACCAGAGGCACTCTCGGCGACTTCCCGATACTTGCCGCAATGCGCAAGACCAACTTTATCACAGACTTCCTGAGATACAGCTACTCATCGGATATCACCGACAGCTACTGCCGCAAGGCGGTACCGATATGTCTGATATTCTCGGCAGTCGTATCCCTGATAGTCACCCTGCTTCGCGGCGGTATGCTGTTCTCTGCGGGCTCGGCAGCGTTTTTCTTCTCGCTGTTCAGTATGCTCGTAAGTGCGGCAGCCTGCACGGCAATGCCTTTCGTAGTGAATATACCGCTTGAGAACGCCTCTGTAGCGTCTCTGAGAAACAAGGGCATCATCCTCGGCTATCAGAGCGTTGACGATCTCTACGATGCGAACTCCCTGCTCATCACGGCTGACAAGCTGTTCCCGGCAGGCACGGTGAGAATGGACGAGATAAAGCTTTTCTCCAACACCAAGCTTGACGAGGCGATGCAGTACGCCGCAAGCCTTGCATCAAGGGCAGGCAGCGTCATGACTCAGGTGTTCGGCATATCTGAGGAGAAGGGCGAGAAGATGCTCGATATCGAGAACTACTCCTACGAGGACGGTCTCGGAGTATGCGGCTGGCTCAACAACAAGCGTGTGCTCCTCGGAAGCCGTGACCACATGATTAACCACAGCATCGAAGGACTCCCTACCAAGAACAAGGAGGCGGAGCTCGTCGGAGAGGGAAGAGAAGCTCTCTATCTCTCGGTATCCGGCAATATATCGGCACTCTTCACCGTGAGCCTGCGCCCTGACAGATATATCAAGCGCTGGTTCAAGAAGCTCCACCGCAGCAAGGTGTGCGTAGTGGTAAGGGCTGTTGATCCCTGTCTCTCATCCGCAAGACTCGCTTCACTTATGGAAGTGCCGGAGGATATGATCAAGGTCCTTCCGAAGCGTCTCCATGAGGACTTCGACGCAGAGACCAAGAGCGCAGTAAGGCTCAGCGCATCGCTTGCCTGCACCGGCAGGTTCACTTCGATGGCACAGCTCCTGCTCGGTATAAAGTCAGTTCACGCCTCGGCTGTATCAGGACTTCTTGTGCAGACCGTTTCGATCCTCCTCGGACTCGGACTCGGACTGCTGCTGATACTCTCAAAGGCCTTTGCAGTGAAATATGCCTATATGTCGGCCGCTGCACTTGTGATATACAACCTGTTCTTCACTGTGCTGACATACCTGATAGTCAGCATAAGGAAGCCATAAATCAAGGGACCTGTACCTCTCCGGTACAGGTTCTTGAATATCCGCCGTCCGGTCAGCGGGCGGCTGACGAAAGGAGAACGCTATGTCAGACGGAAAAAAGAAACTTGTACGTTCCGACAAGCAGACAGTAAATACAGACAACGAGACCACGATGTTCATACCCGGAGGCGGACAGCCTCAGCAGGCGCAGCAGTACGGCGCCCCGCAGGGGCAGCAGCCCTATTACGGACAGCCTCAGCAGGCACAGCAGTACGGCGCTCCGCAGGGCCAGCAGCCTTATTACGGGCAGCCTCAGCAGCCGCAGTACGGCGCACCGCAGGGGCAGCAGCCCTATTACGGACAGCCGCAGTACGGCGCCCCGCAGGGGCAGCAGCCCTACTACGGACAGCCACAGCAGCCGCAGTACGGCGCACCGCAGGGGCAGCAGCCCTACTACGGACAGCCGCAGCAGGTACAGTACAGCGCCCCGCAGCAGCCCTATTACGGGCAGCCTCAGCCTCAGCAGCGCAGAACTCAGCAGAGCAGCAGCTCATCCGGAAAGAAGAAAAAGCAGCAGAGCAGCCGTCCGAAGCAGGAAAGAAGAACTGTGTCCGAACCTGTTGCAGCCGCTGCTGCACCGAGCAGACACAGAGGACTTCCCGTTCCGAAGTTCATCAAGCGTTTTATCACCACGCTGATACTGCTTGCACTCCTGCTTTTCGGCTGTTATTCATGTGCATCGTTCATGGTGATTAAACGCCTTGACCATCAGACAGTCGGCAGCCGTGTAAGGACTAAGGGCGCAATGAATGCCTCCTACGTTTCAAGCATACTCCTTATCGGTACGGACGGACGTCTTACCGGCGAACCGAGCCGCTCTGACACGATGATACTGATGTCGATAAACAGCAAGACCAAAGAAGTGGTGCTCACCTCCTTCATGCGTGACTGCTACGTCAATATCCCGGGCTACGGCTACAACAAGCTCAATTCCGCCTACGTCAGCGGAGGCGCAGGTCTCCTTATGGATACCATCGAGAGCAACTTCAACGTGAAGGTCGATGACTATGTATGCGTCAATTTCGTATCCTTTGCCAACATCGTGGATGCGGTCGGAGGCCTTGACCTCTCCGTAAGCGATGCAGAGGCAGGCGAGATAAACACTATCCTCCAGGCAGAGGTGAACGGCCTTATGGGCGACGACACCAACGACAGCCTGCTCTCGGGCGGCGGAAAGCTGCACCTCAACGGAAAGCAGGTGCTCTCCTACGCACGTATCCGCTATATCGGAAATGCCGATTTCGAGAGAACGAGCCGTCAGCGTGAGGTGCTTACGCTCCTCGCCAAGAAGCTCCGCAGCTTCAAGCCCTCGGTAATTACCGGAGTTGTGAAGAACGTTGTTCCCAATGTGGGGACGAACATGAGCGATATGGATATGTATACCATGAGTCTGAAGCTCCCGTTCATACTCAAATACGACTTCCGTCAGGTACAGATACCTGCGGAGGGAACATACTGGGAGGTATGGGATGACAATGCCGGCTCGGCGCTCGGAGTAGATTTCGATGCCAATCAGGCAGTCATTAAGGATAATGTCTTCACAAAGGAGAAGACAGCAGCAGAGGAGGCTGAGGAATGAAAAAGAGAATACTGAGCCTTGCTGTGGCAGCTTGTATGCTTACGGGCTGCTCGGCAGCAGATAAGCTTCTCGGCAATAAGGAATACGAACCACCGGAGGACGTTACCCCCTTCAACAAGGTAGAGCTTACGAACTACTTCGAGGGCGAGGAGGATTCACTCTGGTATCAGCAGCTCCGTGAGAAGCTCACCGCTCTTGAGCTTGAGCCTGTACTCGATGAGAGAGTCGGCACTTCTGAGCTCAAGCAGACCTTTGAAGAGATGCGCAATGACTGTCCGGAGGTATTCTGGTACGGCGGATGGAGTATGCACCCGAAGGGTGATTCCACCCGTGTTGAGGTCACCATCCTTCAGGGACTCGAGGCTGACGATCTGCCGAAGATGTATGACGAACTGAAGGAGGCGGCACAGGAGATAATCAACGAGATACCCTCAGGCAGCAGCGACTATGAAAAGGCACTCTTTGTACACGACTATATCGCAAATCACTGCGAATATGACTATGATTCCATGCATGAGGATCATATGGGACTCTGGCATACTTCCTACGGTGCACTGGTCGATCATAAGGCTGTTTGCGCCGGATATGCAGAGGCTTTCCAGTACCTCATGAAGCTTCTCGGTATCGAGGGCGGCGTATGTTCCGGCTTCTCATACAGAGGCGGCAGCCACGCATGGAACTACATAAAGCTTGACGGCCACGACTACTGGATAGATGTCACATGGGATGACTACGAGGGACATGATCCCGGCCACGCCTACTTCCTGTTCAACGATGAGCAGATGCTCCGTACACGCTGGCTCGATGCCGGACAGAACTACGCACCTGAGTGCGACTCCTCCGATGTGAGCTGGTACAAGAAGAACAATGCATACTTCACGGAGTACAACGAGGATTCAATCTCTGCCATCACATCTGCGAACGGCGGAAAATGCGATATCATGTTCAGCGATTTCGAGACATACAAGACAGCCCTTGACGAGCTTATCGGCAAGAACCATATGTTCAAGCTTGACGGCGTAACAGGCTCAGTAACATACGACCGTGACGACAGAATGTACGTTTTCAGAATACTTTAAAAGCAAAAGGCCCGTGAGCAGATAGCTCACGGGCTGTTTTTGTAAGATAGTAAGTTTAATCAGTTTGGGATTCTAAAGGGGCTGCGCCCCTTTAGCGGAGTCCAGAGGCAGAGCCTGGGGTGGGGTGTGGGGCAACGCCCCGCATATATCCGCAGGGCGCTTCGCAAGGGGTGAATTCCAAAACAGTCCGGGGGACTGTTTTGGAAGAGGGGACGCCTTGCAAGTGAAGGCGTCCCCTGATAAAACTACGGTTTACTGACAAACAAAAAACCCGTGAGCGGAAAACTCACGGGCTGTTATACTATTCAGATCATTCAGCAAGCAGCTTCTCAGCAGTTGCAAGCTTCACGCAGATAACGAAGAGCTCTACTGCCTTTGCCAGGTCTGCCTGAGAGGGATATGTAGGAGCGATACGGATGTTCCTGTCGTCGGGATCCTTGCCGTAGGGGAAGGTTGCGCCGGCGCCTGTAAGTGTAACGCCTGCCTCTGCACAGAGCGATACTATGCGCTTTGCACAGCCGTTCATGGCGTTGAAGGAAATGAAGTAGCCGCCCTTGGGCTCTGTCCATTCACCGATTCCGAGAGGTCTGAGCTCCTTCTCGAGTGCATCAAGAACGATCCTGAACTTGGGTGCGATGATCTCCATGTGCTTCTCCATATGCTTCTGCATGTTCTCGAATGTGCCGAAGAACTTCACATGACGCAGCTGATTCATCTTGTCGTAGCTGATGATGCTGATACCGAGGTACTTTCTCAGCTCATCCACGTTCTCCTTGCTTGCGCCCATTACCGCAACGCCTGCGCCGGGGAATGTGATCTTTGAAGTTGAACCGAAGATGTATACGATATTCTCATTGCCGGCCTTCTTTGCCTCGTCGAGGATGTTGAGTATCAGCTTGGGCTCCTTTGTAAGGTGGTGTATGCAGTAGGCATTGTCCCAGAAGATACGGAAATCCTTGGCGGCGGGCTTCAGGTTCGCAAAGCGGCGTACTGTCTCGTCGCTGTAGCATACGCCCTCCGGATTGGAGTACTGCGGTACGCACCAGATACCCTTTACTGAGGGATCATTGTTTACGTATTCCTCTACCATATCCATATCCGGGCCTTCGGAAGTCATCGGGATGTTTATCATTTTGATGCCGAAGAACTCTGTTACCTTGAAGTGTCTGTCATAGCCGGGCACAGGACAGAGAAATTTGATCTCCCCGCACTGTGACCAGGGCTTTTCGCCGAGTATGCCTTTATTGTAAGCGGTCTGTACTGCCCAGTACATTGCATTGAGACTGGAGTTGCCGAAGATGATGACTTCATCGTCATTGACGCCGATCATGTCGGAGAAGAGCTTCTTTGCCTCCGGGATGCCGTCGAGCACACCGTAGTTGCGGACGTCTGTGCCGCACTCGCTCATGAAGTCATTGTCGCTGAACACGTCGAGCATTGAAACGCTCAGCTCGAGCTGCTCCTTGCAGGGGTTTCCCCTTGCCATATTAAGTGAGAGCGCCTGAGCCTTGAAGCCGTCATAGAGCGACTGAACGCTGTCTCTGAAGCTGACGAGCTCGTCTCTGGACATCTGTGATAAATACATAGCAGTACACACCTTTCAGTTTTCAGTAAAGTTCCGTTCGGGCAGCGGTAGCCGTGCCGCAGGTCATTGACTGTCAAATAAAAGTATACCATACTGTTAAGGTTTTATCAAGAGACAAGATAACAAATAATAAATGGTGATTACGGCTGTTTTTTGGCAGTTTTCGCATATTAAAATGGGAATATGTCTATATGTGAAGTAAAGCTGTACGCCGTTGACGGACAGTGAATCGTCATGTTGTATGAAAATTAAGTGAAATTATTGACAAGTATATAATAAAGATGTATAATGAAAGAAGATAAAGACCAACGGGATTGGGAAGATACTGAAAAAAAGGAGGTTTCATTATGAAACGATTTCTGCGATCAGCATTTTCTCTTTTGACGTCAGCTGCTTTCCTTATGGGGGGCAGCGCAGTTTCGGCACAAGCCTCATTGCTCCCGGAAGAGGCAGGAGTTATTGAGAACACAGACTTTATGACAGTAGGAGAATACGAAGAGGAGGGCACCTACAGCACAGAGCAGTTCATTACGGGACAGACTGCAAAGGTAATGGCGAATTACAACGAAGGCGCCTTTAACCTCGGGTATTACCTCGACGCAAACAATTCGGCGGTATACGCTGAATTCATCAAGCTCATCAATCCGTACTTCGATATGGTAGTGGTCGATCTGCCGGAGCCCGTGACATTCACGGCTTCTTCACGCTCTCTTTCGAGCGAAGCAGATCAGAAGGCCTTTGAGGACGCTGTCTTCGGGGTGTTCCGTCCGGCTATGGACTGCGCGGTATTCGATATCCCGGAGCTTTTCTGGATCGATGAATCGCTCGTCGGTGTCAGAGCGGAGGATATCAGGTATTCAAGGAGCTTCTTCTCCTCGAAGTACACCTTCACGCTCAACAGTATAGCATTCCTTCCGGCTGCATATCCGGGTTTCGCCTCTGAGGAAGAGGTATGGGAATACAAGGACAAGCTGTGGGAGGCGGCCGACAATTTCGTAGTAAACGGCAACACACGATATGAGCAGCTCAAGGACATACACGACAAGATATCGAAGTTCACATATTATGACGAGAGCGCCCCGTTCTCGGGCTCTGCGCTCGGCTCGCTCGTTCAGCCGGGAGTAGTATGCGAGGGCTATTCAAAGGGCTTCAAGATGATATGTGACAGGCTCGATATACCATGTGTATGCATCTTCGGAAATTATGACCCTGATGAACTCAGCGCACATATGTGGAATTACGTCCTGATGGACGACGGAAAGTGGTATGCTGTTGATGTTACCTGGGATGACCTTGACGGTGATCTCGGTATGCAGTATTACTACAAATATTTCCTGAAAGGCTCCGACAACTTCTTCAAGGACCATACACCGTCGGAGGATTATTCGTACACACACTTCACTTTCCCGGTGATCTCAAAGAGCGATTACGATCCGAACAATGCCGTTCCGGTGACGACAACACAGCCGGCCACCACAACGACAACGAGCGTAACGACTACAACAACGGAACCGACCACGACAACAACGACTACCGTAACAACAACATCAACGGCTGAGCCGACTACAACAACAGCTGAACCCACAACTACAACGGCAAAGCCCACTACCACAACAGCAAAGCCCACTACCACAACGGCCAAGCCAACTACTACAACAGCTAAGCCTACAACTACAACGGCTAAGCCTACAACTACAACAGCAAAGCCTACTACCACAACGGCTAAGCCTACTACCGCAACACAGCCCACAACAACTGCTCCGCAGACTACGACGACCGTTCCTGTCCCTAAGAAGGGAGATGTGAACGGCGACGGAAAGGTGAATATGGCGGATCTTGTAGCGATGGAGCGTTTCCTCCTCGGTGCGGGAGATCTTAAACAGCCATTGGCCGGAGATCTTGATTCTGACAAGGCTATCACAGTATTCGACCTTGTATTTATGCGGCGTATGCTGATTCAGCTGGCATAATGTAAAGATATACCCGGAGGCGGTCTCAGGACTGCTTCCGGGTTTTTCCGTCAATAAACCGTATTTTCATCAGGGGACGCCTTCACTTGCAAGGCGTCCCCTCTTCCCAAACAGTCCCCCGGACTGTTTGGGAATTCACCCCTTGCGAAGCGCCCTGCGGATAAATGCGGGGCTTTGCCCCACGCCCCACCAGAGGCTCTGCCTCTGGACTCCGCTAAAGGGGCGCAGCCCCTTTAGAATCCCAAACCTGTTTAAACTGTACTTCTGCCGTTACAGTATAAAGCATATAAGCCCCGAGCAGCCGTCGTTGATGACTCTCTCAAGTGTCTCCTGCAGCTTCATGCGTGCATCTGCCGGCATCCTGCACAGCTTGGTATGAAGCCCCTCATTCACCAGCTCATGCAGCGATTTCCCGAAGATGTTGCTCTCCCAGATCTTCTCCGGATCGTCGTCAAAGCCGTCAAGCAGATACATCACAAGCTCCTCGGACTGCTTCTCCGTGCCGACGAGCGGAGAGACTGTAGTGTTGATATTCGCCTTCATCAGGTGTATCGAGGGAGCAGAGGCCTTGAGCTTGACGCCGTACTTGCCGCCCTGCTTTATTATCTTCGGTTCTTCAAGGGAGAGCTCCTCCGGCTCGGGCATGATTATGCCGTATCCGGTAGCTTCAACCTCCGCAAGAGCCGGAGCTATCTTTTCGTATTTCTTCTTTATGTCATTGAGCTCCGTCAGCAGCGGGAGAAGATCGCTCTCCCCGGAAAGCTCTATTCCTGCCGTCTCGCCGAGTATTCGGTAGAAGAGACTGCTGTCGAGGTCTGCGGAGATTGTCACGGTACCCGTGCCCAGGTCTATGGAGGAGACGGCTGCGCTCATGATGTGCGGGCACTCAGCTATCGCCTCGGCAGCGGCAGCGGCCTCACGGACGAGCCTTACGTCCTTTGCGGCAGAGCGTATGCAGTCAAGGATATCCGTTCTGAGCGGATGCCCCTTTTCGAGCGAGTTTATCCAGCGGGCAGTGCGTATGTTTATCTCACGTACAGGGAAGGAGAAGAGTATCTCCTTCATCAGCTCACGGATATCCTCCTCGTCGAGGGTGAGACAGTTTAGCGGCACGACCTTTGCGCCGTATCTGTCGGTGAGCTCTGCGGCGAGCTTCCTGGCCTCCGGTGCGGAGGGATTGACCGTATTCAGCACCACCACGAAGGGCTTGCCGAGCTCTGTAAGCTCCCTGATCACACGCTCCTCGCACTCCTCGTATTCCTCACGGGGTATGTCAGTGACAGTGCCGTCAGTCGTTATCACAAGGCCTACGGTGGAATGATCGGTTATGACCTTCTGCGTGCCTATCTCTGCCGCCATATTGAACGGTATCTCCTCATCGAACCAGGAGGTCATGACCATGCGCGGCTGATCCTCCTCTATGTAGCCTATGGCACTCGGCACGATGTAGCCTACGCAGTCGATGAGCCGCACGCTGAATACCGCTCCGTCCCCGAGACCTATCTCAACAGCTTCTTCGGGTATGAATTTCGGCTCAGTCGTCATTATCGTCCTTCCGGCGGCGGACTGCGGGAGCTCGTCAAGGGCTCTCTCCTTCATATAGCCGCTGCGTATGTTGGGTATCACGAGCGACTCCATAAAGCGCTTTATGAATGTGGATTTGCCTGTCCTCACAGGGCCTGTAACGCCGATGTAGATACTGCCGTCCGTTCTTTCGGCGATGCTGGTGTATATGTCCTTAGCCATTGATTGCTCCTTTCAGTCCTTTATCGGTATCAGCAGCATCTCGCCGCCTGAGAGCCTTCCCGAGACGAGCTCGTTCTCCTCCATTATCGCAGCCGGAGGAGTGCTGCACCGCTTGGCGATATCCCATATATCCTCGTTCTCCGAGCCGAACCACAGCTTCACGGCATAATCTCCGTCACGCTTTTTCCGTGCGGTCTCGTCTGTGAGGATATCCGTAACTGCCCGGAAGGTCTGTGTGCCGGCGGCTGTTATCCTTGCCGTGAGGTCTGCGGCGGCGGAGAGCTCTCCCTCCGGTGATATGCTGTAGGATACACCGGATACGGTTATCACTGAACTGAGTGAAGCACCCTCAGGCAGCGGCTCGCCGGGCTCGAAGCTTTCCTCGAAGGTCTCGTCGTGGTCGGTCATCACCATAAGTCCCTCACTGTCGAGCGCCGCCATGGAGTAGGTGAGCATACCCGATATCACAGCGGATGAACCGTCCGGAGAGAGACGGGTGTTGATATTGCGAGGAGTACACCATACCGCAAATATCCTTTCCGGTACGGCGCTGCCGTCTGCGAGTCTGGCGCTGCTGCGGAAGGAAGCGGAGAAGCTCTGCGGGAGGAGCTCTGCACGGATATCGGCTGTCTCAACATCGCAGGGATATACCGTTGAAAAGGCATCGGAGACAGCCATGACCGAGGCGGGGCGGACTGCCGTTATCAAGAGCCGCAGCTCTATCTCGCAGCGGAGCAGACGGTTCTGACCGTTTCTGTCGGGTGAGGGCGTTATCTCGCAGCTGACGGTCTCCGCCGTCGCAGAGCATATACAGTTCTCGTCTGCTCCGTCTATATCAACAACCTGACTATAGGGTATGGAGAAGGTCATATCCTCAAGCGCAGGACTGCCGCCGCTCTCGCAGGAATACAGCACACGGATGCCGGCTTCGCCCTTTGCAAGGAGCTTTCCGGAGATGAGCTTCAGCTCGCAGTCACCCGGAGTACAGCTCTGCATGATGACAGAAAGAGCCTCGGGCTGAGCCTCGGATAGTTCAGCCTCGCCGGAGAGCTGTACCGTTTTCTGTGCCGTGATACGGCTTCCGGCATAGCGGAGAGGGGAACGCCTGAGCTGTATATCGCTCCTTCCGGCGTCTGTCACTATCTCCTGAGAGGAGGGTGCGGAGACGTTTATCCTTACCGATACGGCAGCACGTATATCGAGTCTCCTCTTGTTCACGGCTCTGTAGCTGACTCTGCCGGAGGATGCGGATATAGTGACAGCCGGGTCGGGTGCATTGCTGCCGAGCTCGGCCGTGCGGGTGAATTCCTGCTGCTGCACCACACAGCGGACAGAGCTGTCCTCGCCGGAGCTTCCGCAGTACAGGAGACGTATGATGCAGCGCAGCACGTACGTGAGCTTCCCGCCGCTTACCGACCGGTCGGTTATGACGGGTTCGATATCGCAGCGGACAAGCCGGAAGATATCGGGATAGTAGTCGGGGAGTATGTAGTCGAGCTCGATGCCCTGTTCCTGCACTCCGTCAAAGACGGTTACAGAAGCAGAGACAGCTTCTTTTGTGAGTTTCAGATCCATGGTTTACCTCCTGACGGTTGATTACAGTAATGATATGCAGCGCCCGGCGGCAGTATTCTTTTCAATTCATAATTCTTAATTCATAATTCATAATTATTCTGAGCCGGCATCTGAAATTCGGAATTTGTGGTATCGCCTGCAGCAATGATTATTTGCAGGGGCGCACGCTGTTGTGTATGTAACGGTTGTAGGGACCGCCTCTGGCGGTCCGCACATTAACGACTGGTTGATTGAAGGACGGGCTGCCGAAGGCAGCCCCTGCAATTCAGATCATCGCCGACAGGCGATACCGCATTTATTCACTATTCTTTATTATTTATTCTTTCTTCTTTTTTGCCCCTTACCGTTTCAGGTAAATCGTCTGATTTGACAAACTCAAAGCGTTGTGCTATTATAAGAGAATACCACCAAGAACTACCGAAAGGAGGCGAGAGTATGTTATTATTAATCAGTATGCTGCTTGCAGTGCTCGGAAGCCCTGCTACAGGCGATAACTTCCCGGCAAAGGCACTCATAATCGTTGGCGTCATCGCACTTATCCTTATAGTGCTCTCCGTCATCACAAAGAAGAAAAAGTAGTATCCGGCGGCCTATTGTGCACAATTGCAGAAAAATGCGGAGCGTCCACAAGAAAATTCTGCAATAACGCACACCGCCGATATACTTGAAAAAAAGCTTCCGGTGTGTTATAATATTAAGGCAATTCGCACGCTGATGCTTTGCGGGTCGGTGCATCGCATGATGTGGCACGCATTTAAGGCACAGCGGAGGATTAAATAACCAATTTTAAGGAGGACTACGCAAAATGGCAGTAGTATCAATGAAGCAGCTTCTTGAAGCAGGCGTTCACTTCGGACACCAGACAAGACGCTGGAACCCCAAAATGGCACCGTACATCTTCACAGAGAGAAACGGTATCTACATCATCGACCTTCAGAAGACAGTAAAGAAGCTCGAGGAGGCTTACAACTTCGTTCGTGAGATCTCCGCACAGGGCGGCGAGGTACTCTTCGTAGGTACAAAGAAGCAGGCTGGCGATTCCGTTAAGGAAGAGGCTACAAGAGCCGGCGCACATTTCGTAAACGCAAGATGGCTGGGCGGTATGCTCACAAACTTCAAGACCATCCAGACACGTATCAAGAGACTTGAGCAGCTCCACACAATGGAAGAGGACGGCACATTTGATCTCCTCCCCAAGAAGGAAGTTGTAAAGCTCAACCTCGAGATCGAGAAGCTTGAGAAGTTCCTCGGCGGTATCAAGACAATGAAGAAGCTCCCCGCAGCTCTGTTCATCGTTGATCCCCGCAAGGAGAAGATCGCTGTAGCTGAGGCTAAGAAGCTCAACATCCCGATCGTTGCTATCGTAGATACAAACTGCGATCCTGACGAGGTAGATTACGTTATCCCCGGTAACGATGATGCTATCCGTGCTGTAAAGCTCATTGCAGGCACAGTTGCAAACGCTATCATCGAGGGCAGACAGGGCAGCGATGCTGAGGAAGCACAGGAGTCTCCTGCTGAGGAGACTGCTGCTGAGGCAGAGGCTGACGCTGAATAATCAATAAGAATGTACTGAAAGGGCTGCTGCGGCGTCGAAACGGGGCAGCAGTCCTCTTTTATTAATAACAAACGAATAACAGGAGGTAATAACAATGGGAAAGGTATCCGTTGCAGAGATCAAGGAACTTATGAAGTCCACAGGCGTTGGCATGATGGATTGTAAGAAGGCACTCGAGGAGAACGACGGCGATATGGACAAGGCTATCGAGTTCCTCAGAGAGAAAGGACTCGCTACACAGGCCAAGAAGAGCGGCAGAGCTGCTGCTGAGGGCGTAGTTGCTGCTGTAGTAGAGGGCAACACAGGCGTTCTGCTCGAGGTAAACACCGAGACAGACTTCGCTGCCAACACAGACGATATCAGAAACTTCGTTGCAGGCGTTGCAAAGACAATCATCGAGAAGGCTCCTGCTGATGTTGAGGCACTCAAGGAGATGCCCATCAGCGGCGGCACAGGCACAGTCGGCGAGGCTCTCACAGAGCTCGCAGGCATGAAGATCCGTGAGAACATCGTTATCCGTCGTTTCGTAAGAATGGAGGGCGCTCTTGCTTCCTACATCCACAACGGCGGCAGCATCGGTGTACTCGTAAAGATGGATACAGATCTTGCTGCTGATCAGGTAGCAGCTATCGGTAAGGACGTAGCAATGCAGTCTGCTGCACTCAATGCTCCTTATCTCTGCCGTGAGCAGGTTCCTGCTGAGGTCATCGAGAACGAGAAGAAGATCATGATGGCTCAGATGGCTGAGGATCCTAAGATGGCTTCCAAGCCCGAGCAGGTAAGAGCAAAGATCGTTGAGGGCAAGGTTGGCAAGTACTACACAGAGAACTGCCTCCTTGAGCAGGCTTTCGTTAAGGACGACAAGCTCTCAGTACAGGGCTATGTAGACGCAGAGGCAAAGAAGCTCGGCGGCTCCATCAAGATAACAGACGTTGTTCGCTACGAGAGAGGCGAGGGAATCGAGAAGAAGGAAGATAACCTTGCAGACGAGATCGCAAAGATGATCAAGTGATCTGACGGCGGCGGGGAAATACCCTGCCGCCTTCTTGTTTTGCTACGGAGGACGATATGAAAGCAAAGGCCAAGATAATACTGTTCGCACTGTTTGTCGGTCTGATAATGTTTGTCGCAAACTTTGAGGACTCGTTATATCTGATCGAGGATAATACCGTGTATTTCAACACGAGCGAGATCAGCGACTATGAGAAGGGCGCTCTTGTAGAAGGGGATATCTATTATCCCGTAGGATTGATGCTTACTCTTGAAGAGCAGACCAGCTTCCTGTTCATACCGACAGGTAATGTCAAGACCTTCTACTATCTTGTCTGCAATGTCGGACACGACAGATACGACCGCTATATGAACAGCGAAGACGAGGAGCTCAATGAATTCTACGCTATTTTCTCAACATCTGATGAGCAGCTTGCCGATAAGATAGATTCGCTTTCAAACGCCTGGCAGTACTTCTATGAGAAGTATGAGAATGGCGAGGATGTTGAGTATCCGTCGAATGAGATATCCTTCCAGGGCAAACTCGAGGAGCAGCCGAATGATGAGGAGTATAAAAAGATACGTGACCACTGCTTTGAGGAATGGGGCTTCAGTCCGTCCGAGGTCGCAACATACCGCATCGCAGAGGGAAAAGTCGGTGTATCCCGGCTTATACTTGCCATCCTGAGCATCGTGCTGATAATCGGTTCGCTTATTCTCCTTCCCCGTGCGCTTTCGGGCAGAGAAGACAGTAAAACAGAAAAGTGACAGACAATATCTTACTTTTTGATCTTGTAATGACTGTTTAAACAATCAGAAGCCTGTATCTTTGTGGAAATCCCACAATTATACAGGCTTATCTTTATTTATAATCCCGTTTGAAGTTTCAGTCAATTTGTGATATAATATATCTGTATAATCTTAGAAAAATTATGAGGTATAAATATGAATGATAAGATAAGAAGGATCACCGATTCCATCGGAAAGGTGATCGTCGGCAAAGAGGATACTGTACTCAGGCTCCTTGCTGCCATGCTCTGCGAAGGTCATGTCCTTCTTGAGGACGTGCCCGGCGTAGGAAAGACACAGCTGATCACGGCGCTGTCACGCTCCATCGGCGGCAGCTTCAACCGTATCCAGCTCACTCCTGACGTAATGCCATCCGATATAGCAGGTTTTACCATGCTTGACCAGAATACGGGAGAGTTCATCTACCGTGACGGTGCGGTAATGTGTAATTTCCTCCTCGCTGATGAGATAAACAGAGCCTCGCCGAAGGTGCAGTCCGCACTGCTCGAGGCTATGGAGGAGCGCCAGATATCTCTTGACGGCGTGACTCATGTCCTGCCGAGGCCCTTCCTTGTAATGGCTACACAGAATCCTGTTGAGACCTACGGTACCTTCCACCTCCCCGAGGCTCAGATGGACCGCTTCTTCATGAAGCTCTCAATGGGATATCCTACAGCGGCCGAGGAGATAAGCATTCTCGAGCGTACCGAGAAGTACAACCCGATAGAGAATATCCAGGAGCCTGCGATGCACGTTGACGATATCGCAACGATGCAGGAGGAGGTCCGCAGCATCCGTGTCACCGACAGCGTGAAGGAATACATCGTCAGCATAGTCGGCGCAACGAGAGATGACCGCAATGTTACGCTCGGCATCAGCCCGAGAGGAAGCATAGCGCTCTTCAAGGCTGCAAAGGCCTTTGCATACATATTTGAAAGGGAATATGTAACTCCCGACGACGTAAAGAAGACTGCGGTATCCGTGCTTTCTCACCGTATCATACTCTCCCCGCAGGGCAAGAGCGAATACGGCTCGGGTGAGGCATATATACAGCATATCATCGATACTGCTGCCGTACCGGAAATGTGAGCGGTATGAGCGATAAAAGAAACAACGACAGGAAGCACGGCCTTTTCGGGCAGGAGCTCCTGCACAGCATGAAGAGTATTGCGGCTTTTGCGGCCGTAGGCTTACTGCTGTACCTCTTCACCTTTTATCTTGACGGCGAAATGGGTATCATACTTATGGCGTTCGTTATCTTTGCGCCGCTTGTATCCTATGCGATGGCGGCATATGCAAGGAAGAGGATAAAGGTGCATATCGACTGCGAGGGCTATGTCCAGAAGGGCAGTACCCTTGACGTAAAGATAACCGTTGAAAAGACCGGTATCGTACCGCTTGCGATAGTCGAGCTCGTCCCGAAAGCCACGGAGGTCTTCTCCGGCTGGGACAAGAAATATCACCTTTCGCTTGCCGGCGCTGAGAAGAAATCCTTCCACTGTCCGGCAGAGGCAGTCATCGCCGGAAACGGTGAGATATCGATACCGGAGATATACTCCTGCGGCTTCCTCGGCTTCATGAAGCTGTTGGTGAAGAACAAGGAGCAGTATCCCGATGTAAAGAGCGTCGGAGTAATACCGGCTCTTCCCGAGGTGAGCGCCTCCTCACAGCTCTTCCGCAGTATCGCAGACGGCGTTATGTCGTCCGATGAGGAGGAAAACGATACAGCGATGCAGTTCTCGACCAATACCTCTCCCGGATACGTCCACAGGGAGTATGTGGAGGGCGACCCGCTCAAGCGTGTAAACTGGAAGCTCAGCTCAAAGAAGAACAAGCTCATGGTGAGACTTGACGAAGCAGTGGCATCAGTACAGCCCGTAATGGTGCTCGATCTCTACCGCAGCAGCAGTGAGGATCCCGTTAAGTCGGCCATAGCCGGCGAGCGTATAATATGCTCGATGTTCGGCCTGCTTGATCTCCTTGTCAAGCAGGGAATCGCCTGTACCTTTGTCTACAGAGGAGAGGACGGCTCGGCGGTATGCGAGAACGCAGACAATGCCGATGCACCGTCTCAGCTTCTGATGAAGGTGCTTGCAGTAAGGAATATGACCGATGTCAGAGTCGGCCGCACGGATGTGACATCACAGGCCTGTGCCTGCGTATTCGCTTCCACGGATTTCGGCGGAGATTTCTCACAGCTGACAGCCGGCATCGAGGATCCCGACAGTTCGTGCCTTTTAGCACCGGCTGCCGATACTCCGAATCCTACAAAGCTGTCAATGTGGTATCTTGACGGCGATAACAATTTCAAAAAAATGGTGTAAAAAATGCCTTCAAATATCAATAAAGAAAGATCGGGGCGCAGAAGCTTCTGGATCCGGACTCTGGCCGATCCTGTTCTGCTGTATACGGTGCTTGTGATGATGTCGCTGATGTTCCATTACAGGAACCGTGCCACTACCGCAGAGACATACAGCCAGTTCGTGGAGACCTTGCGGGATCTGCGCTCTTCCTTTGTGTACGGCATCATTACCTACGTGGCTGCATGGCTGCTGTTCAGGCTGTATGACTTCATGCAGAAGCATAAGGTCATCGGTACCGTAGGCTTCCTGGCAGTATCCGGAGCGCTCCTTGCGGGAGTCGATGCCTGTATCTACAAGGGCTATGAGACGTATCCTATCGACTGGATGGTATGGATGCTCACGCCTCAGGACAACATGACCTACAACGGGTACTATGCGCTCAGCGTATTCCTGCTGTTCTTCATGTTCATGGCAACCGTAATCTACTACTTCACCCGTATCCGCTACAGGATACTGATGAATTTCCTTATATTTATCATACCCTTTGCCATCTACGGCAAGGAGTATGAAAAAATGCCCATCGGCTTTATCATCCTCCTTGCAGTGGGATATATGCTGCTGATGGTGACGTTCCGGCAGCTCAGCGACAGCGAGACTGTCAGGATCGTCGAAAAGCGCGAGACCTGGAAGACGGTCGCAGTATATACCGTTCTGTTTGCACTTGTATCGACTATTATCCCGAAGCCTGAGATCGATGCGGACAGATCATACATCGAGTCCCTCATCAACGCTGAGGCCTTCACCGACAAGCTCGATAACCTGCTGAATGTATTCCGTGACAAGTCTGACGGAAGTCAGTTCCGCGGCAAACTCGGAAACGCAGCGGTATACTACTCCGATTCCACCATTCCGCTCTCACTCAAGACATCGACCTATTCGACCTACAACTTCGGGGACGACGGCTGGTACATCAGCAACTTTGATGATCATTACGGCACTGTTGAAGAAACTCCGGTAATGATCAGCGACAACGGCGACCTCCCGAATGCGTTATTCTTCGCAGCCGAGCTCGACAGCAGCTTCGCCGCAAAGTACGGCCTTGAGGAATATGCCGGCAGGATACTCGATATGCCGGAGGAGAGAAAGGCCACATTCTACAATATCCGCAGCGGCATACTTGCTGCGCCGGTACCGGAGGGAATACACGCCCTCGAATCCACTTCCTACGGTGAAGCTCTCGAGAAATTCCGTTCCGGCATAATTCTCTCGGATGCTTCTGACTTCAGGTTAGGAGAGAAATTCACCTTCTCCTTCAGACCGGAGGGCTTCTTCGAGAATCCGGAGAACTGTGAGATAGTTGACTGGCTCGGCAGCAAGGAAGATTATGACGACATGATCAATGATGCCTATGATATCATCAAGGCCGAGTACAACGATTACAGCGGAGACGATGACGAATACTACGACAGAGTTACTGATGCCTACCATGCCCTCAACTTCCTCTGCAGATACATGGAGGACATCGAGACGACTCTCCTTGACTACGGCAACAGCGAGAAGATCAAGAAGCTTGCCGAGGAGATCACAGCAGATGACAGGACCGATTACGAAAAGGCCAAGTCACTGGAATACTACTTCATAAACAACGGTTACCGTTATGACCTCAATTATATCCCGCCCGCAGGCGACAACATAGAAGACTTCCTGTTTGACAAGAAAGTCGGTGTCTGTAGAGAGTATGCGACGGGAATGGTGCTTATGGCACGCTCGCTCGGTATCCCGGCAAGGTACTGTGAGGGCTACCGTATGCAGGAGGTGGCAGATCCGAAGTCTGTAGCGGCAATATATATGTATAACCAGACCGGTATATCGGTCAGCGACACTGCACAGAAGCACAACGGACATTACGGATATATGGTAACAGGAAACGATGCTCATGGCTTCCCGGAGCTCTACATCAGGGGCTACGGCTGGAAGGTATTTGAACCGACTATGACGGCGGGCGATACAGTTGTCCAGAAGAAGGGAAGTACAACGAGCGGACTTTCGAGGATGGGCTTATTCATACTTGCGGCGGCGGTATTAGCGCTGCTTCTCATGATAGCATGGCCTGTTCTTTCACATAGATTCTTCCTGTTCATCAACAAGAGACGCCAGCCTGCCGATCAGGTAAAGGCGTGTATGCACCGTATAAACAAACTCTACGGCGCCGGAAGTGAGCGTACATCACAGGAGACTGCTGCGCTGGCTGCACAGATCTCGGGCGCTGATGTATCGGGAGTTGCCGCATTGTTCGATAAGGCGGTATACGGCGGTGCTGAACTGGACAGAAAGGACGCAGAAAAGGCTGCAGAAGAGTACGTGAAGGCTTACGTAGCGCTCAGAGACGCAAAAAAGGCAGCCAGAAAAGAGCGGAGACGTAAGCGTGCTGTTTGACATGGAATTTACAGGAGGCTGATATCCATGAACAACTTAGCAGTAAAAAAAGTATTGTGTGCCGTAACTGCGCTGTTCGTACTGACAGGAGCTGTAACAGGCGGAAGCGGCATACAGAGAAAGGGCAGCAGAGCGGAAACTCTCACCGCTTCGGCTGCTGAGGACTACCACTCGTGGAGACAGAAAGATCCGAGATGGGCTGATCTCCCGCTGGGACCTTACGAAACCGTTGGCTCAGCAGGCTGTCTTGTGACTTGTCTCTCGATGATCGCTGTAATGTCAGGGGTGAGAGACGAAGGATCCTTTGATCCCGGCGTGTTCGTGAACAGCATGAACAGCGTCGATGCATTCAATCAGTGGGGCGGAATTGAGAGCTGGGCTTCGATCTTTGAGGTGATACCGGAATTCAAAGGTATCAGCAAGTTTGATTTCACCGGCACAACTGAGGAAGAGAAGGCTCAGGAGGTCAGCGAATGGCTCAGACAGGGCTATTACGTAATAGTCAATTGCAATACCCACCACTGGGTAGTTGCAGAGGGCGTATCAGAGGATGAGATCTTCATGATAGATCCGGCGAGCGATGATACGGAGATGTTCGCTTATTACGACAACATCGCAGTGGAGTATATGCTCGTAAAGAGCAGCGGACTTCCCTTCGGAGGTATCACAGCTCCAGTACCCTCGACACCGGCAGCAGCTGCTGTACTTGCAGCAGAGCCCGCTGCCACAAAGCCTGCATACGAGCCTGCAATATGTATAAACGTCGAGAACCTTCCCAATAAGACTGAGTACGAAGCAGGCGAGAAGCTTGATCTCGAAGGCGGATTTGCACAGGTAAGCTTCGTTGATCCCGACAAGGGCACCGTGAACCTGCCGGGCGAGTACATGAACGGCACTACCTACAGCTACGGCGTTGATGTATCCGGCGTGGATATGTCAGAACCGGGCGTATATCCCGTAAGGCTCATAGCTTATACGGATCTTGCCTATACAGAGGAGAGCTTCGACATCATCGTCAATGCACCGGCTGCAACAACGACAGTCAGTGCACTCACAAAACCGGCAGTATCTACTACCGCCTCAAAGGCTGTTACAGTAACGGCAGCACCGGAGGCAGTAAAGACTACGATAGAAGCAGTCAGCAACTCAATAGCCGCAACAAAGGCGGCAGCTGCGACAACATACACCATTGCGGCAAAGACCACCGCTATGCCGGTAACGACCGCAAAGGCCACAGAAGCAGCGAATGAAGATGCGACCGCTGAAGAGACAGATGCGGCAGAGGCTCCTGAGTCCTTCTCCGGAGAGGCAGAGACTGCTGCACCGGCAGAGAATGCTGAAACAGGAGCAGCCGAGTATTACTACGACGGCGGCTCAAGAATAAGCGTTTTATCTGCACCCGGTACCTCCGATGCAGTGACTGTAGCTACAGTCAGCGGAGGCTGCGTAGTCACAGTAACAGAGACCGAAAACGGATACGGCTATGTTGTATCCGACAGCTTCTCAGGCTGGATCGATCTTTCAGGCATGACAAAGGCAGCCACGGAAGCTGCTGGATTCATTGCCGGCGACATCAATAACGACGGACAGGTCGATATCTACGACCTCACCCTCATCAACGAGTATCTCAACTGCTGCGGTTCGCTTCCGGAAGGATTCTCCGTTCTCAGGAAATGCGAGCTTGAGGCAGCCGATATCAACGGAGACGGTGCAGTCGATTCAGAGGACGTGCTCCTCTATCTTATGATAATCTGCGGCTGAGATCCGCAGTATGTGGAAGAACAGAAGAAAGGAAGGAGTTCACTGATGGAGTGGACGGAGGTAAACATATATACCGCAACAGAGGCTATAGAGCTTCTCACAGCAAAGCTTATGGACATAGGTGTCAAGGGCTTTGCCATCAAGGACGCTGAGGATTTCAACGAATTCCTCGAAAACAAGAACGGACAGTGGGATTACATCGAGGAGGACTTAATGCAGCTCTCCTCATGTGAGACCTGTATCACGGTTTACCTCCCCGGCAACAGCCAGGGGGCGGATATGCTTTCGGCTATCCGCTCCATGCTGGCTGAGGTCAGGGCTGCCGACAAGGAAGGCAGATACGGAAGGCTTGAGGCAGAGCTCTCAAGCATCCGTGAGGAGGACTGGGCAAATAACTGGAAGCAGTACTTCAAGCCCATAACCGTAGGTGAAAAGCTGATAGTAAAGCCGTCCTGGGAGGATCTCCCGGAGACCGGCGGCAGGAAGGTGCTCGAGATAGATCCCGCATCGAGCTTCGGCACCGGCCAGCATCATACCACAAGGCTCTGCCTTGAGCTGCTCGAGGGCTGCGTATCCCCGGGCTGTCATGTGCTCGATCTCGGCTGCGGAAGCGGTATCCTCTCGATAGGAGCGATACTTCTCGGAGCTGCGGACGCAGTTGCAGTTGACATCGACCAGAACGCAGCGGCGACAGCTGCCGAGAATGCCGGCAAGAACGGTATCTCAGGCGACAAGTACCATACATACTACGGCAATATACTCGATGACGAAAAGCTCTCCTCGGAGATAGAGCTCCCCGGAGGATACGACGTCATCACCGCAAATATTGTTGCGGACGTGCTGATAGCCATGAAGGATCACTTCCTCCGTTACCTTAAGAAGGGCGGAACGCTTATAATCTCGGGTATCATCGAGGAGCGCATGGAGGAGGTCCTCTCCGCAGTTGAGACTGTGGGCTTCACAAGACTCAGAGTCAGCGTGAAGGAAGGCTGGGCAGCAGCAGAATTCAGACTATAATCAGTCAGACTGTACACGGCAGCAGGGTGTGACGGGAGGATATACAGTCAGTGCATAAAGCGGAGCATCCGCAGCTGTATATTTCGCCTGCCGTAGCTGCTTACAGGAGTGCAGCAGCATTGGATTATATATATCAATATCAAACAGCAAGGAGAATGATAAAAGTGGCATTATTCAAGAAAAAGGACAAGCAGAACGAAGAGACAACAGAGAACAAGGAGTTAGACCTCAAGGGCATGGCCCTCGAAGCTCTTAACCAGAAGCTCAACGGACATCTCTATGACGGATGCATCATCATGCCGAGAGGCGGATATACCATCGACATCAATGTTGCAAGACAGGAGGAGAAGGAGGGCATCAAGCTCGCTCAGTTCGTATACATCATCAGACACGATGATTTTGATGAGCCCATCATCGAGCCCACAGACTCACAGGGCAAGACCTGGGAGGAGGCAGCTGATGTAGCTGCTCGTATGTTCATGGGAAGCATCTGGCACTGCATAGACCAGGCTTCACAGAGAAAGAATCCCATACTTGTTCCGGTCGATTACCTCGGACAGCATTATGATTTTGATATGTTCAGCCAGTCAGTGGTAAGAGTAGGCGTGAGCGAGGATGTACAGCCCACAATGCTCGTGAACTTCATCAAGGATCAGATCCCGAAGTACCTCGGCTCCAAGAAGTATTACTGGCTCAGGATATTCCTTGCACGCTTCGGCAACAACAGAGTTGTTGAGGTGCGTGTGAACGGTTCTGTATGCGTAGATCTTGCCCCCTACTTCCAGCAGTATGTTGATCAGATGGATGCAGGCGACAAGTTCGTAAGCGAGAAGCAGTACGCTTTCTTCGTACAGCATGAGGACGACAAGTGCCCCTTCACCAAGGAGACAGTAGTGAATGCTGCCAAGGATGCTATCGACCGCATGACCAAGATCAAGAGCCGTGAGGATTATGAGGCAATGGCTCAGAGCCTTGTTGATATGACAGGCAGCAAGTCACTTGCAGCTGAGATCCGTATCTTCATTCCCGAGATACTTGCAAAGATGACACTCGGCTTCCGTGAGGGCGATAAGCTCTTCCTCATCGCCGATGATTCACAGATCGAGTTCAGAAAGACACAGCTCCGCTCCTACTTCTACATTCAGCAGGTAGTTCTCGAGTTCCTTTCAAGGAGACCTGCCACTGAGGAAGTACAGAGCATCGTATACAACAGCGTAGCCTTCAAGGAGATGCGCAAGGTACTCGAGGACGCAAAGAAGAACGGCCAGGAGATCCAGCCCGGTGACCTCTTTGTTCCCGGTACAGCATACAAGGTAGGCGAAGACGACTACTTCGTATGGTAATCGTTGCCGCAGCAGAATAACAAAAACCTCCTCCTCGGATAACCGGGGAGGAGGACTTTTTTGTGTGGTGTAAATAATAAAGAAGAAATAAGAAAGAATAAATGCGGTATCGCCTCCGGAACTGCTTTCTTTTTTCTTCAAAATATTGACAGATCCGAACAGATAAGTTACAATAAAATACAGAAGACAATTAATGAACGATTTTTTACACAGTACCCCGTTTTGACGGATCGTGCTGCGTATACTATAATTAACACGGGGGTGACGATATGGATCAGGATGTTCAGAAGCTGATAAAGCAGGTATATGAGGCCAAGACCGACAGCCATGCGGCTGATGAGCTCATTGCGTCCTATATGCCTTTCATCAAATCGGAAACCGCAAGATTCATAAACCGTCCCCCGCAGCCCGAAGATGACGAGCTGAGTATTGCTATGTTCGCTTTCTATGAAGCGATACGCAGCTACTCGAAGCTGAAGGGCTCCTTCCTGAGCTTTGCCGCACGTCAGATCAAGAACCGTCTCATTGACAACTACCGCAAGGAAAAACGAAGCAGAGGACTTATCTCCCTCGACACCCCCGACGAGGACGATAACGAACTGATCGATACCATCAGCGACAGCCATGATGAGTACGAGGAGAACGAGATCCGTGAGGCGACTCAGGCTGAGATACGTGAGCTTTCAGCGCAGATGGAGACATTCGGTGTATCGCTGTCAGATGTGGCAGACAATTCCCCGAAGCAGGGGCGGACGCTCGCAGCCTGCCAGAAGGCTGTCGCCTACGCAAGGAGCCATCCCGGGATACTGGAGGAGTTTCTCCGTACAAAGCGTGTCCCGATAGCAAAGCTCGCAGAGGGCACCAACACAGAGCGCAAGACGCTCGAACGGCACCGCCGCTATCTGGTGGCTGTGCTGCTTATATGCACCAACGGCTACGAGATCATGCGTGGCCACATCATGCAGGTACTGAAAGGCGGTGAGATAACATGAAATATATCGTAATGGAATGCCACGGCGGCTATGCCGTACTTATGGATGAAGCGGCACGATTCGTGAAAGCTGCAAACAGACACTACACTGTAGGCCAGACCGTTACCGATCCGATACTCATGGAGGAGAACAAGGAAAAGACCCCCTCACGCAATATCACTGTTATCAAGCGCTTTGCTGCCGCAGCTGCCAGCATTGCTGTTTTTGCAGGCGCCAGCTACGGCTACTACTATCAGAATCTGAAGCCGCACAGCTCAGTTATCATATGCAGCGCTTCGGATATCTGTCTCAACCTCAACAAGAAGGGTCATGTTATCAGTGTAACAAGTGATGATCCGGCCGGAGAAGCCATCATCAGGGAATACAACTACAAGGGCAAGGATAAGCTGAAGGTCGCAGGCGATATCCTTGAGATAGAAATGGCAAAGGGAATGCTCTCAAGCGGTGACTCCGTAAGGATGTATGTCGATACTGAGGATCCCGAAAACTGCGACGTATATAAAACAGAGCTGGAAGACGGTATGAAGGGGCTTGACCTCAACATAAGCGTCTGTGAAATAGGAGCCCAGCCTGCGGTATCTGATCCGGTCCCTCCCCCGATACAGGATCAGCCCGCACCGGAAAAGAAGGACGAAGCCCCGGCGAAGCCTGCGGAGACCGCCGGTGTGCCAGGTCCCGGCAGTGAGAATCATCCCGATGCTCCTGCTCCTCCGGATCCTGCCAAGGATGGGCACAAGGACAAAGAAGGACCGGCAGCACCCCCGCAGCCGGCACATTCAGACGATGCACCCGCTCCGGCTGCTCCCGACGATAAGGCTGAGGATCCACCGCCTCCGCCCGTTGACGGAGATAAACCTGCTCCCGAAGCTCCCGGTGAGGATACACCTCAGCCGCCTGCTCCGGCAGCAAAGAATGATGACAAGCCCACACCACCTTCACCTCCCGTACCTGCTGAGCAGGGAGATGAAAAGACGGCTGTCAGACTTACAGCAGCGATCCAGCCCCCCGCCGGACCTGTTGCTGCACCGATCCCCCCGGAACCGAACAGACATCCACCGGTCCCGGAACAAGAGGGATCACCCGATAACTTGCCGGCACCCGAAGCTCCGGACCCCATTGACCACCCGGTGGCACCGGAAGCAGAAGGACCGCTTTCCTAATTCTATTTCTACGCCGTACAGGGCAGCCAGTAGCTCTGTACGGCACTTTTCCTTTTATGCGGAAAACAGCCGGGAACTATGCTTAAAAATATCTCTGAAAAATTTTTCAAAAAAATTTTTCAGCTTACCCCGTTTTTGAGACACCCCTTCCGTAAACTGTAATCAGAAAGCAAAAACGACAAACAAACTGATCAGTTATCCAAAACGCTTTTACTCCGGAAACGGAGGATCCAAATTTATTGTAAAGGAGTCTTTATCATGAAAAGAAGTAAGCTTATATCCGCTATCGCCGCTATCTCTGCACTTTCACTCGCTACAGGCGCAAGCGCATTCGCTGGAAGCCAGCAGGCTAAGGAAGAGAAGCAGGCTGCAGAGCAGGCTACAGTAGCTGTAGAAGAGGCTGAGGCTGTTGAAGCTGAGGCTGAGGCAGAAGCTCCCGCTGAGGAAGCTCCCGCTCCTATCGAAGAGGCTGAGAAGCCCGATGCACCCGCTGTTGAAGCTCCCGCTGAGGAAGTTAAGGCTGACGGTGAGGCAGTTGCTGAGGAAGCTCCTGCTGCTGAGGAAGAGGCTAAGCCCGAAGAGGCTGAGAAGCCCGAGCCGCCTGCAAAGAAGCCCGATATGAAGGACGTTAAGGAGACAATCCTTAAGGTATTCGATTTCACAGGTCTTGATTTCAACGAGGGAACTAAGGCTGAGTGGTTTGACTACTGCATCAACAAGCTTGAAGTTCAGAAGGCTGAGCCTGAGAAGCCCGAGCCGCCTAAGCCGCTTGAGGATGGCGAGAAGCCTGAGCCTCCGGCACCGCCTGTAGAGGACGGCGAGAAGCCTGAGCCTCCGGCACCGCCCGTACATGAGGATGGTGAGAAGCCTGAGCCTCCGAAGCCGCTTGAGGATGGCGAGAAGCCTGAGCCTCCGGCACCGCCCGTACACGAGGACGGCGAGAAGCCTGAGCCCCCCGCTCCGCCCGTACACGAGGACGGCGAGAAGCCTGAGCCTCCTAAGCCCCACGAGGCAGCTCCTGCTCCTGTAGAAGAGGCTGTTGAAGAGACTGCTGAGGCAGTTGTTGAGGAATAATCATTACTCCTTACTGCATATTACCCGAGAATAGACAAAACTGAGAGAGATCTTTTTAAGGCCGACGGTTCCGCTTCCGTCGGCCTCTTTTTGTGTTGACGTGCTATAGTCGGCTTTTGCCTGACGTGCTCCACAATAGAATAGGCAATGGATTGAATAGAGAGGTGCGGGGCGATGTAGGCGTCGCCCCGCACCTTTTGTTTATGTCTCCCTTTGTAGGGACGGCCATCGGCCATCCGCCTGATGTCAGATTTGTTCTGCTGACACCAACAGTCGCCCCCTGCAATCATATCATCGCCAATCACAAATGCACCCCGCCAGTTCATATCAGCGCCGGTTGACAACCACAGCACTATTGTTGTATAATAAAAGGTAAGAGCTTGCCTGCGGGCAGCCGTCAACTATTATGGAGGTATCATCATGTCTAATTGGAAAAACGAAGCAGAAGCAAGAGAGCAGATAAAGGCTCTTGTCGCTGATTACTATCACGACTTCAAGGAAAAGAAGGAAGAATTCAAGCCCGGCGACAGGATCAGCTATGCTTCAAGAGTGTTCGATGAGAAGGAGATGCAGAGCCTTACCGATGCTATGCTCGATTTCTGGCTCACTACCGGCAGATTCTCTGACGAGTTCGAGAAGGAGTTCGCAAAGTGGATCGGCGTGAAGTACGCTCACCTTGTAAACAGCGGTTCATCTGCAAATCTTATCGCATTTTCCGTACTGACTGCCCCCGAGCTCGGCGACCGTCAGATCAAGAGAGGTGATGAGGTCATCACTGTTGCCTGCGGATTCCCCACAACAGTAACACCTGTGCTCCAGTACGGCGCAGTACCCGTATTCGTGGATGTTACAATACCTCAGTACAATATAGATGTTACAAGACTTGAAGCAGCCCTTTCTCCCCGCACAAAGGCTGTAATGATAGCACATACCCTCGGCAACCCCTTCGACCTCTCTGCAGTGAAGGCATTCTGCGACAAGCATAATCTCTGGCTCGTTGAGGACAACTGCGATGCCCTCGGCTCACAGTACACAATAAACGGCGAGACACGCTTCACCGGCACATGGGGCGATATCGGAACAAGCAGCTTCTACCCGCCTCATCATATGACAATGGGCGAGGGCGGATGCGTATACACCAACGATCCTCTGCTCCACAGACTGATACTTTCCTTCCGTGACTGGGGAAGAGACTGTATCTGTCCCTCCGGCCGCGACAACTTCTGCGGTCACCGCTATGACGGACAGTTCGGACAGCTTCCCGCAGGCTACGATCACAAGTACGTATACAGCCACTTCGGCTACAACCTCAAGGTTACAGACCTCCAGGCAGCGGTCGGCGTTGAGCAGCTCAAGAAATTCCCCTCCTTCATCGAGCGCAGGATACATAACTGGGAGAGACTGAGAAATGCCCTTCTTCCCGTAGAGGATAAGCTGATACTCCCCGAGGCAGCTGAGAACAGCCGTCCCTCTTGGTTCGGCTTCCTTATCACAGTAAGACCCGGCACAGGCATCGACAGGAACAAGGTAACAAAGTACATAGAGGATCACAACGTACAGACAAGACTCCTCTTCAGTGGCAACCTCATCAAGCACCCCTGCTTCGATCAGATCAGAGGTACCGACGCTTACCGTGTATCCGGCGACCTTGAGAATACCGAGTACATCATGAACAATACCTTCTGGGTAGGCGTATATCCCGGAATGACCGATGCTATGATCGACCACATGGCAGCAGTAATCACAGAGGCGCTTCAGCAGTGAGGGAGAATATGAGACCTACAGCTTCACAGCTTAAAACAGCAGCAGCGGAGATCCGTAAGGATCTCCTTACGCTGTGTGCAAAGGAAACTATACACATCGGCGGAGACCTCTCCATAACCGATGTAATGACGGTACTCTGGCAGTATCAGATGAACTATGATCCGAAGGATATCAAGTCCGAGTCAAGGGACAGGTTCGTGCTCTCCAAGGGACACGCCTCCGCCGTTACCAGCTTCAATCAGGCTGCTGTCGGCTGCTTTGACAAGGAGGATATCATGAGGGAATATGCCGCTGACGGCGGACGCTTCTCCATGCACTCCTGCAATCTTGTCAATCCCTATGTTGAGGCTTCTACAGGCAGCCTCGGCCACGGCTTCCCCATAGCCTGCGGAATGGCAGCAGGTCTGCGCCTCAAGGGCAATAACACCAGCAGGGTGTATGTTGTTATGGGTGACGGCGAGCAGTCGGAGGGCTCCGTATGGGAGGCCGCCATGAACGCCGTACACTACCGCCTCGGCAATCTTGTTGCCATAGTGGATTTCAACGGCCTCGAGGCCGACGGCACTATCGACGAGGTCACCTCTCTCGGCGATATAGCAGGAAAGTACCATGCATTCGGCTGGAATACAGTTGAGATAAACGGCAACGATATCGAAGAGATAATAAACGCCTTCGATGCTCTCCCGCCGGCGGACAGCGATATCCCTACGGTTATCGTATGCCATACCACCAAGGGCAAGGGAGTAAGCTTCATGGAAAATCAGGTAAGATGGCACGCCGGAAGACTGACTCCCGAGCAGCGTGACCAGGCCATAGCCGAGATAGAAGCAGCGCTTGCTGAGGAGGGAGAGAACTGATGGATACCTCAAAGAAATACTTCCTCCGTGATGTTATCGGCGGATATATGAAGACAGTCGGCGAGAAGGAACCCCTCTCTGTAATGGTGAACGCAGACCTTATGGGCACCTGCCGCAACCGCACCTTTGCAGAGACCTTCCCGGAGCGCACCTTCAATGTCGGCATCGCAGAGCAGAACATGATAAGCTTTGCTGCCGGACTTGCACATGAGGGCTTTATACCTTATACCTTCTCAATGGCACCTTTTATGAGTATGCGTGCCTGCGAGCAGGTGAGGACGGATGTCGCCTACGAGAATCTTTCCGTAAGACTTGTCGCACCCTATGCCGGACTTTCCGGCGGAATCTCCGGTGCTACCCACTGGAGCATCGAGGACTGCGGCATCATGACCTCTTTCCCGAATATGACAGTGCTCGAGCCCTGCGACCCGGTACAGGCAGAGCGCATGATGGATTTCACAATAACACACAAGGGCCCTGTATATCTCAGAGTCAGCGTTGAGCCGGTATACAGCATATATCCCGATGACTACACCTTTGAGCCCGGAAAGGCCTGCGTTATCCGTGAGGGAACGGACGGCGCCTTCCTCTGCTCCGGTATCACAGTGAAGTATGCTCTCGAAGCAGCGGAGATACTTGAAAAGGAGCACGGGCTCTCTGTCTCCGTTACGGATATGGCTACTGTCAAGCCCATCGACCGTGAGGCGGTAATCAGTGCCGCACGCACAGGCGCAGTCATAGCCGCACAGGATCACAATATCTACGGCGGTCTCGGACAGGCAGCCGGCAATGTGATAGCTGAATCCGGCATCGGTACACGCTTCCGCACGGTAGGCATCAGCGATACATTCGTATCTATGGCTCATGCGGAGTATCTCTACCACCGCTTCGGATACGACACCGAAGGTCTTGTACGGAATATGCTTGAACTGAAAGGCAGGGCATGATATGAGAATAGCAGTAACAGGCGCAACGAGCTTTATCGGCAGCGCTTTTATAAAGGCAGCAGCCGCAAAGGGACACAGCATCGTTGCAGTAGTGCGCCGGAACAGTTCCAAGGCTGACGAGCTCAGGGCGATGGAGAACGTAACTGTCACAGAGCTCGATATGGAGGAGTACGACCGTCTCGGTGAGGCAGCCGGAGAGACTGACTGCTTCGTTCACTTCGCATGGAACGGCACAAGAGGTCTCCAGAGAGCGGACGAGTCCCTCCAGAGAGCCAGCTACGAAAACAGCATGGCGGCAGTACGTTCTGTCATAGCTGCGGGCTGTCACAAGGTAGTTACAGCAGGCAGTCAGGCGGAGTACGGCAATGTCAGGGACATGATAACCGAGGATACTGAGTGCTGTCCGAATACAATGTACGGCACCTACAAGCTCCGCTTCTTCAGGGAGGCACAGGAGCTCTGCCGTGAGAACGGCATACCTCTCGTTGAGCCGAGATTTTTCAGCCTCTACGGCCCCGGCGACTTCGAGGGCACGCTCATCATGAGCATGATACGCAAGATGAAGAACAACGAGCCCTGCGACCTTACCGAGTGTATTCAGATGTGGGATTTCCTCTACGTCAGCGATGCAGTCGGGGCAGTGCTGAGACTGTGCGAGAAGGAGACGGCAGAGGGAGTATACAACCTCGGCAGCGGCGATGTGCGTCAGCTGAAAGACTATGTCGAGGAGCTGTATACCATTACCGGCAGCAGCAGCGAGCTTAACTACGGCGCAGTACCCTACCCGCCGACAGGTATGGTAAGCATATACCCCTCAGTCGAGAAGACTAAGGCGGAAGCAGGGGAGTATGCAGTTACTTCATTCCGCGACGGGATAATGAGTATGATATGATTTTGAAGGGACTGTGTTGCAGTCCCTTTTTTCTATGGTTAAATATAAAAAATAATATGATCTGCTTAGACATTTGCTGTGTTCCGGTTGTATAATAAGTGAAGAATGAATATGTTTCAATTCTTCATATAAAGTTAATAACGGTTCAGGCATACGGAACAGGTCATAAGTTTCAAAACGCAGGTATATAGGCATATTCTACAAAAATTGTGGGGGGGTAATTGGTTAGTATTGACGATGACATTTGCGGCGATAAATGCTATAATAAAGATGACAGGATGACTGTATGTGACACGCCTTTTATAGAAAGTGTCGTTCTTGATCACAGTGTTTATAACGTTCCAAATAAAGTCACAATGTTAAATGGCTTTACGTGAAGAGGAGGTTTTTATTATGAAAAAAACAAGTATTATGATAATTACTGCTGTTTCGTTATTTGTCGGTATTTCTGCAGTGACAATCCCAATTGCTTTTGCAGAAAAGAACTCGAATACTATATACGATGATACCGAGCATATTGATTATAATTATCCTGTTAACGAATCCGGGCTGACATATGGAGCAGATAACGATTCTATATATTCCGAAGACCTGCCTGATCTGATGCTTGCTGTAGGTGATAACGGTAAACAAGGATACGTATACAGAGAAGAATTCAATTACAACCCGGTATCCACTCCCGAACAGGCCGCTGAATACATGAGGCTTCTTGAAAGCGGTCAATATATTCCAAGGACACTTAACGTGTATGAAGCTGACGGAAAGACGGTTATCGACACTCTGACAGAACAGATTCCCGACCAGTACAAGCATCTTTATAACTAAAATAAGAATCTATTCGTTTTGACTATGCAGGTTTTGTTTCAGATGATAAAGATAGTGATGCGTGTAAATCGCTTTAGGCCGTGTGTGACACGCCTTTTATAAAGGAGGAATCATTATGAAAAAAGCTAAGAGAATGTTGGCGGCCGTTATGGCCGCAGGGATGATGTTTTCTGCGATGCCTGCTATGGCATCAGCAACTCCGTACTATCCCGATATGCAGAAAGCTCTGGAGGAATGCGGCGAAGGAGCAGTTGTCGTAAATGTTGAATACCCTTTCACTTATAAAGATGCTGCAACCTATTTCGTGCTTGATAAGAACGGCAATATGGCAAGGTTCTTCGAGCTTGAGACAATCATTTCCGTGAAGTTCCGTAACGGCTATACGGCTGATGATGTCGAGCTTCCGGAGGGAACATCAATTAAATACGAAGATTACAGCAATTATCCTGATGCTGCAATTAAACAGCTCGAAAAACTGCGTGAAGACGGTATAGACCTGTCACCGGGATATTATGTGCACTACAAGTATTTCGATGACCATAAGGCTGCACTTGCCGCAGTAAAAGCTTCTCCGGCAATAGAGCAGATTAATACCGTTACAGTGATAGAGAAGTACAAAGCTCCGGATGTTTTAAACATAGCAGTCAAAACAAAAATGTCCGCTGAGGATTTCATTGCACTCTACCCCGAGCTTGGCTTAACCGTGTCTGATACAGCAAGCAACGGATACAGCTATGTGCTTGATCTTGCTGATGCTATCAGTCCACGTATGAAGGAGCCCGGAAAGGCGTATGAGGCTATGGTAAGGCTTGCAGCAAGTGGAACAGAATATAAGTTCAATGTAGGAGTAGCAACATGGGAGTCTGATACGGCTATAGATACTTTCGGCTGCTCTGAGACCTGCACTCCCGGCGATGCAAACTGCAACGGCACAGTCGATGTTGCCGATGTAGTAGCCGTACTCCAGTACATGACCAACAGCACGAAGTATCCGCTCTCCGAGCAGGGCATAATCAACGCCGATATCGACGGCGAAGAAGGCATAACCGGCGGCGATGCAAGCGCAATTCAGAGGTTAGATGCCGGCATCTGGGACGAATCATGAAAAATAGGATAGTAAGCGAGTAATAGCTGCCTGATACAAAAAGCCTCCCGGTTCAACAGAGCCGGGAGGCTTTCAGTATTTCACACCTCCTCTTCAAATCAACATCTTTAGTACCGAATATGACAAAACTGTAAGGTCAGGATAATGAAATAGTCAGAAATCTATGTTATAATAGAATCAACAAATAAGGGAGGTGTCGTTATGGAGTTGTTGAAAGTTGAGGAGCTTTGCAAGGTATACGGCAAGGGAGAGAATGAAGTAAGGGCGGTGGACGGCGTATCGTTCAGCGTACCCAAGGGACAGATGGTCGCTATAATCGGTGCGAGCGGTTCGGGCAAATCCACGCTCCTTCACATGATAGGCGCAGTAGACCGTCCGACCTCCGGCAAGATATGGCTCGACGGTCAGGACGTATTTCAGCAGAACAACAGGGAGCTTGCTATATTCCGCAGAAGACAGGTAGGTCTTATATACCAGTTCTACAACCTGATACCGGTACTCACGGCAGAGGAGAACATCATCCTCCCGCTTTTTATGGACGGCAGAAAGCCGGATAAGGAGCATCTTGAAAATATACTCGGTATGCTCGGACTGAAGGAGCGAAGGGATCATCTGCCTTCCCAGCTTTCCGGCGGTCAGCAGCAGAGAGTGTCCATAGGCAGGGCACTGTTCACCTCACCGCAGGTGATACTTGCAGACGAGCCGACAGGAAACCTCGACAGTAAGAACAGCGCCGAGATAATGGAGCTCCTCCGCAGATCTAACCGTGAGCTGAAGCAGACAACTCTTATCATCACCCATGACGAGAATATCGCAGAGCAGTGCGACCGCATCATAGTGCTGAGCGACGGAAAGATAATCTCTGACGAAGCAAACAGCGCTCCGGAGGAGGCTGACAGCAATGAAATATGAGAAGCTGCTTGCCTCCCGCTACATAAAGGCGCAGAAAAGGCAGTCCGCATTCACGGTCATAAGCATCACTGCTGCGGTCGCTGTCATGACGATGATATTCGTGCTGTACAGCGTATACATGGACTGTATGCACCTGACTGTCTACAGCTCAAAGCCATGGCATTTTGCGATCAGCGATATACCTGTCACAGAGGAACAGGGCGAGTCGATCAGGGACATGGAACACGTCAGACGTCTCAAGCTCTTCGATCTGGGTGACGGCATGATAAGAGCCGAAGTCCTCTTCGACGGCGATATAGGTGACAGAGTCATATGGCAGCAGCAGCTCGAGAAGAAGCTCGGTATCGACAAGAGGATGAACAATGTTTCCTGGAACGACAGCCTGATGAACTATGACGGTATCGGGCCGGCGGCACATCTTCACAAGCTCAGGATATTCTGTCTGTTCTTCATGTTTGCCGTATTCATGGCATTCGCTCTGAGGCTCGTCGTAGATACCGCCTTTGAGGTATCCTCCAAGGAGCGTGAGAGGCACTACGGAGTATTGCAGTCCGTCGGCGCAACGCCGGAGCAGATAGTCAGGATAATAACCTCGGAGGGCATGAAGCTCTGCCTGACCGCTGTACCGCTGGGACTTATCGCCGGTATCGGATTTGCCTTCCTGATGTACAAGGCAGTGCTTGCAGCGGGTATTGCGGAGCTGTTTGAAAGCAGCACAGAGGCTTCGTTCGCTTTTCCTTTCAGGGTCGATCCGCTGATGCTGCTCGTAGCAGCCGCAGTAGGTATCATATGGGTATTCCTCTCCGCTTACGGTGTTGGTATGCGTGTAATAAAGAAGTCCCCCATGGAGGCTATAACCGCCCGTGCAAATGATGTGGAGAAGGTAAGGAAGCGTTCTCTTTCCGGCTTGCTGTTCGGAATATCCGGCAGCATTGCCTCACGAAACGCAAGGAGACAGAAGAAGCGCTTTGTGATAACCGTTCTGACGCTCACCGTTTCGATATCCATGTTTGCTATGTTCTCCTCCTTTATAGGCGGGCTTGAAAGCTCGATAAAAGAAATAATACGTTTAGGTGCAAACGACTACAGTGATGTTGATTTCACAGCATCCAGAGAAAACGGCACTTTCTCAGCGACAGAAGCCACGGAAAAGCTGCTCGGGGAAAGCGGTCTTTTCAAAGATATCGGCGTGGGTGTCAGTGTAAATATCTATGCACGCAACGGTGACTTTAAAGACTGGCTTAATGTACTCTATGTCAACAAGACACAGTATGAGCGTATGTTCGGGGAAGATCCGCCTGTGAGCTATGAGGAACTCGCAGCTGCGGGCGGCTATATCGCCAATACAGGCAAGCCCATTCTCGGGGCGTACATCTCCGATATAGATAACGGTGTGCTCAATGTCGTAAGTGTATACAGAAAGGTCCCCGAAGATAAGCTTGCGGAGACTGCCGACCGGAAAGCTCTCAGTGAGTATCTCGAGGTGAAGGAAACAGACCGTCAGCTGGATATCATCGGAACAGGATCAAAAGAATGGTCGTCGATCGATCTGATCGGAGCTAAAGAGACATACGATGCTATAGCTGATGAATGGTACGGCAACTACAATATCTTCACCTGTTTTGAGATGGCATACATAAAGGAAGAATGTTACACCAACGCAGATCTTGACAAGGTCACAGAATGGTTCAAGGAGCATTCCGCAGATCTGACGCTCGAAAACTGTCAGTATGAGGACAAGACGAAGGTACACTATATCATGGCGGCAGTAAAGGTCGGCCTGCTGATACTGAATGTATTCATCGGCCTTGTTGCGCTCATCAACCTTATGAACATCATTTCAACAGGTATCGCCAACAGGCGCAGCGAGCTTGCTTCCATGCAGTGTATCGGCATGACGGACAGGCAGCTCCGCCGCATGGCAGTGATAGAGGTGCTCCAGTTCACAGGTGCGGCAGCAATTGCGTCGGCTGTTATCTGCTGGCTCTTCATATTCGGTTCGGAAAAGATCCTCATACCGCTGCTGAGCAGGTCATTCATGGATGATGATGACGAAACAAGGCAGATACTGACAAAGCTCATCAGCTTTAAGGGTGCATCACCGTTTATCCTCATAGCCCTTGCATCTCTTGCGGCATTTGCAGCAGGCTGTGTTACTTCGCTCATCATGCTCAGGGCACAGGATAATGAGAGTCTTGCGGATCAGATAAGAGGCTCGGAGATGAAGCTCGATACAAAGAAGACACATATCCTCCGCAACAGCATCATAGCAGCTGCAGGCATAGCCGTTCTTGCTGTTGCAGGTCTGAGGACATACAGCGTTATCTCCTACCGCAATGGCAGGAAGGAATACGAAAAGGCAGGCTACCTGAATCTTGTGGATTCAAACGGCTTCAGGATGAACGTCTACAGCACGGGCGCAGAACACGGAAAGCATACTATCGTCGGTATGGCGGGTATGGGTGTCCAGGCTTATCCGATACTGACAAAGCAGCTGAACGAGCAGCTGGGCAGGGAGAACACTCTTGTTTACCCCGACCGTGCAGGCTACGGATTCAGCGATGATTCATACAAAGAACAGAACGTAGAGCAGGTGGTGGAGGATTATCGCACGGGACTGAAGAATGCCGGCTTTGAAGCACCCTACGTGCTGATGCCGCATTCCTGGGCCAGCTACTATGCGTTCTACTGGGAGAATAAGTATCCCGACGAAGTGGAAGCGATCATCTTCATGGACTGCACATGGCTGCCGAAGAATGAAATGTGGCGCTTCTTCACTGCGGACAACTATCCCTCCATGGCTGATGCAAGATCTGCCGCAAGAAGACTGTTCCTGCGCACATGGCTCGGACTGGACACGTTTTCCTCTGACTCAGATCCGGAAGATATCGCCCACGGCAGGTCATTGTTCACGGAAGAGGAAACGAAGCTCAGACGGCTTGCCGGCAGCCGGCAGTTCAGCGCTGCAAATCTGTCGTCATTACTTCTCGAAGAGCAGGATACCCTAACAGTCCTTTCACTGCTGAAGCCGACAGATACACCGAAGCTTTCCTTCTCGGCAACGCCGGGCTGTGAAGAGGATGTGATCGAAAACTACAGATTCAGAAAGGCAGATTACGAAGCGGCAGGACTGGAATACAATATCGATCCCGAAACTGCCGGAAAGGCAGAATGGAGACAATCTGGAAAATCATACCAGCAGTTCTTTGAGAAGGATATAAAGTCTTTCTGGGAAAGCTGCGGCAATTGCAGGACTGTAAACATCAGCGGAGAGCATGATCTGTTCTTTTCGCAGAATGCGGAAAAGGTGGCAGGGATCATAAATGATTTCCTTGCGGAGATCGAATGACAAAGAGCGGACGGTTCAGCCGTCCGTTTCCGCTTGCCAAAAAAGCTCCATATCAGTCAGTTTGGGATTCTAAAGGGGCTGCGCCCCTTTAGCGGAGTCCAGAGGCAGCGCCTCTGGCAGGGTGCGGGACAGAGTCCCGCATTTTTCCGCAGGGCGCTTCGCAAGGGGTGAATTCCCAAACAGTCCGGGGGACTGTTTTGGAAGAGGGGACGCCTTGCAAGTGAAGGCGTCCCCTGATAAAACTAAGGTTTTTGGACAGACTGGAGCGGACGGTTCAGCCGTCCGCTTGCATTTGCCTGAGCATCATGGTATAATTAGAAAAAAGCCGGAGGTGAACGGAATGCCGAAGATACTGCTCGTTGAGGACGATGAACAGCTTGCAAGGTTCCTGATGAGGTTTCTGAATTCAGAAGGCTATACGACCGATCATGCAAGCGGACAAAAGGAAGCCATGCGCCTGTTCGGGGAGAACTGCTATGACTGCGTGCTGCTCGATATATCGCTGAAGGACGGCAACGGGTACTCAGTGTGCGCTGCGGTGAAGGCGGCGGGCGATACTCCTGTGATATTCATTACCGCCTCGGCTGATGAGGCCTGTACGGTCGCCGGCTTTGAGATAGGCGCTGATGACTATATCGGCAAGCCCTTCGGCACCCGTGAGCTGCTTGCAAGAATGAAGAATGTCATGCGCCGGCATCAGAGGTCTTCTCCTCTTCTGCGGTGCGGCAATGTCACGATAGACCCGATCAAGGGCATCGTTTTCAAGAACGGCAGCGAGCTTACTCTGTCAGCGCTGGAATACCGGCTGCTGCTGGTATTCTTATCCAACAAGAACCAGCTGCTCTCACGTGACCGTCTTGCAGAGGAGCTGTGGTCGCTCACCAAGGAATTCGTCTCGGACAATACGCTTTGTGTATATATAAGGCGTCTGCGTGAGAAGATAGAGGACGATCCGCAGGAGCCGCATATCATACAGACTGTCAGAGGTCTCGGCTATAAGGCGGTGGACGAATGAGGGACAAGAAACGCCGGCTAATACATTTCCTCCTGACCGCTGCTCTGGTTATTCCTTGTCTGTTTTTCAGTATCCCGTGTGCAGTGACGGCTGCAGCTGCTTCGGCGGTGTTCCTTGTGTTTTATGAAACGCTGTTTTCGCAGCGGCGAAGCAAGGTCGGGAAGCTGTGTGATGATATTGACAGGATTCTGCGCAATGATGATATGATCTCTTTTGATGAATACAGGGAAGGGGAGCTGAGCGTACTTTCGGCGGAGATCCATAAAATGACGATACGTCTGCGTGAGCAGAATGCAGAGCTGAAAAGCGAAAAGCAGTTTGCAAAGGAAGCGCTGGAGGATATCTCACATCAGCTGAGAACTCCTCTCACATCGGTCATGATGATACTCGGACTGATGCGCTCCGCCGACCTGGAAGACAAGGAACGCACGGAGTATATGCGTGACCTGTATGAGCTGCTCGCACGCATGAAATGGCTTATCGAGACGATGCTGAGCCTTTCACGCATCGAGGCTGATGCAGTGAAGTTCGCAAAGGACACTGTTTCCTGCCGTGAGCTGATAAACAGATCCGTCGAGCCGGTTTCCGTTACTGCTGAGCTCAAGGGCGTCGAGATAAAGACGGAGATCGAAGGCGAGCCTGCATTCATAGGCGACCTTCATTACACCTCGGAGGCGTTAGTGAATCTGCTCAAGAATGCCATTGAGCACACTCCCGAAGGCGGCACTGTTACAATAACGGCAAAGGGGAACAATATCTCCTCCGACATAACGATATCAGATACCGGCGAGGGCATACCGGAGAAGGAACTGCCGCATATCTTCGAGCGTTTCTACCGCTCCTCGGAGTATACCAAGAATGGCTTCGGCATCGGACTTGCCTTTGCAAAAAAGGTCATAAACGCACAGGACGGAAAACTGAAAGCATCCAATCACAAACCGCATGGTGCTGAGTTTGATATCCACTTCTACAAAACGACAATATAAAACAGGCAGATGTTCATACGACGGAACATCTGCCTGTTATGTTTCATAGCCTTCTGTACAGACCTTCACAGCTGCACTGAAGCTTCTGTATCAGTCCGGCCTGAGCTGTGAGGCCTCGCTGTTTTGTTCAGATATCACTCAGTCCATATCTCTGTGGGGTTTGCTTCATAAACGAGTATCATTGCATCGTACATATCCTCAGGAGTCAGATTCAGCTGATAGAACGGTTTTACCAGCTTGATGGCGAGGTTGTACTGCTCACCGAGTGAGCCGGTTTTCATCGGGTTGTGTATCTTCTCATATACAGGATCATTTTCCGGTACTGAGCTGAAATCAAGATAGCACATATTTTCATCGCTGTACTTTACCTGATAGGCGAGAGGGTCGTCAGAGCAGAATTTGTGGACCTCACGGCCGTTTTTGCCCGGAAGATTATCCTTTGTGATATAGAAATCAGTACCTATAGCGAAGTAGTCATCTCCGAGATCATCATGAAGGAATCTTCCGAGAAAAGTAGCCACGGAAGACTGATTCTTCGTCATGTGGCCGTTGTGACAGGAGAGCATGAGACGGCTGTCATGATCGCTTTCTTCAATACCGAGCGCCCACATAACGTTTTCCTTCATCTGAGTGTCACGGTACTTTGTTGAGAAGCGTTGTTTCTCACGGTATTCCATATAGCATCTGAGCATATCAAACGCACGGCGGGCAGTAGCAAACTTTTCCTTGCCTGCTGCCGCTTCATAGCTGCTCTGATCTGCATCCAGTTCCGAAGCTGTTTCATCGATGAAAGAGATTATCCTATCATAATCGGATGGACTGTATGCATCTTCCTCTGTGCCGAAGAGTTCATCGAGCGCAGATGATATTTCCTCTGCTTTTTCAGGAGCGGCAATTGTATAGAAATTCTTTATTACCTGAACAGTACACATATCATTCTGTATATCTGCACCGTAGATACGCACCTTGTCATTTTCAGCAGCCGTTTCGTTGTATTCACGCATCCAGGTGATGAGTTCGCACATCTCGTCTGTACGGTAAATACGGTATCCGAGCTTCCTTGTGATATCCTCAGCAGTACCTTCGCCGCCGTTTATGTACTCATTTGCAAGAGCACATCCGCCGAAATCACCTTCGAGTATAAGTCCGCGAACATTTGTGGTCTCGACCAGAGTCCTGAATACAGAAAGCTTAAGCTCCTGGAATTCTTTGTTACCGTGTGTAGCCTCGCCAAGTGCGATGATTCTTGCGTTATCCGGAACGGTGAGGGATTCCGCAGCTGTAACGTAGTTTCCGAAGCTTTCTATCTTAGAGGGCTTCAAATGGATCTGAGTTGCCCCGAAACCAGCCCCCAGTGCAAGGATCACTGCTGATGCTATAATTATACCTGCTTTTTTCATTGTTATTAAGTCCTTTCGTATGAGTAATGGTTTTAGTCTGTAATCCTGACTGCTATATTATTATAACACAAACCGGAGCAGATGTCTTGTGTTTTAGATTACTTTACGTTTCAGTTTTGTAATGTAACTCTTTCAGGAGCACGAGTGATTTCCGAGCTTTTCAGGGTTCGGAGACTGAAATCAGTCCGCATGACAGATACAGAAAAATCGCCTGAATATCGGGGGAAACCCGTTATCCAGGCGATCTTTGATTTAGTGCGGGTGACAGGACTTGAACCTTTTAATTTGCATCACAAACCGCTTAAAATAGGCATTTGACAAATCACTTTCGTCACACGTGTGATTTTTTATGCTGTATCATCCTCAGATTTAGAAATAATGCTGTTGAAGTAGCTGTCGATCATGCTGTCTATCTTTTTACGTTCTGAACTGAAGGTCTGCTGGTATACCGACTTCAATACGCTGTCAGTTGACCAGCCGCCGCGCTCCATGGCATACTTGTCGGGTACTCCGAGCATAAGCATGATCGAGGCGTTCAGGTGGCGAAGGTCATGGAAGGTCATGTCAAAACCATTCTCTGTAATCAGCTTTTTAAATCTGTCATATAGTATCTTCCTTGATACAGGAACGATGAAGTCCTCCTGGCTGTCATGCGGAACAGTCATTATCAGATCATATATGTAATCTGGAAGTGCGAGCTGACGCTGACTCTTTTCGGTCTTGCAGCCTTCACGGACTTTGAAGCCGTCCTTGGTGCGGATAATTGTACGCCTCACGCTAATGGTGTGGTTGTCTGTATCAACATCTTTGAACTTCAGGCCTATTACTTCTCCGATCCTGAGGCTTAACCAGGCTGCGAGCAGAACAGGCAGCTCTACATCAGTCCCCTTAAAAATAGGAAATAGATCTCCAAATGTCGGTAACTCCTTCTCCCTTTTTCTGAGCTTCGGCAGCTTTACACTGTTCAGATTAATATCTACCTCATACATCTTCAGCACAGATTTCAGTAGGCCAAAAGCATTCTTGAGCGTCTTCGGACTGACACTTTCAGCATCGATATTTACTGCCTTTTGAATCTGAATCGGCGTTAGTTCGGAGAGTTTAACATCCATAATCGATCTGAAGCGAAACCTCAGCACCTGATCATAGTTGCATATCGTTGTCTCCTCAAGGATGTTTCTGCGACTCTCGATGTACATCGCTATCGCAGCTGACAGCGTAGCATTCTGGTCGTAGAGCTGTTCTCTGTTGTTTGTGAAATCAGCTGCCAGCTTCAGTGCCTTCCACTCTTCATCTGCCGTAAACGACCTGACGATCCGCTTGCCTGTGATTTCATCATGTCCGGCGACTACCTGAACCCGGTAACTGCCAGAGGGTAGTTTCTTAGCTTTCATATGTACTCCTTTCCGGATAGCGGAAAGTGGTACAATACCATTAGTATTATACCACTTTTCTTTTGATTTGTCCAGTTGTTGTTATAATGCAAGAAGCTCATGCAGTTCCATGCTGTTCACCACCAGGAAGTTGTCAATCTTCTCCAGTGTAAGGCTCCTTGCGTTCTTGTCATAGTCCCTCAGTGTTCTCTCGCACACGTTAAGGTATGCGGCAAGCTCACTGTCACTGACATCGCGGAGACTCTGCCAGTAGCGAATCTTACACCACACGCGCTTGTAGAGTGTGATGCGAGTTGATTTCTTAGCCATTATGTTCACCTCCTATTTGGGGAATATCGGCGATTTATGCTTGATTCGCCTCGCCGTATGTAGTATAATAATGATATAGTAGCGCCCCGAAGGGCGCATACATATGCTAATCAAGATATATGATACTCCGCCTTGAATCTTCCATACAGCGGCGTATCAACGAATTTTATAGTTTTGCAGTGAATAACTGCAGGTTCATTTACACCGTCAAGCTTATTATAGCAGTCACAGCTGAGTATGAAGTCACCGATACCCATGGAGCCAAAGCCAGCGTCCACAGGGTTCTTATATCCAAGCTCAGCAGCGATCCTGTCAATGGACTTAGATGGCTTGAAGAATATTTTTATACCCGCCTCCTTCACCACATCGATAGCGTGACTGCTCGTCGAGATATACTGCGTCGTCATACCTATAAACTTAGTATGGAATTTCCTGCCCTGTGTGAGAATAGTGTGCAATGGGCTGCCTTCAGCAAAATTCTGATCCTTGATTTCGTCTATTACTATGCTCAGCGGAGCGGTGTCGTGGTCACGCTGCCATTCGAAAGCCGACGATATCATTGCGTCAAGCAGAGAGTGAACTTTATCGCCAGACTCGTTCCCGAAGGATATAACAGGGATTTCCTTCGATTTCTCAAAGAATTCTGCCCATCCACACTCCTCGAAACCTATAGTGTCAATGTCGTCAAGCGTAGAGCTGATAAGGCTGAACACATGATGACCTGTCTTACCGCCTCTTTTAAGTGTACTACGGAGCATTTCCGTAGTAACTGAAGTAACATTTGACTGCCGCTTCAGCATATCCGAAATTATGCTTGTAAGTAATCTCGCTTCTTCCTTGTCGAGCTTGCCTGCAATAGCCTTTATAAAGCCAACGATGCGGCGCTTCTTAGCCGGAAGGCCGGAGCAGTCGCCGACAAACAAAAGATTTACCGGTAGCTTCCTTTTTCCGTCTGCTACATCAATGAACTCAAATAGGGAGTTGACTACCTCTTCGGGCAGTGCCCTGAGGACTTCATCACGAGTGAATGAGTCACTTACGTCACAAACAAGCATCTTGCTACCGAGCATTGCTAACAGCGGAAGCAAATTCGTGGCACAGAAGGACTTTCCTTTTCCACTTTGGCCTGTTATCAAGATATGGTCATTCGACTTGTTTCCGAAGGAGATATCCTTACAGACATATCTACCGTCTGCTGCTATACCCAACGGAAGAAGCTCGTTCTGTTCAAGCTCACTGTATTCGAGAAGATACTTCTGATAATCAGCGAGATCGATCCTCTTACGATTCTCAGCGTTGATGAGTTTCTTGCTTATGCCATAGGTATACAGCATGTACGGCACACCGTCTGAATTCTGAGCATGGAAACGGTAACACTTGCTGTTCTTGTCGTTGATATTCAGGCATTCGTAAGCCTTTAATGCCTCTGTCAGCGAGTTAACGCTATGAAGCTTTAGCTTACTGCGAGCAAGCTCTCCTATTATGTCCGTATCGAAATAGACGTAGTCATCGTCAACGATGACCGAGTTGTTTCCTTGATTGATAACGATAAACTTCGTCCGCTTTATGAAATTAAAGCGTCCGCTGCTAATCTCCTC
>JAFZRF010000069.1 GCA_017620025.1 Ruminococcus sp.
GGCAAGGAAGGGGGAGTCCAGAGGGGGAAACCTTGGGACGGGGGAGGATGTCAGCTTTTACTGCGGTTTTCTTTTCCTCACCCGGGTCCCATGGTTTCCCCCTCTGGCTTTGTGAGTACAAGTAAGAGGTTATGATGAATTGAAGAAGAGAACGATGATTAATAATTCTCGGTATCCTCTTTCAGAGATTTGCTAAATCTCACACAAGGCCAAAGAGGAACACCTCCCGGGGAAAGGAGGGAGGGAAAAAGAAAACCGCAGCAAAAAACGGCATTTCCCTCCCTCCTCGCCTAACAGGCGCCCGTCCCCTCTGTCCTGCGGACATCTCCCCACACCGTGGGGAGTCACCCATCTGATATTAGTACTCAGTTCATCGGAAGTAACATCTCCCCACCCCGTGGGGAGTCACACCTTACGGTTTTCCTCTCTGGACTCTCTTTTTCCTCGCCCCTTTCTTTCCACCCATTGCCGGTTTTTGCTTTCATTTGAGACCAGCAGGCTAAAACGGGCTATCGCACGTGCAACATTATATTTGCTGTTATCTTATAATTAGTTTGCCGTTAATGAGTGACATATCATCAGCAAAGAACAAAAATTTGTCATAAATTGATAAGTCTGCACAAGATGTATCGTTTTCAACAGACAATGACCGGACATCTTTAAAACTAATATTTTCGTGCTATCAGACAATTATTTGACGAAATATACAAAAACTTTGACCAATAGTTGTGTCAAAACGTCGAAATATGGGCGTTTTCTGCATTTTAGTGACCTATTCTTCATTTTGTAGGTTGAAAGTTGAACATTCTTTGTATAAAATAGTATATAATATAAATATAATAGAGAAAAATTTGGCATGTCTAATTTTAGAAGGAGGAATATTATGCAGTGTGTGAAGAAAGTTGTAAGGTCGGGGATATCCGTTGTCCTCGGAGCAGCTCTGACGCTCCAGCCGCTCGTACCGCTCACCGGTACTCTCTCGGCTGCTGACGGCAGTATCGAATTCTATGTATCGCCTGACGGAAGCGATACAAACGACGGTTCGCTCGCATCTCCCTTCCGTACTCTCACGGCAGCCCGGGACGCTGTCAGAGCGTACAGCGGGAATATGTCAGGCGATATCAACGTATACCTCAGGGGCGGCGATTACCGCATCACCGAGCCCGTGGTATTCGACACCCGTGATTCGGGATCAAACGGCTTCCATATCAACTATCAGGCTTACCGTGACGAGGTGCCCGTCATCAACGGCGCACAGCAGGTAACCGGCTGGACTAAGTACAATGACAAGCTGTGGTCTGCGCCGCTTGACCGGGACATCAAGCTCCGCAACCTCTATGTCAACGACAGCCGTGCCCATATGGGAAGCGTCAGCGCCGGCGGAAAGGGCGGCTACGGCGATTACTACATACAGGCCGGACAGGCTGACTGGGCATGGGATTCAGGCAAAAAGAGCGACGGTATAGTCTATAACGCATCTGACATCCCTGAGATAAAATCAAACTTTGACGACCTCGAGATCGTGAACGGCACAACGTGGAATGAGAATATCGTATGCAGCCGTGATATCAAGAGAGACGGAAATTCACTTATAGTACTGCTCCAGCAGCCATACGGCTCGATAGCACAGACTCCCGGCTGGGGCGCAGGCTTCTCCACCAACAGCTGGCATACGATCTACAATGCCTTCTCGTTCGTGGATGAACCCGGAGAATTCTACTTCGACAAGACAGAAAAGGTGCTCTACTACTATCCCCGCCAGAACGAGGATATGAATGTAGTTGACGTTGAAGCTCCCATAGCGGATCAGCTCATCGTCATCGAGGGCAAGTCCACATCCGAGCGTGTATCGAACCTCACATTCAGCGGCATCACCTTTGCCAACACCGATTACCAGCTGACCGAGGTTGACGGCTCGCACGGCAAGACCACCTGCCAGGCAGCGCAGACCTACACCGCATTTGCCGATTCCAACTGGCACAGCAAGAACTACGAAATGGTAGATACCCTTCCGGCAGCTATACATATCACCAACAGTGAGTCGATAAGCCTTACCGGAAATACCGTAAAGCATACCGGCGCCGACGGCATCTCCATGACGAACGACGTTGTTGATTCGCAGATAACAGGAAACTTCATCACCGATATCACCTCGAGCGGCATCACCATAGGCCATCCGCAGCACATCTACATCGGCGATGCTTCTCCCTCTAACCGCGAGAAGTTCCCGAAGGGAGTAGAGGGCGTCTGCAAGAACGATGTCATCTCACAGAATATGCTCTATGATATAAGCGTTATCCACGGCTTCGGCGGCTGTGCAGCTATCACTGCCTACTTCGTTGACAGTGTGAAGATACTCAGCAACACCATAGAGAAGACCGCATATAACGGCATCCACCTCGGCTGGGGCTGGTGCAACTTCAAGGACAGCACCACCTGCCGCAACAACGAGATATGCTATAACCGTGTCATCAACAGCCTCAACCGTCTCCACGACAGCGGCGGTATCTATACCATAGGCCAGATGGAAGGCACGAAGATAAACGAGAACTACATACAGGGCATCCCCGCAGGCGGCCCCGGCGCACCTACCTACGGTCTGCACAACGACGAGGGAACTGCATGGATAGAGGAGCTTGACAACATCCTTGAGATAAGCCCCGATGTAACCTATACGATCAACTGTGAGGAATACGGCGACAAGCACCACCTCACCATCAAGCGCACCTACGCAACAGTAAAGAAGATGGGCAAGAACCCGCCCGACAGCGATATCGACGATCCTATCGTAGTATCCGACAATGTATGGCCGTTCGCCCAGTACAAGATATGCCTCAACTCCGGCGTATCCGGCGAGTACAGCAGCCTTGTTCCGCTCTGGCTGACATCTGCTGCAGACCAGGCATTCCCGGCAAGCTGTCAGACCACCTGCCAGAGCACTCTCCCTGTACGCAAGGTTTCCGGTACGGTATGGATCGCTCCCGACGGAACGGATTCCTTCAAGGCAGGCACTAATATGACAAAGGCCTCCGGCACAGCCGGCAAGATACGCACTCCCGCCGAGGAGGGCAACTACCGCATCTACGTTGTCGATGCAGCCGGCAATGTGAGCAAGTCCTCACATATCCTCCGTCTCAGCGGCACAGGCGAGACAAGCTCCGAGGGCGCTGTAGAAGCAGAGAGCTATGATGTACAGTCCGGCATCGAGACCGAGAACTGTTCTGAGGGCGGCAGTGATGTTGCTTTCATCGAGAACGGCGATTATATCGGCTTCAGGGACGTTGATCTCACAGGCGCTGATTCCATCGATTTCCGCATCGGCTCCAACGGTGCAGAGGCAAGCCTCGAGGTACGTCTCGGTTCACCCGACGGAAAGCTTATCGGAAGCATGGATGTAAAGGGCACAGGCGGCTGGCAGACATGGTCAACACAGAAGTGTGCCATTGACGCTGTGAACGGCAAGAATGATGTCTATTTCGTATTCAAGGGAGGAGACGGATACCTCTTCAACATCAACTGGTGGAGAGCCAATACACCGGCAGCAGCTGTTATCTTAGGTGACCTCAACGGCGACGGCGTCGTTGATACCTTCGATCTCGTGCTCCTCCGTCAGGCAGTTACCGACGGCGATTGTGAGCGCTTCACGGCAGCCGACCTCGATCAGGACGGCGAGCTCACAGAGGAAGATCTGAAGCTCCACAGCGATTTCTTAATGGGAAAGATATCCGGGTTCCGGGTATAAAGAATATAGAATAAAGGGGAATAATTATGAAGAAGGTTTTATCAGTCATACTGGCTGCGGCACTGTCCGCAACGTCAGTGATCGCAGTGCCGCAGCTGTCCGCAAAGGCTGCGCCTGCCGAATTCACACACAACGAATGGACGGGAAAAAACGGCGCAGAGGATATATTTGCAGTCAACCGTGAGCCCGCCTCCGTCAATCCCGTGCCCTATCAGGACGCAGCATCCGCAGCGGCAGCGGTATGGGAGTACAACGACCGTGAGAAGTCCGATTACCTGCAGATGCTCACAGGCTCCGGCGGCGACTGGGATCTAAAGGTCGTACAGAACGCCGAGCAGGCTCAGGGCATATTCTCGGCAGGCTTTGTCAATGCCGATTTCAACCCCTCTCCCGCTGACGGCTGGAAGACGGTTCAGCTCCCGTGCAGCTGGACGAGACAGGGCTTTGACTTCTCGATCTATGACAATATCTCGGAGCCCTGGCAGGCAAAATACGATCAGTACGTCACCTGTCCGAATGCAGCTACCAACTATAACCCTGTAGGTCTCTACAGAAAGAAGTTCACCCCGGACAGCTCTATCCTCTCCTCAGGCAGAAGGGTATATATCCAGTTTGACGGCGTTGAGTCCGCTTACTATGTATACCTCAACGGCAAGGCAGTCGGCTACAGCGAGGACTCATTCAGCCCCCACCGCTTCGATATCACGGACTATCTCGTTGACGGCGAGAATACCCTTGCGGTAGAGGTACACAAGTTCTGTGACGGCACCTGGTTCGAGGATCAGGATATGATCTATGACGGCGGTATCTTCCGTGACGTATTCATTGTAAGTGCTCCCGAGGTGCAGATACGTGACTATACGGTACGCACCGATCTCAATGACACATTCACCTCCGGCGAGCTCCAGATAAGCGCAGATATCTTCAACTGCACCGGCAATGACAAGAGCGGCTGGACACTCACGGCAGATGTTGTCGACGAGGCAGGCGATACGCTTATCACAGGCGTATCCTCGGATATCGACAGCATCGGCGGCTGGAAGCAGAGCACAGTAGGCATCAAGGCAAATGCCCTTGCCCCGAAGCTCTGGTCTGCCGAGCATCCGAACCTCTACGCCCTGATACTCACCCTGAAGGATGACAAGGGCAATGTGCAGGAGGTAGTCTCAACCCAGCTCGGATTCCGTGAGATAAACTTCACCTCCACCGAGGTGGACTGGAACTACGGCGTTACTACAAAGAGCTGGCAGCCTATAACTATCAACGGCAAGCGCCTTCTCCTGAAGGGCGTAAACCGCCACGACACCGATCCCTTCTACGGCAAGGCAGTGCCGCAGGAGACCATGCGTGAGGATATCCTTCTCATGCAGAAGAACAACGTCAATGCGATAAGAACATCGCACTACAGCAATGACTCCTATCTCTACTGGCTCGCCAACAAGTACGGTATGTACGTAATGGGCGAGACCAATATGGAGTGCCACGCACTCATGGACAACAATGACGCCAAGGCACTGTTCTACGAACTGGCAATGGACAGAACCGAGACAGCCTATAAGCGCCTGAAAAACAACCCCTCCATCATAGCATGGTCCATCGGTAACGAGATGGCATATACCGGCGACCCAAATGCAGCCGGCGGTATGTTCCGCGACATGATATGGTACTTCAAGAAGAACGACCCCACCCGCCCCGTACACAGTGAAGGACAGGGCAGCGGCATGGGCGTTGATATGGGAAGCAATATGTATCCCGGTTCCGACTGGGTAGGCGGAAACGGCGGACGCGGCAAGATCCCCTACGTCATGTGCGAATATGACCACGCAATGGGCAACTCCCTCGGCGCACTCAAGGAGTACTGGGACGCAATAAGAGCCAATGACAATATGCTCGGCGGCTTCATCTGGGACTGGGTAGACCAGTCAAGAGCAGTGAGCCTTGACAGTGTAGGCGGCGGCTGGGATTACTACGCCGAGTCCTACGCACACAAGAACCTCTACGCCGACAAGAGCCCCGGAAACTTCTTCGGTTACGGCGGCGACTGGGGTGACTGGCCGAACGACAACAGCTTCTGCGAGAACGGCATCATCAGCCCCGACAGAACCGAGCAGCCCGAGGCAGCAGAGGTAAGATACCAGTATCAGAGCTTCTGGTTCTCAGCATCTCAGGAGCAGATAGCCAAGCATGAGATAAGCGTATACAACGAGAACAACTTCACCGACCTCAACGAATGCGAGCTCAGGTGGAGCCTCCTCAAGAACGGCGTATCGATAGACAGCGGCACAGTGAACGGCGCAGCCGCACCTCCTCTGACAAGAGTGCAGATAGAGATACCCTTCAAGCTCCCGGAGAAGTATCTTGCAGGCGACGAGTTCATCCTCGATCTCTCCGTAGTAAAGAAGAGCACAGACCGCATGATACCCGCAGGCACCGAGATAGCCTACGGACAGATACCGATAACCACAGGCGGACGTGCCGTAAAGGTGGATACCGGCAGCACATCGCTCGAGATAACCGAGCAGGAGAACTGCTTCGTACCTGTAGGCAAGGATTTCAACTTCCGTATAGACAAGTCCACCGGACTTATGTCAATGTACTCCTACAAGGGCGAGCTCCTCATCGAGAAAGGTCCCGAGCTCAACTTCTGGAGAGGCAATGTAGAGAACGACGGCGGAAACGCACGTCAGAACATCTTCGACAGGAACTGGGAAGGCGCACTCGGTGAGGTAAAGGCCACGGGCATCGACGTTACCGACGGCGCAGACGGACAGAAGATAGTTACCTCACATATTGTTCTCCCGAAGGCAGGCGATACAAGAGCAGACATCGTGTATACCATATCACCTGACGGCAGCGTGAACGTAGCTATCAACGTAGACGCAACACGCTCCAGAATGGGCAATTTCTTACGTGTCGGCTCGACTATGGTGCTCCCCGCAGGTGCAGAGCGTCTCAAGTGGTACGGCAACGGACCCGTTGAGACCTACAACGACAGAAAGACCGGCGGCAGACAGGGCGTATGGACAAGCACAGTATCCGAGCAGTTCTATCCCTATATGAAGGGCGACGACTGCGGAAACCTCACAGACGTCAAGTGGATATCCGTTGCTGACGGACAGAGCGAGAACTGCCTCCTCATCGCGGCAGACGGCACAGTGGAAGCAAGTGCTCTCCACTTCACACCCAATGACTTCGACAAGGTAGATCACCCGTATAAGCTCCGTCCCCGCAATGAGACATATCTCAACGTGGATTACGGCCAGCTCGGCGTAGGAAGCGCTACCTGCGGACAGGCAACACTCGAGAAGTACCGTCTGCCCTCAAGCAGATCGTACAGCTGGAGCTACACTATCATACCCGCACCCGCAACCTCCACAGACGAGCAGCTCAGCACCATAGCAGCAAAGCGCCGCTCAAACGGTGTGACTATACAGGACAAGAGCCCCAACAAGCTCAGCATACCGTTAGGCACATCCGCAAAGCTCAAGTCAACAGACACAGGCAATGCAATGACAGGCTCCCTGACAGTACCTCAGTGCTCAAAGCTCAAAGACTCGCTCGGCGGACACAGCTCCTTCACTGTTGAAGTGAACGTAGTGCCCACAGGCAATCCCGAATACAATATGTTCCTCGGCGACGGCGACTACGGCTTCGCACTGAGAACGACAAACAACTCTGTTGATTTCTTCGTACATTCAGACGGCAGATGGCGTGAGTGCTACATTGAGCACGGCACAGACTGGAACTCCGGCTGGATAGGCAAGAAGCACCAGATAGCGGGAGTATACGACGACGCCAACAACACCATCAGCCTCTTCGTTGACGGCAAGTTCATAGGCGTAAAGCCGGTCGGAACAACAGCCGGCGTAGACGTAACTCCGTATGACCTTACCATAGGCGCCTGCCCGGATACCGGCAGAGGCTCTGAGGCTGAGTTCTACGAGGTAAGAGTATACAGCAAGGCGCTCACCGAGGCCGAGCTCGCTTCACAGAACACCGCTTCACCTGCTTACGGTCCCGACAGCGAATACGTACAGCTCTGGCTCGACTTTGACAATGTAGCTGAGGCAGAGGAGGAAGAGGAGCCCAAGGCTTCAATGTACGGCGACGCAAACTGTGACGGCAAGGTAAACGTAGCCGATGCGGTAGCTATACTCCAGTACATCGCAAACAATACCAAGTATCCTCTCGGCGAGACAGGCGAGCTCAACGCAGACGTTGACGGCCAGCCCGGCATCACCGGAACAGACGCAGTAGTGATACAGAAGGTAGACGCAAGCGTACTGAAGCAGAGCGAACTGCCACTGAAATAACATCAAAGGGACGTCTCCGGACGTCCCTTTCAATTCTGGAAATGATGTATGGATGCACAGTGTGCGTCCGCCGCAGCGAACACAGCATTTGCAGGGGACGCCTTCACTTGCAAGGCGTCCCCTCTTCCAAAACAGTCCCCCGGACTGTTTTGGAATCCACCCCTTGCGAAGCGCCCTGCGGATAAATGCGGGACTCTGTCCCGCACCCTGGCAGAGGCGCTGCCTCTGGACTCCGCTAAAGGGGCGCAGCCCCTTTAGAATCCCAGACTGATTGAAAAATGACTGTTTCGGCAAGCTGACAGACTGCCATTTGCTGTTTCTGAAATGAAAAAGGCGCACATCGTGCGCCTTGATTCATATATGCCTGAGCTGCTTGAGATCAAATCCTTCATCTTCCTGTACGTCGGGATTTTCCGGTACAGGAACAGCCTTTTCCGGTATCATCAGCTCTATCTGTAGAATGAATTCCGGTGAAGTTGAAGGTATGTTTACTCTTCCGTTGAGCGCCTTTACGGTGCGGCGGATATTGTAAAGACCGAAGCCGTGATTTTCCTTGTCAGCCTTTGAGGTCTTGTGGTTTGAGTCCTCCGATACCGACGGATTCTTTACCTGTATCAGCTGGATGCAGCCGTCAACGGAGCAGTCAACGCTTATAATGCGTACCTCCTCGCTCTCCGGCAGTCTCTGACAGGCCTCTATCGAGTTATCGAGCGCATTGGAGAGGATAGTACAGATATCAAAGGCGGAGATCCTGTCGGATATCACTCCGTTGAACTGGATATCGCAGTTATGTGCCCTTGCATTTCCGCACTTGTCGTTGAGTATCGCATCTGCTACGGAGTTTCCGCTGCGGAACGATCTCAGACTCCTTATGGTATGATCGGTGATGGAGCAGAGGTAATCCATCGCCTTGCTTGTCTCGTTGTTCTTGAGGAGGGTGTGCAGGCATATCATATGATTGCGGTAATCGTGCCTGAATTCCCTTACATCACGGTTGATCTGCTCGATCTTCTCGTAATGCTCGAGCTGGATGTTTACCTGCTTGTTGAGGAGCTGTGAGGTACTTTCAAAGTAGAATTTGGAGATGCAGTTCATCAGCATGAAGATCATTACTACAAGGGATGAAAGCACGGTCAGTGCGATCAGTACGCTCATTACCCTGTCTGATATCTCAACAGGGATCTCATTCTTTTTCTCCTCTATCTTTGTCTCAACTACGCACAGCGTACCGAGCAGTGCAAGAGAAACAATGAGAAGACTGTATATCTTTTTCGGGAGCAGCTTTACGCTGTATCGGATGCCGCTCTTGTGGTGCTTCCTCAGGTAGAGGACAACGCACAGGGTTATGAGATTGAGTACGAGAGAGATGCTCTTGAGCAAAAGCTCTGTATTCGATATCGGGAAGGGCATCGCTTTAATGAGAAGGGTAAGAAGAGGGGATATCACCGAATCTGTCAGCAGATAGATAAGAGTGATATACAGAGTCATGAATTTGCTGTCCCTGTGAACTGATAGCATTATTGCGAATAGTAGTAGGTAGAGGGTGAAAACGTTGAAGATGATGTTAGGATAGTAGGTGTATGCAATTGCGGTCGTTAAATAAAGCGCCGTAAGCATCCATGACAGCCTTGTGAACTTCCTTGTCTTGACAATTACATTTGTCAGCAAATGTATATTGACAATAAACAGGAAATAAACCGCCACACTGGGCAGTTTGGAAAGAAAGTGTTGCATTTAGCCATCATCCTGTTCTGTTATTACGAATGTAATCATAGTATGTATTTTTGAAATCCTTGTACTTGAGCTTTGAGAGGAGGGCTTTCTGCCCGTTGCTCAAGGTTATCTCGCTCTTGCTGAATGAGCTTACATGACCGAGATTGATCAGGTATGAACGGTTGCTTCTGAAAAACAGACCGTCCGTGAGTTCCTGCTGGAGGGCGGAGATACTGTTCATGTATCTGAAGGTGCCTTCCTCTGTTATAACAAGTGCATAGATGTTTTCTGCCTGTACGTAGATGATATCTTTTTCCGGTATTACTATGCTGTTGCCGAATTCAGTGTCCTTTGCTATGATCTTGCGGGAAGAGCTGTCTTCACGCATAGCCGAATCGAGAGCCTCAAAGAGATCGTCCTTGTCTACCGGTTTCACAAGGAAACGGTAGGCGCTGTATTTCATTGTCTCAAATACGATCTCGGAATAACTGCTGACAAATACTATCCTTGTACCTATGCTGCGTGAACGCAGCTCCCTGATAGTGTCTATGCCGCTGACCTGGCTCATCTGCTGATCAAGGAAGATCATATCGAAGCTTTCCTTTGATGCGAGCAGCTCCGAGCCGTCAGAGAATTCGGTTATCTCTATTTCAGCGGAACGCAGCTTTGAGTATTCATTCAGCTTTTCAGTGAGTGCTTCTCTGAAGATCTTTTCGTCGTCACAAACTGCTATTTTCATATATCCTCCGCAGTGATTGCATTTCATCCGCAGACAGGCCGGTGATGTCCTGCCGGATGAAAAAATAAATAAAACATAAAAAGAGTCCAATATAATTATACTACATCTGAAGTCAAATTGCAACAGTTTTTTGACTTTACAAGTTTTTTGCATATGCTGTCAAGAATAGACTTGATTTTTCCGTATAATGGTATATAATATTGATATAGGGTTTTTTATTGAGCAACAATAATCTGATGGAGGGTCAAAATTATGATTTGGGATATTTTAAGCTGGTTCATGCCTTGACAGCAAACGATTAGCTCTGCAATACAACAAACGATATAGCAAGAGATCCGGGTCGAACGATCCGGATCTTTTTGGTATAACATCTGTCATAAGTTGATATTACATCTATCACGAAATGATATTAAATCTATCACAGGCTGTAATAACATTTATTTCATCAGGGCTATGCAATTTACAAGAAAAAAACGGCCGTTGACAAGAATTCTATTGACTCAGAGGCATATATACGCTAAAATGTAATTGTCACCGGAGATAAGTCTCCGGGACAACTGCTCCGGCAAAACGGAGCGGTATCCTGATCTGACACGGGAGTCTTAGTACTACCCTTCACGATCCTACCAATACTTAACGGCAGACGTCCTTTATATTCCTGTTTCTGTTCATCCACCGGAAGCAGGTGCCCGTCACTGTGTAAGCTGTATCAACAACCCCGATATAGTGTCTGCCGTATGCCAGTAATCCAACTCTTACATCGCACCAATGACCGCTGCACATCTGATATAAGAGACCCGGTAATCAACCCACCAAACCCGTGATCAGGACAGGTACACCACTATACGCCGGACTACAACCGGACGATCATACTCCGCAACAGTCACACTACTACGTCACACCAAGAGCTTTTTTCAATTCTTACTATACTTTCATTAAACTCTCCGTTTTTTGGCCGTTTTCAGTGTTTCGTCACAAACATCTGATACTGCGGCATCGCACTCTGCTCCGGAAGGCAGGGTGCTTTTTTTGTGCCCCGAAAAGTGAAAAATATACTAAATAGTTGACCTGTTTGTGAAAAAGTGGTATAATATTAACATCATCAAACGGGAGGGACATAACCATGAAAATCATTAAAAGAACACTGTCAGCGGCAGTGTCTGCCGTGATGACCCTTACTTCAGCAGCTGGGAGCGGTATTTTCATATCATCCGCTACAGAACAGTTCCCGGCAGGCGTTTATAAGGACGAATACGGATTATGGGATTATTATACGATAACAGAAGGAGATTTTTTATTCGGTCTCCGTACTAATATGGGAGTACCTGCTTCATTGGCTGATGACCGTTATAAATACGATGATATAGGTGACTGCCCGAGACGTGACGACGAGCTTGTGCTGCTCGAATACAACGGCAGTGACAAGGATGTAGTTGTTCCGGATACGGTCGACGGAAGAAAGGTAACAGCGCTCGGAGCAAATGCCTTTTCCGAGAAGAAAAAAATAGATTCCGTAACGCTTCCGGATCAGATAGACTTTATAGCCGGAAAAGCCTTCTTTATGTCAACGGTGAAAAAGATCAATATCCCGGAGGCTGTGAAGATCATCCCTGAGGATATGTGTTACGGGTGCATTCTTCTGGAGGAAGCAGAAGGCCTTGATCATGTCTGGCTGTGCTCCGACAACGCCTTTTACGGAACGGATGTCACGCTGCCGGAGGGTGTTCTGACGTGCGAGGATATAAACACCTTCTCCGGTTATATTGACAGCTCACTTCCTTCGTTTGTGAGCGGAAGTTATGAAGACTGGGATTTTCATATTGAGTGGAACGGCGGGAATTTCGACGTAATCATAACGGAACTGCCGATGAGTACAGGAGCCGGTATCACTGCAGACGGCAAAAAAAGAACGGTAGTGTTCCCGGAAAAGTTCGGCAGGATCCCCGTGAACGGATGCCGTGCCTACAGGAATATTTCAGGCGAAGAGATAACCTATATCTTCCCTGAGAGCTATGATGACATATATATGGACTTCAGCACTTACCGGATAGCAGCCGTTGAGTTCAGAAACAAGGACGCCAGATTCGAGGGCTCCTTTGCAGGCTCCTCGATATCGGAGATAACTCTTCCCTCAAATACTGTGTACACTGCAAAGATGTTTGATGGCTGCAAGAAGCTGAAAAGCTTTGAGGCGGCCGAAGGCACAGAGAAAGCAGAGCTGTCTTACCGCTTCTTTGCTGACTGCGGCGCTCTTGAGACAGTGACCGTTCCGGAAAGCTGCGGGAAGATCAGTATAGGCTCCGAGGCTTTTTCCGGAGATACGGCGCTGAAAACGGTCAATATCCCGGATACCGTCTGCGTTACCGGAATTGATGATAAAGCATTCTCCGGCTGCTCATCGCTTGAAAGCCTTTCTGTACCGAAGAGCGGCGTGGAACAGTTTTCCATAGGCAGGGAGGCATTCAAGGACTGCGAAAAGCTCAGCTCTGTAGTATTTCCTGACGACTGCAAAAGACTGATAATAAGCGGCAGCGCATTCAAGGACTGCACCGCCCTTGCCAGGGCGGAACTGCCTGATGTTGCCGAGGTGCATATAGATAACTACGCCTTTTCCGGTACTCCCATAACCTCACTTAAAGCTGAGAGCGGCTGGAGCATCGGTTCAAATGCTTTCATGGACTGCGATCAGCTCAGCGAGGTCAGTATCAACGGCGCAGATGTAGGCATAAGTGCTTTCATGCGCTGCGATGCACTCAAAAAGCTCACAGTCAGCGGTGCGGCAAAGCTGAACAAGGATGCCTTCAAAGGATGCACCTCTCTTGAAGATATAAAGCTCATCGGAAGCGGATACAGCATCAGCAACTCTTTCGATGACTGCCGGAACCTTATGAAGATAAACGGCAAGACCGTATTTGACAGCAAGACGGGCGATCTCACACCGGATCTGAAACCCATTGTAATGGAGAGCTTTGCCTCCGACGACAATATAGGTTTCCTCAACGAGTACGTGCTGTATCATGTGAAGAAGACCATATCGGAGATAATTGAGCCTGACATGACCGATATGGAAAAGATCAGAACGATACACGACTGGGTATGTGCCAACGCCAAGTATACCGATAAGGATGACAGCGGCCTCACCGATCATAATGACGCTTCGCTGTTCCTTCTGCCGACAACAGTATGCGACGGCTACTCAAGGGCGTTCAATCTCCTTGCACATGAAGCAGGTATAGAGACCTGTGTAGTTGACAGCATAGACCACTCATGGAACATCGTAAAGATAGGCGGACTGTATTTCCATATCGATACCACATGGGATGACGGCGATACGATCGGCCGCAGCTGGTTCTTAAGGAGCGACCGGGAAATGAAGGATGCCGGCGGTTCTCATGCAAGATGGACTCTTGACTGTCCGTCCGCCCTGCACAGCTTCCAGAAGGATACGCTCCCGGAGTGCAGCCGTTCAATGGGCGATGCAAACAGCGACGGAGCAATAAACACCGCCGATCTTGTCCTGTTCAGCAAATACCTCCTCGGAGGCAGCAAGCTGACCGGTGACGATCAGACGGTATGCGATCTCAACTTTGACGGCTGTGCGGATACATTCGATATCGTCATGTTCCGCAGACAGCTCACATCCGACACATGATAAATACATAATGAGAGGGACCTGGATATGAAAAAGTTAAGAAAAGGAACAACAGCGGCAGTCTCTGCCGTGCTGGCGGTTACCGCCTCCGGCAGCAGCCTGTCTGCTTCTGCTGTACTGAGTCCGTCTGAGCCTGAAGGCTATATAGACGGCTGGGGATATGCTGAGGAGACTCTATACATTGATGACGGCTATAATTATTACGAGAGCGGAAAGATTTATGAGATCGTTTCTGTGCCGGAGGAACTGGTAAACAAGGACGAAGAGGTAACACTCGTTCTGCCGGAGAAGCTCGGGGATATGGATATCGAAGGCTGTGAGATAGAACTGTGCTATATGAAAGGCCAGGTAAATATCGTTTTCCCGGAAAGCTATAAAAGAATCATCGCCGGACTGTCAAACAAGGGCATAAAAAGCGTGGAGTTCCGCAATAAGGATGTGTTTATAAATTTTCTTGATTTAGCAGGCTCCTCCATTGCTGAGATAACTCTTCCGTCAAATACAGAATTTGGCGACAGTATGTTCCGTAGCTGCAGGCAGCTGAAAAGCTTTACATATCCGGATAAAGCTGAATACTGTGCATTGCCTTACCGGTGTTTTGAAAACTGCGAAAAGCTTGAGAAGGTCGTGCTTCCGGAAGATGCTGCCATCGGATATATAGGTGAGTATGCATTTATGAATGACAGGATGCTGAAGGAACTTATCCTGCCGTCTGACGTTTACCATTATGAAGATGATGATGGTAACATAGTATTTAACATAGGAGATAGCGCATTTCAGAATTGTTCATCGCTCGGCAGTCTGATCATACCCGCAGATTCTGAAACAGACATCATCGTAGAAAATGAAGCCTTTTCAGGCTGCGAGAGCCTGAAAAATATTGCTTTCAGCCGGAGCGCAAAGAGCCTTAAATTCGGCAGCAGAGTATTCGCCGGCTGCGGCAGCTTTGACACTCTTGATATCCCCGACGGCACCGGCAGTATCACGTTAGGCGAAAAAGCGCTAAGCGGAACGGCTGTGACCTCCCTCAACGCAGATTCAAGGTGGGACATAGGAGACTCTGCCTTCGCTGAATGCAATGCACTGAAGGATATCACCCTTGACGGCGCAAAGGCCGGCGAGAATGCCTTCCGTGGCTGTGAAGCACTTGAGAACGTAACAGTTGACAGCGGCGCAGTACTCAGTGAGTCAGCCGTAAGCCTGTGCCCCGCACTGAAAAATATTGATATCAGGGACTCCGGCGTCGTGATGAACGGCGCATTCAATGACTGCCCCGCACTTATGACAATAAACGGTAAACCGGTTTTCGACAGCAGTACCGGAGAGCTTGCCCCCGGCATGAAGGATATCATCAGAGCAAACTTCGCCGCCTCTGATAATATCGGTTTCCTCAACGAGTATGTCAGTCAGCAGGTGAAGAAGACGGTATCGGAGATAATAACGCCGGACATGAACGATATGCAGAAGACGAGGGCCGTGCATGACTGGCTGTGCGAGAATACCGTCTATGCCACAGAGGAGGAGCAGGGCTTCAGAGACCTCAGCGATGCTTCTGTATTCCTGCTGGATTCCACGACCGGTGAAGGCTATGCAAGAGTATTCAATCTCCTTGCACACGAAGCCGGACTCGAGACCTGTATCGTCAGCAGCGAGACACACAGCTGGAATATTGTAAAGATAGGCGGTCTTTACTTCCATGTCGATACCACATGGGACGATCTTCTCGACAGCCATAAATGGTTCCTTAAGACCGACAGCGAAACCTACGACGCAGGCGGCCGCCACAAGAACTGGAAGCTGTGCCGTCCGTCGGTCTTCCATGAATTCCAGAGCGAAGAGCTCCCGGAGTGCAGACGTTCAATGGGCGATGCCAATAACGACGGCAGGATCAATACCGCCGACCTTGTGGCATTCAGCAGATATCTCCTCGGCAGCGGTGAGCTTGAAGAGGATGATGTCACCGTATGTGACCTGAATTTCGACGGCTCCGCTGATACCTTCGATACAGTCGCTTTCCGTAATAAACTGACGTCGGCGCTGTGATACGGTGTTATGATAACGGTGGATAAACTATTAAACAGTTTGGGATTCTAAAGTGGCTGCGCCCCTTTAGCGGAGTCCAGAGGCAGCGCCCCGCATATTTCCGCAGGGCGCTTCGCAAGGGGTGAATTCCAAAACAGTCCGGGGGACTGTTTTGGAAGAGGGGACGCCTTGCAAGTGAAGGCGTCCCCTGATAAAACGATTGAAAGGCAGCCTTAGAAGCTGCCTTTTTACATGATATACCATGTAGGGACCGCCTTTGGCGGTCCGCTTGACAACGAATCGTTGAATGATATGCGGGCTGCCCGAGGCAGCCCCTACAATCAAGAATGCTATGGCGGGCTCACACCGTTCGCCCGCGGATAATACTGATCATTCCGTCTTTTATGATAAATCAAATCCCGGAAACGGTAAGCCTTTACCGTCTCCGGGATTTTGTCATACTATTATCGCTCTGAGCAGCTCCGGCAGCTTATTGAAGCACGGAAGCTCCGGTACTGCCTCTTTAATCTTTCCGAAGCCGTAGGCAGCGTGTATAAAGCCGCAGCCTGCCTTCATGGCTGAGTCGTAGTCGCCCTGTATATCGCCGACGTAGTAGGCCCTGTCAAGACCGTTGCGCTCTGCGATGAGAGCAATGTTGCTGCCCTTGTCGAGCAGGTTGTTGCCGTAGCATTCGATATCACGGAAGTACTTCCCGAAGCCGTAGTGCTCGAGAAAGGCCTCTATATATCCGCTCTGACAGTTGCTCACGATGTAGAGCTCGTATTTCTCACCGAGTATCTGAAGAGTCTCCTCAAGGTCGGGATAGAGCACTCCGCCGTGTTCAAGGAGATAAGCATTCTCATATTCACAGCACCTGTCGAGCAGCTCCATACGTTCATCCTTCAGCAGGTCGCTGAATATGATATCGGCTATCCTGTCCATGGTAAGGCCCATGATCCCCATGATGTCCTCCTGTGTTATCTCCGGTCTGTCATAGCCGAGCTCACGCACCTTCTCTGTCCATGAGTGTGCGACATTCTCTGAGGAATCCCAGAGCGTGCCGTCCATATCGAATATAAGTCCTGTTCTCACCTTGTCTCCTCCATCATTCTGTATATCTCTATGAGCTGCATCCTGTCGTAGGGCGTGTCATCGAGTATGGTTATCCTGCCGGGACGTACTGTCCTTGCCTTCTCCCACATATCAGTGAACATTTCCTCTGTAATGCCGTATGCGGAGGGAGCTGTACACAGCCTGTAGGTCTTGCAGAACTGCACAAGTCCTTCCGGATCCTGCTTCTGGAAGATGCAGGCGGGTATCGAACCGAGTGCTGTTGCAAGACCGTGGGATATCCTTATCTGCGGGTAGTATTCCTCTATCGCATGAGCAAAGAGATGCTCGCTTCCGCTGCACGGACGTGAAGAGCCTGCTATCTCCATAGCAAGTCCGCCCATGACGAGCGCACGGGAGAGTATGCGGATGAACACCCTGCTCTTCATATTCTTTTCATCGCAGTGGTATACAGAATCGTAGCTCATCCGGCTGAGCGCATAGGCAAAATCCTCGGTCCTTGAATTGGTCTTTTTCGCAGCGAGCTTCCAGTCGTAGAGGGCGGTGTGCTTGGCTATGGTGTCGCCGATGCCGGAGAGAGTCTGTACCTCCGGAGCGCTGATTATCATATTTGTGTCTACGATTATTGCCGCAGGTATCTTGCACTCAAGAGTGCGGCGTGCGCCGTTCTCCGTCTCGAGCACCGAGAACGGTGAGGCGAGGGAATCGTTGCTGAGGGAGGTCGGCATACAGATGTAGGCAGCCTTGCTGATGTGTGCGGCATACTTGGCCGTATCGAGCACTCTGCCGCCGCCGAAACCGATGATTATGCGTATCTCCTCCATGCAGACCTTCTTGGCAATGTATACTGCCTCATCGAAGCTTGCACTCTTCATGGCGATTATCTCGGCGCCGCCGAAATCATCGCTTATATCGTTAACCTTTTCCCTGTAGATATCGATAAGGTTCTGCTCGGATATTATTACAGCCTTCTGACCGATAAGATCGGGGATATAGCGCTTTATTATCTCATCTGAGTGGAAGAAGGCATCCTCTTCGACCGCAAGGCATAACGGAAGATCAAATCTTGAATGCTGATTCATAGCTCTACCTCTTCTTTCATATCATTTTCTTCGGCTGAACGCACATGACCGCATAAGCGCAGACGGCGTTTTGTCCGGTTATGATTATTATACTATTTTACCCCGGATTTTGCAATAAGCAGCGCTGAGTATAAAGGTATATAAAATACATATCAGGTTCTTCTTGCTGCATATTGACAAAATGTTTTTAACTATGTATAATAAAACTATCATATAGCACAGCGACGGGCCGGCCGTATCCGGGAGGGCGTTGTCATACAGCACATTCCGGAGGCAGGAAATAAAGGAGGAATGACCATGAATGCAAAAGCAGCGATAAGGCGGACAGCTGCCGGGATAGCAGCGGCTTTCATATCCGCAGCAGCAGTCCTGACACCCTTGCCGGAATACAGTTCCCCGCCGCTTACAGCAGAGGCGGCAAAGCTGTTTGAAGAAAATGGATTTATTATTGATTACCAAACAATTACTATTAGTGGAGCCATTATCGACGAATATGAGTATGATGATAATGATCCATCTAATGAAAGACTTAAACTTCATAAAGATAATACTCATACAGTAAGTTTGAATGGGTTACACAACTTCATTATAACTGGTTCAACAACGTTTCCTAAAAACTGTAAAAGGTTATTTTATGATTTGGGTGATATGGAAACAATATCATTTAATGAGGGTATTGATACATCTGAAGTAATTAATATGAGAGAAATGTTCTATAATTGTACAAATCTTGAAGTAGTTGATATGTCGAGCATTGTTGAAGTAGAAAATCTAAAAGACTATAAGAATATGTTTAAAACTTGCTCAAAACTTAAAACACTCAGTATTTCCAATGAGTTCCTTGATCATTGTGTAAAACAATCTGGTAAGACTATCGACAGTGTTCTTGAGACTATGGCGATTAAAGATACCGGTACAGCTCAACTAAAAACAAATCTTGTAAATCAATACAACGAGTATTTAAAAACCCCCATAACCGACTGCACAATAACCGCCCCTGATAAAGACTACGACGGCAATCCGCCGAGCATAACCGTAACATCGGGCGACACGGTTCTCGAAGAAAACACCGACTATACCGTGACCTTCAAGCAGGGCGATACAGTAATAGATCCTCCCGTAGACCCCGGAACATATGAATGCACGATAACCGGAAAAGGAAACTACCGGGGCAGCACAACGCTGGAATTCACCATATCCCCGAAAAATACCGGCGCCTCCCTTCTGAAAAAGAATACCGTTTCATTCAAGGACAGCATAAGCCTTAATTTCCTTGCCGAGATAGACGATGACAAGGCCGACGGCGCATATGTGAAGTTTACCTATGATCACTACGGACAAACCAAAGTAAAGAATGTATCTCTCAGAAGAGACGACAAGAACGGAAAGTATTTCAGATTCCGCTGCCCGCTTACTGCCTCCGAGATGACGGTCGATGTTACGGCGGAGCTCTTCCTTGCTTCTTCTGGAAGCCCTGTTGATACATGGACGAGGAACATACGTGATTACTGCTTGACAGGACTTGATCAGTCCTCGAATGACCTTGAGAAGACTCTCTTCCGTGCGGCTCTGAACTACGGCGGCTATACGCAGGAATACTTCAAACACAACAAAGGTACAATAGCCAACACAGGCATAACGGATGATATGACGGATGTGACCGTCAGCAGCGGTATTACCTCCGCATACCCGACCGGCGTTCATAACGGTATAAGGTACATCGGTTCAAGTCTTCTTCTGAGAGACGCTCCGTATGTCCGCTACTATTTCGAGCCTGATACAGGCAGCGATATAGGCGACTACACTTTCACGCTTCGTCAGAACGGATCAGATACAACGCCGAACGTGGCACATAATAAGGACGGTTACTACATCGAATCTGTTTCAGAGCTTGCATATCAGCTCGATAACGCCCAGACCGTGACTGTCACAAAGGGCGAAGACGAAGTGTTCAGCTTTGATTACAGCGTGATAAAATGGGCAGAGAGTGCTTCGGCGGATACAGATGCGGACGATGAAGAATTGAACATGGCAAGGGCACTTTACAGATACTATATTGCCGCAAAGGCATTTGTTGATAGCAATAAGACCTGAAAGGAGAGAAGAAATAATGAACAGCTATGTTGCTCCGGAAATTGAGATAACCGTATTTACCGAGGAGGATGTCATAGAAGCTTCCGATCCCGATGAGACAAGGATAAGAGTATAAAGAGCGCTCCCCGTAAGCTTGCTGCTTCCGGGGAGCTTTATGTTATTGAAAACGATGCGTCACATTATATAGACGCACATCAATTATCTTAGTATTTCATCATGTAATTACCAACAAAGTTTTTATGCTGTTTTAATATCATGTGACGAAATTATGTTTAAAACGCCGGAAATACATAGAATATTCACATTTCAGGGTGGAAACATGATATAATTATCTTATAGACAGTCCGGCTGCGGATGCACTGTACTGCTGCCGGGACAGATGAAAGGAATGAAAATTATGACAAAAAGAATCAGAGGGAAAATTGCAGCAGCTGTCACAACAGCGGCTGTAGCAGCTTCAGCGGTCACACCGTTCGTCTCCGTGCCTATGGCCTCAGCGGCAGGAGACAAGAACTATCTTGAGGCTCTTGCGATGTCGTTGTATTTCTTCGACTCCAATGCCTGCGGCTCCGGTATCACCGGCGGCCCGCTCACATGGCGCGGCGACTGCCACACCTATGATGCAGAGGCGTCAGTAGGCACGCTCGGAAGCGAGAAGCAGTATGTCGATCCTGACGGAGACGGCAAGGTCGATGTATCAGGCGGCTTCCACGACGCAGGCGACCACATCAAGTTCAATCTTACCATCGGCTTCGGCATGAATGCCCTTGCTCTCTCGGAGTATATGAACCCCGGCGTCTACAAGAAAGCCGGCGCATACGATCATCTGCTCTATGAGCTGAAGTGGGGCAGCGATTATATGATGAAGACCACCTTCCTTGACGGCTCGGGCAATGTTGCGGCAGTAGCAAGCGTAGTTGCCGACGGCGGCCAGGATCATGCCATATGGTCTTCTCCCGAGGTACAGACCTATGCAAGACCTATCTACTGGCTGACTGCCGGCGACAACAACTCTGCCGTATGCTGCAGTATGGCTGGCGGACTTGCCGGAACTGCATGGGTATACAAGGATGTCGATCCGGATTATTCCGCACAGTGTGCGAAGTATGCAAAGGCTCTTGTAGATTTCGCACAGAAGCACGTCGGCAACAACAACAGCGGTGAGGGCGGATTCTATGACGCCTCCGCACAGTACCAGGACGAGGAGGCATGGGCACAGGCATGGCTCTGGGTGCTCGGTGAGGGCGAGAAGCCTTCAAGAGTTCCTCAGAGAGGCGATTACGGCGGACAGCAGTATGACGGCTATGTACTCAGCTGGGATAAGGTATGGCAGGGATATGCAGCCCTGATGTACAAGGCATCCGGCGATCAGGCCTTCTACGACGAGATAGAGTATGAGTACCCCAACGAGGGCGGCATCAGCGAGACGACATATAATGCCAGCGGCTGGGGCGCAGCAAGATATAACTGTGCAAAGCAGTTCAGAGGCCTTGTCCTTGCAAAGGGCGATAAGGACTCAAGCTACGCAAAGGCAGCAAAGTTCCAGATGGATCATATCCTCGGCGACAACAGCCTCGGATACAGCTTCCTTATCGGCTACGGCGACAAGTGGCCGACACACATACACCACAGAGCCGCTAACCCCGGCGAGAACGGTGAGACCTCCGCAGCAAATCCCTCCGCCAAGTATACCAACTACGGTATGCTCGTAGGCGGCGACGACAACAGCGGTTATCAGGATCACGCCGACAAGTATCAGTATACAGAGGGCGCTCTTGACTACAACGGCTGCTTCGCACTTGCCTGTGCAGGCCTTGCAGACCTCTACGGCGGCGATGCAACAGCTATGGCTGCTATCGCATCAAGCGCTTCAGAGATAAACGAAAACTTTGTATTCGGCGGCAGCCCCTCTTCAACTCCTGAGGAGAAGGACGCCACTCTCACAGTCAGCTTCACAGATCTTGACGGCAACGGTATCGAGGGCGTAAGTGCACGCCTGATGATACGTCCCGCGCCCGGTTCTCCCGATCCTACAGTCATTATCGAAGAGTGGGTGAGCGACGGCACACCGAAGCAGTTCAAGCTTTCATCGAAGGAAGGTCCCTACGTTGTTGAAGCCAGCACCCCCGAGGGATATATCGCTTATAATGACGGCGGTACGAATGAAGTATTCTTCAGCGATGACAAGAAGGAAGTAACAAGAACCTACAAGTATGCAAAGACCGTGGAGGACGAGAGCACGATAAGAGTCAGCTTCGTGGATCAGGACGGCAATCCTGTAACAGGTATCTTAGCAGAGCTCACCAAGATCCTCGATCCTATCAACGAGACGGTCGCTATGTGGAAGAGCGGAGAGACTCCTCAGGAGATCAAGGTAACAAAGAACACCGAAGCAGATCCCTACGTTTTAAAGTTCACTGTTCCCTACGGCTATACCGATGAAAACAGCAGCCGTGAGCCTATCGTTATCACAGAGGGCGGTATTGTCCGTGATGTGAAGATCGTTCTCAAGAAGGATGCAGAGACACCCACAGGCGAAGCTCCCGATTTCACAGCAGAAGTGGGAGGAGCAGGCAAGGAAATGAAGGTCGGCGATGTGTCAACAGTAACTGTCACCGGGAAGGGCTACTCAGTAGGCGGCAACGGAGAAAAGGGCGTTATGGACTGGAGACTCAAGAGCGGCGACCAGACCACAAAGGTTTATGAGCTTACTGCAAAGTCTGCCGGAACATATGAATTCATTATTGAGATAGCAGGCGGCAAGAAGGAGACTCTGACATTCACAGTCACCGAAGAGCCTGTCAGCAACCAGCCTTACTACGGCGACGCAAACTGCGACGGTACGATAAACGTAGCAGATGCAGTTGCAGTTCTCCAGTACGTAGCAAACCAGACCAAGTACCCGCTCACCGATGACGGACGTGTAAACGCCGATATCGACGGTGCAGCCGGTATAACCGGTACAGACGCTATCGTTATCCAGAAGCTGGATGCAGGCGTTGTAAAGCAGACAGACCTCCCCCTCGGCAAATAAATAACTCTGAACAGGGCTGCCTTCGGGCAGCCTTGTTCAATTCATAATTTATAATGCATAATTCATAATTACCCTGAGCCATTAGTTTTAATTCGGAATTCGGAATTTGCGGTATCGCCTGCGGCGATAGATTATTACTGTAGGGGGCGACTCCTGACAGGAGACTGTACCCTCTGTCCTTCGGACATCTCCCTGCCCCGCAGGGAGTCACCTACATCGCTCCGCCGCTTTGATTATATGCGTATGTAGGGGCTGCCTTTGGCAGCCCGTTGTCTCTCCTTACTGTTTGACAAGCAGAGCAGAAAAAGTCGGGCCCGGATTTCCCTGATGTGATATAATTATCATACAGCAGAACGAGGCATCCGTTTATTCCGGATCGCTCTGCTGATAAGTGGTTCTACAGGATCAGAGAACGGATATGGAGTTATGTCATATGAAAATTGCATTGAAAATCATCGGTATTGTTCTGGCAGCGGGACTGGTAAGCCTGCTGTGTGTATATCTGTTTGTGCTTCAGTATCCCAAGCTGAAGCAGAACCCGAAGGATGGAAAATGGTACAGGATAACAGGCGATGATATGCTGTGTTCGGACGGCAGCCGTTATAAAGCATTCTTCAGAAAAGGCTCGGAAAACAAGGTGCTCATATACTTTGCAGGCGGCGGTATCAGTATCAATGAAGAGACCGCAAGGGAGGATATGTACATCAGGAGGGTAGCACCCATCGACAGGTTCGCCAATAACATGATGAACAGCGGTGGCCTTGCGACTGCGACAGAAGACAATCCGTTCAGGGACTGGACTGTTATCGTCCTGCCTTACGCAACAGGCGATTTCCACTCAGGCACGAACGATTTTGAATACACCGACAAGGAAGGCAAGAAAAAGATACTGTATCATCACGGCTACACGAACTACACGGCTGTGATGCAGAAGGCTGTGGAGCTTGGCGGCATCAGCGATCCCGAGGCTGTTATGGTGACCGGATACAGTGCAGGTGCCGGAGGGGCTTCGCTGCTTGCAAGCGATGTGTTCACAAACTATTTTCCGGATGCAAAGAGCAAGACCGTGCTGGTCGATGCAATGCTCATGTTCATTGATAACTGGCACGGCATATCGGCTGATGTCTGGAAGAGCCCACAGGCGATCTCAGACAGGATCAGAACAAACAATATCGTGCTCGACAGCCTGACTGCACTTCATGAGGACTTCGGAGATGACGTAAAGATACTGTTTGTATGCTCTTCCCGTGACGGCGAGCTTGCAAAGGCACAGAACCTCTTTGACAACGGCAAGCCGGAAGTCAACGAGACCGTCGCAGACAAATTCCAGCAGGATCTGAAAAAGACGATGCCGCAGTTCAAGGATATCGGCGCATATCTTTACATCTGGGACGGCCTTCCGCTGTATGACGATCCGCGCAACATGACCATGCACACCATTATTGTAACACCTGCAGTGTATTCAGATCCGGCGCATTTGGGCATCTCTGTTGCAGACTGGGCGTACAATGCAACGAACGGCAAGGCAGAGGATTACGGACTCGACCTTGTGGATAAGGTGTATGAGAAAACAGAATGAAAAAGGGGACAAACCGCACTATTTTTCTTGTATCAGGGAGGGCGAAGACGAGAAACTGTGTCAGTCAAATCGCCTGCGCAACAGCTGTATACAACATACAAAACCTCCCTGATTATACATCATTTCCAAGCCTTCTGACAAGCTGTAAGCATTAGCTAACATCAGGGTACGGTATATCCGCAAAATCAGCCGAAACGGCATAATATATGTAAGTGTTAGCTAACTAAAATCTATTGCTTTTTCCGGGAATTATGTTACAATTATATCAAGGTTAAAACCTTGAAAATACTACACGGAGGTGCTGTTATGGCATATATTATTTCTGACGAGTGCTTAAGCTGCGGAGCTTGCGAGGGCGAGTGCCCTGTAGGCGCAATTTCTGAGGGCGACGGAAAGTATGTTATCGACGCTGACGCTTGCGTTGAGTGCGGTGCTTGTGCAGGCGTATGTCCTGTAGGCGCTCCTTCTGCTGAATAAGGAATAGCTTATAGCAACAAAACTGCTGCATTGATTTGCAGCAGTTTTTCATTTTATGCACATTTTATCGCTATGGCAACAGTGTACAAACGCATAGTAGATTGCAAATGAATATTGTGCGTTTTGATGTTTTTGTGATCCGGCACTTGACTTTTATTCCTGTTTGCAGTATAATATATTAGTCACAGGTGATTACCCGTGATTCTGCATTTAATATGGCGGCATAGCTCAGTTGGCTAGAGTACTCGGTTCATACCCGATTGGTCGTTGGTTCGAATCCTACTGCCGCTACCAGATGGCCCGTTGGTCAAGAGGTTAAGACATCGCCCTTTCACGGCGGAATCATGGGTTCAATTCCCGTACGGGTCACCATTACGCAATCCCACAGATGGCTAAAAATAGCCGTTTGTGGGTTTCCTTTTTTCCTAAAAAATGAGTTTGTACGCTATTTGTACGCTACTCATATTTTTTCTGCGTACAAGCATCGCTTTTTCACAGTATCACTTATGCATATTAATGAATAATATTCATTTAGCTTTTATTATGCAAAAAGCTCCGCCTGACACATTATCAGACGGAGCATTCTTTTTGGCGGTCGTACTGAGACTTGAACTCAGACATCGGAATATCCCGATTACTCACAGTTTAGCAAACTGCTGCCTTACCAGTTAGGCTTATGCGACCATTGGTGACGGATGCGGGGTTCGAACCCGGCATTTAGAGATTGAAAGCCTCTCGTCCTGACCTGTTAGACGAATCCGCCATATTTTTGGTGGGTAAGGTAGGACTTGAACCTACAACGTTTCTATGTCACGGATTTACAGTCCGCTGCCTTCACCAATTCGGCGCACTTACCCATGTATCGTCACTCATATTCTGGTGACGATTATTATTTTATCTATCGGAATATCAAACATATCCGCCAGTATTATCAGATTATCGATAGTGGGAACAGCGTCCCCACGCATCCACTTGAATATCGCCTGCGGAGTATTGAAACCGCATCGGGCCTGCACATCGGATATCTTGAAGCCCTTGGATTTTATGATATTCTTTATGTTAGTGCCTGTTGCTTTCACATCAATGATAGGCATTTTCAGCAACTCCTTTCAGTATATGATCCTTGATAAAGTTGGTGCTCCCGATGAGATTCGAACTCATACTGTGCGGCTTCTGAGACCGCTGCCTCTGCCGTTGGGCTACAAGAGCATCTGGTACCCGCAGCGAGATTCGAACTCGCAAAAACCTGCTTCTTAGGCAGGGATGTATGCCAAAATTCCATCATGCGGGCATGAAAAAAACACCGCCTGTTGCATACAGACGGTGCTATATCTGGCTATTCAAGGATCTATACTGAATCAAGTCCCTAAATGACCGTATCATTTGCACTATGTTCTGTATGCAGCACAATAAGAGTCTCTTCCAGTTCGAGGCTGAGACCAAGGCTAAGTATTGTTCCGCTATACAGATAAGACATAGCAAATGCGTTCATTTCGGGTTACTCCTTTCAAAATAATTCTTGTTACAGCGGCCATCCTGCGGCCGTTTCTGTTCTGACTTTACCTGTATTATAGCACAGCTGTTTAGGAAAGTCAAGTAAACCGTGGGTATATCATTGAAAAACATCTTCAAATATGGTATAATTATGGAAATTACAAAAAAGCGGTGCGGTCTGAACTATGATAATACTGATAACAGGAGCTTCTCACACCGGAAAGACGTTTCTCGCACAGAAGCTGCTCGAAAAATACAAATACCCCTACCTGTCCATAGACCACCTGAAAATGGGACTGATAAGAAGCGGTCAGACCGAGCTCACGCCCTACGATGACGACAAGCTGACGACGTACCTCTGGAACATTCTGAAAGAGATGATAAAGACCGCCGTTGAGAACGGTCAGAACCTCATTATCGAAGGCTGTTATATCCCATTTGACTGGCAGAACAGCTTTGACGCCGACTACCTGACGCAGATAAAATACATCTGTCTTGTTATGAGCGAAAGCTACATAAACCGCCATTTCAGCGATATTGTGGACTTCGGGAACGTTATCGAAAATCGGATCTCAAACGATATCGACATCGAAGAGATAAAACAGGACAACCAGGAGTATCTCCGCGGCTGTATCAGTCACGGGCTTGACTATTTCCTGATAGACGGCGAGTACGATCTGGAGAGGTGCGGCATATGAGCAATCCATGGGAAGAAATAAGTCTTGACGACTACGAAAAGCATATGAGCCTTGATTCTGTTCGGCAGCTTCAGGCGCTTGATTCCATAATGAAGAAGCAGTTCTCCGCCTACCCTGTGGAGACTTCCGCAGTTCTGGGAGTTGCAGGCGGAAACGGACTTGAACACATCAGCACTGACAAGTTCCGCACGGTCTACGGAATCGACATCAATGCGGACTACCTCCGTGCGGTATCTCAGCGATATACTCAGCTTTCGGGAGTTCTGGAGTGCCTGCACATCGACCTTATAAACGAGGCAGAGAAGCTCCCGCAGGCACAGCTTCTGATAGCGAATCTGCTTATTGAGTACATCGGCTATGAAGCGTTTCAGCGAGCCGTTTTGCAGACCGCTCCCGAGTACATTTCCTGCGTGATACAGATAAATACGGACGAGGAGCAATGGGTGTCGGAGTTGCCGTACCTGCGAGCTTTCGACAGGCTTGACGAGGTACATCACCAAATGGAGGAAAAGGCACTCACGGCTGCTATGGAGGAGATTGGCTACTCGCTGATATTGCAGGAGTCCTGCCCCCTGCCGAATGGCAAGGCAATGGTGAGGGTGGATTTTGAGAGGAATGAGGTAATCGTGCATGGGAGATAAAATACTTGCAATACTCTCTATCGCTTCGGGAATATCTCTGATTTTGATATGGATCATTCCCAATATATTGAATTATCTGAAAGGGAGAAAAGTATTAAACGGCAAAGTGATCGGTATCGACCACGAGAAACGATCTCTGATAATACGCTACATGATCGACAAAGAAACATATAATGAGATCGAATATCGTAAGTCAAGCTGTTTCCTTTCAAACAAGATACCAAAAATCGGGCTGAAGGTGAGTGTAATAGCAGACAAAGACGACTTATTTCAGCCTTTATCAGTAGTGCTTGCAACAAAAATGATGATCGGTTCAGAACCCGGCTATACTCATACAAGCAGACTTCTCGCAGCTCTGAGGCTTGCAGGACTTGGCTCAATTCTTATTATTGGTGGAATCTTAATACTTACCGGAGTCTTCTGACAGAAGCCACCTGACACCAAAAGCCACAAAATATCAGCATGTTCCTCTCCAATGGCAAGGCACTGGTGAGGCAGGATTTTAAGAAAAACGAGGTGTAATATGTCATTTTTATCGAAATTATTCGGCAGTAAAAAGCCTGAAAGAGAGCTCAAAGTCATTCACGACAAATACTGTGATTTTACCGATGCAGACGGCGTTTCAGAGTACAAAGGCACAGTGAAATGGCACAATTATGATTGTGACATTTTGCTTGATATTGATGAATACCCAAGCGAGAACCCAACCATTGAAAAATCACTCGCCGTGTTCCATATGCTTTACGAAAATATGGAGGAATGGGACAGAAAGGTCAAGGAGTGTGCCGCGGCTGAATTTATGGACGAAAACGGTATGGTCGAGATATGGGGCGACGGCAAAGAGGACAATGTTCCGCCAATGCCAAAAGAAGAATTCATAAAAGAGATTGCTGTTTTTGAAATACTCATTACAAACAATGGCGAGATAACATTCAGGATACCTGCTGACGGCTTGTTCACTGACCATGAGATCGTGATTGAAGCCAAAAGCACCGGTGAGATACTGTCCTGTTCACTTGCGGGATAAACCACTATAAATCCGCCTGACACCACAAGCCACAAAATATCAGGACACCTCACGCCTACAAAATGGAAATCGAGGCTTATCCTGACGGAGATATGACGTCTCCCGACTACAAGGGCCGAATATGGATGCCTTTTGTAAGTGAATAAAACAATACCGCCGTTCAGTTTTAATCCTGAGCGGCGGTGTTTCGTTATAAACAAATTGTCATAAAATTTCGTTTCAGTATCATACCTTCATAATATTATTCTGAGTCCTTATTTTCCTCCTCATACATAAATTCAGATATGATAAGAGCAAGAAGTACCCCATACTCTCTACAAGAGACGATATCATTGTAATGGTAGATGAGGCTCACAGAACGCAGTACAAGGGACTTGCTGAGAATATGCGTACAGGACTGCCTAATGCGAACTATGTGGCCTTTACCGGCACGCCTTTATTAGGCTCTAAGAAGCTGACATATAACTGGTTCGGCGACAGAGTATCGGAATATAACTTCTCTCAGTCCGTAGACGACGGTTCAACTGTCCCGCTCTTTTATTCGAGACGTGTTCCAGAAGTGTGGCTGAATAATGATTACCTCGATGATGACGTTCTGGATATTATTGAAGAAGAGAACCTCAATGAAGAGGAAACAAGGCTTATTGAGAACTCCTCCTCAAGAATACTGGAGGTTATCAAGCGTGATGACCGCCTCGATAAGGTTGCAAGGGATATAGCTCATCATTTCCCCCGTAGAGGATTCCTTGGAAAGGCGATGGTTGTTTCCGTAGACAAGTATACTGCTGTAACGATGTATGATAAAGTACAGCATTACTGGAAGCTCGAAAAGCAGGCTATCATTAAAGAGCGTAATCAGGCTAAAGATAAGGATGAGCGCGATAAACTCAAGGAAATGCTCAACTATATGGACAAGGTTGAGATGGCTGTAATTATCTCTGAAGAGGATGATGAGGTCAAGAAATTCAGCGACAAAGGCCTTGATATTTCCGAGCATCGTCGTAAAATGAATCAGATTACCGCTGAAGGATATGATATCGAAGATCGTTTCAAAGATCCCAATGATCCGTTACAGCTTGTATTTGTATGCGCTATGTGGCTGACAGGCTTTGATGTAAAGAGTATGTCAACACTATACCTGGATAAACCTATGAAGAGCCATACACTTATGCAGGCTATAGCTCGCGCCAATAGAGTATATCCGAACAAGCCCTGCGGTATTATTGTTGACTATGTCAACGTCTTCAAGTATATGAAGAAGGCGCTTGCTGATTATGCTAACGGAGATAATGAGTCTGAGTTACCGGCTAAAAACATCGATCAGCTTATAGTTTATATTGACCAGACTATCACCGAGGCTGACGACTTCCTGCGGTCAATTAACATCAACCTTGATAGTATAATTGCGGATTCATCGACTTTTGATAAGCTTGATAAACTCAGAGATGCTTATAATACTATTATCTCTAACGATGATAACAAGGAAAAGTGCAAGGTAATTCTTAATACGCTGATCAATTTATATGATGCTTCAAAGCCTGAAATATTCGAGAATAATTGGTCAAATGAAAAGTTCTCACCATTGGCTTATCTACACGGATTATTCAACAATACTATTGATGATGATAAAATCAAAAGAGCCAAGGATGGTCATACTCACATAGCAAGCCCCGCTCCGTTTTTACGGAGACGGGGCTTTTCCATGCTTTGCAAAAACGAAAACCGCTGCCCGGTAACCAAACCGGACAGCGGCTTTTTATCCTCATGTTTTCTGTCTGTCGTCTATGCCTCAATCAATACTGAGTACGCCTGCATCCACCTTCTGGATAGCTGTAGCGTCGCCGCCGGTGAGACCCTTTGAGCCATCCACATCTGCAAGCTCCTGCTCCTTTTCCGTCATGGAGTATTTGCCCTGATTTGCGATGAACTGGAGTACCTTAACAGCGTCGGCTACAGTCACCTTGCCATCACTGTTGGCATCGCCCTTCTTACCGGTTACAGGTGTTTCGCCGGCTTCGGTGATGGTGATATAGGAGTTTGTAAGCTCTGTGTATTTTTCTTCCGGCACTTTGAAAGCTATCTCCGCCGTGCATGGCTTTTTGGCTGTTACCCTGTATTCGGTATACGTCTCATAATAGTGACAGGGATTTCCGGTAATTCTCTGTTCAGTTCCTATTTCTTCAATACTTATGTACTCTCCTGCATCGTCAAAAGTACACACCCCTTCGTCTCCGTTTATCCTGAATACCGGTTCATAGCCGTCTCCGGAAACTATCATAGTCGCATACTCCCCAACTGAAAGCCTGTTTTTGTCAATCTCTTCGATACGGCCTCCATGAACATATGCAGCTGTAGAACCATCGATCCATATCTCCAGGGTCGCATACTCTGGCTCATCATTTGTACTGATATACAGTTCCGGATATCCGTAGGAATCAGCTGTTATAGCATAGACCGCCTTTTCACTGTCACTTCTCAGAAAGCTGCAGACTACACCACTGTTACCGGGGTTATTAATATAACAGCCAACCGGTACGCTGACCACCTTTGTCTGGCCATGGACAAAGCCGATTGAAAAAAATCCTCCCTGTTCTACCTTGATCGGGATGATATCATAGTTTCCCACAGTGCAGGTCAGGTTACAGTTGAGCTCTCCGTCAGCGAAGGATACGGAATTATCGTTATCGCTGTAGACTATGCAGCGTGAAGCGGCATTATGCTCAAAGCTGTACTCGCCGTCCTTCGTATCCATCGGGACAACAAAGCTGGCAGGTTCATTCCCGGTCTCCCACTCGCATACAACAACGGGCTCGGGAGTATTATGTATAAGCTTGCAGTTGTAGCCTCTTAATGGCCATCCCGCAACGCCTGTGACTGCAAAACTGATGCTCCGGCAGGTGTAGTACTCACCTGTCTCAGCGTCCTTGCAGTGGAGCGTTGTTTTTTCAGACAGCAGAGGTCTTTCGTAGAGCTTGTTCCAGTCATCCGCAGAACCTTCATACCAGATATCCGTCAGTGAGGGGCAGTTTCCGAATGCCTGTGCATGGATGGACTCCACACCGGCGGGAAGATGTACCTCCTTAAGATTACGGCAGTCATAAAAGGCCGCATCCATCAGGCTCTCCAGACCCTCGGCAAATGTGAGTGAGGTTATTTTATCGTTTCCGAAGAAATCATAATCCCATTCCACCTTTTTGATCTCGCTGCCGAAATAGATGTCACCGCGGCATCCATTATCATGGATCACCCCGTCTTCGTCCGGCTGAATAAAGGGATCTGTCATTTCACCCTCCACCCAGTGAAGGGTAACGCCATCGGGTATAGTTATCTCTCCCGGCATATTCTTCCAGTCTCTCTCTGTGCCCTTGTAGTAGATATCGGTAAGAGCAGAGCAGCCTGTAAAGGCAGTGCTGCCTATGGAAGCAACTGTTCTCGGAATAGTGACGGAGGTTATCTTATCGCAGCCGCTGAAAGCCTTATCAGCTATCTCTATGACATCAGCATCAGGCACTTCGACTGTTATATCTCCCTCAGCCTCTGATGAGCATTTTGTTACGGCAAAACCAACGGAGTTCTTTGTTCCGCTGAAAAGATCAGCTTTTTCCAGAAGAGGATATGACTGATTATAAACGAACTTCTTCGGAAGTACCGTTTCGGAAACTGAATCACTTTCCAGCACTACTTTGCTCCACTCTTCCTCCGTACCGGCATAGTATGCACAGCAGTCCTTGCCTGTATTGTGGTCAACGCAATAGAAAGCATCATCACCTATAGCTTTAAGTGTTGATGGGAAGAATACCTGCTCCAGATACCCGCAGAATCCAAAGGCACTCTCTCCGATGTACTCAACGCCCTCCGGTATCACAAGGGTAATTATTTTTGTCTCGTCATACCAGTTAGATGTAATATACGGTGCGATACGTACAGCGCCCTCGGGTATCCTGACTACCTGCTGGTTTCTAATCTCCACAACCGTGCCGTTTATAACTATGGCGTCTTTGCCGTCATAGAACTCTTCTTCTGCCGCAGTATCCTCAAGGATATATGCGCCTATATCGGTTATACTCTTGTCTATTGATACATTCTCAAGTGATGTGCAGCCGGCAAAGAGACGACTGCCTATGGTCTTTACGCCCTCCGGTATAACCGCCTCCTTCAGTGAAGTGCAGTTTTCAAAGGTCTTCTCTTCAAGGACAGATACGGTTGACGGGATAACCACCTTTGTTATCCTGGTATTATTTTCAAACGCCCCACCACATATTTCCGTTACAGGCAGTTTTTCCGGTATGTTGTATTCAGTATCACCGATTTTAGTGTCGATCATTTCGGGGATAACAACTTCTCCGCTTGCCTGACATCCGTCCAGCAAGGTTACAGATTTACTGCCGACTGAGTAACGTATCCCGTCGATAGTGACCTCCCCGATATAATAATTGATGTCCTCTGCCGATGCTGTGATCGTCACTTTTGTCAGGTTTACCGCATTCACCGGCATTGCTGTGATGGTGAGTGCTGCTGCCATTGCGGCAGCAAGTATTCTGTTTGTTCTCATAATTGATTCCCTCCCAAATAATATTACCATGGCGGGACAGCTGTCCCGTCATCTATTATAACTCTTTTCGGGATAGGTATGTGCGGAATGCGGGAACTATTTACAATTCTTTGTATGATTGTACAAAACAGAATACAGTTATTTGTGCATTCGGACAAAGGCCTCAGCTTCATCGGAACAGGCTACAGGTTCACCCGCTCTCAGTCCGCGTCCTCCCAGTAATCCTTTGCGATATCGGAAAGATAGTCGTCTCCGTAGACCACAAAATCAATGAACAGCTTTTCCGTCTCCTCGTCCTTCATATTCATCATGCAGCGGAGAGCAGATGCGATTATCTGCTTTGTATCCCCGGAAAAGGGAAGGCGGGCGAATTTCGTGAGGAGCTCCCTTGTGCGGCTGTCGTTCGTTCTCACAAACCGGCTCATGAGCGTCCGTGCATAGAATACAGGGTCCTCCTGCTCAAAGACATATGAGTATATCTCCTCAACCGTCATCCCCCCGATATCACCGAAGCCGCAGGCCGATTCCGCCGCAAGCTGATATGCCGTCGGGTAGCAGTCCACGCTCTCCGTATAGCATTTCTCCCACTCGCGCACCGTGAACCTGCTTTCTGCCGTCACTCCCTTATACAGTTCCGGCGGCGGATTTTTCTTCCGTGCAAAGGCTCTTGCCAGCTGCTCCGCAAACTGCTTATACAGCTTTGACGGGATGCCGCTTTCCTTATTCATGGGCACATCATATTCGGTCTCCGTATCACAGGTAAATCCGATATGTATGTTGTTCCTTGCGCCGCAGAGATGCCCCTTTGTGATGACTATGGTATCAAGAGGGGCATGAAGCCTTGCGGCAGCACAGGCCTTGTGATGTCCGTCAAGCAGGGCGCTCAGCCCCTTCATGGCATTGAATGCAACGGCGCGTGGCTTAGGCCTGCCGCTGCTGAACAGGTCGATGTAATGCTGAACACGGCTCTCATCGTACCTGTCACGGGACTGTGTCGGATAGATAAAAGCGCTCTCCGAATCAGCACATTTCCAGAGCTCGGAAAAATAGAACTCGTCAGAGAAGGCCGTGTAATATGTAAGTTCATCAGGTACATCCCAGAAGAAATGCCTGTCCCCGTCAACGGGAAAGGTCTGAGTGTCCCTGATAAGGTAGATTCCGTCCTCAAGGAGACCTATAAGCGGCCGCAGTACCTCAAACTCCTCCCCTATGCCCTCAAAGCCGCTGTTCAGTTTTTCCGATATCGCCGCCAGCTCCGGACACTTAACACTGTCAAGGCCGTATCCCGTAGCAAGCAGGCCGCAGCAGGTAGGACAGTAGCTCGGGTGCATCTGTACAAGGGGCACTCCGTTAAGTGTCATGACCATAGGATAGGTCATGTTTTTCTCGTCCTCCTCCATGCTGATAAGCTCGCATTTCAGTGCCGCCTTTCCGCCTGTAACTGCAACCACTATGCCGTCAGATCTTTGTTTTATGATATCGGTTTTTGCGCTGCCGAACAATCCCATTACTGAACCTCCTGTAAGTTATTTTATTTTATCATATCATGAGAGGGCAGGATTGTCAATAACGGGAATCCGTGAACAAACGAAGGGGCACCCGCATTACACAGGTGCCTGCTTTCACTATATCATGACAATTACCTTGCCTTTTTCATATCCCCTGCCGCATTCGCCGTATACCGTCAGCGCCTCCCTCAGGAGCTCATAGACCTCTTCTTTTCCTTCGTCTATTGTCCGTGCCCCGTGCATCTTCCATACAAGATCATCTCCCTTGTGTTCATCATACATTCCAAAATAGTATTCCTCACCCTTTATGATAAGTCTGACAGAACACAGGAAATGGAATTCCTCATTGCAGGGCACTGTTATAATCAACACCGCTTTTCTTTCCCTGTCGATAGTCCAGTGGTACGGGCGGAACAGGAAATAGTTCTCAAGTCCCAGAGCAGCTATATCTTCATCACAGACTTCAGCATTTACAAAAGCCATAGATCTTCCTATCTCTTCAGCGCAGCCCCTGCTGCGACCTTTTCGGCCGTAACGTCATCAGCAGTCTCTCCGCTCACCTTGTACAGCATTTCCGCACCTGTCATCTCAGCGATATCCTCAGGTCTCAGCTTTTCAGCCGGACACAGCACCATGCCGTCTGTCATATCAAGATGCGTCACGGCAACTGCTATCCTTTCGCCCTCCCTGATGTACTTTCTGTCAAGCTCCAGTGATGTCATGAATGCGGGGATATCGAACCAGCCGTATCTGAAAACACCCTGATACTCGTTGGGAGCGTTGGTCTTGTCATAGAGACCGTATTCCTCCGCAATGTCCTTTGATTCCGTATCGAACCTGCCAGCGCCGTGACGTGTGAAGAAAGACCTTGTAACGTAGCATACTTCAGTATCCCGCTTTTCCAGCCTGTCCAGAATGGCACGGATATTCTTCATGCCCGTATCGGAGGGAGTGAGGTGCGGGAAGTATTCCTCCCTGTTCCTGTCAAGCATAAGTCCCTGTGCCCCCTCGAATACAGCCGTATCGTACTCCTCGATTATCTGCTCGTCCGCTTCACGGCACATGGCCGCCATAGCGTAGAGGTCGTCAAGGTAGTTCTCCGTCAGCATATCATTTGCCAGTATATCCCGAAGCTCCTCCAATGCGCTGCCCCCGATGCCCAGCTCCGCGGCACGCTGCGGGCAGTACACTTCATTGATTCCCTTTATCATTTTCCTGACAGATTCTCTGCCTGCTCTCAGTACATAACCGTAGTCGATGGCAAATCTCCTGCTGCGGACGATAGTCTCGAATATACCCACACCGCAGCTGCCGTGACGGCTGTTTCCCCTTGCCGTCTCAACGAACTGATTCATCAGCATATCGCAGGGGAGAGTTACCCGTGCGCGCCTGTCGATGAAGATGTTTCCCCTGTCCTTTCCGAGGATGCCCAGCTCCTTTGAAAAAAGCATAGGGTTAAGGATGAAATACTCAGAAAGGTAGGTATCCGCACCGGCAAAGCTGCCGGCGCCCAGGTGTGAGAAAATATGTCTTTTTCCGTCAGCCGTGCAGACAGTGTGACCTGCCTGTGCGCCGCCGTTGCTCCTGATGTTTATGACCCTGCCATCTGTGCGGCAGAAAAGGTCTGTCATCAGTCCCTTGCCCTCGTCACCGAAATTTGCTCCTATAACCGCATATGCTTTTTTCATGAAATCACCTTCTCAGAATCTGATTATTCCCTTCAGCATTCCCCTTTTCTTTGCGGGAAGCCCACCGAGGGCATTCCTTACGGCAAGCTGTGTATCGCCGTCCCAGGAATTGATTATATACTCTGTATCTCTTCCGGCAACGCTTTCAAGCAGTGATACGATTATCTCGGGGATGGCCTCCACACTTGTCACGGAGATAGCTCTCTCGCCCATCAGCTCCCTCCATTTCGGCAGCTTGACTGTGCTTTCGCTTCTTCTATCCATGACCATGAGGTGGAAGACCTCGTACCTTCTGCTGACCTGTGCAAGGAGTGCCTCTGTGCTGACATCCTCCCTCACGTAATCGCCGAATACCTTCTCTATCTCCTTTGCGAGCAGCTTTTCTGGATAGCCGTCATCGCCGAGGGTGAAGATAACGCCCTTTTTCTGTCTCTTGTCCCATGCGTCAGTCTTTGTCTTGTTTGCCGCAAGATACCATACCAGCGGATAGCTCTCGAAATTGTTTCCGCCGCCGCCTCTCTCGAACCACAGGTCTGTCAGCTGACTTGCGATGCGTATGTCGGATTCAAACTGTGTGGCCTGAAGCGGTGCTCTGTCGCATCTTGAATCGCCTACCGCGCAGAACATTATCTGCGGTCCCTCAACGGGCTGACGCTCGATTATGTCCTTTACCATAGTGCCGAGGCGCTTTGCTGTCACATCCAGCAGGTCGCCCATTGAACCTGTAACGTCAAGTCCAATGATGACAGGTGTTGTTACCGGATGGTCTGCTGAGTCAAGGCTTTCCCTAATCTTGATATTCTTCGGGTCGTACTTCGCATCGATAGAAGTCGCCTTGTAGATGTCGCTTACCTGCTTTCCGCTGATTTTTGCAGATGAATATTTTTTCCAGTCTGCTGAACTCCATGAACCGTATCCCATAATAGTCCCTCCTGTAATGATTTTATTTTCAGCCTGCTATATCAGGCAGTCTGACGTTCATTTGTGTGAATCTTCTTCCGCCGAATCCGGCGATGATAGTGTCTTCCCATTTTTCCATTTCTTCGGTGGCCGAGCCGCTGCAGATGCCGTCGGCGTACCTCTTTACTGCATCAGGGGCATCGTCCGGAAGTATGCGCCTTGCCAGTGCCTTTACGCATTCAAGGTCGTTGATATGCTGTGCAGTGCCGTCTGTACCCGGCATTGAATCGAATACGCTCGACTGCACTCCGGTCATCCTGCCGCCTTCTCTTGCAGCGAACCACCATCCTCCCCCGACTCTCACCGTATGCTCTGTGGGATTGATAAATAGGTTTTCCTCAGCGAGACAGTTCCAGACTATCCCTTTTGCCTCAGCGTAGCAGCATATCCCCAGCAGCCTTGAGATTATCCATGCAGCGTGGCGGCTGTCGATGTGTCCGCCGTAGAAATCCAGTATCCTTGTGAGCGGCAGCTCTTCCGGCCTCTTGCAGGTCTCCACAAGCATTCCTTCCTCAGTGTTGATGGCGTTTGTGACGAAGGGCAGGAATACATCAGCCTGCGCAAGTATCTGATGCGGAAGATACTCTCTGAAAAAGAAGTCCGACTTTGCTTCCGAGCGGATGAAGCAGTCTGCGAAATCGTTTTCGATAAGGAAGTAAACGTTGCTTTCGCCCACATACTCCATACCGTATTCCTGCTTCAGGGCCATGAGGTACTTTATACCTATCGCCCTGTCCCGGCAGCGGAATATCTTTTCCTGAAAGCTGTGCGCCTTTTTCAGCTTGCCGTACAGCTCGTTTATGACGGCTGAGGCCTCCGCCGCTCCCGGTTCGCTGCACCTGTCCGGATGGTATTTCAGCATCAGCGCCATGTAGAGCGGCTGAGCCAGCGAAATGTCCTCCGGGAAGATATCCATGCAGCACCTGCATTTCAGAATATCGGCTATTTCCATATCAACGCCCCTCCTTTTCTGATAGAATCAAAATGATATTAACAACAGGTAAAAATTAAAGGTGTTTTATTAACATCCTTTTGTTATTATCATAATAACATTATCAGAGTGATTTGTCAATAGTCGTGTGAACGATTCTATGTTTTGCACAATCAGATACTATCACGATGATATTATCTGTATACACAGTCAACAAAAAGCACCAATGTATTGACACCTCCCGCAGAAGTATGTTATTATTAATCAGATATTATCACCGGAGGTTCCTATGGATTACGATATAACGAAATACGACAGGCCCTCAGTTGCCGCCGATATTGTGGTGTTTACCGTCCGCAAGGGCGACAGCGAGAGCTACCGGCATCTTTCAAAGCCCGTGCTTTCAGTCCTTCTTGTAAGGCGTACAGAAGAGCCCTTTGAGGGTATGCCTGCCCTCCCCGGAGGCTTCTGCTGCCGGGAGGAGACCATCGAGGAGACCGCCTTCCGCAAACTGAAGGAGAAGACAGGCGTTGACTCTCCCCCCATCTCCCTGCTGTGCAATCTTTCACGGCTTGGCAGAGACCCCCGCGGCTGGATAATCTCCTGCTGCTACTGGACAGTCATAGAATCCACAAGAGCAACTATCGACAAAACTGCAGAGTGGTATGAGGTATCTCTGAAGGAGGAGGGCGGCCGCCATACTCTTGTGCTTACCGATGACAGAGGCAGGGAGTATGTCTCCCGGGTCAGGATGAACAATCCCAACGAGCTGTATAATCAGTCTGCTGAGGCAGAGATACCGGAGAACAGCCTTGCCTTTGACCACGCCGAAATGATAGTGAATGCACTGCTGAAGCTGAGAAGCAGCCTTGAGAAGCCCTATGCCGCATTCCGTCTGCTGCCTGAAAGCTTCACCCTCACCGAGCTGCAGCAGGTCTATGAGGCCATCCTTGACAGGAAGCTGATAATGGCCAATTTCCGCCGTAAGATAGCACCATACGTCGAGGAGACAGGTGCCATAGAGGGCGGTGCCGGACATCGTCCGTCAAAGCTGTTTACAAGGAAGGCGGCGGAGACTGATGACAATACAGGGATATGATGCCGAAGGAAGGGAAACGATAAATGAAAAACCGCAAAAAGCTGAGACAGATGACTGTCAACGGCGATACCTATCTGTGGGCTTATTATTATGACCCTCACGACATTGTAAACTACCCTTCCTCATACTATCTGTTCGTCCCGAAAGAGAATGAACGCCTTAAAGTACGGGTTCACTGTATGTGCGGTTGAGCTTTATTTCATTTCTGCTGTGCTTATCTACGCCTGTTTTCAGATTATCGCACTGAATTATCTTGGCAACGCCGCCGAAATATCTGAAAGCATTTACATGAGCTGTGGTCCAGCATTCCTGATCCATAGAGAAGAATCCTTCAACGTAGGAATATCCGCTGTATGGGAGCGTAGCAACAAAGACATATACCGGAATAGGTTCGCCTGTATCTGTATCAATAATGTGCGCTGTATCTCCTGCCCAGTCCACCTGCATTATCTCCCCGGGCTTATGCTCAAGGTGCATAGTTGCGTTGTTTTTGGCAGTGTAGTCACGATAATACTTTTTGAACTGCGTCAGTTGATATGGCAATTCACCGTTATTGCGACACTGCTCACAGTATTCAAGCCATAGCAGATTAAGTGTAACTCCGCTTTTCTGCATTTCATGTGCCACATACTCATAGTCGGGCATCTTGTACTCCGGTTTTGCTGCATTTGTAGGAAAGAGAGTATCCGCAAGCTGCTTGTCTGACATTCCATCAGGCAGTGGATAACTCAATCCTTGTGCAGCAGCAATGTTCAGAACCTTGATCACTGTAGTTCTTGAACATCCGCAGGCACCTGCGATCTGTGCTTTGTTAAGCCCGAGACAGCTGAGCCTCAGAATCTCACGATAATTGGTCATTTCTATGACCTCCTTCAATAGTATTCA
>JAFZRF010000070.1 GCA_017620025.1 Ruminococcus sp.
CAACAAACCATAGTTAAATCAGGGGACGCCTTCACTTGCAAGGCGTCCCCTCTTCCAAAACAGTCCCCCGGACTGTTTTGGAATTCACCCCTTGCGAAGCGCCCTGCGGATAAATGCGGGACTCTGTCCCGCACCCTGCCAGAGGCGCTGCCTCTGGACTCCGCTAAAGGGGCAAAGCCCCTTTAGAATCCCAATCCTGTGAAGTGTATCGTTTTCAACTTTAATCACGGAATTGTTGAAAATCTGCTCCGGCATGAATAATCCTTCCTTCTCCGGCAACAATATGACCGGAGGTGTTATACGTGAAGAATAAATTATCAGATAACAGAAAAGGCACCAAAGGATTCTATACAGCTCTCTGTCTCAGTGCAGTCATGGTCGGTTCGGCCTGCTGGTTCGCCTACGATCAGGGAGAGAAGATCACAAAGGAACTCACAGGACAGAACACGGTGCGTGAGGATCGGGCGGTAGACAAGCACGTAAAGAACGTACCTAAGAGCACTACGGTATACACGACGCCTGCTGCAACGAGGACTGTGCCCACATCACCTACAGTCACCGAGGCGGCTGTCATTGCGGAGGAAGAACCCGCGGAAGCCGTTATGGACAGGATAGACCCCGAGGATCTCCCGCCGCTGATGCCGAATGTACTGAATACCGGCATCACAAAGCTCGAGAACCCCAAGGCTCCGCTGGCGGATATATCAGCTGTGCTTGAACCCTTCAGTAACGGTGAGCTTGTAAGGAGCAGTACTACCGGCACCTGGCAGACCCATAACGGTACGGATATCGCTGCGCCTGAGGGGGCGGAGGTCTACGCAGTTTCCAACGGCGAGATAAAAGCTGTTGAAAACAATGCCCTCTGGGGTACGACTGTAGTGCTCGACCATCACAACGGCTTCATGACGAGGTACTGCGCCCTTGCTCCCGATCTTTCGGTACAGGAGGGACAGATGATAGTGAGCGGCGAGACTATCGGTACTGTCGGCAGCGCCGATATCGAGAGCGCTCTCCCGCCGCATCTGCATATCGAGATGAAGCATCACGGCAAGTATATCGATCCTATGGATCAGATCTCATAATGCACGCCTTATCAACGGTATTCGGGCTGCCAAAGGCAGCCCCTACATTTTCAGATCATCGCCCGAAGACGATACCGCTATTATTCTTTATTATTTCTGAGAAAAAGACCTCCCGGAATACCGGGAGGTCTGTATCTTCATATCATGGATCAGAGTGCTGCAAGCTTTGCGTACTGTGCCTTCAGTGCAGGGTAGATCTCCCTGTAGAGCTGGTAGTACTTCTCGTACTCGGGTACGTTTGCGGGATCGGGAGACTGTACCTTGTCAGTCTTAACGATAGCGCCTGCTGCTTCCTGTACGCTGCTGTAGATGCCTGCGCCTACGCTTGCGAGGATAGCAACACCGAGAGCGGGGCCTTCCTTGCTTGCTGCGGTCTTTACATCGCAGTTGTAGAGGTCAGCGAGCATACTTCTCCAGAGCGGTGAGCTTCCGCCGCCGCCGCAGGCCATCATGTCGCTTACGTTTACGTTCATCTCACGGAATACCTCTACGCAGTCACGGAGAGAGTAGGTTACGCCCTCAAGTACTGCACGGAGCATATCCCTGCGGGTATGGATAGCGGAAAGGCCGAAGAATACGCCTCTTGCATCGGGATCAAGGTGAGGTGTTCTCTCGCCCATGAGGTAAGGCAGATAGAGCAGACGGTTTGCGCCTACGGGCACCTTCTCAGCCTGCTTGTCCATGAGGTAGTACTCATCAACGCCCATGAGCTTTGCAGTCTCCTTCTCAGCCATGCAGAAGTTGTCTCTGAACCACTTGAGTGAGAGACCTGCACCCTGAGTAACGCCCATTACGTGCCATGCACCGGGAACGGCTGCACAGCAGGTATGTACTCTGCCCTGCTTGTCTATAGAGATACCGGAGGTATGTGCAAATACAACGCCGGATGTACCGATGGTCGTGAATGCCTTGCCGTCCTCGACTACGCCTGTACCAACGGCTGCTGCTGCGTTGTCGCCGGCGCCGCCTACTACGATGGTGCCTTCACAGAGACCGAGAGCCTCTGCCATAGCCTTTGTTACTGTACCTGTTACCTCGCAGGACTCGTATACCTTGCCGAGCCAGCTCTTGTCGATGCCGAATGCTGTGAGCAGCTCATCAGACCACTTTCTGTTCGGTACATCGAGGAGCTGCATACCGGAGGCATCAGAGACCTCAGTTGCGTACTCGCCTGTGAGGATGAAGCGGAGGTAGTCCTTCGGGAGAAGGATGTGTGCTACCTTGCTGTATATCTCGGGCTCGTTGTTCTTTACCCAGAGGATCTTTGCAGCTGTCCAGCCTGTGAGTGCAGGGTTGGCTGTGATCTCAACGAGCTTCTCACGGCCTACGATGCGGTTCATCTCCTCTACCTCGGCTGCGGTACGCTGATCGCACCAGATGATCGAGGGACGGAGCACCTTGTTGTCCTTGTCGAGCATAACAAGGCCGTGCATCTGACCGGAGATACCGATACCCTTGACGTCTTCCTTCTTAACACCGCTCTGAGCCATTACTGCCTTGATCGTCTCGGTCATGGCATTTGCCCAGTCTGCGGGATCCTGCTCTGCATAGCCGTTCTTCGGCTGGTACATGGGGTATTCGATAGTCTTTGATGCGATGACTGTACCCTTTTCGTCAAAGAGGACTGTCTTGGTGCCACTGGTACCGCAGTCCACGCCTATAATATATGACATAGTATCACTCCTTGTTTTTATTCTTTCTGATAGCCTGCATCTTTTCGCGGATCTCATAGAATCCGTTGCAGCAGACATTAAAGAGAACTGTTCTCATACATACGTTTGCTGTCATGAAAGAGAACTCTGCCGGAGTATCATATCCCCGGAGTATCAGGTAGTTACCGAGAAAGAATAAACAGACGGCAGCTGTATACAGCATGAGCATGGAAAGCAGCATAGGAAGCTCCTTCCACCTGCCGTTCATGCGCCAGGTGTAGAAAATGATGATACCGATGAGCAGCAATACCGCCGGCAGCTTCATTCCGAACTGCCGCAGAGCCTCACATACCGCCATAAGCACAACGAACAGGATAGTCAGCACTATATCAGTCCCCGTGGGACGTCTGAACGTGAATTCATTCCTGAGCTTTTCCCTGGTTATCATATTCTTTCCTTTCCGGTACTAATGAAAAGGGACGCAGCGGAGCCGCCCGAAGGCAGCATCCGAACGTCCCTTCTGATTATAAGATTATCGTTTGAACAGTTTTCCGATGCGTTCAAGCACTGCGAACAACAGTATGGCGCAGGCTGCCATAACAAGCGCTGCTACAAGGTGGTATCCGCCGTAGACAAGTCCGTTCCAGTGTGAGACCTCTCCGAGGCTCATCTTCTTGAATACCGGGAACATACAAAGAAGTCCGATATTCTGTATCAGAACGCTTATAACTACCATGACAATGGTCTTGAACCACTTAGTCAGGACAGTCTTGCCGTATATGAACACCATAAGCAGGAATGAAAAGAGGAAAAGCCCTCTCTTATCCTGTTCGAGCAGCATGAAGTTGCCGAAATGCCAGAAGACGTATGCAACCGAAAGAAGCAGTGTCTTGATATTAGACGGCATTTTTTTGCTCTTTGGTCTCAGAGCATCCCTTCGGGCAATACCCGTATGCTTATCTGTGAGAGGAGTATTCTCCCTCTCAGGTCCGGGAAGCCCGTCCTGAGCCGCCGAAGTCAGTGCCTCCGGCTCAGAATTAACTGAATATGCTTCCATGGATCAAGTCCACCCTTTCTTCAATGTTGTATCCTACGCATCTTTACTGCTTAAGCAGTTTATCTTTCTATCAGAGGTTGAACATTATGTTGTTTACGATAGCCTCGAGCATTTCCTGTCTGCCGCTGCCGAGTGAGTCAGTAACCTCGCCCTTCTCAAGAGCATACTTCTCAAGGTCTGCCATTGTAGCCTTGCCGTCGATGATATCCTTACCGATACCTGTGTTCCACGAAGCATATCTGTCGTCAACGAACTTGTCGATACGTCCGTCGTCGATGAGCTTCTGTGCAATGCGGAGACCGAGAGCAAATGTATCCATACCGGCAATGTAGCTGTGGAAGATATCCTCGGGAGTGAAGGAGCCTCTGCGAGCCTTGGAGTCGAAGTTCAGACCGCCGTTTGTGAAGCCGCCTGCCTTGAGTACCTCGTACATACAGAATGCTGCATCATAGATGTTTGTCGGGAACTGGTCTGTATCCCATCCGAGGAGCGGATCGCCCTGGTTGGCATCGATAGAACCGAAGAAGCCGTTGTCTCTTGCAACTCTGAGCTCGTGCTGGAATGTGTGCTGAGCCAGTGTAGCGTGGTTAGCCTCAATGTTCATCTTGAAATCCTTGTCGAGACCGTACTTTCTCAGGAAGCCGAGAACTGTAGCGGTATCGAAATCATACTGGTGCTTTGTGGGTTCCTTGGGCTTGGGCTCTATGTAGAAATCGCCTGTGTAGCCGATAGAACGAGCATACTCAACGGACATCTTCATAAGACGTGCCATATTGTCGAGCTCGAGGCCCATGTTTGTGTTGAGGAGAGTCTCGTAACCCTCACGGCCGCCCCAGAATACATATCCGTTACCGCCGAGCTTTACTGTTGACTCGATAGCCTTCTTGATCTGAGCTGCAGCGTATGCAAATACATCAGCAGAGGGGGATGTTCCTGCACCGTGCATATATCTCGGATGATCGAAGCACTTAGCTGTGCCCCAGAGGCACTTGAAGCCTGTCTTAGCCTGCTTCTCCTTGATGTAGTCTGTGATCTCATCAAGCTTTGCGTTTGTCTCTGCCAGTGAACCGTATTCAGGTGAGAGGTCACGGTCGTGGAAGCAGAAGTATTCGATTGAAAGCTTATCCATGATCTCAAAGGCTGCGTCTACCTTAGCCTTTGCTCTTGCTGTAGGATCTGTCTGTCCCCAGCTCTTGTCAGCGGTGCCTACTCCGAACATATCTGTGCCGTCGCCGCCCATGGTGTGCCACCATGAAAGGGCAAACTTCAGCTGCTCCTTCATTGTCTTGCCGCCGATCACCTCATCGGGATTGTAATACTTGAACGCCAGCGGATTTGTGGAGTCCTTTCCCTCGTAAGGGATCTTTCCGATTCCTGCAAAAAATTCGCTCATTTTTGGTTCCTCCTGTTATATAATATAATCTGTGCAACAGATCTTGCTGCCTGAGTTTATATTATCCCCGATGGTCTTCAGACCATATCGTCTGCCTAATTTTTCCCGTTCGGCTCCTAAATCAGCCGAGAAGATCCAGAGAAAGCTTTCTTGTCTCTGTATCAAAGTAATTATCCAGTTCCGCAACATAATAGCGGAAGCATATCTTGCCATTGAAGGTCATAACGTCGCCTTCTTCAGAAACTCCGAGAGCTTCCAGCTTTTCATTGTCCAGATCCTTCAGCATCATCTTTGTGTTCAGCTGGAGTATGCAGTATTCATACTTCCTGTTGAAGAGGGTAAGAGACTTTGAATCGAGATCTGTGATATATATTTTCTCCTCACCTGTGGACTCAAGACGCTCAAGGAGATCTTCGGGCGGATCAAGTATAAAGTATCTGCCGTCTGCATCCCTGCCGAGGTTGAAGTACTCCAGCTGAGAGTCAGTGAGCTTGTCCAGTCTTACAGGTGATACATCATGTGCGGTAAGTCCGAGCATGAACTTCTCGTCACTGCTGAGGTCATCGAGCTCAAGTCTGCTTTCGAGAGACTCGCCGAATTCCTCCAGCTCAGAGCGGTCGAGCGTAACGGATATGGACTTTGAGATATCGTCGAGTTCCTTGGTTATCTCGTCACGTGTCTCGGTCTTCCACTCCACCTCTGTCTGCTCGTTGATCGGGCGCTCGAGGTATACAACGTGCTCCATGCTCTTGAGAGTGAAGACAACGTTGCTGTAGGTGACATCTGCGTCATTGGGTTCGATATATACCGCAGTGCTTCCGTTTGAGGAATCCTCGGTATTTTCTACGTAATAACGGTATTTTCCGGTAGGTGAAACGCCCTTGTCCACGATGGTCGACTTGGCTGAAGAAACAAAGAATGAGGTAAAGAGGAAATAGCCGAGCGCACCGAAGATATAGAGCAGAAGGATTATTGTGCCCATTGCCGTCTTGATTCCCTCTCCGGCACCGGAAAGGAGCAGTATGACGACTCCGGTTATGATAATGGGTATTATGACTTCCCACTCTCCGAAATAGAGAAGAACTACCGGCAGCATTGCCGGAAGGATCACGAAGCTTGCGATCCTGGTCACGATCTGCTTTCTTGAATAGAGCATCAGCAGGAGTGCGATGATCGATATAAGAGACGCCGTGATGAGTGCAGTCGTCTTTGAACCTACATGCATATCATAGAAGATAGAATAATAGCAGAGACGGCATACGCATACCGTATACAGTACAGCTATCAGGGATATGACCCTTTTAGTCCATATATTAGAAAAAACTTTCTTCATTTTTACCTCCGGACAGTATAATCCATATAAAAACATTATAACATTGTCACCCGAAAAAAACAAGTCATTTTCAGAATAAATAGTTACTAAATGGTTACAATTTTCACCTCTTTACAAGAAGGCGAAAAAAATGTATAATATAACTTGGTTTATTTGTACATAATTAATGGAGGCAACGCCCAATGAACAAAAGAAAAAGAGTATTCACACCTGTAAGATGTGTCTTTATACTGCTCACGGCTGCCGTGATGATACTGATTTTCCTGTTCTCCTGCGAGGACTCGGATGAGTCGTCACATCGCAGCAGAATAGCCACCGCACTGGTCACAAAGGTCCTGTATACGGACTTTGAGGAGCTCCCCGAGGAACGTCAGAAGGAGATCATGGACAAGGCGGATCATATCGTCCGGAAGCTCGCACACTGCACGATATTTGCCGCTCTCGGCTTCTGCGCCTCCTGCACAGTCGGGGAAAGGCGTATTTTCAGCCGTATCTCCGGCGGAGTCCTGCTCTTCTGTTTCCTCTATGCCTGCTCGGATGAGCTGCATCAGAGGTTCGTTCCGGGACGTTCGGGAGAGTTCCGGGATGTCATGATCGATACATCAGGCAGTCTGATAGGGATTCTCTTATCATTTATTGCGATTGGAATTGTCACAAAAATGGTCAGTCGTCATAATTCCGTAAAGACTTCCGCTTAGCAGCTATGTAATATAGCGTCACCGATTTATGCAGCCGGTGACGCTTTTTTATATCTGTTTCCCGATATATGATAAAAAAAGTCACGAACTCGATATAATAATGTATAGACTTTCTGAAAATCCTGTGATATAATTAAATCAAGATAAAAAAGTACGTCCAGAAACGTATAATTTTTGATCACAGGAGGAATTAACATGAGATCAGGAAAGATCATCAGTGCTGTTACCTCCGCCGCACTCGCATTTTCAGGCCTTGTCTTCCCCTCTTCTGTGCCCGTGACAGCAGGCGCAGCACAGGCAAACTGGAAATTCGATCTCGGCGGAAACGGTGCAGCAGGCGGATTCACCGGCGTATCTGCGTATGACGGCTACGACGCTTCCCGCGGCTACGGCTTTGCCAACACCGGAGGAGTTCAGAACGTCAGCTCAAGCGGACAGGGTGCAAACAGCGATGCCGTAAAGTTCAACTCGACTGACGGCCGCAACACCTTCAACGTCGATCTCCCCAAGGGACTCTACCGTGTAACAGTCACCACGGGCGATACCTTCCGCACAAGCATACGCATGGAAGGAATGCTCCAGATGATAAACCTCACCGGAAACAATGCCGTTGAGACCATCGAGCTCCCTGTAACGGACGGTCAGCTGAATATACAGGCCGGCCCCGGAAAGGACAACACCAACTTCTCCATCAGTGCCATCGAGATAACCCAGCTCAATGATACCGGCGTTACAAACCCGACGGTATGGATATGCGGAGACTCGACAGTTGCCAACTACTACAACTGCGCCGATACATCACAGCACGGCTGGGGACAGTACTTCGGCGGACAGATCTCTGACAGCGGCTACATTGTCCGGAATATGGCTGCAAGCGGCCAGTACGCCAAGGGCTTCGTCGATGCTGGTCAGTTCGACTGCATCGAGACCTACGGCAAGTCCGGCGATTACTACATAATCTCCATAGGAATCAATGATACCAATTACTCAAACAAGGACGAGTACTATGCTACCGTTACCGATATGGTAAAGCGCTCCAAGGCCAAGGGCATGGAAGTAGTGCTCGTAAAGCAGCAGGGCAGACGCGGCGATCTCACCCGCAGCCCGAAACTCGGCGGACGCTGGTTCAGCGACAAGCTCGACCAGATCGGCAGTGAGCAGAGCGTACAGGTAGTCGATCTGTTCAACGCCTGGCAGGATTTCGGCTTCTCTGTTGGCTATGACGGCATGGAGAGCTACTACGCCGCCGGCGATGACCTCCACCAGTCAAAGATGGGCGCACAGAAGCTCGCCGAGCTGATGGCTGACCTTGTAACTATAGGAACTCCCCGTGAGCCTGCTGAGATGGACACCTCAAAGGCTTACCGCATAAAGAATGTGAACAGCGGTCTGTATATGTCCGTCAAGAACAACGAGGCTGCCGCAGGTGCCAATATTGAGCAGAGCAGCGGCGATATCTCTGACGGTAGCGTATGGAGACTCAAGCACAAGGGCTACAATTACTACGAGCTGTGGACTTACCTTGAGGGCGGCGACACCTACGTTGCCGACGTAGACGGAGGCAAGGCCGACAGCGGCGCAAACCTCGCCCTCTATACCAATAACAACAACGGCGCACAGTGGTTCCGCTTCTTTGAGAACGAGGGCGGCAGCTATACCATCGTATCACGCTGCTCCGGCGACAAGGGCGCAATTGAAGTAACCAATGCGCTCACCACTGACGGCGCAAACATACAGCAGTGGGAGATAAACGGACACGACTGTCAGAAATGGGTGCTTGAGGCTGTAGAGTGGCCTGTACAGCAGGCAACGGCAGCTCCTACAGATCCTCCGACAGAAGTCCAGCCCGCCACACAGTACGTTCCCGCTGATGCCGGCAAGTACATGAAGGGCGATGCAAACTGCGATCAGAAGATCAATGTTGCAGATGCAGTTGCTGTACTCCAGTACATCGCAAACCAGTCAAAGTACCCGCTTGACGAGTACGGCAGCTGGAACGCCGATGTTGACGGATCATCCGGTATCACAGGCGGCGATGCCATATTCATACAGCGCATCGATGCAGGTCTTGAAACTCCCCCGCAGGATACTCCTCCCGTACAGGCAGCTACAGAGCCGCCTGTTACCGAGCCGCCCGTGACAGAGCCCTCTGCTCCCGAGGCAGTACGCTACTTTGCAGCAGACCAGATATGGGATCAGGGCATAGTTGAGACCGTCAATGCAGGCTATACCCGCTCTGACGGATATGTCAACCTTGATAATACCGCCGGAAGCAGCATCACATTCAGCGTAACTGTTCCGGAAGAGGGCAAGTACATGACTCACATCCGCTTCGCAAACGGATCCACAAGCGACCGTAAGATGAAGATCACCGTAAGCGGAAACGATTCCGTATGGATGCAGTCATTCCCCGGCACGGGCGCATGGACAGAGTGGAAGGAATACGGCATTGTTCTTCCCATGAAGGCCGGAGACAACACCATCAAGTTTGAATCGGCGATGTCTGAAGGCGGCCCGAACTTCGACTATATCGAACTCATATTAACAGACGAGCCTGTTGCTGAGGTATATGATCCCAATCAGGGACAGCAGCAGTACAGCAGCGACAAGCCCACGATCTTCCTTGCCGGAGACTCCACCTGTATGTACTACGATGCACGCAAGAAGGAGCAGAGCGGCGCAGAGATCCAGGGCTGGGGCGCTTACCTCCAGAACTACTTCACCGACAACGTGAGCGTATCCAACCACGCCATGGCCGGAAGAAGCTCCAAGAAGTTCTATGACGAGGGCAGATGGCAGACCATACTCGACAACATCAAGCAGGGCGACTACGTTATGATACAGTTCGCTATCAACGATGCCGGCGCTACAAATGCCGACAGATACGCTCCTATCTGCGGAAATGTCGATAACCCGTCATCAGGCAGCTATGAGTGGTACATGACCGAGTTCATAAACAGCGCAAAGTCGAAGGGTGCTAATCCGGTACTTGTTACCTGCACTCTCCGCTTCAAGGATTACGCAAACGGCAAATTCGTACCGGGTTATGACAACTACAACAACGCCTGCAAGCAGCTTGCTCAGAAGAACAATATCCCGTGCATCGACCTCAATACGATAATGGTGAACTACTACAACTCCATCAGCTATCAGACAGTACAGTCCTATCATATGCCTGACGGAACACACTTCACCGAGCAGGGCGCCGATATGGTGGCAGGGCTCGTTTCAAAGGAAGTAGCAAACCAGAATATCACCGGTCTGGCATCATTCGTAAAGTAAATATCACAATAAAGGCTCTCTGTTACAGGGAGCCTTTATATCTTGCACTAAACATAGTTCTGTCAGGGGACGCCTTCACTTGCAAGGCGTCCCCTCTTCCAAAACAGTCCCCCGGACTGTTTTGGAATTCACCCCTTGCGAAGCGCCCTGCGGATAAATGTGGGACTCTGTCCCACACCCTGCCAGAGGCGCTGCCTCTGGAC
>JAFZRF010000002.1 GCA_017620025.1 Ruminococcus sp.
CAAGCTTTTGTATGAAGTAGCCGATATCGGAAGCAACTCATTATGGCTTGACCATGGGCATATTCAGCCACTGCTTATCCATCTTATCGAAGAAGGCTGCCTGAACGCTGTTCCTGCGGAGACAACTGTCAGCGGAGATGTCAACGGAGACGGAACAGTCGGAATAGCCGATGCAGTGCTGCTCCAGAAATGGCTTCTTGCAGTTCCCGGTACAGAGCTTAACGACTGGAAAGCCGCCGACCTTAACAGCGACAATTCTGTTGATGCCTTTGATATGGTATTTATGAGAAATAAGATAGTAAGCGAGTAATACCTCCTTGAATTACCAGAAGCCTCCCGGTTCAGACAGAGCCGGGAGGCGATTTTTGTATGTGTTCTGTTTTGCTCAGACGTATGTGTTTTGATTTGCATATGATAGATAAATATGATCCATAGTCTGCTCGCTCCCGGTTTTCGAAATGATAATTCTTCTAAAACCAGTATAGACCTCAGAACTGATAATGTCAACTCTATGGAGCGTAGATTGACTGCGATCATTCCCGCGGTTATAATAAATACAGATATTCCGTAACTCACAGGGAGATGATTCTTATGAAAATACTTGTACTGAACGGCAGCCCAAAGCGTGAAAATAGCGACACGATGCATATAACACGGGCATTTCTTGACGGCATGAAGGAGGCCGCACCACAGGACATTCACATCGTCAATATCATAGACAGGCATATCGAATTCTGCACAGGCTGTTTCACCTGCAAACGCAACGGCGGAGAATGCATCCATGATGATGATATGAAAGCACTTCTCAGCGAGGTTATGGAGAGTGATCTTCTGCTGCTGAGTTTTCCTCTCTATGCCTACGGTATGCCCGCACCTCTGAAGGCATTCATCGACCGTACAATGCCGCTTTCAAGTATGGCAATGAAGAAACAGGGCGACCGGTATGTTCACGTAGGTCAGGCTGACTTTTCGCACCTGAGATACATGATGATCTGCGGCTGCGGATTCCCAAACAGCAAGCAGAATTTTGAGCCTGCCGCAGCTCAGTTCCGGCTGATGTTCCCGGACAGGCATACTATAATCACAGTACCTGAAAATCCGATGTTCAATGCTCACGAAGCAACAGAGGTGACAACACCCAGACTTGCACTCGTCAGACAGGCTGGAAAGCAGTATGCCGTGACCGGCGGGATAGAAGATGATCTGCTGGCGGAGATATGCTCTCCGATGATACCGGAAGAAATGTATGCAGAAATATGCAACAGAAAAATGTAACAGCAAAAACAGGGCAGGAACGATCTGGTTCCTGCCCTGTTTTTGTTTTATAACTGACCTGAATAATAATGAGAACAGGAACAATTCATGAAATTTTGTCAAAACTAATGAAATATCTAAATTTATTTTACATTTTCCTTGTTTTCGCCAATTGAATACATTAACATAATATGGTATAATATATTTCAGGTATTTGTCATGTATTGACATTCCGGGGAAGAACCGGATCAACGTTCCAGCATTACTGTATTACAGGATAATACCGTTTACGTTTTGCGGAGAGTACACTATCATATTCAGGAGGTAGAAATGAAAAAACTGGTCTCAATCATAATGTCTGTAGTCATGCCGATATCCATGCTTCTGACTCCTCAGGTCGAGGCTCTTGCTGCAGATGACAATATCCCTGCTTCCGTGCAGGAGAAATTTAACGAAATGACCGAACTCCGTAAGGAGGCTTTAGCTGATTACCAGAAATATGCAAACTCCAGAGCAGTTTTCGATTACGAAGAACGCCCTGTTTACCGTATGCTTCTCATAGAAGGCAGGAACTTTGTAAGCGAAAAGGGTAATAAGTTCTCCGCAACCGAGGAGGATGATCTGATATTCAGCAGAGTACCGGAGCAGCTTGAAAACCTTGTTGAGTATCTTACGGATTTCAAAGTTGATATGCAGGTTGACACACTTATAATTGATGATGAAATTACTTTGACAAGCAATTATCCACAATTTGAGGACGTTACTTTTATTATGGACAAATATGTCCCCTTCGGCAAGTATGACAGTGTTCTTACGCTTATCCACGAAAATGCGGACTGCGGTAATCCGAGTACTACTCTCTCTACATTTGATCCCTTCTCCGGCTGCGGATACGGCTGGTCTTCTATTATGGACGTCGATCATGAAGAGATCCGTCCGGGTATTCATGAAAACGAAGACTTCCATTATTATACGACGGATGTTGTGCTTCACGAATGGATACATCAGCTTGAATCGTTCGCAGCTATCACTGTCAACGACGATGAGAATATTTTCATGCCTGATGCCGATATCGAAGGATTACTCGATGAAGAGGCTGTTGTACTTAATGAAGACGGAACAAAATTCAGAAACAGCGAATATGAATGGGATAATGTATGGCCGGAGGACACTGTACGCGGCCACAGCAAGGAATACTATGTAGGAGGGGATATCAAGTCTATCTCCTATTCTCGTGCATTCCTTACCGGAGCATTATATAATATAGAGAAACAGCGCTATGTAGGAATGTTTCCTGCATTCTGGAAGTTCTATAACAACAAATTAATGTTTGGCGAATTCTATGGTTATAAAGATGAAGGCTTCAAGTTGATCGATAAAAATAGCTACGATGAGTCCTATACAGATTATCCTGATTACAAAAACAAGGAATATGTATGGAGACTATCCTATGATCTCAGGAACGATAATATCAAAGTAACCAATGAATGTTTCCCATATGGTGTATATTCCTCATGGCTGTCTGATCATATCAACGATTTGTTTACAAGGATAAGCTTCAACAGCGAGGGCGATTACTACATCATAAATTCCTCAAATCAGAAGTACCTCTGTGTCGGCGAGTACGACCGGCAGATCGGAGCTACTATGATGACATTCTCCGATTACAAGGATGATGATTCTATCAGATGGACCATTTCTTACGATGGTGATAATTTTGTAAGGATAACTTCAAAGACTAATCCGAATCTCATGTTCGATATCAATAATAACAGGGACTGGAATAATAATATCGTAGAGCTTTATCGTGAGACAGGCTATCCTACGGCACAGTCATTCCAGCTCAGACTGAATCTTGATGATACGTATACTATCTACCCTCTTCTCTCTGTACAGCGCTGCGTTTCTGAGAAGGACGGAAAGGTTGTACTCAATCCCGATAACAAGACTCCGGAGCAGAAGTGGCAGATAGTAAAGGTTGAGGACGTGCCGGAAGAGCCGGTCACAACTACAGAGCCTGTTGCCACAACAACTGAGCCCATTCCCACAACTACAATGCCGGCAGCTACAACGACTGAGCCCGCATCTGCTGCAACCACAACTATACCTGCAGCGACTGAGACAGCTCCCGCAGTTACATCAGCAGAAGCAACGACAGCTCCTTCTGAAACGCCTACAGAGCCCGTCACCGAACCGCCTGTATCTGTGGAGACTCCCGGAGATGTAAACCGCGACGGACTTATAGACGCCTCTGATGCTTCTGAGGTGCTTCTTGAATATGCAAGGATAGCCACAGGTGCTGAACCTGCACTGTCAAAATTTCTTGCCGATGTCAACGGAGACGGAAGAGTCGATTCCGCTGACGCTTCTCTCATTCTTGCTTACTACACTAATAATGCAGTAGGCGAGGAGATAAGCTTTGCGGATTTTATCAGGGAGAATCTATAAACGGAATTACTGAAGTAACGGCCACAGTGAATCTAACTTTGTGGCTGTTATTTTTTTCCAGACACCAGACAGAAAAGCACATCCGTGGTTATAATGTTCCGCAAACCGAAAAAAAGCATTGCCTGACAGTTGACGTTAAAGGAAGATAATCACATTTCAAGTGAATCAGCATCCGGAAATATCAGGATTATTATTGACATAAGTCGTAAATCGCAGTATAATTGAGATAATTCAGAAAGGAAGCACGATCATGAGAATTGCAGTAACTTACGAAAACGGACAGATATTCCAGCACTTCGGCAGAACCGAGCAGTTCAAGCTCTACGACGTTGCCGACGGCAAGATAATCAATGAGCAGGTAGTCGGAACATACGGTGCAGGTCACGGAGCACTTGCAGGTTTCCTGAAGAACGCTCAGGTCGATGTTCTGATCTGCGGAGGTATCGGCGGCGGAGCCCAGATGGCTATGCAGGAGGCTGGAATTGCTCTCTACGGCGGAAATACAGGAAGTGCCGATGATGCTGTTTCGGCTTTTCTCACACAGACGCTTGAGCAGAACTCCAATCCCACCTGCGACCACCACCATGAACACGGCGAGGGACATTCCTGCGGTGATCATGGCTGCGGCAGCCACAGCTGCGGTAATCACTGATGAGAATAGTAACGCTTGTAGAGAACACCTGCGGACATGAGGGCTGTATCGCAGAGCACGGACTTTCACTCTATATTGAGACAGAACGGCATAAGCTCCTTCTTGATACCGGACAGACTGACGCAGTGGTAAAGAATGCGGAAGTCCTCGAAATTGACCTTTCCGCAGTCGATACGGTGATACTCAGTCACGGGCACTACGACCACTCGGGAGGTATCCTGCCGTTCTCACAGATAAACCGTACCGCACAGATAGTAATGCAGAAGTCGGCCGCCGAACCGCACTACAACGGTGAACGCTACATCGGTATAGACAAGGCTATACTCAGCCTGCCGGATGTCCGCCTTATTGACGGAGATGTTCAGCTCGATGACGAGCTGCTCCTGTTCAGCGGTATCACCGGCAGACGGTGTTATCCGCAGGGCAACCGTAAGCTTTCACGTATGGAAAACGGCATACAGGTCCCCGATGATTTTGCACACGAGCAGTGCCTCGTTATTAAGCAGGACGGTAAGCACTGGCTGCTTTCGGGCTGCTCCCATAACGGTATACTCAACATCCTCGACCGGTACAAGGCGATATTCGGAAATGCTCCCGATTACGTTATCACAGGATTCCACATGATGAAAAAGGAAAGTGAGCATACCGAGGAAGAAAAGGCGGTCATCATTCAGACGGCACAGGAGCTTTCCGGGCTTGATACCGTTTTTTACAGCGGTCACTGTACGGGTATCCCTGCATTTGAACTGATGAAGAGCATCATGGGCGATAAGCTTATTGCCTTGCACAGCGGAGAAGAAATACGATAATCCATTAGTCCTCACAGCGAACTGTGAGGACTTTTTGCATAGAGAATACCCTGCCTGTAAAAAATATACCACAGGTTTACTTGACATTTTTGGAAAGTCGTGATATAATGGACACAAAGCACGGGAAAACTCCCGCAATCCAGCTAACGAAAGGGTGAAAACAATGAACACTGTTATAAGCAAGCTTACCGCTATGTCTGCAAAAATGTTTGATATTAATTATCAGCAGTCAAGCTGTTTTTTCCAGCAGGGAGAGAATGGCTCAGTTGTGCTGCACACAAGACACAGGTATGCTTGTTCGGTTGCCCGGAAAGGGTGAGCAGAGATAGTGTTACATTGTAAACCATCTTCTGATAGAACAGAGCCGTCTGTGTGCAGTATGTACTCTCACAGACGGTTTTATTATTCTATTCAGAAAGGTGGTTATTTTTATGCCGGTAACAGCTCCGACTATCGATATGGCAGCAACAGGCGCTAACATAAAAGCGCTTATCAAGACAAAAGGGCTGAAGGTATCCGATGTACAGAACATATGCGGGTTCAATACTCCGCAGGCGATATTCAAATGGATGAGAGGAGACGCTATGCCCTCCATCGACAACATGGTCATACTGGCACATATCCTTGATGTGCCTATCGATAAGATCATAATAACAAATTGAATACTCCCGCCCGTTCAGGGCGGGAAACAATGATTCCGTTTCGTCTAATGGCAGGACGCCTGTTTCTGACACAGGTAACGGGAGTTCGACTCTCTCAACGGGAATTCACTTCCGCTTCGTCTAATGGTAGGACATCTGCTTCTGACGCAGAAGATGTAAGTTCGATTCTTTCAGCGGGAACCAGCGCAGAGCCTGTGCCCCCGTCCGCGTTGACATTCGCAGCTCGCTTACTTTGTACGAAAATGTTACTCTGCTCTCGCTCACGGCAGTGGTATCAAATGTAACACATACACAATTATGACTGTGTAGCCAAGTGGAAAGGCAATGGACTGCAACTCCATGAGCGCAGGTTCAACTCCTGTCACAGTCTCTGCATATGCCTCTGTAGCTCAGTCGGTAGAGCGCAGGTCTGAAGAATCTGGCGTCGCAAGTTCAACTCTTGCCGGAGGCACCATTCCGTTTCGTCTAATGGGCAGGACATCGGTCTTTGAATCCGATAATGGAAGTTCGAGCCTTCCAGCGGGAATTCTCACGAAACCAATAAATACAAAGGAGGAGAAAATGAGCAGAAAATTAGCAAGTATTCAAAGAATATGGAAGATAGAGCCTATCGAAGGCGCTGACAGGATAGAGCTGGCTTATGTGCTTGGCTGGCAGTGCGTGGTTAACAAGGGACAGTTCAAGCCTATGGACCTGGCTGTTTATTATGAGATAGACAGTTTTCTTCCCATACGTCCCGAGTACGAATTCATGAGGGCGTCGAGTTATAAGAACACCGAGATCATGGGTGAAGGCTTCCGTCTGAAAACTCAGAAATTCCGCGGACAGGTATCGCAGGGACTTCTTCTGCCTGTCAGTCAGTTCCCGGAAATACCGGCTGATGCAGAACCCGGAGCAGATGTTACCATGATACTCGGAGTCCGCAAGTGGGAAACAGAGGAACGTGCAACTTCGGGAGGTACCGTCATAGGTGATCTGCCGAGAAGCATCCCGAAAACTGATGAAACAAGAGTGCAGGCTGATCCCGGACTCATAAAGGAGTTTGCAGGACTGGAATACTACATCAGCACCAAAATGGACGGCAGTTCCCATTCGATAAGCATAGACGAGGACGGTATCCACGTTACCGGTCATAACTACGAGTACAAGGACGACGGCAACAGCGGTTTCTACAAGCTCGTCAACGAGCGCGGCTATAAGGAGAAACTCAAGGCGTTCGCTGAAAAAGAAGGCTTGAAGGAGCTTACCGTACAGGGCGAGCTTTGCGCTCCGGGCATACAGCAGAACCGCCTGAAGCTCAAAAGGCCGGAGTGGTATGTTTTTACCGTAATGGAGAACGGCAGGCGTGTCGGTCTTGACAGAATGCTTGAAGTATGCAAGGAACTGGAGTTCACTACTGTACCGATAGAAGAGATCGATACCGATCTGCCAGCGAAATACCCGACAGTAGAGGCTCTGCTTGAACGAGCAGAAGGCAGCTACCCTAACGGCGGCAAAAAGGAGGGCATCGTTATACGTCCCACTGAGCCTGTCTTCAGCAGCAATATCGGTGCTGAACTGAGTATGAAGGTAGTAAGCAACAGGTATCTGCTGAAAAATGATGACTGAGATAAACTGATTTACTGCTTATACCGCTTATTTCACACAAAAGAATTTTTCTGAAACAAAAAAGTCCTCACAGCCGATGCTATGAGGACTCTGTTGTTTTATTCAGATAAACACATTAACGTGAATATCGTGCCGCTTAGTATCCTGAATTACTTCTTATCAGCTATAGCAGCCTTAACTGCGCACATAATGCCGGTATTTACAACACCGCATATCTATGCTATAATGAATGCAAAGCATTACTAAATCCAGATACCGGGAGGCACAGAGAATGATAAACAAACTGAAAAAACACATAAGCGAATACTTTACAGGAAAAGAAGAAACTATTGAGAACCTGCTGATATGCCTTTTCGCCGGCGGACATATCCTCCTTGAGGGCATACCCGGTGTCGGCAAGACCACTCTTGCCTCGACTCTCGCAAGGTCGGTGGACTGCGATTTCGGAAGGATACAGTTCACTCCCGATACTCTTCCAACCGACGTCATGGGAACAGAGGTATTCAACATGAAGACAGGCGAGTTCGAGTACCGTGAGGGGGCGATAATGCACCAGATAGTGCTCGCAGACGAGATAAACCGCACCTCCCCGAAAACGCAGGCAAGCCTTCTTGAAGCGATGGCAGAGGGGCAGACCACAGTAGGCGGCGTAAAGCACAGGCTGCCCGAGCCCTTTATGGTCATAGCCACCCAGAACCCCGTTGAGTTCATGGGCACCTATCCTCTGCCCGAAGCGCAGATAGACCGCTTTATGATGAAGATAACCATTGACTATCCCGGAGAATCCGAGGAGCTTCGCATGACGAGGAATATGCTCACCGGAAAGACTGTTGAGAAGGTCGAAAGCATCATCACCTCGGAGGAAGTCGTAAGGATAAAAGAGCAGGTCGCCGGTGTCGCCATAAAGGACGAGGTCATCAGGTATGCGAGGGATATCGCTGAGATGACAAGGAACGAGGAGCGTTTCGTACTCGGGGCAAGCCCGCGCGCCGTACTGGCTCTCGTCAGGGCTTCACAGGCAAGAGCATTCATGGAGGGACGCGACTTTGTAAAGCCCGATGATGTGAAGTCGGTCGCCCCCTTCGTTCTCGGACACAGGCTCACACTCACTCCCGAGGCAAAGATAGCAAAGGAAGACAAGGACGACATACTCAGAAAGCTGATCCGCAAAACAAAGATACCGATGTAACATAACGGCCTGCTCACTGAGCGATAAAAGGAACGAACATGAAAAGAAACAGAATAATATGGTTCTGCCTCTGGGTGCTGTCGATCGTTGGTATCAGCTTTAAGGGCGGCCCTGTGACCTATGGCTTCTTCGCCCTCCTTACACTTGTCCCCGTTGTCTCCGTCATTTACCTTATAGCGGTATACTCGCTTTTCCACATCTATCAGGAGCTCGAACAGCGCTTTGTTCCGGTAAATGAGCCTGTCCGCTACCGCTTCATACTGGTAAACGAATATCCGCTCCAGTTCGTCGGCATAAGAGTACGCTTCTTCTCCTCCTTCTCCGCTATCACAGACCTGGATGACAGGACGGAATACGAACTGAGACCGGATACAAGGATACAGAAGGAGACAAAGCTGATATGCAAATACAGGGGCGAATATGATGTGGGTGTCAAGGAGATAGAGATACAGGATTTCTTCCGCATTTTCAGGATAAGGTACAAAAACCGTGAGCATATCCATGCCGTTGTCAGGCCGCAGCTGGTGAAGACTGATACTCTCGGCGGTATCGAGCTGTCCGATGCGGTGAGGGAATCCTCTCTCAGCAGGTCAGAGCCGGATGTGCTGAGCCGGGAATACATCCCCGGAGATGACCGCAGATTCATAAACTGGAATCAGTCCGCAAGGACCGGCAGCCTTATGACAAGGCTCCATACAGGCTCGAACCATCAGGAAATAGCTATCATAACCGACACATACAGATACAGCACCGATCAGGCGGACTTCCTGCCGCCGGAGAACAAGATACTCGAGACAGTGCTTGCCCTTGCTTACTACTTCAGCCGGAACAATATCTGTGCCGCTGAATATCACCTGGCCGACGGGCTGATACGCCTTACGGCGGACAACACACAGAAGTTCGAGGAGTTCTACGGCTTTGTCTCGGATATAAGCTTCACTGCAAGGAACAGTCATCAGCTCCTGTACGGCTCCGTGATGCAGAGAAGGGATATCCTTGAAAGCTCCATGGTATTCCTGATACTGTCGTCATGGGATACCGATACAGCCCTTCTGCTGAAAGCCCTTGGAGATAACGGCCTGCATACGGTCCTGTGCTATATCAGTGACAGCGAAAATGACCTTCCCGATCTTTCCGGCCACAAGGGCGCAGATATCATACGGATATCACCCTTCTGCGATCTGAGGGAGGCGCTGGGAGAATGAAGAAGTATTATGACATCATCAACACCCTGCCGCTTTCCCTGCTTCTCCTGCTGCTTGCCGGCGGATATGCAGGGATCCCCTCGGGCAGCATAGCCGCCTTTGTACTCTGCATTATGTTCACGGTCTGGACAGCACTCCTCCGCAGTATGAAACGGAAGGAAAGGCTTCGCAGCGCCGGCATCGTCGCCGTATTCCTCGCAGGATTATATATTGCGGCCGGAGAGAGATACCGGGAGCTGTTCAGAGAGCGGTACTTCTGGATAATATGGCTCTTCTGCCTCTGCGCCGGCGCACTGGCAGCCGCCCTCATCATGGACAGGAGCATCTGGCTGAAACGAACGGAAGCGGCAGCTATGCTCGGCTGCCTCAGTCTGTTAAAAACTGATTCAAGCAGGAAGCTGCAATCAACGCCTTCTACAGATTAGCGAAATAAGAGGAATGCAGGGTACGGTTGATTTCGCCTGCTGTATAATAAAAATAATCAGAAACACTTTGAGTTTTTTCTCTGACAAGGTACTAATAAGTGAAAGGGCATCACAGAGCCCTTGAAAGGAGGGAACCCCGGATGGATAACGGTGCAGGTAGCTACCGCCGTTACCTTGCAGGCGATGATGAAGGGCTTCATGAGATAATTAGCGGATATCGGAAAGGGCTTATATTATATCTCAACAGCTTCGTGCAGAACATCCGGACGGCAGAGGAACTTGCCGAGGATACTTTTGCGGAGCTGGCGATACGCTGTCCGGCGTTCTCGGAGAAAAGCTCATTCAAGACCTGGCTCTATGCTATCGGCAGGAACATTACTGCAAAGTATCTCCGGAAGCATGCTAAAGTGAGCATCGTCCCGCTTGGTGAGCAGGAACACCTTGCCGACGAGCAGGACCTCGAAGGCAGCTATATCAGAAGCGAACAGAAGCGCATAGTGCATCAGGCTTTACACAGCCTGAAAGCCGAATACCGTCAGGTGCTCTACCTCTCCTACTTCGAGGGGTTCAGCAATGCGGAGGCTGCTGTAATCATGAAGAAATCAAAACGGCAGATAGAAACGCTTCTGTATAACGCAAGAAAGGCTTTGAAGACCGAACTGGAAAGGAGAGGTTTTGAGTATGAAGAATGACGAAGAGATGTTCAGAAGCGTTATATCAAGACGTGATAAGTACCGTAGGAACAGGTCAGGACTAAAGCGTATACTTACATTTGCTGTACCGGCTGCAGTTTGTCTGTGTATCACTGCGGTTGTCGGGGCGCACTTGCATAAAGGCCTCAATGAGATACCGGGCCTGCCTCCGGGACAGGAGATAGCTGCGGAACAGCCGACAGATACTGCCGTGACCGCACTTGCTACAGACAAGGTGTCAAAGGATACTGAAACAAAAACAGAAGTCACTGCCTATGACGAGGAAAGTACAGAGGCAGCAGAGAAGAACACCTCCGAGGAAAAGCCTGCATCAGCGACGGAAGCGACAGACAGCTCTGCTGTGCAGGAAGCGTCAGCCGCTGATAATAAGCCTGTATCGGAAAAAGCTGATCAGGCAGAACACGGCACGACGGCTGCTGCGAGAACAGAAAAAGCAGGCAAGACTACAGCGTCAGCAAGGAACACCGAGCCTGCTGCAAGGACTACAGAAGCACCAAAGGCAACAGCACCGAAGCAGCCGGAGGTGATATACAGCAGGACCGGAGCAGACGCTGAAGATGCTGCTATGATCGGCTGGAACGGCATAACGGTATCCTATTCCCTATATGAGGTGTTAAAGGAGCAGAATGGCAGTGATACGCTGATAGCGGTATCACCGTCTTTTGAGACAGACGAGAACTATGTATACAACGGAAAGACTATTGCTCAGCACATGAAGGACTACGATGAAGGCTGGGTGCGCAGTCAGATGATGCAGTCACTAATTAAGGAAGGTGAGTATCTGAAATACGGCGAAGCGCTTTATACGACAGGTGCTCCTGACGGCGAGAAATGGTCAAAGCAGTGGTATGATGAAAGAGTTGCTCAGTACGGAGAGCTTCTGGACAAGTATATTGTGAACGGCGAATTTCTCAGGGATAAGCTTGAGGCTGATTTAGCAGCGGACAATTCAGCAAGTCCCGCTAACTACATCAGCGCCTGCAGGGCTTATCAACAATATATGGCGAATGAGACTGCACGCAAGCTTGAAAGCCTCGGTATCCCTTATGAACTGAGAGGAGGACGTGAGCCGCTGGTAATATTCGTGACCGCAGAAGAACTCAGGAATGATCCCGCGGAGAAAGTAAGCGTATACAGTCTCGCAGCGCAGCAGTATGCGGACGATGAGACTGCTGCAGAGGCTGCGGGGTATTCCTCTTATGATGATTGACAGTATGTGGAAGATTTGTTTTACCATGCTATGTCTTACAAGCTGTCATAGCACTGTTTATGGATTTCGCTAAAGGAAATTCTCACGTCAGAGATTGAAAAGCAATACTATATGACAAGCTTAAGGGCAGCCATTACAGCTGCCCTTGCCCTATATCCAATAAGAAAACTACTTCTTTAAGTCAAGTATTATCCTGAAAACACTGCCTTTTCCGACTTCGGATTCAGCTTCGCATTTTCCGTTGTGGAGCGCGACTGTCTGCTTTACGATAGCAAGACCGAGCCCCGAAACGCCCTTGCCACGGCGCTGGCGGCTGGTATAGTATTTGTCCCATATCCTTTCAAGCTCTTCGGGCACTATACCTTCGCCGTGGTCGGCGATCTCGATAACAGTCTTATCATCTGCCTTCAGCGTTACGCCTATCCACTTGTTCACGCCGGCGTGACGCACAGCATTGTCCATCAGGTTATAAACTGCTCTTTGCAGACGGGAAGCGTTGCCGCTGATATGGATGCTGTCTTCAATACTGCGCTCGAAGACAAAGCCGTCCTTTGAATAAAGATTCTCAAAGCTGTCTGTAACTGAGGCAACGATCTCACTGAGGTCAACATCGCTCATTGCAAGCTCTGCATCCGTCATCTGCAGCTCTGAGTATTCAAGTATCTCATTGACGAGAGATGTCAGTCTGTCGGTCTCCTCAACTATTACCGCAACGTCCTCTGCACACTGCTTTTCGTCCGTGCGGGAAATGTCTCTTATCATTTCGGCATAGCCCTTTATCATAGTCAGCGGAGTACGCAGGTCGTGGGAGACATTTGCGAGCAGCTCATTCTGGAACTCCTGCGATCTCCGGAGCTTATCCGCTGTGTTGTCGAGCGTGGCATTAAGCTCGTCAAGCTCCGAGCAGAAGCCCTCACAGGAGGGAAGAGAATCGACTTCTTCGCCGAGTCTGTGGGCTTTCTCTGTAAGCTGAGCAACGGGGCGTGAAAAGCTCCTTGACATGAACCACGCAAGTACAAAGCCGATGATAACAGACAGGAGCGTTACCCACAGAAGCTGTATACGTATTATTCTGGCAGTCGAGCCTACGGCGTTGAGTGTCGTTCCGATATACAGCACAGCTTTGTCATCGCAGCCATAGAAGCTGATATATCTTCCGTAGATATACATTCCGTTTGTCTGCAATCCGGCTTCATGACTGTCTGATTCGGCAAGCTTTTTCAGGAACTCGTCATAGTTCCCGGGCAGCTCCCTGTAATGTCCGCGGTCGTTCCTGGAATTCCTTCTGAAGTTCTGCCCGTTGTTCCTGTTTTTGTGTACCTGCTTGTATTCATCGGAACTGTAAAGGATTTCACCGTTTGTATCTGTAACAAAAACGAGCACTGAATTATCACGTGAGAGCTCGTCTATATATTCTGTTATACTGCTTGTATCGCTCTGCGAAGTTATCTTGTCGGCAGCGGATATTGTATTTCTTATGATCATGCCGTTATAGAAGCGCTGTAAAAAAACGGTCTGCAAAAGCCAGAGCACGGCAAAGATAACGGCAGTGAAGAATATGAAATAGCTCAGCAGCTTACGCTGGAAAGTCGTTGTTTTATGTTTCAAATTTATATCCCACCCCTCGTATCGTCCGGATACAGTCACGGCAGTCTCCGAGCTTGCTCCTCAGCAGCTTTATCTGCCAGTCAACAGTCCTGTCAACGCCGAAGCTGTCGTAGCCCCAGACTTCATTCAGTATCCTGTCACGGGACAGCACGATACCCTTGTTCTGCACAAGAAGCAGCAGGATAGAGTATTCCTTAGCTGTGAGATCGATCTTTTCTCCGTTGACCTCGACAGTCATGCCGTAGGTATCTATAGTTATGCCGCCTGTTCTGATCATTCTCGGCTCTGATGACTGCGCTGTCTCTTTTCTGTGGCTGAGTATGACCTTGATACGTGCCATCAGCTCCATAGGGGAGAACGGCTTTGTAACGTAATCATCAACGCCTACTTCAAAGCCGAAGAGCTTATCAAACTCCGTACCTCTTGCGGAAAGCATGATGACCGGGATATCTTTGGATTCCTTTATCTTCTTGCAGGCAGTAAACCCGTCAGTATCCGGCATCATAACGTCCATTATTATGATATCAAAGTCCTCGCCGGCACAGGCATCTATCGCCTGTCTTCCGTCGGAAACGGCTGTTACATCATAGCCCTCATGCTGAGCGTAACGGCTTATGAGGGTAACTATATTGGGTTCATCATCGGCGATAAGTATCTTGGGCATGGCGCACCTCCGCAGTATTATTGTAATTATTATACATTAAAAGCGCCCTTTTGTAAAGAGCGCCTTTATTTCAGTGTGAATGCCTGCCGCCGTGACCTTTTTCTGCTGTACTGTTCGGATTTGTGAATTCGATACCGAGAGCGTCTGCGACAGCCTCCTTTATGCCGTTGCTGCTGAATGTCGCTCCGCTGACTGCGTCAACATCCGTATCCTGTGACTGAAGTATCTCAGATATCACTCCGCTTTCCGCACTGCTGAAAAACTGCTTGTCGTCCTGGCAGGAGTTTACTGTAATATCGGTTATCTCACCGTTTTCGACCGTTACCGTTACCTTGGTCTCGCCGCGGAATCCGGTTCCCGTTCCGGTGTAGACACCGTCTTCGTATTTGCCGGCGGGTATCCCGATATCTTCGGCAGTGATCGTCTCTGTGACTGCTTCTGTCTCTTCGGCTTTCTCAGTCTCTCTGACAGCAGCGGTTTCGCCTATAACTGTCTGCTCTCCGGCAGATAAGGTTTCTTCGGCAGCTGTGGTCTCTTCAACGACTGCTGCACCTGTATCATTGTCCGCTGCCGCCTTCGGGACGAAGGTGAACGCTCCTGCATAGAAGAGCCCTGCAATTGCTGCGGCTGCAAGAACGCCTGTGATAGCCGGGAGCGTATCTGCTGAGATATTATCCTTCGGGCAGTTCTCAGCGCATTTCATGCAGTTGATACATTCGCCGGATGATACCTCGTCATACCTGTGAAGCGGTATTGACATAGCGCATTTCGAGGTGCACAGCCTGCAGTTCCCGCATTTTCCAGACTTACGCTTTACGGGATACAGTCTCGTCCTTGAAAGCAGGGAGAATATCGCACCGAGGGGGCAGAGGTATTTGCAGAAGAACCTCTCTATGAACAGTGATCCGATGACTATCAGCAGAAGAAGCAATCCGCCGAGAGTAAGGAAGTATTCAAGGCTGCTCCAGGCGCTGAGTGAGGTGTATATACCGAATACCGTCCAGGGGCTCCAGAGAGAATCGCCTGTAACAGAGAAGCCCCAGACACCTGTTGCAACAAATGCAAGTACGGCATATTTCAGCAGCTTGAGGTATTTATCAGCCTTTTCTGAGATCTTAACTTTGTACGGTATAAGCTTGCCCACGGCGTTCAGAAGATCCTGCATCGTACCGAAGGAGCAGATGAATCCGCAGAAATAACGGCCGAACAGAAGAGTGACAAGGAATACCGCAAGCACAAGTATGATCCTGCCGAGATTCTCGTTCAGTACAAAGCTGCCGCTGATGACAGAGGTAATTATACCTCCGATCGAGGAGAATACTGTTATAAACAGTGCCGGTACGGTCACAAATGATATGAGCTGTATTATCGTTCTGACTGTCTGTATCGGGTGTATCTTGTTTTTCATCCCTCTCACTCCTTTATGATGTGCTGATTAATTGAACTGCTCAGAACCTGCCGCCTCTGCCGCCGCCGAAGCCGTTCATATTACCGCCCATGCCGCCGTGCATACCGCCGCCCATCATGCTCTGCGGTATCTCGGAGACCTCTGTGCCGTTGATGATGATAGTACCGCCGTTGAATTCAGCAGTCCTGTCGTAGTCAAAGGAGGACATCTGTGCAGTAACATTTATCGTACCGCCGTTCACATAGATCGAGCCGTTTGAGTCGACAGCGTCCGTATCGCCCTGACCTACTTCAACACTGATATTGCCGCCGTTTATCTCAACGGCTGTTTCGTATGAAGCCGAGCCTGCTGAGGCGTTGATGCCGTCATCTGTTGCATAGATATCGATATCACCGTCATTGATAAGCACATATGTCGCTTCAAGTCCTTCTGAACCTGTGATACTGATATTGCCGCCGTCTATCTGTAAGAGAGCGCAGGCCTGTATGCCGTCGCTTGCACCGCTTATAGTGAATGTGCCGCCTGAGATTGTTATTGTACCCTCAGCTTCGTCATTCTCGCAGTGGAAGCCGTCCTTGTTTGAGATGATATCAAATGTTCCGTCGCTTACGGAGATGGAGTCGTTTGCTTCAAAGGCATCCAGGTCAGACTTCACATTGTATGTTCCGCCTGTTATCTTCATATCGTCCTTGGAGGTTATGCCGTTGCCGTAGTATGAAGTGACATTCAGCGTGCCTGTGCCGTTGAGTACAAGGTCTTCCTTTGAGTAGATGACAGCGTCGGTGTTTGTGTCACCGTCAGCGGTGAACTGTCCGCTTACTGTGAGACTGCTCTCGCTGTCTGTCGTCGTAACGAACACCTTGTCTGCCGAAACAACATATATGGCCGGAGCATCGGTGTTTGTGATGCTTACGCCGTCGAGGACGAGCTGCACTTTAGCGTTATCGTCTGCCTCGACTCTTATGGTGCAGTTCTCCGCTGTTCCGTTTACGGTATATACGCCTTCCTCTGTGATGTCGACGGTCTTGCCGTCAGATACAGTGATGCTCCTTGCTTCGCTTGTGTCGGCTGTCTGTTCAAGATCGCGCTTTGTATAGAGTTCGTCTTCAGATCCTGCACTGTCAGAAAGCTGAACCAGTGAAGCAGTATCATTTTCTGCCGGAACAGCAGGGGAGGAGTTCTTGTATGATACGGGAGTATTGTTTTCTGCTGCGGTATTGTTTCCGCATCCGGTCATCGATGAAGCTGTAACAGCTGCAAGTATAAGTGCGATATATTTCTTTTTCATAATAACTCTCCTTTTTTTCAGGTGTGGGTTTGTTTCTATGATTGTATTATACCGCAGCTGTTTGTAATGTAAATGGAGTGAAAGTGGAATATCATGGCGGAAATGTGGAATCCCGGTCATGTTATGTGTCGGCTGTGTGAAATGAAAAGGAGAGCTGAACTGTGATCGGGTTATATGGTCTGAGCGCTCTGTGCTGCTTTGTTTTCCCTGATGCATCTGTATGCATATTCGAGCATACTGATGTTGAGCACTGCAAATAACGCAAGATACAGCGGCATTATCCATATTCCTGCGGTCTGCTGTATATGTCCGAATACCATAGGCATGAAGGTGCTCCCGATATAGGCGGAGGCCATTTGAAGCCCTATCACCGCTGCACTGTTCTTCCTTCCGAAGTTGACGGGAGCCATGTGCTGTATGGCGGGATACACAGGCCCCATTCCGATGCCTGTTATGACGAATCCCGCTGCCGCAGGTATAAAGCTCTCAGCCGGTAGCATTATCAGCAGTATGCCTGCTGCTTCAACAGCTATGCCTATGCGGATAAGCAGCCTGTCACCGAGCTTGTCGGATATGAATGCGGATATCAGTCTTCCGAGCATAAGTCCGCCGAATATGAGAGAGCCGAATGCCGCAGCGGTCTTAGCTGAGATATCATTTGTTCCGATGAAATAGCTTGAAGTCCAGAGAAAGCAAGTCGCTTCGCCGGAGCAGTAGGCGAAGAATCCTATGAGCGTCGGGATAACTCCTCCGATCTTCAGAGCTTCACGGATACCTGCACTGTCATGGCTCGTTTCATCTTCCGCATCAGTGTTTTTCTTCCAAAGAGGTACTGAAAGCAGACAGATAAGCATTATGCAGGCCTGTATATAAGCCGTCCAGCGGTAACCTTCGTTCCAGTGAGCCTTTGCAAGGGCAAGCGACATGATATACGGGCTTATCACAGCACCGACACCGTAGAAGCAATGGAGGAAATTCATTACAGATGAAGAATAGTGCTTTGCAACATAGTTGTTGAGTGCCGAATCAACAGAACCTGCGCCGAGACCGTAGGGCACGACGAAGATGAAGAGCATAGCGTAAGAGGTCGAACATGAAAAGCCTGCTAATCCCACAACAGTCAGGAGAACAGAGAAGACCAGGATCCACTGTGTCCGTATCCTTTTAATGACTGAAGGGGCGATAAGCGCCGAGATTATCGTCATGAACGATATCGACATCGACACATACCCTGCATATGAAGAAGGTACGCCGAAGTCCTTCTGCATTGCCGGCCAGCCGGAGCCGAGAAGGGAATCCGGCAGCCCGAGACTGACAAAAGCAAGATATATTATGGCAAGAAGAAATGCGCCCATATGAAACCTCCGTATACTTATTTATCATGTTACGTTCTGATACTCAGGTGCGCTCAGAAATGACAGTTATACTCATTATACAGGAACTGTCCGGAAAAAGCAATACAGCGGTATGCCCGGATCAGGAAGCATACCGCTGTATCATTTAGCAATCAATTAGGGGAGGAGTATTATCTTCTGAATTTCGCAGCAAAGCCGAGACCTGCAAGAAGCACGAGTGCAGAAGCTCCGAGCAGTATATATGCTGCTGTATTGTTCTGTGCAGCGCCGCCCATACCGGGGAAATCTCCCATGGAGGGTCTGCTGCCGTCTCCTGAGCCGCCGGGTCTGCCGGGATTTCCGCCCTGCTGTCCGATCTCTGCCGGAGCAGAACTGTCTGCTGATGTCCCGTCTTCTGTTACGGCTGCATCGTCGCCGGGGATATCATTGTTCTCGGGCTTTGTTTCAGCCTGAGCATCTTCATCACTGCCGCCGGGTCTGCTGCCTGAGCCGAAGCCGCCGGGCATCTCGCCGCCGAAATCAGGTATATTGCCGGGATCGAAGCCCTCGGGAGGCTGACCGCCGGACGGTCCTCTGCCGGAGCGCTCTGACAGTGTCGTTACCTTTATACCGCTCGTTCCCGAAAGAGATGACATATTTGTTGCCTTTGCGCCGCTTCCGGTATTTGAACTGCCGGATGAAGTGCTGCTCTTGGTCCTGCCGGAAGAACTCCTGGGCTTATCAGAGGAAGAACCGCTCTTGCCGGATTTGTCAGTGCTGATCGTTGCGCTGCTCTCAGCGTCCTTGCCGTTCCTGCCGCCGAAACCGCCGAAGCCGCCTCCGCCGTTGTTCATTGAACCCATGTCAGAGGTGTTCAGGTCGCCGCAGTCGATAAGTGCGGAGCTGTCTGCCTTCTGACCTTCGGTTGTTGAGGGGATGGTGCCTTCAAGCTGTCCGCTTACGCTCTCTTCACGGAGAGTGCAGAACTTTGTGATGGCTTCCACGCCTGTTTTGAAGTCTTCGTATGTACAGAACTTTGTGGGATCCTTTTCAACGTACTTGTCGATCATTGCAGCTGTCTCCGAGATCATCTTCTCAAAGTCAACGCTGTCGATGAATTCGCTGAAAAGCTGGTGATAAAGCTCTGTGTACTCCTCGTTGTCGAATATCCATGATACCATGGGCCTGTCGCTCATACCGTTTGACACGGGAGTATCTATGGGTGAGTTGACTGATGAGGAAGCCTTGCCGCCCATGAATGAACCGTAGGCAAGATTATAGTCCCAGGGGATCATTGAGAGCTGGCCGTCCTCTTCATAGAGGTAGTAGTTGTGGATCATCTGACCTGTGTAGCTGTCACCGTTGACGAGAAAATTATGTACTACGAAGTAGCGGATAACCTCGTCGACATCGACAGTGTTCTCAAGGTCGGACTGCTCAAGGAGAGCCTTGAGTGAGCGGATGAGTCTCTTCTTGTCTGCATAATCAACAAGGGTCTTTGCGTTGTTGAAGATGTTGGAGTAGCTGTCGATATCATCATCTGAATACTTCAGCTTGACATCGTCGCTGCCCATGCCGAAACCGCCGAATCCGCCCTTGCCTTCGCCGTCTCCGCCGCCGAATATCTCGGAGGGATCGAAATCGCCGAAATCGGGCATCTCGCCGTCGCCGAACTGTGAGGGATCGAAGCTGCCGAAATCGGGCATCTCACCGTCACCGCCGAAGAACTGTGAAGGATCGAAGTCGCCGCCGCCGAAATCAGGCATACCGCCGCCGAAACCGCCGGGGGAGAAGCTGTTCTCGTCGCCGGAGCTCTCGCTGTCTTCACTGTTCTTGTTCATGAAATCGCTCATGCTGAAATCCTTGCCGTTTCCGGGACCGCCGCCGCCGAAACTCATGGAATCGGGCTTGTAGAGCTCGCCGTAGCCGCTGCCGTAGTTCCTTTCAAGGAAGGAATGCTCGATAGCCTCTACTGCAAGATACAGTCCCCAGTCCTCGCCGTTCACAGTGATGTAAACGTAGCTGCAGAGGGGCGAATCCACGCCGAAATCGTTCATGAGTGTGTATGCAAGATAATCCTTCATGTAGGTATTATCCTGGATGATATTGTTCAGGCAGAGCTTGTCGAGTCCGTGATAGGTCTTGCCGTTCTCGTACTGGTCAAACTCTATCTTGAAGCTGTAGCGGCTGCTGTTCATGTTCCTTACGGAGCTGAGGGAGGTGTTTCCCTTGGCACGGATACCTACGTTCTTTACAGCCTCGCCGTCGATAACGATATTGCAGGGTGAGTACTCCTCACTCTCGCAGTTTTCGATGAAGCCGTCCCAGTCGTTGATGACTATATCGAAGGTATGTACCTTGCTGTTATCGAAGAGACGGTTCTCATATCCTGTGGCATGAGCGGTCTTTTCGATACCTAACGCCTGACCGTTGCAGAATATCACTGAGATCAGCAGAGTGATCACAGTAATGATGACACATATCTTATCTATGCTCTTGTGTGCTGACATCAGATCACGTCCTTATCCCATATAATCGCCGTTGTAGCTTACGAGAACTGCGCTGCTGACACCCTCCATATCTGCAAGGGCATTTACGAAATCGGTGTTGTCGTCCTTGAGTCTGATCTCCATGTTGAGCTCAACTGCGCCCTTCTGAGCTGTCTTGCTCTTGACTACGCATCTCTCAGTCTTGTCCTCGAGGAATGCCTTTGCCTTTGCCTCGCTGTCATGGCCGTCGCAGCGAATAACTACGATGTAGGGGTTCTTGTGTGCCTTGCGGTTTACGAATACAAGGAGGATAACGCCGATGATAACGCTTCCGATAACTGCGAGCGGGATCATGCCTGCTGCAAGCACGATACCTACTGCGATAGACCAGAAGAGGAAGGCGATATCAAGGGGTTCCTTGATAGCTGTACGGAAACGCACGATAGAGAGTGCGCCGACCATACCGAGTGAAAGAACGACGTTGCTTGTAACTGCGAGGATAACCACCGTGGTTATCATAGTGAGTGCAACGAGTGTGGTGCCGAAGCTTGAGGAGTACATTACTCCCGAATAGGTCTTCTTGTAAACGAGGAAGATGAACATACCGAGACCGAATGCGAGAACAAGTGCGAGCGCCATATCAAGTATGCTTACGCTGGTAACGTTCTCAAGAAAATTGGATTTGAAGATATCACTGAAAGTCATAATTAAAACTCCTTATTATCCGTAAATTCTGCAGGCTGCGTATTTTGAGAATGCTCCCTCACGCCTGTCTGAAAGAGCAACTGCATCTCTGATTATGTCAGGCAGGAAACCGTCCCACTTGACTTCGAGTATGATCGAATCCGATACCGGAACTGTAACACAGTCCGTTTTCAGGAAATCCGTGCATCTCATACCGCTCCTTATGTTGTAGTCGAGCGTTACACGCACATTTCCAGCCGGATAGATGAACGGCTCTCTTGTGTAGTCAACGATGGTTTTGGGTGCGATACCCTGAGTCTGCATCTTTGAATACAGTTCTCTGATGAGCGGATACTCTGAACTGAGCATCCATTCTGTATCTCCGTCAACAATGCTCTGTGCCTGCTCTGCCGTAAGCGGAGCGCTCTGCTTGTTGCCGAGGTGGTCTATCTTGCTTTTCTTTTCAAGATGTATGACCGAGGTGTCGCCGTTGTAGTACCTGATACGGAATTTTTCTCTTCTGCACATACCGTTGACCTTTTCCATAAGAGCCTTGTCTGCGAGGTTATCGAAGTAAAGGCTGCGTATGAAATACTTGCCGTCTATGGTATGCGGATCAGGATAAGCGACTGTACTTAGTCTGTGTCTTATCGTTATCATGTCAGAGTAGTTGATCTCGTGCTTTATTTCGTGTCTGAGATCCATAGTATCACCTCTTTTCAGATAATCAATTCCCCTTCTATGCTTTAATTATAACTGCCGACGCTGAATTGATGCTGAAAGAGGGTGTGAGGTCTGTTAAACCAAAGTGAAAGTTATGTGAAACAGGGAAAAGTTGTCATTTTTTCAGCTTGAATTCAGCAGGGTGTTGTATTATAATTAATATAATGAAGCACTAAGGAGGTGCCGTTTTGAAGATACTTATTATAGAGGATGAAAAGGTGCTTGCCGATTCGCTGAAGCTGATGCTGGAGTCAAAGGGCTTTGAGGCAGATGCGGTATACGACGGCGAGAGCGGTGAGCAGTACGCAATGCTCGATGTCTACGATCTTATAATACTCGATATCATGCTGCCGAAAAAGAACGGCTATCAGGTCGCAAAAAGCGTCCGTGAGAGGCATATCACCACGCCGATACTCATGCTGACTGCCAGGTCTGATGTTGATGACAAGGTGCAGGGGCTCAATTCCGGTGCGGATTACTACCTGACGAAGCCCTTCGATGCAAGGGAGCTGCTTGCCTGTGTAAATGCCCTCCTCCGCAGACAGGGCTCGCAGGTCAACGAGCTCGTCTTCGGCAATACAAGGCTCGATATGGAGTCCGCTTCGCTGATATGCGGAGAGAACAGCATAAGGCTCTCCGCAAGGGAATATGAAGTCATGCGTATGCTTATGACCTCCGGAACGAACCATATCTCAAAGGAGACTCTTCTTACAAAGGTATGGGGATATGACTCCAACGCCGTTGAGAACCACGTTGAGGTATATGTCGGATTTCTCAGGAAGAAGCTCGTCAGCATCGGCTCGGATGTGCGTATCGAAGCTGTAAGAAGACTCGGCTACCATCTGGAGTGTGAAGGGAAATGCTGAAACGGCTGAGGATAAAATTCGTTGCGGTCATAATGGCTATCGTAACTGTGCTGTTCGTCGTGATATTCGGGCTTGTACTGCATCTGACAAAGCAGAATATCGAGCGTGAGAGCATACAGATGATGCGGGCTATGGCATTCCGTCCGATGATGTCTGCGCCGCTGAACAAGCCGGACGATATGCCGGATAATATACGCCTTCCGTTCTTTACGGTAGACATCTCCTCCGACGGGAGCATAAAAGCCTCGGGAGGCGATTACTTCGACCTGACGGACGAGTCCCTGCTGAACGAACTTGTGAGCGCCGTCGATGAAAAGTCAAAGGAGACCGGTATACTCTCAAAGTATGACCTCAGGTATATGAAGGCGGAAAAAGGCAGGGACAGGACGATAGTATTCGCCGATATATCGAGCGAGAAGGCGATGCTCAAAGGACTTATCACGAACTCCGCCGTTATCGGCCTTATCGGATATGCAGTCATCTTTCTGATAAGTCTGCTGCTTGCTAAGTGGGTGACTAAGCCCGTAGAGAAGACATGGAACGAGCAGAAGCAGTTCATAGCGGATGCCTCCCACGAGCTGAAAACACCTATCACCGTAATAATGACAAATGCCGAGATGATGGCGGATAAGAGCTATTCGGAAAGCGACAGGGAAGACTTTATAAAAAACATCCTCTCAACGTCAAAGCGCATGAGAGGACTTGTTGAAAGTCTGCTCGAGCTTGCAAGGCTCGATAACAACAGGGCGCCGAAGAAGTTCGTCAGCATCGATTACAGCAAGCTGATAAACGACAGTATACTGCCGTTCGAGCCGCTCTTCTTCGAGAACGATATGGTGCTTGATACAGAGATAGAAGGTGGGATAACTGTCGAAGGCGACAAGGACAAGCTGCGTCAGGTTATGTCGATACTCCTTGACAATGCGCTGAAATACTCCGATCCCGACGAAAAGGTGACAGTCAGGCTGAAACGTCAGACCTCAGGCTGTCTGCTGTCAGTTTCAGGTCACGGTACACCTCTTTCAAAGGAGGACTGCCTCAATATCTTCAAGCGCTTCTACCGTGTGGACAAGGCGAGAAATGACGGCCAGAGCTACGGCCTCGGACTTGCCATCGCCGACAGCATAGTGAGTGAGCATGACGGAAAGATATGGGCAGAGAGCGAGAACGGTTACAATACCTTCTATGTCAGCCTTCCGGTCTGAATTGTCAACATCACTGCAGGTATATGTGGAAAAGTCCTCATGGTCACGGCCGTGAGGGCTTTTTATGTCATGGTAATAAACTTGACAATCTTCCTCTTTTAATATATAATTAATAGCAACGATGTAAACCAAAGGGGGAGATAATACATTGAAATTCAACATCGGTGATATAGTAAACGCTGACGGAACTGAGTATCACATCGCAGGCAGGATAACCTACAAGAATACCAGTGACGGTATGTACTGGGATGAATACCGCATGATACCTGTATCGGGTGGTGCGGAGGCATGGCTCAGCGTCGACGAGATATATGATGAATACTCGATAAGCAAGAAGGCCTCAGTCATGACGAGTACGGCCGGATATCATCTGGTAGATCAGGGAACTGAGGTGGTTACCTCCTGTGAGGGATCCGTGGATGTATCATACGGCGACAGGGCACGGTTTTACGAGTATGAGGACAGCACGGAGGAAAAGATCATTTCCCGTGAGGTGTGGGATGACGAGACAGAGGTCTGCACGGGATACTACCTTGACAAGGATGAATTCTACTTTGTCCGTCATGATACCGAATACAAGGCGCCGGGTGCGGGTTCAGCGGGGCTGACTCTTATAGTACTTGCAATAGTCGCTTTGTTCATCCTTCTTCCGGATCTGATCGGTTCGATTCACTTCACACCGACTATCAGGAAAACCCTTGATAAGAATTCAAGCTTTACGTATGTTACCTCGATAACGGGTGAGGACAAACAGAAGGCGAGGGTATACAGCGTCGGTTCGTATTACACCGTAGGTGATGCGGCAAAATGGATCATAGACGGTATTGAGGGTGAGACAGAGGTCGTGCAGCAGGATGATGAAGATCCGGAGAACGGCTCGATAGGCATCCTCACCAAGAAGGAGTACTGTCTGGTATACAAGGGAGAGGACGGAGAGGTTCTTGCTCAGGTATCCAACAGAAAATACGCCTATACGACTGATAATACGCCTTACCACGGCACAAGCCGGGCACACAGGTATTACAGGCGTTTCTACTATTCGGGCGGCTATGACAGCGACAGCAGAAAATACAAGAGTTCGTCATCGCCTTACAGCTCATATGACGGTGACAGTATGTCGTTCTCTTCATCAGATACATACAGCAGCTATTCAAGCAGCGTCAGACAGGCCAGCATCTACTCAAGAAGCTCGTCCGGCGGCGGCCTGAGCAGCGGTAAATAACAGGAGGTAATTATGGATTTTTACAAGGATCTTATCGAAATAGCAATATACTCATGTCTCGGAGTGATACTTATGGTAGCAGCAAATTACTTTGTTGATCTTATCATTCCCTGTTCTTTCCCCGAGGAGATAAAGAAGGGCAACAATGCGATCGGATTTGTTTCCGCAGGAATCAATATAGGAGTAGGAATACTCCTCAAGGCCGCTGTCTATACTCCGGCACAGGCTCTCCATGAGGAGGATCTGCTGACCGGTATCATAGGAAGCATACTGTATTTCTGTGCAGGCGTAGTATTCTTCATGCTCGGATATCTTGCAGTAAAGCTGATAAACAGAAAGTATGAGCTCAACAGCGAGATCGGCAAGGGCAATACCTCGGCCGGTATCATGGTAGCCGGTATCTTTATCGGTATCGCCATACTTATCAGCGGAGTGATAATGTAAGGGGAATATGAAGAATTATCGTATCCTGATGCTGACAACACTTATTATCTCGGGCTGTTCCATGGTCTATGAGCTGATAATAAGTGCTGTCAGTTCTTATCTTGTAGGCGATTCCACATTGCAGTATTCTGTCACCATAGGCCTTTATATGTTTGCGCTCGGCATAGGTTCCTTTCTTTCAAAATTCGTGAAGAAGGAGCTGTTCAGCAGCTTTGCCACAGTGGAGATATGTATAGGAGTCATCGGCGGAACGAGTTCGCTTATACTGTTTCTTGCAAACCTGTATATTGAATCCTACGACGCAGTGATGTACATTGAGATACTCCTGATCGGTACTCTTGCCGGACTTGAGATACCTCTTCTGACACGTATAATAGAGGAGGACAGGAAGGAATTGCGCCTTACGCTGTCGTCGATATTCTCCTTCGACTATATCGGAGGCCTGATAGGCGCTATCGCCTTTCCGATGCTGCTCCTGCCGCATCTCGGATACTTTGCGACAGCCTTCCTTGCAGGCTCCTTCAACCTTATCTGTGCTGTTATTATCATCTTCAAATTCAGTGACAGGCTGAAAAAGAGCATGGTATTCCGCATAGTCTCGGTAGTCCTTCTCGTTCTTATGGCAGCGGGAATCATGTTCTCGGAGAATATAAGCCGAGTGATAGAAGGCGGCCTTTACCGTGACGATGTGATCCTGATCGAGCAGACGCCCTATCAGAAAATAGTCGTCACAAAGCATAAGGACGATCTCCGGCTCTATATCGACGGAAACTGCCAGTTCTCCTCTGCGGATGAATACCGCTATCACGAAGGACTTGTACATATTCCGATGCTCTATGCGGAGAAGCACGACAGGGTGCTGATACTCGGCGGCGGCGACGGGCTTGCAGTACGTGAGCTGCTCAAATACCCGGATGTCAGCGAGATAACGATGATCGACCTCGACAAGGGAATGACCGATCTTTGCAGCACTGACAGACAGATCTCAGCTATCAACGGCGGCTCCCTGAGCAGTGATAAGCTCACCATTAAGAATATGGACGCCTACGAATACCTGAAAGAATCGGATGATATCTACGACGTTATAATCGTGGATCTTCCCGACCCGAACAATGAGGCGCTGAACAAGCTTTACAGCAACATCTTCTACCGGCTGTGCAGTCAGCATCTGACTGATACCGGTGTGATGAATGTGCAGTCAACGAGTCCTTACTATGCTCCGAAGGCTTTCTGGTGCATCAGCCGGACGATAGAGAGCGAGGGCATGGAGGTCATGCCGTATCACCTGCAGGTCCCTGCATTCGGCGACTGGGGATTCAATATGGCGAGCCGTACAGAACTGAGCATCAAGCATGAATTACTGTCTGATACGCGTTATCTTAAAGCTGACAACATAGATTCGTTGTTCTGCTTCGGCAAGGATGAAACGGATGACAGCACGGATATAAACCAGCTTACCAAACCGGTGCTTATACAGTATTATAACGATGCTGTAAGGAACTGGGAATAAGAAAGAGGCGGAAACTCCGCCTCTTTTTTGTATATCTTACTTGTTCTGATACTTGGCCTTATCCATCTCACGGATAGCTGCACGGCGTATCTTTCCGCTGCCTACGGTCTTGGGAAGCTCGGGAACGAACTCAATTACTCTCGGATACTTGTAAGGTGCAGTATGCTCCTTTACGTACTCCTTGATCTCTGTAACGAGTTCTTCGGAGGGTTCCTTGTCCTTGGTGAGAACGATGGTGGCCTTTACGACCTGTCCTCTGATCTCATCCGGTACGCCTGTAACTGCACATTCAAGCACATAGGGGAGCTCCATGAGCACGCTCTCTATCTCGAAGGGTCCTATGCGGTAGCCGGAGGACTTGATAACATCGTCAACACGTCCGACATACCAGAAGTAGCCGTCCTCATCAACCCATGCGGTATCGCCTGTGTGGTAGTATCCGTCACGCCATGTCTCTGCGGTATTCTCCTCGTCGCCGAAGTAGCAGAGTGCAAGGCCGGGAACACCGTATCCGGGAGCCTTCTCGTCTTTCAGCTTTATGCAGATCTCACCGGTCTCGCCGACTCCTGCCGGAGTGCCGTCAGGGAGGAGGACCTGTACCTCATACTGCGGATTGGGCTTGCCCATGCTGCCGGGCTTGGGCTCCATGCCAACTACGTTTGCGATGGTGAGAGTTGTCTCGGTCTGACCGAAGCCCTCCATGAGCTTGATGCCGGTTGCCTTGTAGAACTGGTGGAATACCTCGGGGTTCAGTGCCTCGCCGGCGATGCAGGCGTATTTCAGCGATGACAGGTCATACTTGGAAAGATCCTCCTTGATGAAGAAACGGTACATTGTCGGAGGAGCGCAGAAGGAGGTGACATTGTACTTCTTGAACATCGGGAGTATATCGTCTGCGTGGAAACGGTCGAAGTCGTATACGAATACGGCAGCCTCACACATCCACTGGCCGTAGAGCTTGCCCCAGAGTGCCTTGCCCCAGCCGGTATCGGAGATAGTGAAGTGCAGGCCGTTCGGATTTGCGTTCTGCCAGTAGCGGGCGGTCACGTAGTGGCCGAGGGGGTACTGGTAGCTGTGCAGAACGAGCTTCGGGTTGCCTGATGTACCTGAGCTGAAGAATATCAGCATGGGATCTGTGCCACAGGGAGTATCGGCAGTGCGCTCGAAGTGAGTGCTGTATGCAGTCAGCTCTGCGTTGAAATCATGCCAGCCCTCACGCTGTCCGTTCACAAGCACCTTTGTCTTAAGAGTGGGGGAGGAAGCGCAGGCCTTCTCTACTTCATCAGCTACCTCGCCGTCGGCAGTGCACACGATAGCTGATACCTCTGCCGAATTGAAGCGGTATACAAGGTCATGCTCCTTGAGCATATTGGAAGCCGGGATAACAAGTGCGCCGATGCGGTGAAGAGCGATTATGGAGAACCAGAACTGATAATGACGCTTGAGTATCAGCATTACACGGTCGCCCTTCTTGATGCCGAGAGACTTGAAGTAATTGGCTGTCTGACATGAATACTTCTTGATATCCTTGAAGGTGAAGCGGCGCTCGTTGTGTTCCGCGTCAACATAGATCATAGCGGTCTTGTCAGGACATTTCTCAGCCATTGCATCAACGATATCGTATGCGAAGTTGAACTTGTCCTGATCGGTAAAATGAACAGCGCTGAGCACGCCCTCTTCGTTGGTCTCGCACTTTACGAACTTCTCTGATACGGGATTGAGCAGGCCCGCCTTATCCACGTTTGTGAGAGCGTGATGTGCGATGTGCTCCTTGTATTCAGCCATACCTGCCTTGCCGTGAGGAGCCATTACGAAGGCGTAGATCTCGCAGTCCTCGCCGCCGAGTGCGACCTCGTCATGGGGGAGGGAGCTGTCGTAGTAGATCGAGTCGCCCTCGTGGAGTATCTCAGTATGTGAGCCGACTGTCATACGCAGTGTGCCCTTGAGGACGATATCCATTTCCTGGCCTGCGTGGCTTGCCATATGCATGGGCTGGTTGAATGCTTCTTCGGAGTAGGGGATAACTACATGGAAGGGCTCAACTGTCTTGTTCTTGAACTTGGATGCAAGACGGTTGTAGGCAAAGCCCTTTCTGCGGACTATCGGAACGCCCTCGCCCTTGCGTGTTACGGTATATCCGCTCAGCTCAGGGCTTTTGCCCTCCATGAGCTCTGTGATATCAACATTGAATTTATTTGCACATTTATAGATAAAGGTGAAGCTGAAATCCTTCTCGCCGGATTCATACTTCTTGTAATCCTCAACGGAATAACCTGTAATTGCAGCCATTTCCTCGATTGAAATACCAAGGTCCTCACGCAGACGTACGATTCGCTCTGCGACCTCTCTGATCCTGACTTCCGCATTCTGCAAATTTGTCATTTCGCTCATAATGATCTTCTCCTTTTTTTAAAAATAAAAAAGCCCGCCTCAAAGAAAAACGTTCTTTGAGACGAGCATCATTTACTGATTACCCGCGGTACCACTCAAATTGTGCCGCTATTGCGTAACACCACTTCAGACTCCGACAAGCCCTATTCATTAACGCAGACTCACGGGAACGCTTACTGCTAATTTCAGCATTCCGGCTCAGAAGGGATACACAGCATTGCTTATCACCGACTCACACCGACCGTCGGCTCTCTGCAGACATTGGCAATTCTCTGCTTGTCTTCCTCACAGCTTATGTTTGGATTATATCATATCAAAATCGGTTTGTCAATACCTTTTTGAAAATTTTATCCGGCGAATATTTCTTGGCATCTATCTGCTGCATCAGAGCTTATATGTTCTCACGAACGAAGAGACGTCAACTCCGCTGTTCATGTACCGCAGCAGTATCTCCGCACAGGCACGGCTGTCGCTGTCGGCCTGATGGTGGTCGAGGGCGATACCGAAGTGGTCGCACATGATGTTGAGATTATGCTTCATGTCCGGGAGGACACGCCTGCCTATCTGCACCGTACAAAGATAATCAGCCGAAGCCTTCCAGCTAATGCCGTAGTCCTGCAGACAGCGGCGGAGCACGCTCATGTCGAATACAGCGTTATGTGCAGCGAGTATGCCGCTTCCCATCAGAGGCTCTATCTCTTCCCAGAGCTGAGCAAAATTCGGAGCGCCCTTGACCTTGTTCCTGTCGATGCCGGTCAGCTGTGTATTGAAGTAATCGAAATGCGTCTCCGGGTCAACGAGGGAGAAGAAGCTCTCCGTTATTCTTCCGTTTTCTATCACTGAGATACCTATCGCGCTCATGCGGTCATTCGCACGGTTAGGGGTCTCAACATCGAATACAATATATCTTTCCATCAGTTTTCCGGTATGCTGTTACTGCTTTTTCTTCAGTGCGGCAGCTATGACGAAGCATACGACAGCTGCTATTGCCGTGAAAACGACAGGCAGGAAATAACTGATATAGAATGCGCCGCCTGAGATCCCGTCTGTCTCCTTTATAGCGCCAAGGCTCATGATACGCTGGAATGCTGTAAATGCCGAGATCAGCAGCAGTATGCCGCCTAAGATCCTGAGCATCAGAATGCCTGCACCGATATGTCTCATAATTATGCGCTCCTTTATGTAAGTAAATTGTATTCTGATTATAACACGCCGGGCGTAAAAAGTCAATTGAAAGCTGCGGCAGACGTCAGAAAAGTATAGTTTACAGCGCCATTGTATTATCCAAAACCCTTGATATTGCCTGTATAGTGTGATATAATGGTAATATCAAAAAGAAGAACAGAGGTCTGTACTGCGGAAAGTCAGAAAGCTGCCTCTGCAGCATAGCTGCCGTGTGTCAGACACTCTGTTTCCGGCACAGACATCAATGATACGAACAGGAGGGATATCCATGAAATCAAAAAAACTACTTGCAGCAGCTGCTGCCATATGCATCGCAGCTGTCACATCCGTACCGGCAATTAACACAGGCATTCCCGCCGTTCCGGAGATAACGGCATCTGCGGCAGAAGCTGAGTACACTGTAGACGGCCTGTCTTTTGACTGGTATTTCGATCAGGCAGTGCTTACCAAATGCAGCAAAGATGCAGAGGGAGAGATCGTCATCCCCTCAACGGTCGAAGGAGTACCCGTAACATCAATAAGCTACGGCGCATTCAAGGGCTGCACGAAGATCACATCCGTTGTGATACCGGAAGGCGTGAACAGCATATATTCGGGGGCATTCAAAGGCTGTACTTCACTTACCGATGTAAGCCTGCCAGAAAGCCTTGAAAATGTTGCAGCCGATTCCTTTGAGGGAACACCCTGGTTCGAGGACCTTCAGAAGAATGATCCCATGTTCATAGTCGGCGGTGTACTTGTTGACGGTAAGAAATGCAGCGGAGAGATTGTCGTTCCCGATAATGTCAGGAGCATAGCAGACAATGCCTTTGAGAACTGTTCGGGAATAACAAAGGTGACTCTCCCGGAAAGTCTCAAAGCGATAGGCTGTTATGCTTTTCATAAATGTGAAAACCTCACCGAGATCAATCTGCCGAAAAAGCTTGAAAAGCTCGGTTCTGCGGCTTTCAAATACTGTACCTCCCTTGAGGAGATAACCGTTCCGGGTATGGTATGTGATTCCGGATCTGAGATCTTTTCGCACTCGGGGCTGAAAAAAGCAACTCTCGGGAACGGGTTGACTTCAGTGAATTACCATATGTTCACAAACTGTGAAGAACTCACTTCTGTTACTCTCTCTGCTACTATAGAAGTGATCGACAGTAACGCTTTCCAGAACTGCAAAAAGCTGACAGGTATAAAGCTTCCGGAAGGAATGTTCCGTATAAATGCATGTGCTTTTGACGGATGTGAGAGCCTTGAAAAGGTCGTGTTCCCCGATCATCTCGCCTGTATAGAAACAGAAGCCTTCAGTGACTGTTCCTCGCTTAAAGAGATAAGCATACAGGATGGCACCGACCTTTATGGAGATCGTATATTCTGTCGCTGTACTTCACTTGAATCGGTAAAGCTCCCTTCCGATCTTGAGTATATATATGAGGGTACATTTGAAGGATGCAAAGCTCTGAAATCGATCGCCATTCCCGGATCTGTTACCTATATCGGAGAGAGCGCATTCAAGGAGTGTACAGGGATTGAATCCGTTGAGCTTCCGGAGAAGCTTGAAAGGCTTCTTGAAGATGCCTTTGCAGACTGCACCTCACTTTCATCCGTTAAGCTTCCGTCTTCCCTTGACTATCTGGGCGCTCGTGCGTTCTATAATACACCATGGCTTGAAGAGAAGCTCAAAGAGGAGCCGGTTTTTGTATTAGCGGGAGTCGTTTCATGCGTAAGCAATGACAAGAGCGATATTGTGATACCGGAAAATGCCAGAAGGATATCATCCGAAGCATTTGACGGCTGTGATAATATGACATCGGTGCATATCCCGGCAAGCATGGAATACATCTGCGACAGTGCCTTCGATAAGTGCAGCGCTCTTGAAGATGTTTACTACAGCGGCAGCGAGGCTCAGTGGAAGGCCGTGCTGATCTACGAATACGGTAACAAACCGCTGCTGAACGCAAAGATGCACTTCGGAGAAACAGTTATTCCCGAAGGCTCTTCTGTCAGGATAATGATTGACGACATTCTCTTTGACCTGTACAGTGATCATGCCGAGGCGGCGGGTCTCAATGAGAGGTCAGAGATCACAGATCTTGTCATACCGTCTGAGGCAGAGGGCGTTCCTGTGACAGCTGTAAAGGACTCTGCATTTGAAGGTTTATGGGAAATTGAATCAGTGACAATACCGGACAGCGTGACTTATATCGGAGAAGCTGCATTCAGCAACTGCAGTTCACTGAGTAATGTCAAGTTACCGGACAATGGTATATATATCGGATACAAAGCGTTTGCATGGACTGAATGGAGCAGGAGGGACGGGCTTCTGATCGTGAACGGCGTACTGATCGACGGAAGCAACAGCTATTTCGGCGAGACCATCCCTGACAAGGTCACTGTGATAGGAGACAATGCGTTCAGAAATGGCGGTATCGGCTATGTAGAGCTGCCAGACAGCGTCAAAAGGATAGGACACTATGCCTTTGCCGGCTGTCGGTCGCTGAGCAGCATCAATATCCCTGACAGCGTGACGGAGATAGGAGACAGGGCTTTCAGCGGAACCGGCATCGGACTGATAACTGTGCCGGCCAGTATTACAAAGATGGGCAGCGGAGCGTTTGCTGATAATGAAAAACTCTCTTGCGCAGAGTTCCTTGAAGGCACGGAGAGCATAGGCGATGAGGCACTGAAGAACTGTGCGGCTCTCGAAATCATCGAGCTTCCGGACGGACTGAAACGCATCGGCAGACAGGCGCTCTACGGCTGCCGCAAGCTGAGAGAGGTCAGAATACCGGAAAGCGTGTCGGAGATAGACGAGGGGGCATTTGCGTATTGCAGGACGCTGACTTCTGTTACCATTCCCGACGGTGTGAAGAAGATAGAGGATTCCGTATTCGCAAGGTGCTACGGACTCAGTGAGGTATATATACCTGCCGGCATCGAGTCGATCGGCAGCAGTGCTTTTGTCGACTGTGAGATGCTCACAGACGTATACTTCGGCGGTACGCAGGCGCAGTGGACGGCGCTGAAAAAAAACAGCAGGACAGCCGGCAATGCAGCTGTTTTCAGAGATGCGACGGTTCATTTCAATGCAGGAGAGTCACCGGTAACAGAAACGGTGTACGGCGATGCAAACGAGGACGGAAAGATCACTGTATCCGATGCTGTGGCAGTGCTGCAGTATATTGCGGATTCTGAGAAGTACCCGCTGTCGGAGCAGGGATACGAAAATGCCGACTGCGACGGAGAGCGCGGCATAACCGGAAGCGATGCCATAATGATACAGAAGTATGATGCGGGGGTAATAAAGCAATTCCCGGCGGAAGAATAAAATCCTGACGCAAAGGAGAGAACAGGTATGGGATATATACTTGATCTTCGAAAAGAGGTAGGCAGCCGTCCGCTTATCATGGCAGGAGCAGGCGTCATACTCGTGAACGGGAAGAATGAGATACTTCTTCAGAAGCGCAGCGACAACGGCTGCTGGGATTATCCGGCGGGTTCCATGGAGCTCGGCGAGAGCTTTGAGGAATGCGCCCGCAGGGAGGTGCTTGAGGAGACAGGGCTTGTCTGCGGAAAGCTTGAGTACTTCATGACGCTGTCGGGAAAGGAGTCGTTTTACGAGTACCCCAACGGCGATCAGACTTACGCAGCCGGTATAATCTATATCTGCCGTGATTTTACAGGAGAGCTGAAGCCGCAGGACGAGGAGGTCATAACACAGGGCTTCTTCCCCCTCGATGCTCTCCCCGCAGAAAATGACCCGAGAGGGCTTGGCATATTCGACAGGCTCAGGGAGTTTTTCGGGAGCAGATGATCTGGTTGATTTGCTGCTTAATAAGCAAGAACTGAGGTGCAATGATGATAGAGTTATATATCATGAATATCAGGGATGCTTTGAGGAATAAATGCTATTTCCCTGCATTGGCTTTAACTCTGACTTTGCCGGATGTATGCGGCGCGGTTGAATATCCGAAGGAAACGTCTGTAGCAAAGCGTTATATTGAATGGTATGATAAATGCCTTGGAGAAGCAGTTGCTCAGATCGAGAAACAGCCATATCTTAGCGGAGAGGTCGTTTACAATCTTAGGAATACTTTTCTTCATACCGGTTCTCCGAATATCGACAGCAATAAAGTCAAGGAAGAGGATAATCGACTTGACAGATTTATTCTTATACTTGGTGATGCTACAGTAATTTTGGAAAGCACATTTTTTATAGATACTCCTTCGGTCAAATACCGTTTAATTGCGGTGGATATTACACATCTTTGTGATATGATATGCAATGCTGCTTTATGTTATTATGAGCACAATAAGGATAAGTTTGGCTGGGATTTCCTGATAACTCCACAAGAGAGCATAACTGATCCAAGGAAGCCGCCGGAAGAAGATCTTATTATATCATTGATAAATGAAAAATTGGAGGCTGAAGGAGAATCTTTCAGGGTTAAAAGTATTTCTAAAAAAAGCAATAAAGATCTGATTAGTGAATTATTAGATAAGATCAAGTCAGATAAAAAACTTAAACAAGAACTTGATGAAGGTAAAACGGTTCATATTGAGAAAGGTGATATTTCTCTTGATGTCACTTTCACAGATCACAATTGGCAAGTTAGGGGAAAGAGCGATACACCTTTAACATTTAGTGAAGATTCTAAAAAAGAGGTCGTTGGTAAAAGGGAAGCTCAGATAAGATCTTTTTTTGGAGAGCACTTCAAAGAAAAGAAATATAAGCAGAAGAAAGAAGTTATCATAAGGGCAGTAATGAAGTCCAAAACAAAGCAGCAGTTGAATATTGCTCTTATGAAGAACTTTTCAAGTGAGGAAACAGGAGCGATTTACAAAAAGCTAAAGCCGCTGATAAAAGATCTGCCCGGCAATTAGGATTAACAAAACACTCCCCGCAGAAATGACAACTGCGGGGAGTGTTTTTATGATTCCTGATGTATTACTTCTTATCCTTCTTGTCCTTCTTTCCGCCGAGGTTGGTATCATAGGAGATACCTGTTCCGGGGATAGAGGCTGTGAGCTTTTTCTTGCTGTTGAGAGTCAGGTGGAGCTTCTTTCCGCATAAAGTAACGCTGTAGCCCTTCTTGGTCTTGTTGATCTTGATGAACTTGTTCAGCTTGAAACTTTTTCTGAAGTGGAGTCCCATGATAAACCCTCCTCCTTACTCGATAGTAACACGCTTCATGATCTGCGGCTCAAGGGGCTTGTCCCTGAAATCTGTAGCAGTCTCTGCGATCTCGTCAACTGCCTCCATGCCCTCTACTACCTTTCCGAATGCAGCATACTGACCGTCAAGGTGGGGAGCATCCTGGTGCATGATGAAGAACTGTGAGCCTGCTGAGTTGGGCATCATGGAGCGTGCCATTGAGAGAACGCCTCTTGTGTGCTTGAGATCGTTCTTTACACCGTTGGCAGAGAATTCGCCCTTGATCGTCCAGCCGGGACCGCCTGTTCCTGTGCCCTCGGGGCAGCCGCCCTGGATCATGAATCCGGGAATGACACGGTGGAATGTGAGACCGTCATAGAAACCGCTCTTTACGAGCTTCTCGAAGTTCTCACAGGAGATAGGCGCAATATCGGGGTAGAGCTCTATCTTTATCTTTTTTCCGTTTTCAAGTTCGATGATAACCATTGTAATAACCTCCATATTTTACCGGTACATCCGGTTTTTAGCTTGATTTGTTCATCCTACGTAGATAACGAAATCCTCTGGGAAAGTAGCATTTGTGTACTCATCCGGGATATCATCGCTTACGTTGGGATTGGGTGCGGGATCAGTCTCGTCCTCGCTTTCGTGGTAATAGCCGCTTATCTTGTTCTTCTTGTTTTCCTCATGCTGCTTCTGGTATGCCTCTGCCATCGAGAGGGAGATCTCCTCTGTGGGCGGCTCTGCGGCTATCGTGCCGATGACCTCGCCGTTCTCGTCGGTGACTTCCTCATAGTAGATGACTTCGTCTGTCGGCGCTTCGGTGAGCATCTCCGGCGGAGGATCCTGCTGCTCGAAGCCGGGATCCGGCATCAGGCCGAGAGAACTGGTGCTCTTCTGAGCCGTACTGCCCGTAGCTGCCGTTTTGCTGCCGTTTTTCTGCGGAGCATCAAGAGTACTGGTGCAGGCTTTTCCTGCAATGATGACGAGCAGCGCAGCAAGCAGTCCGAGCATCATCGCAACTGGTCTTCTGTTTTCCATTTTTTATTCATCCTATTCTTGTGATTTCTGTATTGTAGATACTGAATTTCAGACTGTCGGTGCCGCCGAGCATGAAGCTGAGCACAGCCTCCCTGTCGTCCGTTTCTGCCGTGAATTCAGCAGAGTATGGAGCCTTGTCGCCTGAGCCGGTAACGGTATCGGAGAAGTATTCCTTTCCGTCGGCGGAAGCGAGCCTGACAGGTATCTCTTTGCCTGTATCAGCCGAAGCCGTGAAGCTTATGCGGTAGACACCGCCCTTTCTGAGCCTTACGGGCGAAAGTGTTGTAACTATGGAATCCTGTGAGCTTCCACCTGTAACAGTGGTCACATGGTAGGACTTGTCCCAGGGGTTGAGGTATTCGCTCATGTTGGCGGAGGCATCGGCAGCTGTTGCAAAGGTGCCGTCGCCTGCCACATTCAGCGACATATCATTGTATTCTATGCCGAGCGCCCTGCATATCTCCGATGCTGCAAGGGCTGCATTCTTCCTCTGTGTGATCTCGGAGGGGTGCCAGTCGGAGCCTATGCCGTCCTCCGTATAGTTCTGAGTGGGGGAGAGGTAGGTAAATATCCTGTCGTGGTGGTATCTGGTGCTGAAACGGCTTACCGCCTCCTGTATGTACGGATACATATCCTCGCATCCCATAATGCCGACTGTACATACTATAGCGGCTGATGGATAGTGCTCGTGCACGGCTGCAAGGAAATCCACATAGTCGCTGATATATTCCTCGGAGCGTGTTGCCGGATCCTTTGAGACATAGCCGCTGTCATTGGTGCCGAGGTTTATGAATACGACATCGGGTTCTTCCGGGAACGTCCATTCCGCCTTTATGCCTGTCCGTGTGCTTCCGTAAAGACTGTACAGATTCTGCACAAGGCTTCCGGAGTTCTTGGTTCCGTTTGAGGTATATCCCGAGGTCGTTCCGTATCCGCTGAAGCAGACAGCGCTGTAGTCAGCGTCAAGCAGCTCTGCGGTGAGGTAGGCGTATGACTTCATGAAATTCTCGGTAGAAGTCCTGAAGCTTTCATACTGATCCTTGCCCTCTACACCGTAGGCGCAGGTAATGGAATCGCCGATGAATTCGATCAGGAGATCCTTCTTCGGCAGCGGGGATACCGGTACAGGTACATCGGAGCAGACATTGATGCTCTTTACGCCGACGCATCCGTTGTTTGCCTCGGAGAGCTGTATAACCTTTACGGTCGCTGTTCGGCTCGAATCGCCCGAGAAGAGCTCTACGGTCTTTTCCTTTTCGGATAGGAGCTCGTCGAGTATTATCTCGCCGTCAACTATAACGCCGTATCTCGGCTTGTTGACTCCGTTGTTCTGTGTGCCGTCGCCGACTATGGTGACTGATGCAGATTTTCCCGTAACGCTGAATTCTGCTGCACAGCCGCTCTGTTCAAGCCATGCAGCCGTATCGTTAAGGAATACACGTCCGGTATGCTTTACGTACTCTGCCGTTGCAGGCAGTACGCTTTCGGTGAATTCTCCTGTTGACTGTAAGCCCCGGCGCATGAATACAAGGTCGAAGGCGTCGCAGACTCCGTCGCCGTTGACATCGGTGCTGACAGAGTCAGGTGCGCCGAGCAGAAAGCTGCTCAGTGACTCAAGTTCACCGGCGGTGAAGCTGACTGCGGCAAAGGCAGTCTGTACAGTAACGGCAAGGGCAGCCGCAGCGGCAAAAACCGATGCAGTGATTCTCTTTTTCATTTTTCCCTCCCGGAAATGGTGATGACTTTACCTGTTCAACGCAGAAAAGCCATACTATTCTATTCTCATACCAATATTATACACTATATTTCCCGACATTTCAATAGTATATTTAAAAATTACGGGAAATACCCGGTATATGCCTGTATATAGCCGGAAGGGTGTGAGATACATAACTCTGTCAGGGGACGCCTTCACTTGCAAGGCGTCCTCTCTTCCAAAACAGTCCCCCGGACTGTTTTGGAATTCATCCCTTGCGAAGCGCCCTGCGGAAATATGCGGGGCGTTGCCCCAACCTAACCGGTCCGTCCCCTCTGTCAGCTTCGCTGACATCTCCCCACACTGTGGGGAGTCACCCCACCAGAGGCGCTGCCTCTGGACTCCGCTAAAGGGGCGCAGCCCCTTTAGAATCCCAAACTGTTTGATAAGGTACTTTTTTGACAAGCTGAGCACCCAGAGACGGTCTCTGACAGACCTCCTCCGGGTGCTTATAGTATGCGCTGAAAGCTCATACATTATATAGTATAATAAAAAAACGCCGCAGCTTCTCTCCGTGCAGGATGAGAATGCTGCGGCTCTTTGTTTTAATATCCGTAATCGTAGGACTGATCGCTCCAGCTGTTATACTGACCGTCGTCGTAGTACTGTTCAGGTTCGGTATACTCTATGGGGGGCTCGGTCGGATCCTCCGGCTGCTCCGGTAATCCCTCCCAGAACGAAGGATCGTTGTAATCCGGTACAGCAGGTGCCTCTGTGGGCTCCTCGCCGGTTTCCTCCTCGGTCTCCTCTTCAGTGGGCTCCTCCGTCGGCTCTTCGAGCTCGGGCGGTATGTAGTAGTTGCCGTCCTCGTTGTAGTTCGGATAGCTGAATACCGGTATTCCGCCGCACTCGGGATCTACGACCTCTGTCGGCGATGCCATATCCGGTATCTCCTCGCCCTCGGGTCTCGGAGTATAGTAGATATTGAACTTCGAGGACTTCAGGCCTATATCCATCTTGAACTCGTAGCCCTTGACCGTCTTCTGATCGTCGATATTGACGTATGTAACATAGCCGGTCTGCTCGGAATAGGTAGGCTGTATCCACTTGGTCGGATCATCCGAAAGACGTATTCCGTATGCGCCCTGTATCAGGTTTCTCAGCTGGAAGTCGTCGATATAGGTGACTGTTCCGTAATGCGGATCGTATGCGGCGTCATAGTCGCTCGATACGCTTCTGAGATACGGCAGGTCTGCCCAGAATACCTCATAGCAGTTCGCTGTGATGCCTCCGCTCGAAGCAGAGAACATTGTCAGCGCAAAGCTGTCATTATAGTAGAGAGCCTGTCCGAGGACTTCCTTTACGGCGTCGATGACTATCGACGGCGGATTGGGCTTTCCGCGGAGATCGGCTGAATCGTTGCCGTGATACTTGCAGTAGGTGTATACCGCAACAGCCTGTGCCTTGATTGCTTCATAGTGCATTGAACCGCCGACCTCGTTGTATACGATACGTGATATCTGCGATACCACATCTCCCTCAACTCCGTCGATCGTTATGCGCTCCTCCTCACCCTCGCCGGTATCCATAAGGTAGGTTCCGGGGTAGTAGTGGAAGAGGATATCCTGATAGGTCCAGTTGCTGTAGGAAGCATAGAAATTCGCACCGTTCTGGCTGAGTCCTACTCCGTGTCCCCAGCCGTAGGTAACGACTCCGAACTTTCCGGGTATGGACTCTATCACCGGCTCGCTCTCAAGGAAGGGTATATCCCCGACATAGCCGCCGGTTACATTGAGCTCGACAGGTGTAGGTCCCGCCGATTTCTTCTTACCGCTCTTATCCGTTACCTCTCCGGACTCCGGTGAGGTCTCATAGCTGATAAGAGACATACTGTCATCGTACTCTGAGAGCTCCGCCTTGTACCAGCCGGATCTGTCGCTCTCTGCCGTCTTTTCCATCTCCTCTGCGCTCACGGAAGAGGGTTCCGTGGGCTCCGGAGTCTCGGTAGTGCCGGCATTCAGCATCGTTGCGGAGGTCAGTGTCGAAAGTGCTCCGCCCGTGAGCAGGACCGCCATCATCATTGATGCCGCACGTCTGATTGTTTTCTCAAAGAACATAAAAAACTCCTTTGGTATCAGGAACGGATCAGCCTTCTGCCGGATCCGTCTTCTCCTCGGCGTATTCCTCAGGGTGTGCCTCCTTGTAGGCAGGCGTACCCTTTACTGTGGCAAGGTCTCCGCAGACCTCGCCCGGACGCAGACGCCTTGCGATAACGAGGAATCTTGAATTGTCCTCGTCGGAGTAGCAGGTGGAGAGGGTAAGTATCTTGTCGCCGTACTCCACATCTACACCGGTACTGTACAGCTGCTTTCTGCGTACATTATCCATGTAGTAGTTGAACTGCTCCTCGGTGTCGAGCTCCTCCATATCCCAGTACAGGAAGTCGGAATACCAGTTTCCGCCTGTAATGATGGCGTTGCTTACGACGTAGTCATAGTGATCATAGAGAGTATCGACCTCCACGAAGGGGGCTCTCTCCCAGTAGCTGTAATCCTGACGGTATCTTCTGAGCTCTCCGAACATAGTTCCGTTGGCCATATTGTGTCCGTAGATCACAAGGTTCTCGGACTGGAGCCAGCCGACCGGTGTGAGGTTGTCACGCCAGTCGCAGAACAGCGTGCCTTCGCGCTTGAAGCTGCCGTCAAGGTCGTGGTCAAGGTAGTAGAAGTTGGCATTGAATTCTCCGCCGCCGTAGTACTCGTTGCCGGCAGGTATCTCGCCGGGATCACGTGTGAAGGGATAATCGACTGCGGTTCCGGGTATCCTTATCCAGCCTACGATATCCTTGTTTATCTTCAGCAGTGATCTGCCGAGCGGAGTGATTCCTGCGGACTCCTCAACATAGTCGTATACCATATCGGTAGGCGGCTCTGTGGGAGCTTCTGTAGGTGCTTCAGTCGGGGCAGAAGTCGGGGCTTCCGTCACTTCCTCGACTGTTGAATTGTTCATGAAGTGTATTGCTGTGCCTGCACCTGCTGCCGCAAGAGCGAGAACCGCACAGGCTGTGATGATCTTTGCTTTCTTTTCCATGGGTTAGATTACTGCTCCTCATTTTCAGCAGGACCGTAAGGAACGAATTCTGCATCGGGATTATAGCGCTGATATCCGCCGTACTCATAACAGAGGTTCGGCCATTTGATGTTCGGGTTCACACGGCTGTTCTCGGTGCCCTCATAGGGATCCTCATAGGTGCGCACCATTCTTGCCATGATGATAAGTCTTCCTCTTCCTGTCTTGCCGAAGATGGTATTGCAGGTAGAGAGCGTGAGCAGCTTGTCACCGTACTGAAGATCGACGTCGTTGAGTCTCAGTGATCTCTTCTTCGCCTCGTTGACGAAGTCGTAGAACTCAGTTGCTCCGTTGAAGTCGATGGTGTTCCAGCACTCATACTTCGTATCGCTCTGATCGGCTGCATCGACAATAAAGAACGAGAATATCTTGTAGGTATACTCGGCATAGTTGGAATTGAACTGTATCAGCGGATGCTCGCCGTAGAACTCGGCATCATTCTTGTAGTTTCTCAGGATACCGAACATACTTCCGTCATTCATATTGTGTCCGTATACCACCTGATTGCCGGAATTATCAATATAGCGCTTGCCGTCAAGCACCTTGTCGTACTTGCAGCGCCAGTCAAGGAAGAGTGTGCCGGCTATGGAATAATCTCCGTAGAAGCCCTTCGTAAGATACTTATCGTTGTCTCTTGCCTGCACCACAGGAAGAGATACTATAGGATCGCCGCCGCTCTTTGAGGGTATCGTAAGATATCCAACTGTCTCGGAGTTGATGTCAAGGAGCTCCTGAGCACTCGGGAGCAGTTCCATTGTATCGTCAACCACAGGCGGCGGGGGCTCGTTCCAGGGCTCCTCCTCGTTTGCGATATATATTTCGTTGATCGCCTTGTTCTCACGGCTGTTCTTCCAGAGAGCAAGGTAATAATCGGCCACAAGATAGCCGCAGATTACTATTGCGACCAGTGCTCCGAGGAATACTATCTTTCGGAGCGATTCAAAGAAACCGTCGCCTTTTTCGGGAAAGAATCCTCTCAGACGTCTTCCGACGGTATCCTTCTTCTTTTTCTTCTTTTTCTTCACAGGCTGAGCGTAATCGTAAAGAGGCTCATTTGCGAAAGAGTTCTGCTGCTGTCCGCCCGAACGGTAATTCTGCTGAGGTTCTCCGTAGTAGTTATTCTGCTGAGACCCTCCGTAGTAGTTATTCCGCTGAGGCTCTCCGTAGTAGTTGTTCTGCTGCGGCGCTCCGTAGTAGTTATTGTTCTGCTGCGGTCTTACAGGCTGAAGTCTTCTCAGCGGCGGAAGATTGCTGCCGCCGTTCGCATCATGGTGCCTTGTTTCATCGTCCATCTGTGTCACCTCCGGAAACAGAAGCAGGCTGCACAAAGGCGCAGTCATCTCCTGTCTATCTATTTATTGTACACCATTTTGCTGTGCATTGTCAAGGATTATCACAGGATGTTCACCTGAGACAGCCATTCTGACCGTCACAGATATGCGCCGGCTGACCTTTTTGGACACTGTGTACAATGTATTTTGTTGATATATGGTCTTGTATCCGGACGGCTTGTATCCGTCCGTTGTGCGTTATTTGCTGTAGGTAAATGTCTTGAGCTCTGTCTCTTCTACTGCCTTCTGTATCAGCGGCTCGAAGTCGAATGCTGCCTGTGCCTTCTCTATATCTGCAAGACGGGGGCGCACCTTCGGATGACGGGGTGTGAATACCGTGCAGCAGTCCTCATAAGGGAGGACAGATGTGTCGAATGTATCTATCCTGCGTGCGATCTCGATTATCTCGGTCTTGTCCATTCCTACGCAGGGACGGAATACCGGTATGCGGCATACAGCGTCGGTGCAGGCCATTGCTGCCATAGTCTGGCTCGCTACCTGTCCGACGCTCTCGCCGGTGATAAGTGCGAGGCTGTTATCCTTTGCCGCGATGCGCTGAGCTATCTCCATCATAAGACGGCGCATGATGATGGTGAAGAATTCCTCCGGACAGTGGTCACGGATAGCCTCCTGAAGCTCTGTGAACGGTACGCAGTAAAAAGCGATACCGCCGCAGTAATCCGTCAGCTTCTCACAGAGCTGTTCCACCTTGAGACGGGCACGGTCTGAAGTGTAAGGCGGGCTGACATAGTGGATAGCGTCTATCTGCACTCCCCTCTTGGCCATCATCCAGCCTGCGACGGGGCTGTCGATACCGCCGGAGAGAAGAAGGAGTGCCTTGCCGCTGCTGCCTACGGGCAGACCGCCGGCACCCTTGATATTTTCAGCGTGTACATAGGCGTTGGTATCACGTATCTCGACAGTCACAGTGACCTCGGGGTTCTTTACGTCAACGCTGAGGTTCGGGAACTTCTCAAGCAGCACAGCTCCGAGCTCGGTGCAGATCTCCGGCGACTTCATGGGGAAGGCCTTGTCGGAGCGCTTGGCGTTTACCTTGAAGGTCTTTGCGTAGCTCAGTACGTCCGTGAGATACTCAACGGACTTTGTGCAGACATCTGAGAAATCCTTCTCGCAGACGCAGGCACGGCAGAGTGCGGCGATGCCGAATATCTTTCCTACACGGTCAACCACCTCACTGAGGTCGATGCTTTCGTCCTGCGGGTCGATGTAGAGCGTGGACTGAGCCGAGGTGCATACGAAGCTGCCGAGGCTCTTTATCCTGCGCTTTATGTTCTTGGTGAGCATATCCTCAAAGGTCTTCTTGTTGAGTCCCTTGAGCGCCATTTCACCGTATTTTACAAGTACGATCTCTTTCATATTTATCTCCTTACTTAATATACATTCGTTCTGCCGTCCCTCAGACGGACAGTATCATATTCTATGCGGCATAATAGCCTATTACCTTATACCCGATCTGGCCGATGATGCCGGTCTGCTTCTTCTGCTCCTCAATGGTATAGGGGTGGAGCTGTCCGGTGCTGAGCGGTGACTCGGAGAGCCATACCTCCCTGATCTTTCCGCCGTCGCAGCGGGCAGACCAGTAGTAGAGCCTGCCGCCGGATGCTTCTTCATTTGCTCCGGCGAGTATCAGCGGATTCTCGCTCAGAGGGCCGGCGTCAAGGTCGATGATCTTAAAATCGGTTATATCACCGGAAACTATCGTCTCCTGCGGTGTCAGCATCTTTTCAAGGTCGGTCATGCCGACGAGAGCATTATAGCAGCTCCTGGCAGAAGTGTTCCTTGAATCGAGTATATCGCTTGCTACCCTGCTTCTGATCAAAATGTATCCGGGTATTGCTATCAGCAGGAGCAGAAATATTATACCGATCAGTATGCCCTTGCCCTTTTCATTCTTCTCTTCCATAAAGCCTCCTTATCCTCTTACGTTCTCAATTCCTTCACGGAGGGCTTCAGCGAATGTCACGAGCTCCTCTTCTGTCGTCTCTGCTGTCATGCTTATGCGGAGGGCTGAATCCGCACGCTTTCCGGTGATTCCGAACTGCGCCGGTACTCCGCTCTGCTGTCCCTTCGAGCAGGCCGAGCCGCTCGATACGTATATCTCACGCTGTTCAAGATAATGAAGCATTATCTCAGAGCGCTTTCCCGCTGCGGATATGTTCATAACATAGGGAGAACCGTCCTCCGGAGAGTTGATTTCCACGCCTTCTATTCCGGACAGGAGTTCCGTAAGGCGGCTGCGGAGGGATGATACCCTCTCAAAGCGGCTATCTATGGTCGGGGCGAGCACCTCTGCCGCTGCTCCCATGGCTGCTATCATAGGTACAGGCTCTGTGCCGGAGCGTATGCCCTTTTCCTGCTTGCCGCCGGTTATTATCGGCAGCACTCTCGCACCCTTCTTTATGTACAGTACGCCGCAGCCCTTTCCGCCGTGTATCTTATGACCGCTCAGTGAGACGAGGTCCGCACCGAGCGATGCCGGCTTCACGGGAAGCTTCATATAGGCCTGTACGCAGTCGCTGTGTGTGATAATGTCCGGGAAACGGCGTTTCACTGCGGTAAAGGTCTCCTTCACCGGGAGTATGTAGCCTGTCTCGTTGTTCACATACATCATGGTCACAAGGAAGGTATCCTCATTGCAGGCTGCCGCAAAATCGGCCGCACGGAACCTGCCGTCAACAGGCGACACCCTTACCACCTCGAAGCCCTGCTTTTCAAGCGAAGCAAGAGTCTCCTCCACAGAGGCGTGCTCAACGGATGAGGCAACTATCCGCTTCTTCCTGCGTCCGTAGGCGGCAGCGGCTCCGCGAAGTGCAAGGTTGTTGCTCTCCGTTGCGCCGGAGGTGAAGTATATACAGGAGCTGTCAGCTCCGAGAGTATCAGCGATGATACGGCGGGCGCCGTCAACGATGAGCTGTGCATCGAGGCCTGCACGGTGCAGGGATGACGGATTGCCGAAGCCGGAAGTCATGGCGTTCACAGCCGCCTCTACAGCCTCCTTGCAGGGCTTTGTCGTTGCGGCATTGTCAAGATATATCAAATCATTCAGACCTTTCAGTTATAAATAGGTTACCCTTTATTATAACATATTTAAGAGTGGAATGCTATAGGAAGATGATATCTTTAATTGTTTGAACTATAACTGACTGTGACCGACGGGCGCCCGTCGCCATGAAAACAGCGACCGTAGAGACGTCCATTGGCCGTCCTTGCAATCCGGAGAATCACCGCATCCCGAACCAAAGCTGACGGCTCACAGCAATTATGCATTATGAATTAAAAAAGAAGGGACTGCCGGAGCAGTCCCATATATCAGAGAGGTTTTGTTATTTCTTGAGCGGAAGGTCAGTCTGCTTGATAATGGAAGCATCGACCTTCTGTATTGTTATAGCGTCCTGACCGCTGATTCCTTCCTCGCCGTCCACATCTGCATTCACAAGACCTTTGGCTGTGAGGGGATACTTGGTCTGGTTTGCAATGAACTGGAGCACTGCAACTGCATCGGCTACTGTTACCTTGCTGTCGCAGTTGGCGTCGCCGTAGTACGCATTGCCGTCAACATAGCCGAAGCTTACATCGTTTATTGTGCCTGCTGCTGTTGTGGGCTGAACCTTTGTGGCTGCAGCTGTTGTAGGCTGTACCTTGGTCGTGGGCTGTGCGCTTGTAGGTCTGGGTGTTGTGCCGTTTGAAAGTCTTCCGTATACGATGCCGCAGCCTACTGTGGACATATATACCGTGCCGAACTCGTTCATATCGCCTACGAGGTAGTTTCCGTTGCCGGTGCCGCCGTAGAGGTGATCGGTATTGATGCATACCCATGTCTTGCCTGAATCAGTTGAGCGGTAAACGCCCTCTGTATCGTTCTCCTCGGGCTTGCCGTAGATGTAGAGAGTATTCGGATTGCCTGCCTTCTCGGGTGCGCCGTAGCCGATGCACTTAGCGTATGCCACACTGTCAAGGTGCTCCATCTTTGAGCCGTTCTCGGAGAAGATGTATACACCGTGGTTGCCTGTTGCCATAGCAACTGTACCCTTGGAGAGGTATGCCAGGTCGCCGGTATGCTCGAACTTCCATGAGGTCTCGTAGCCGTACATACATACCTGAGTCTCCTTGAAGGTTGCGCCGTAGTCGCTGCTTACATAGAAGGAGTAGTGTGACTCGTCGAGGGTGGGCTCTTTCTTGGTCGTATCGGATGACCAGTAGTCGTTATGCTGTGCGCCGGAAGCATATACCATCTTGGGGTCATTGAGGTCAACGAGGGTGTATGCGCCCTTGGAGGCCTGTATTCCCTGGCTCTCCTTCCATGTTGCGCCGAAATCGTCGGTATAGTAAACTCCGCCTTTGGCGCCTGTGTTGATTATCCTGTACTTGCCCTTTGAGGTCTCTGTGATGGAGAGCTTGCCGCCGGTATACTTCGGCTCGAAGGCTGTCCATGTATGTCCGCCGTCAAGTGAGTAATAGCCCTTGCCGGTGTTGTTGCCGTCACCGTTGGCTGTTCGTGCCATAACCTTTGTATCGGACGGGCAGTAAGCTATAGCAGAAGTAGAGCCCATATTCGGCACGTACTGCTCGGGTATGGAATCCGTATCAGTGTGGATGAAGCCGTCGTAATCGCCGATAGCGGAGTAGTTTGCGCCGCCGGGGACACTTACGAAATCGAGGGATACAACCTCCTCGATGCCGTCGGGCTGGAAGTGGAACTGGGGTGTCTCGTCCCAGGTATTATCGCATACGAATACGCCGTTTCCGGATGTGGAGAAGGAGCGGTCGGGCTTCACGGGGTCGATGACGTAGGCGCCAACCCAGTGTATTGCCTTGTCTCTTATCCATGCATAGCCGCCGTCATCAAGATAGTCAGCTATCGGAGGCTTTCCCCAGAAGGGAGTGATGCCGGGAGATGTCTCTATCCAGTGCTCGCCGCCGTCCTCGGACTTGAAGAACTTGTCGCCCCAGCACGGACCGTGCTCGTCTGTCCACGGCTCCCAGAGCTGTGCATTTGCGAAGAGTCCGCAGGTGGAACATACCATGTGGTCGGGATTTGAGGGATCAACGCTGATGCCGCTGTAGCCGCCCTGGCCTGCCTGCTCGAACTCGCCTGTCTGTGTTCTGTAGAGGTGGGCAAGAGGTGAAATATCCGTTACCTTGCCCGTCTTTGTATCGAGCTTCTTCACGCTTCCGGAGGTTCCGCCGTTGCCTACTGCGACTGCTCCCTGGAATGCGAAGAAGATATTGCCCTTGCCGTCGCCTGTGATACGGCCGGGATAGTTTGCGCTGTCGAGGTCGCCGCTGATATCGGTGAACTTGTCGTCCTTCACGCTTGCTACGACTACGCTGTTCTTGCCGGTAGTTGAAGTGCCGACATAGACCTTGCCGCCGTAGATATATATAGTTGATACACCGTTCTGTGTGAAGTACTCGCCGTTATCGAGGGCATGGCGCAGATTGCTGCCCCATGTCGGCCACTTGACCTCCTCGGGGTAGAGTCCGAGATCACCGTAGCTCTTTACCGTCTTCCAGGTCTTGCCGCCGTCGGTGGACTTGATAAGGCAGGAGTCGCCTGCGTATACGTCGCCGCCGCAGTAGATGGTATTCGGATCATCGGGGTCAACAGCAATCGACTCACCTGTCTGACGGCCGTTTCCGTTGCCGTGTACCTGTATCATATCGGTAACGTCATATTCCTCAAAGGTCTTGCCGCCGTCAGTGGTCTTGAAAATGACAGTCTTTTCAGCCGAGAAGTATGCACATCCGCAGAGGAAGTACACCGTATTGTCGTCTGTGGGGTCGATAGCCATAGCATCGACACTGAGGAGGCCTCTGTCGTCCTCGTTGATGAAGCCGAAGAGCTGCTCCCAGTTGTCGGTATCATAGTTGAATCTGTAAGCTCCGCCTACGTCGGTACGTGCGTACATAGCCTTCTTGCCGGTAACGATACCGGATACGAAGCCGCCGCCGCCGATCTTCAGTGTTCCCCACTCCATCTGAGAGGCGATGCTTGAGGTCGCAGCCGCCTTCATGGATACTGCGGCCGGAAAGGTCTGGGCCGCCAGTCCTGTGCTGATGAACACGGCAAGTATCCCTGCCGCCGCCTTGCTTGATATTTTCATGTTTTTCCTCCGTTTCCTGCTGTCCCCTCCAGTGCTAAAGGAAGGACTCGCATGGCAATAATTATAACTTATTTACTTCCGCTTAATAAATGGTCAAATTATTTGTTTTATTGTTTCTAAGGCTATTTTACCACGCAAACACGCGGTTTGTCAATGGATTTTAATACCGAGATTCCGAAAGAAAGCGACTATTGTGCATATCTATGATAGTATTCTGTATATACTATGACAGTATTCTGAATAACAAGATAATGCCGCAGGAAAAACACATCGGGAGAGCGCCGCTGCGAACGGGAGAAAATAGGTTATCTGCGGATGTCAGAGAGAGTACTTTAGCCGCAGCCAAAAGTAACTGCGCTGATTATGTCTCCCGTGCGATAGCCAGCTTTAGCCTGCTGTTCTTAAAAGGAAGCAAAAGCTGACAGGAGGGGGTGGAGGGCAAGGAAGGGGAGTCCAGAGGGGGAAAAC
>JAFZRF010000003.1 GCA_017620025.1 Ruminococcus sp.
AGGTTGGGGCAACGCCCCGCATTTTCCGCAGGGCGCTTCGCAAGGGGTGAATTCCAAAACAGTCCGGGGGTCTGTTTTGGAAGAGGGGACGCCTTGCAAGTGAAGGCGTCCCCTGATATAACTATGGTTGTTTGAAAGACTGAGAAGTTTCTCCGGCAGCCCCTTTAGAATCCCATATAAAAATGACTCTCCCGTTTCCGGGAGAGTCTGTTTAAGAGAGGTCCGATGGACGTGTATAGCGTTAGTCGATCTCTTCTACACGTACATTTGTGATATATACGGTAGCGTCTGATCCTCTGTGACCGAGGTTGAATTCAAGGCGTCCGTAGGGATCGTCCTTCTCCTTCATCTCGAAATCATAGCTGTAGGTCTTCTGTTCTGTGGAGATCGTGAGCTTTGTATCCTCGAGGTAGCGGATCCAGCCGGCATTCGGAGCTGATACGCATACTACGATGTCACGCTCCTCGTCAGCCCATGCATCGAATGTTGCACGGTACTTCTTGCCCTTGATCATGGGCATCTCAGGCTGAACGAGCTGAACGGAGTAATCAACTGTACCCTCGTTCTCGGTAGTGATGATCATGGTGTTGTCCTTGATCTCGGCAGTACCCTTTCCGCCCTCGAAGAGGAGGAACTTCCAGTTCTCGTCATCGGTGAGATCCTCCTGCTCGGAGAAATCGCCGTTGTAGATGAAGTTGCCGTCCTCAAGAGCCTCACGGAATTTCTTCTCGGGCTTCTTTACGTTGGTGTCGTACTCAGGCTTCTGGTATACACGCACGTAGTCTATCTCGAACTCAGCATTGTCGAAGTCAGTGGTCTCGTCGGGATTGCCCGGCCATGTGCCGCCGACTGCAAGGTTCATCTGTACGAAGAAGGGCTGGTTGAAGGGAGCGGGGTAGGGCTTTTCGTCTTCGCCCTGTACTGCTGTGAACCAGTCATTTACTGTGAGGTAGAGCTCACCGTCGATATACCAGCGCATCTCGCCGGGCTCCCACTCTACTGAATACTCATGGAAATCGGATGCGAAGGAGCCGCTGTCAAGTACGACAGTTCCCTGCTGTTCACCGTGGGGCTCGCCGTAGTGGAGAGTACCGTAAGCAGTCTTGACGTCGCTGCCGAGTACCTCCATGATATCGATCTCGCCGCACTTGGGCCACTGTCCGTAGTAGCTCTCGTCCTTGGGCATCATCCAGATAGCAGGCCAGAGTCCCTGACCCTCAGGAACCTTTGCGCTTGCAACTACCTTGCCGTACATGAAGTCCTGCTTGTTCTGGGACTTTATCTTGCCGGAGGTATAGTAGTCCTTTCCGTTCTTGTCGGTCTTGATGGCCTTTAGTACCATCTTTCCGTCGCGGACGAATACGTTGTCGGTTGAGGTGGTGTACTCCTGGAGCTCTTCGTTGGTCCAGCCGGGCTCATGGGGCTCATAGCTCCATATATCCTCGTTCATGGAATCGCCGTCGAATTCATCGTGCCAGAGCAGTTCGTAGCCTTTGATCTCGGGAACGTCTGCGGCATCGGCGGCAGGCTTCTTCTCTGTGGGTGCTTCGGTCTCTGCTTCGGTAGCAGCTTCTGTCTCAGCCTCGGTTGCTTCCTCGGTTGCAGCCTCTGTAGCGGGAGCAGTATCCTCGGAAGGCGCTGCAGCAGTACCGCAGCCTGTGAGCATCATGACAGCAGCCGTAGCTGCCAGTAATCTTTTGTTTTTCATATACATTCCTCCTGTAAAGGGAAAAGATACTTTGTCTTTATCATTATTATAGCTTTTGTATGACGGAAAATATATCAGATAGCATACTTTTTTCACACATTGATGATATATCCGGCATGATCAGATGCTCATCCGGCTGTGCAGGGCATACAGGAAAAAGATATCCCCGGAACTATTTTATTGATATCCCGGGGAAATGTATCGGTTTATCAGCGCAGTTCGCTATCTGAGCTGTACTCGCTCCTGAGTATCGAGAAATACAGCCTGCCCACATACTCTCCGTTCATATAGAAATAATCACGCAGAGTGCCTTCGTACGTCAGGCCGCATTTTTCAATAACACGCTTTGAAGGAGCATTTATCGTCTTGGTGCATATCTGGACCTTGTGCAGGTTTATCCTGTTGAAGCCGTAATCAATAACTGCCTTTGCTGCTTCGGTGGCATATCCTCTGCACTGGTATTCGGATCCGATGCAGTACTCTATCTCTGCAAAATGGTTCTTGCTGTCAACGAGGAAATATGCTATCTGTCCGATACATTCGCCTGATGCCTTTTCGATGACTGCCCAGCGGTAATAGTCCTCCCTTTCGTAGGAGCTGATATATTTGTCGAGCAGACCCTTAACCTCGTCCTTGGTGGAGTATACAGGTTCGGAATACAGTGACTGTATCTTCTCGTCAGCGATCCAGTTCCTGAGCATGGAATCATCATCTGTGTATTCGAATCTTCTGAGTACAAGTCTTTCTGTTTCTATGGTGTCTGTTCCGCAGTGAGTGAGCATAGCGTTACCTCCTCAGGTGAAGTGTATGGGTGAATAAAGAAAACCCCTGCCGGTATGACAGGGGAACGCTTATGGCGTCCCAAAGAGGAGTCGAACCTCCGGCCTACTGCTTAGGAGGCAGTCGCTCTATCCTACTGAGCTATTGGGACATATCATGTCCGGTACATATACTGTACCGGACACAATAAATATTATACCATAGATATCATGGCTTTGCAAGTGCAGAGGATTAATTTTGTTGATTTAACTATCCTTCGTCATGTCAGCTTGCGCTTCTGAAGAAGGTATCCTCTGCTGAGCAGCCACTGCCTGTCAGCGAAGCGCTGGAACATGACGATTGCTGCCAGTGACGTGAGGAACTCCGATACCGGAACAGTGAGCCATACGCCTGTTATGCCGAACAGTGCGGCGAGTATGAAAGCAAGCGGTATGATAAAGAGCGTTCCTCTGAAAAGTGATATCATCTGTGCCGGACCCGGATACTCATGTGAGGTGAAGTATACGGAGAGCACGATATTGAATCCCATGAACGGCATACACGTAAAGTAGAGCCGCATACCCTTTTCTGCGACTGACTGCAGCTGTGTGTCCCTGCTGTCATTGAATATGCTGACGATACTGTGGTCAGTGAAGAATACGAGAGAATAGGCTGCTGCTGCGATGATACCTGTCATGATAAGAGCGAGATGGAGTATATACCTTGTAGCTTCGTCATTGTCCTGACCGTGGTACTTGCACATAAGCGGCTGTACACCGCAGGAAACGCCTGTGAATACGGCGGTTGCGACGATAGCTGTGTTTGCTACGACACCGTAGGCGGCGATGCCTGTGTTGCCGAGCACTCTGTAGATCACGAAGTTGAAAACGATTATAACAACACCGCCGGATACTTCAGACACAAAGGCATGGGAACCGAGTGAGAGAATATTCTTTATCGTTTTCCAGGAAGGCTTTATGAACCTTATACGGAAAGCGTTCCATCCGGTGATGATGTGTATGCTCATGACAGCCATACTGATGAATGGAGCGATACAGGTAGCAAGGGCTGCGCCGAACATACCCATATCCATTGCGAAGATGAATACATAGTCAAGAATTATGTTTGAAAGACTGCCGGCCAGCATACCGGCCATGGCAAGCTTAGGGGCGCTGTCGTTACGCATGAAGCAGATCATGACGTTATTGAGTATGAATGCAGGGGAGAACCTGAGTATCATTTTCAGGTAGCCGTGTGACATCTCAAATACATTCTCATCCGCGCCGAGCATAGTTGTGAACGGAGCAGAAAAGAAAAGGCCTATAAGCTCAAATACCGCAGCGATCGAAAGTGCTGCGATGATGGTGTTGGTGAATATCCCGTCCGTTTCGTTTCTGTCGGTATGACAGTACAGCATGGAGAAGCGGCTGCCTCCGCCCATGCCGAGCATGAGACCGAAGCCGTTCAGGAAATTGAACACCGGTAAAGCAAGATTAAGGGCAGCAAGACCGTTTGAGCCCATGCCCTTTGCGATGAAGTATGTATCTGCGAGAATATATATGGACAGCCCGATAGAGCTGACTATATTCAGCAGAGTATACTTCATAAAGCTGCGCTTCATGATAGTTCTGTCCATTATTCTGTTAAACCCTCCAATAAGCGGCTGACCGGCCGCAAAACTGCCGCGAAACGTCAATATGTGACATATTCCGGCGGTAACCCATATATCTGTATCCTATTATACCACATTATTCCGGCAAATAACAGACTTTACAATAAAATTCTGTATATTATGTAAAACAGAACGTTGTCACAAGGAAAACTTTGTACAAAATACCATCTTGACATTAGTGTACAGATGTGTGACATAAACTTGTTTCAGCGGCTTACATATTTTTACATGATACTTGCATTGAACAAGAAAAGATGTTATAATAAATTATATATCACGATCGGAGGAACATACAATGCTATCAGATATAGAGATCGCTCAGAATGCGAAAATGAAGAAGATAACCGAGATCGCTGCCGAACTCGGCATATCGGATGACTGCCTCGAGCCCTACGGCCACTACAAGGCAAAGGTATCGGAGAGCCTTTACTCAAGCCTTGCATTCCGCAATGACGGCAAGCTGATACTCGTTACAGCAATCAATCCCACTCCTGCCGGTGAGGGAAAGACCACAGTCAGCGTAGGCCTTACCGAGGCTATGGGACGCATCGGCAAGAAGACGGTCCTTGCCCTGCGTGAACCGTCTCTCGGCCCGGTATTCGGCATCAAGGGCGGTGCTGCCGGCGGCGGCTATGCACAGGTAGTGCCCATGGAGGACATCAACCTCCACTTCACAGGCGATATGCACGCAATCACTGCTGCAAACAACCTGCTCTGCGCCATGATAGACAATCATCTCCAGCAGGGAAATACCCTCAGGATAGACCAGCGCCGCATCCTCTTCAAGAGATGTCTTGATATGAATGACCGTGCGCTGAGAAATATAATCGTAGGTCTCGGCGGAAAGGCTAACGGCGTTCCCCGTGAGGACGGCTTCAATATCACCGTTGCCTCAGAGGTAATGGCAATACTCTGCCTTGCCTCCGACCTTGCAGACCTCAAGGAGAGACTCGGAAACATACTCGTTGCATACGACCTTGACGGCAAGCCCGTATTCGCCCGTGACCTCGGCTGCACAGGCGCTATGACCGCTCTCCTCAAGGACGCACTCAAGCCGAACCTTGTACAGACGCTTGAGAACAATCCAGCATTCATACACGGCGGCCCCTTTGCGAACATCGCACACGGCTGCAACTCAGTACGTGCCACCAAGCTCGCACTCAAGCTCGGTGATTACGTTGTTACCGAGGCAGGCTTCGGTTCCGACCTCGGCGCTGAGAAGTTCTTTGATATCAAGTGCCGCTATGCCGGACTTGTACCCTCATGCGTAGTTCTTGTAGCTACGATCAGGGCTCTGAAATACAACGGCAAGGTTCCGAAGGAGGATCTCGGAAAGGAGAACCTCTGGGCTCTCGAGAAGGGCAGCGTGAACCTCCGTACACACATCGAGAATATGCATAAGTACCATGTGCCGGTAGTAGTAGCCATAAACCGCTTTGCCTCCGATACCGACGCCGAGATACAGTTCGTAAAGGATCTCTGCACGGAGATGGGCGTTGAGGTATCCATGTGCGAGGTATTCGCCAAGGGCGGCGAAGGCGGAGTTGACCTTGCTGAGAAGGTATGCCAGACCATACAGCTCACCGAAGGCGGCGACGAGAGATTCCGTCCGCTGTATTCCACATCCCTCCCGATAAAGGAGAAGATCGAGACTATCGCCCGTGAGATCTACCGTGCCGACGGTGTTACCTACACCGCTCAGGCAGAGAAGGCCATCAAGGAGATAGAGGCTATCGGCTTCGGGGACCTGCCCGTATGCGTGGCCAAGACACAGTACTCCCTCTCCGATGACCCGAAGAAGCTGGGCAAGCCGAAGAACTTCACCATCACAGTCCGTGACGCACGTCTCTCCTCCGGTGCAGGCTTCGTAGTAATCTACACCGGCGAGATACTCACCATGCCCGGACTTCCCAAGGCACCCTCAGCCCTCAACATCGATTGCGATGTGAACGGCTGCATCACAGGCCTGTTCTGATATGACAGAGATAATTACACATTCTCCGGAGGAGACCATAGCCGCAGCTGAGAAGCTGGCAAAATGTCTCCGTCCCGGGGATATGATAGCCTTCCGGGGCGGCCTCGGCGCCGGAAAGACCACCTTCACCCGCGGACTTGCCTTAGGTCTCGGGCTGGGGGACTGCGTCTCCTCCCCGACCTTCGCTCTCGTCAACGAATACCGCGACGTAAAGGGCAGCGGCAGCCTCACCCTCTACCACTTTGATATGTACCGCATCACAACCGAGGAGGGCCTTGAATCCACAGGCTTCTTCGACTACGATTTCGATAACAATATCGCCGTGATAGAGTGGTCTGAGAATATCGAGGAATTCCTCCCGGAGGATACTATATATATTACTATCGGAGCAGCCGGTGAGGGCGACGCTCCGGAAAGAAAAATCACGATAAAGGACGGTGAAAGGTTTGCTGACGCTTGGGATTGACACCTCAGGAAAGACAGCATCCGCAGCTCTCCTTGATACTGAAACGGAGACAATCCTTGCGGAATCCGCACTGTATACACAGAAGACACATTCACAGGTGATAATGCCCATGGTGAAGAGCCTTCTTGAGCAGAGCGGAAAGGCAATGACGGATATAGGCGCTGTTGCAGTAGCGGCAGGCCCCGGCAGCTATACCGGGCTCCGTATCGGAGTTGCGGCAGTAAAGGCCATGGGCTTTGCGCTGAACGTGAAGTGCTGTGCAGTATCGACGCTTGAGGCCCTTGCCTGCAACAACATAGCCTACAAGGGGCTGATATGCTCAGTCATGAAGGCGAGGGGCGATATAGTCTATGCGGCGGTATACAGGAGCGACTGCTATTCACTCGCGACTGTCTGCGAAGAGAGGCTTATGAGCCGTGACGAGCTTGCAGAGATACTTGCCTTCAACGGCAATGAGGTGATGCTCTGCGGAGACGGCGCAGCGGATTTCTTTTCCGCATACCGTTCCCCGATGCTTCTTATAGCTCCGCCTCAGGGCAGGCTCCAGAATGCCTGCGGGGTATGCCTTGCTTCGCTTTCAAAGGAGCTTGTCTCACCGGACGAGCTGGAGGTAAGCTATCTCCAGAAGGTCAAGGCTGAAAAGGACCTCGAGGACAGAAACGCAAAGGCATAAGCAATTATATATGAAAGGAGCTGTCAACTATGATAGCTATCGGCTGCGATCACGCAGGAGTAGAAATGAAGGATGCGATAATCGAGGCACTGACTGAAAAGGGCTTCGAGCTGAAGGATTTCGGCACGAACGGCGATCCCTGTGATTACCCCGACAAGGCTAAGGAGGTCTGCGCTGCCGTTGTATCCGGCGAGTGTGAGAAGGGCATCCTCATATGCGGCACAGGAATCGGTATGTCGATCGCCGCGAACAAGGTGAAGGGCATACGTGCAGCACTCTGTTCCGATTCGTTCTCAACACGCTTTACACGCCTGCATAATGATACGAATATCATGTGCATGGGCGCACGTACAATAGGCCCCGGACTTGCCATTGAGCTGGCTGAGATCTTCCTGACAACAGGCTTCGAGGGCGGACGCCACCAGCGCAGAGTTGACAAGATTATGGCTATAGAAAAGGAAAACTAAAGGAGGAAAACACCATGTTACATATTATAGATCATCCGCTCGTACAGCACAAGATCTCTCTTCTGAGAGACAAGACCACAGGCACAAAGGAATTCCGTGAGCTGGTATCCGAGATAGCAATGTTCATCTGCTACGAGGCTACCCGTGATCTCCCGCTCAAGGAGATCGAGATAGAGACTCCCGTTGCAGTTGCGAAGACCAAGATCATCTCCGGCAGAAAGCTCGCATTCGTTCCGATACTCCGTGCAGGACTCGGCATGGTAGACGGCGTTACAAAGCTCGTTCCTGCTGCAAAGATCGGTCATATCGGACTTTTCCGTGACCCCGAGACAAAGGAGTCTGTGAAGTACTACTTCAAGCTGCCTGAGGATATCGCAGAGCGTGATACCATCATCGTTGATCCGATGCTCGCAACAGGCAACTCTGCTATCGCAGCTATCGATGAGCTCAAGAAGCTCGGCGTAAAGCAGATCAAGTTCATGTGCATCATCTGCTCACCCGAGGGTGTTGAAGCAGTTACAAAGGCACATCCGGACGTTGAGATCTATGCAGGCGTTCAGGACGAAGGCCTCAACGAGGACAAGTACATCGTTCCCGGCGTAGGCGACGCAGGCGACCGTATCTTCGGTACAAAGTAATGATAAAGCACCTCCGGCTGACCGGAGGTGCTTTCTGTTTATCGTAAAGTATGGACAAGTTTGGGATTCTAAAGGGGCTGCGCCCCTTTAGCGGAGTCCAGCGGCAGAGCCTCTGGTGGGGTGACTCCCCACAGTGTGGGGAGATGTCAGCGAAGCTGACAGAGGGGACGGACCGGTCAGGTTGGGGCAAAGCCCCGCATTATCCGCAGGGCGCTTCGCAAGGGGTGAATTCCAAAACAGTCCGGGGGACTGTTTTGGAAGAGGGGACGCCTTGCAAGTGGAAGGCGTCCCCTGATAATACTTTAGCTAAGTGAAAAAGAAGACCCGGAGGGATGACCTCCGGGTCGTAGTTTTATCGTTCCTTATGCAAGAGGAAGCTTCGTAACGATGCCGGCATCGAACTTCTGAACTGTGATAGCGTCGTTTCCTGTTATACCGGAAGTGCCGTCAACGTCAGCGTTCTTTGTGCCCTGATCTGTGAGCTTGTACTTGGTCTGGTTTGCAACGTACTGAAGAATAGCTACTGCATCAGCAACATTGATCTTTGTGTCAACGTTTGCATCGCCGGGCTTGTCTGAGCCGGTGCTGTTGGGAAGATTGCCGGGTGCTGCAGCTGTTGTTGCAGGAATAGTTGAAGGTGCGGGTGTACCGGGTGCTGAGGAACCCTTTGTGGAAGGCTCTGTTGCAGTAGTATCGGGTACCTCGGGAACTGTTCCGTCAGGCTCGATACCGCCTACGAGAACACCGTTGTCGTAGAGACAGATGTTGTCTGTGCGTACCTCGTTGCCAGTGCCGAAGAATGCGTCATCCTTCGTGTACATTGTAAGATCCTTGTAGCTCGGATCGTCTGTAGGATCCCATGAATCGCCGTAGTAGAGACCTATTGAGAACTGATACTTCTTGCCGGAGTTAGCGAAGTTGTAGTCGCCGCACTTGATCTCGGCATAGTACATATCATCCATCTTGTCCCACTTGTAGGGGCCTGAGATAGTCAGGTCTGCGGGAGCAGCCTCTGTAGCAGCCTGATCGTAGAGCTCGTTTACCTTGATTATGCTCATAGGATCTGTAGACATACCCTTTGTGCAGAAGTAGTAGCGGATAGTGAGATCCTCGGGCTTCTTTGTGCTGCCGGACATAGCGTAGAGAGATACCTTTACAACACCTGAGCCGTCATCCTTGAGATCATCGATACCGCAGGCTGTACACCAGTATCCGCCGCCGCCGCCGGATTCGTCTCCGCCGGAGAATGTAGGAGCGGGCGGGAAGTTCTTTGTAGGAGCCATAGCGGCTGTGCCGTAGTACTGATAGAGACCTGCGCAGGCTCCGGGAAGAGCTGCGTTGTAGTCAATGGTTACCTCGTTGTAGATCCAGTCCTTGGTAACATCGTTGTGCTTGTCATTAACATCGGGACCGCCTGCGAGAGCTCCGAAGAGAACGTAGCGCTGCGGATCGGAATCCTCACACTTTGTAAGGCCGGATGCTGCACGGTGGTGGGGGTACTTTGCGGAGTGGTCATTGAAACCGACGATGAAGGAACGTGAACCGTGGGTATTGCCGTTTTCATCTGCACCTTCCATGAACTCTATATCATTGTCGCCCATGATGTAATCCATCTGCTTCTTTGCCCAGTCGCTGTACTCGTTGGTCTTATTGCCGTTGTACTTTGTGTATACAAGAGCCATGAGCTGAGCTGCTGTATTGTAACGGCAGCTGCCCCATGTATTCATCCACCAGTAGCCCTGGGGAGTGAGCTTGCCGACACCGCCGGCCATGTAGGTGTCGATAGCCTTCTTTACTGAAGCCCAGCAATCCATCTCCTCGTAGGGGCTCTTCTCAGCAGCCACCTTGAACTCGTCGATGAAATCGGGGTATACGTGCTCGCCCTCGGTGAAGGGAGTATCCATTGTGATCTCGCCGAGGATACACTGTACACCACCCCATACGTCGTTCCAGCAGTGAACGTAGCAGGGAGCAGCATAGTAGTCGTAGTAGGGATAGATCTCTTCAAGGTAGTCGTGGTCGCCTGTGATCTTGTAGAGCCATGCAGCAGCCCAGCAGTAGTCATCTTCCCACTTGCTTGACTGGTAGTAGCCCTTGGGGCCGTCACCGTTCTCGGAGAGCTCCTTGGGATGATCCTGAGCGAACTTGAACAGAGCCTTTGCGTAGTCGAGAGACTTCTCGGCGTAGTCGGGGTCTGTGTCCTTGAAGTTGAGGTAGTTGATAGCGAGAGCAGCTGCTGCGGAAGCAGGGTAGTCTGTCTGCGGCTTGTCAACTGTGCAGAAGAATGCAGGTCTTGCCATCTCGTCCATTTCCGGAGAGTTCCAGAAAGCGTGGTCGATATCGCCGTCGCCGACCTGATAGCAATGAGCGATCACATCTCCGTTGTCGTCACGGAAGGTGCATCTCATCAGGTAGTCGTTGAAGTGACGGAGGATCGTCTCTATATGATCCTGCTCGCCGATCTTTACGTATGAATCACGGAACTCATAGTAGCCCCAGCCGAGAGTTGAAGCGGAGTAGTTCTCCGGCATACCGAACTCAACGTGGTCACCGGCATCGTGATATCCGCCGTTTACGTCAACGTAACCGTCGCCGTCAGGATCGAGGATATCCTTGTACTTGGCTATGAAGTCCTCGGAAAGGTTGGTTCCGATATTGTCTTCCATGGGCTTGAGCGGTACCTTTGCATCGTAGGTATGGCAGTCGCTTCTCCAGGCGAATCTGGATTCCTGCTCAACGCCGAGTCCGCACATATTAGCGTCATAGAAATAGATTGAGTACTGCAGGCCTCTTGCGTAGTCTATTTCAAGACCGGAAGAGTTTTCGATAGCAATCTCAAGCTCGTTTGCTGCAGCTGCCGACATGGGAGCAAGTGCCGTAGGCAATGCCGAGGCAGCGCAGACAGCTGACGTCAGTGCCGCAGTCAGCTTTCTGAATTTGTTCATGATTGATCCCTCCATGAAATGTGTAGTGGTTTTTTCTGTTTACCCGTCTGCACGGGACGAATGATGCTTCCGGCATCACACTATTTATACTATACATCTTTACTATATCATATTTCCGGGATAAAATCAATACTGCCCGCCCATATTTCTTATCAATTATTGCTCAAATTTGTATAAATGGTCAATATTTGCGTTTTTTTAGTTTTCTGTTCTGTAAAGAGAGACGGAGAATGAATATAGTGATGATGATAGATATTACTATCAGGAGGGGGAGAGGAAGGCTCCGGCCGAGCCTTCTGCCGCTTATTCCGGTGAGAGCGGCTGCGGGAACTGTGTCACCGGTGTCGGTGTAGGAGATAAGGTTATCGGCGGCGTATTTTTTTGCGGCACTGCTGCCGGAGAGGAGAGTTGCGCCGCTGTCCGGTGAGGGGGAGGAATAGCCGAAGGCGTATTCCCCGATATAGGTCACCGAGTCAGGTATCCACAGCGTCCTCAGCTCAGGGCACATATAGAACGCATAGCTGCCTATTTCCGAGAGACCGCTGCCGAGCCGGACGCTCCCGAGCTTGCCGCAGCCGGAAAAGGCACAGCTGCCGAGGGTGCATACGCTGTCCGGCAGAGTGACCTCGCTGAGAGATACGCAGGCTCTGAAAGCGGAACCGGGTATCGTCCTGATGCCGTCCGGTATACTCAGGGCACGCAGCTCTCCGCATCCGCAGAAGCAGCCCTCGCCGAGCGTTATAACGGAATCGGGTATGACGATGCTTTCAAGGTGCGAGCAGGCGTAGAAGCTCTTGTCGCCTATGGCGCACAGTCCTTCCGGCAGGCTTATGTGCCGCAGGGAGGAACATCCGGAGAAGGCTTCGTCCGCAATGAGCGTCACCTGATATCCGCCGATGAACTGCGGTATCCCGAGGTATGACGGCTCGCCGGTGCAGCCTGTGACGGCAGCGCTCCCGTTTCTGACGGTATACAGCAGCTCTCCCGAACTGCCCGTATTGCCTGTGACGGACATGACAGCGGATGCCGGAGCTGCAGCTGCGGCGCAGCAGAACAGATTCATTCCATCGCTCCTTTCGTGTAATTGTTGCTGTAACAATTATACTTTGATTTTTATGCAGAAATTGTCAATTTTTACGTTGACATTCGTGTCGCTTCGTGATATAATATAAATATATTAAGGATCGGAGGGATTATCAATGAAGATTATCCGTGCAATATTTCTCACATTACTGTCTGCTGCGTTCGCATTGTACCTGATATGCTGCCTGGTGGGTAATTCGTGGAACCCGGTTATAGCGGCGGATGCAGTTGTTGCTGCTTCATCGAACAAGAATGAACAGATCGTTAAGGAAGCAAAGTACGGCACAGACTGGACAAGCAAGCTGCCTGAAGGCTTCAGCGAGAATGAAGGATATATTTACTACAAGAACGGTCTTGTAGATATGGACGAGGCTCTCATAAATCTCGGCTTTGCGCAGGGAAAGGGTAATGTATGGATAACTCCTTCCGGAAACACAGCAAAGATACTTTCCGTTACATACAGCCCCGGAGGAAAGATGATACACTATACTCTCACCGGTGAGACTGCTGCTCCGGCTTCTGAGGATACACCCGAGGAAGTAACCGAGGCGCCTACTGAGGCTCCGACAGAAGCTCCCACAGAGGCACCGACCGAGGCAGAGGAGGCAGCACCCGAGGAGGGTGAGGCTCCCGCAGAGGACGGCGGAGAGAATCCTGAGGATACAGCTGAATAATATGCAGAAAAATGCCAATCATTTCTTACGAGGTGATTGGCATGAAGCATTTTAAAGGGAAGATTCTTTTGGCAGGACTTATACTGACCGTAGTTATATCCAACTCCTGTTCACTTCTGAAAACAGGGATGGAATACGACGAGCTCAGGCGGAACGTCCTGAGACTGCATATCCTTGCGGACAGCGACAGCGGACGTGACCAGTGGCTCAAGCTGAGGGTGCGTGACGAAGTGCTGAGGCTGTCAGACAGCATCTTCGGCGGGGCGTCATCCCGTGAGGAAGCTGAGGAGAAGGTGATGCAGAACCTGCGCCGCCTTGAGGAAAGAGCGGAGGATACCCTGAGAAGACTCGGCTGCACTGCACCCGTAAGAGCACAGCTTGAGACAGTACGTTTTGACGAGAGGACATACGGGGATATCACGATGCCGGCGGGAGATTACCGTGCGCTGAGACTGATGATAGGCAGCGCAGAGGGGCATAACTGGTGGTGCGTGATGTATCCGGAGCTCTGCCTGCCGGCTGCCTGTGCGGAGAGCGGCAGTGCTGATGAGCTGTTCACAAAGGAGCAGCTTGAGATACTCAGGAAACCGAAGAAATACCGTATCCGGTTGGCAGTATGGGATAAAACAAAAGCTCTCAGAAAGAAACTGACTGGTAAAAATGACGAAAATCGTGATGGCGCTTGACAAAAACCGGCTCACGGTGTATAATCTATTAGTAAACAAAGCAGGACTATGCGTTCTCACCGTCGGGCTATGCTGAAACGGTCAATATGTAAGTTATGCGTCAGGGGGATACCCGGGGCGCTGTACGTATTGTGTGAGTGCGGATGAGTCTGCACTCATTTTTGTTTATCCAAAATTTATAGCTGGAGGTGCTTGAAAATTAGCAAACAGGAACTGCAGATCAACGAAGAGATAAGAGATAAGGAAATTCTCGTAATCGACGCTGACGGAACAAAGCTCGGTGTATTGTCAGCCAAGGAGGCTCAGAAGATAGCCTACGACAAGGATCTCGACTTAGTTAAGATCGCTCCCCAGGCAACGCCGCCCGTATGCCGCATCATGGACTACGGAAAGTACTGCTTTGAACAGCAGAAGCGTGAAAAGGAAGCCAAGAAAAATCAGAAGGTAGTTTCTATCAAGGAGATCAGAATGTTCTCCACGATCGATACTCACGACTTTGAAACTAAGGTGAATCAGGCTGTAAAATTCCTGAAGGGCGGAGACAAGCTCAAGGTATCGGTAAGATTCCGCAAGAGAGCTATCGCACACCCCGAACTCGGCAGCGAGCTGCTTGACCGTTTCAAGGAGGCTATCTCCGAGGCAGGTACTGTTGATAAGCCGGCTAAAATGGAGGGTCGCAGCATAGTAATGTTCGTGAACCCGAAAGCAAACAAGTAAGAACCAGCCTGTTCTTGACTAAGGAGGAATATAAAATGGCAAAGGTTAAGGTAAAAACTCACTCTGGCGCAAAGAAGCGTTTTAAGATTACAGGAAGCGGTAAGGTAAAGTACCAGCACACCAACAAGAGACACAGACTCACACAGAAGGACACAAAGCGCAAGAGAATCGCACGTAACGCAGGTGTTGCAGGAAGCGCAAACGCTCCTACAATCAAGAAGCTCGTTCCTTATCTCTGATCGCAGGTACAAGGACTCAACCGTTAATCGTAATTCTATACTGGAGGTAAAAGACTATGGCACGTATCAAGGGTGCAATGATGACTCGTAAGAGAAGAAATAAGACATTAAAGCTCGCTAAGGGCTACTGGGGCGCAAAGAGCAAGCACTTCAAGATGGCTAAGCAGGCCGTAATGAAGTCCGGCAACTACGCTTATATCGGAAGAAAGCAGAAGAAGAGACAGTTCAGACAGCTCTGGATCACCAGAATCTCCGCTGCTGCAAAGCTCAACGGAATGAACTACTCCACATTCATGAACGGCTGCAAGAAGGCTGGCATCTCCCTCAACAGAAAGATGCTCTCCGAGATCGCTATCAACGATGCTGCCGGATTCACAGCTATCGCTGACAAGGCTAAGGCTGCTCTCTAATTTGTGAACAGAAACACGCTCTATATTAAAGAGAGCGTGTTTTCTTGTAAATGACTGCCGTAACAGGAGGTCGCAGATGGAAACAATATCTGTCGGCGGATACACTGTCCCGGCGGACAGGTATCTTGCCTCAAAGGATAATCCGAAGATCAAGCTGTATCAGAAGCTGTCCTCTCTTAAAAAAGAGAGGCAGAGATACGGCTTATTCGTGTTGGAGGGGCAGCGTATCGTAAAGGATGCCCTTGACGCTGACGCTGTACACTTCATATTCTTTACCGGAAAGGCCTTCGCAGAGTTCAGGGAGAACGGCGGAGATCCCGGAAGCATCGGCGAATGGTACATCATTTCCGATGACCTTGCAGAGAGGATATCGCAGACCGAGACACCGCAGGGATGCTTTGCCGTATGCAGGATACCGCAGTCCGTCCCGCTGCTGACAGAGGGCGGGAAGTACGTTGTGCTGTACGGTTTGCAGGATCCCGGGAATATGGGCACGGTCATACGCACCGCAGATGCCTTCGGAATAGACGGCATAATACTCTGCGGCTCATGTGACCTCTACAACCCGAAGACAGTGCGCTCTACAATGGGGTCGCTGTTCCGGGAGAGGATCTCAGTCGTGAACGATGCGGATCAGCTCTTCGCACTGCTGAAGGCGCAGAACGTGCAGACCCTTGCAGCGGTAATAGATACAGACGCAGTAAAGGTGACGGAGATGCCGCACAGCGGCACGCAGGCCGTTTTCATTGGCAACGAGGGCAGAGGCCTTCCGCCGGAGACGGCACAGAGATGCGATATGAGGATAACGATCCCCATGCAGGGAAGTATCAATTCACTCAATGCAGCTATGGCTGCCGGAGTGATAATGTGGGAAATGAAAAAATAAAGGATGAGATCTCTGAAAGGCGGGTGTTGACATGGAGCAGACGAAATACTGGTTATGGCTCTCGATGGTGTTCGGCGTAGGAAGCCGGAGAATATGGGAAGCCATGTGCATTTACGAAACGGCTGAAGAAGCCTATGCCGCTCTTACAGACCCGGAGTGTTTCCTTCGGCTCAGTGATACCGAGCTGAAGAATACACAGCTGATCGGCATAGCACAGGCGGATGCGCTGATGCAGGAGTGCGAAAAGCACGGCATCGGTGTCATAGGCTACAGCTCGGAGGAATATCCCCCGAGACTGAGGCATATCATGAACCCGCCGGCAGTGCTGTTCTATAAGGGAAATATAGGCTGCCTCAGCGGTACAAGAGCAGTTACCGCAGTCGGAACGAGACGTGCCTCGGAGTATGGCCTCAGAGCCTGCGCCGAGATATGCGGCGAGCTTTCCGGCAACGGCTTTACCATAGTCAGCGGCTTTGCAGTCGGCATCGATATCACAGCATCGATGGCAGCTGTCGAGCGCAACCGTCCCACAGCCTGCGTAATGGGCTGCGGAGTGGATGTTGACTACCCGAGAGATAATTTCGCCTTCCGTGATAAAGTGATTGCAGCGGGTGGAGTATTCGTATCAGAATTCCCGCCGGGAACATCGCCTGCACCGGGCAATTTCCCGAGGCGCAACCGCATACTTGCGGCACTCAGCCGTGCAACGATAGTCTTTGAAGCACCGGAGAAGAGCGGCTCGCTTATAACCGCACATCTTGCGGCAGAGCAGGGCAGGGACGTTTTCGTGCTGCCGCCCGCAGATATTTTCTCGCCTTCATGGTCGGGAAATCTCAGACTTCTTCAGGAGGGTGCAGAGCCACTTTACTGCGCCGAGGATGTATCCGGACTCTTCAGGGACGGAGCCTTCGTTGACAAGCTGATGTATGAGGAGGGCGAGCTGAGAAGGATAAGCCCCTTCACCTCTGTATACAATGAGGATATGAACGAGGAGAAGGTCGCCGAGGAGCTTGCAGGACGTGTCGCACGCCAGAAGCGCCGTGAGCGCAGGAAGGCTGAGGAGACTGCGGCCAAGACAGCACCGGCCGTAAATGCTCCTGAGGAAAAAGAAGAAAAGGCGCCTGATTTATCAGCGCTTACAGATATACAGAAGCAGATAGCAGAGATACTCAGCGGAGGTCCTCTGCACGCAGACGAGATAGCACAGCGCACAGGCATGGGCTCGGGAGAGCTTTTCTGTGAGCTGACTGAGCTCGAGCTTTCCGGAGCAGTGCGTTCACTGCCCGGCAACAGATATGAACTGCTGACTGAGAGGAGATAGAAATGTCAGATTTAGTTATAGTAGAGTCGCCTGCAAAGGCTAAAACAATACAGAAGTACCTCGGTCCCGGCTTTGAGGTAATAGCCTCCATGGGACACGTCAGGGATCTTCCGAAGTCACGTCTCGGCGTTGATACCGAGAACGACTTCCAGCCCCAGTACACCGATATGAAGGGCAAGGAGGACGTTATCAAGGACCTCAAGAAGCGTGCCAAGAAGTGCGGCAGAGTATTCCTTGCTACCGACCCTGACCGTGAGGGAGAAGCGATATCATGGCATATCGCACAGATGCTGAAGCTCGATATGAACGACAACAACCGTGTTGCCTTCAACGAGATCACCAAGACCGGAGTACAGACCGGTATGAGCAACCCGCACAAGATAGACGTCGATCTTGTGAACGCACAGCAGGCAAGGCGTATACTGGACCGCCTTGTGGGCTACAAGCTCAGCCCCTTCCTCTGGAAGAAGGTCAAGAGAGGCCTTTCCGCAGGAAGAGTACAGTCCGTTGCAGTACGTCTCGTAGTTGACAGGGAGAAGGAGATCCGCTCCTTCATACCCAAGGAGTACTGGTCAATAGACGCAAAGTTCACAGCACCCGGCTCACGAAAGATATTCGATGCGGCACTTGTCGCAGTTGACGGCAAGAAGCTCGAGATACCCGGACAGGCAGAGGCGGATGATCTTCTCGCACGTCTTGAGGGAGCGGAGTATACCGTAAGCTCCGTAAAGAAGCGTGTAACGAAGAAGCAGCCCGCACCTCCGTTCATAACCTCCACGATGCAGCAGGAGGCCTCCCGTAAGATGGGATTCAGCGCAAAGCGCACCATGAAGGCGGCACAGGAGCTGTACGAAGGCGTTGACGTTGAGGGAGTAGGCGCTGTAGGTCTTATCACCTACATGAGAACAGACAGTCTCCGTATCTCCGATGAGGCAAAGGCAGCAGCTGCCGAGTACATCGGAACGGTATACGGCAAGGACTACCTCCCCGACAAGCCGAGAGTATTCAAGACCAAGAACAATGCACAGGACGCTCACGAAGCTATACGTCCCTCAACTCCGGAGCTCACTCCCGAGAGAGTAAAGAGCAGCCTTACAAGCGACCAGTACAAGCTCTACAAGCTGATATGGGAGCGCTTCATTGCGAGCCAGATGGCTAATGCCCTGCTCGATACGGTATCCGCCGATATCGAAGCAAACGGCTGCACATTCAGGGCTACAGGCTACTCAGTCAAGTTCGACGGCTTCATGGCTCTTTATGTAGAGTCAACAGACAGCGAGGAATCGAGCAAGAAGATGCTGCCGGAGCTCAAGAAGGACGACAAGCTGAAGCTGAAGTCCATCACAGGCAATCAGCACTTCACTCAGCCGCCTCCGAGATATACCGAAGCTTCTCTCATCAAGGCGCTCGAGGAGAACGGAATCGGCAGACCGAGTACCTACGCTCCTACCATTACTACGATAACAGCACGCCAGTATGTCGAGCATGAGGGCAAGCAGCTCAAGCCGACAAATCTCGGCGAGACCATAACCGATCTTATGATCGACCACTTTGAAAAGATAGTAGACGCCAAGTTCACTGCGGATATGGAAAACGAGCTCGACGAGGTCGAGCACGGCACAAAGGACTGGGTCAAGACTCTCCATGAGTTCTACGACGACTTTGCCGCAACCCTTGAAAAGGCTGAGACAGCCATGGAGGGCAAGAGGGTAAAGGTGCCGGACGAGGAGACAGACGTAGTCTGTGAGGTCTGCGGCAGGAACATGGTTATAAAGTACGGCAGGTTCGGAAAGTTCCTGGCCTGTCCCGGATTCCCGGAGTGCTCCAACACCAAGAAGATAGTGACCGAGACCGAGGGCTGCTGCCCGCGCTGCGGAAAGAAGATGCTGCTCAAGAAGTCCAAGAAGGGCAGGAGCTTCTACGGCTGCGAGGGATACCCCGAGTGCAACTTCATGACCTGGAACGTGCCGACGGCTGAGGTATGTCCTCAGTGCGGCAAATCGCTCTTCATGAAGGGCGGAAAGTCCGGCAGGCTGGTATGTGAGAACGACGGATGCGGCTACGAAAGAGAGCTCAAGAAATGACGGCGCCTGTAAATGTCATCGGTGCGGGGCTTGCAGGCTGTGAGGCCGCATGGAGCCTTGCACGGTACGGTATAAACGTCCGCCTTTACGAGATGAAGCCGGAGAAGTATTCACCGGCGCACAAGTACAGCGGATTTGCGGAGCTTGTATGCTCCAATTCGCTCAAGGCTGCAAGAGTGGAATCTGCGGCAGGTATGCTCAAGGCTGAGATGGAAATGCTCGGCTCGCTGACAGTGCCCTGTGCAAAGGAGAACGCAGTCGAGGCCGGCGGAGCTCTTGCGGTAGACCGTGAACGCTTTTCCGACGCCGTTACAGAAAAGATAAAGTCGGAGCCTCTTATAGAGGTCATCCCCGGCGAGGTCACCGCACTTCCCGAAGGAATAACCATAATCGCAACAGGTCCTCTTACCTCCGGTGCTATGGCCGATGTCATAAAGGAGCTCTGCGGTGAGGGACTCAGCTTCTACGATGCCGCTGCTCCGATAGTGACTTATGAGAGCCTTGACAAGGATAAGGTATTCTTCGCCTCACGCTACGGCAGAGGCGGCGACGATTATATCAACTGCCCCATGAACAAGGAGGAGTACCAGGCCTTCCAGCGTGAGCTCCTTACAGCGGAAAGGGTGCAGCTCCGCGACTTCGAGACTCATCCGTTCAGCGTATACGAGGGCTGTATGCCTATCGAGGTGCTTGCCACAAGAGGCGAGGACGCAATGCGCTTCGGACCGATGAAGCCTGTGGGTATAGACGACCCGAAGACCGGAAGAAGACCGTATGCTGTAGTACAGCTCCGCCGAGAGAACCGTGAGGCCACGCTCTTCAATCTTGTGGGATTCCAGACAAACCTGAAATTCGGCGAGCAGAAGAGGGTATTCTCCATGATACCCGGACTTGAGAACGCCGAGTTCATGCGCTTCGGAGTGATGCACAGGAACACCTTCATAAACAGCCCGGTGCTGCTGGATGCGGATTTCTCCATGCGTGAGCGCCCGGAGATATTCTTCGCCGGACAGATAACCGGAGTAGAGGGGTATATGGAGTCTGCCGCAAGCGGCATCATTGCCGGTACGGCAGCCGCAAGGCGCATACTCGGACTGGAGAGGATAAGCCTCCCAGCTGACTGCATGACGGGAGCTCTCTCAGCGTACATCAGTGATCCGTTCAACGACGGAAAGTTCCAGCCCATGGGGGCGAATATGGGTATACTGCCGGATATCGGCGTAAGGATAAAGGACAAGAAGGAACGCTACGGCGCCTATGCTGCCCGTGGCATAGAATCTCTCAAGAGGGAGCTGGAAAGAGTTGGCAGATAAGACTGTAGTTATTGTTGATGCCTTCGGAGGGGACAATGCCCCTCTGGAGGTACTCAGAGGCTGCGAAAAGGCTGTCAGGGAGCTCGGTACGGGCATCGTACTGACAGGCAGCAGCGAGAAGATAAAGAAATGTGCCGGGGAGAACGGCATAAGCCTTGAAGGTATGGAGATAGAGCATACCGATGATGTTTTTGATATACATGAAGAGCCGGGCGAGATAATCAAGTCCGGGAAGAATACCTCCATGGGTCTCGGTCTGAGGCTTCTTTCCGAGGGCAGGGGCGACGCCTTTGTATCGGCGGGCAGCACCGGAGCTCTGGTAATGGGGGCGACCTTCATCGTCAAGCGTATCAAAGGCATTAAACGTGTTGCTCCGGCACCGGTGCTCCCGGCAGACAAGGGCAGCTTCCTGCTGCTCGATGCGGGTGCGAATACCGAGTGCCGCCCGGAGATGCTCCTCCAGTTCGCCGTCATGGGCAGCGCCTATGCGGAGCACGTACTCGGCTACAAGTCGCCGAAGGTAGGACTTCTGAACATAGGTGCGGAGGAGACCAAGGGCAGGGAGCTGGAGCTCGAGAGCTACAGGCTGCTCACGGAGTCGGGGCTCAACTTCACAGGCAATATCGAAGCAAGGGATCTTCCGAAGGGCGAGTGCCAGGTAGTCGTTACGGACGGCTTCACGGGCAATATAGCCCTCAAGCTCTACGAGGGCATGGGCAGCTTCTTTGCAGGAAAGCTGCGCTGGATATTCTCCGGCACAGGAAAGCTCGGAGCGCTCTTCGCTCTGAACAGGATAAAGACATTCAAGAAACAGATGGATTACAGGGAGGTCGGCGGTTCGGCTCTCCTCGGTGTAAGATATCCGGTCATAAAGGCACACGGCAGCTCCGACTATATTGCGTTCTTCAATGCTGTCCGTCAGGCAAAGCAGTTTGCCGAGGGCGGAGTTACAAAGGCTATCGAAGAATACGTCTCTGAACTGTCAGGCAGTCAAAAGGAGTAAACAATGTGTAATAATATAGAGAAACTGGAAGAAGCAATCGGATACAGATTCAATGACAGAAAGCTTATAATGCAGGCGCTCTCCCACTCATCCTACGCCAACGAGAAAAAGCGTCCGGGCGGGAGCAACGAGCGTCTTGAGTTCCTCGGCGACAGCGTACTCTCCATCGTGGTGTCGGAATACCTCTACACCCACCTGACGAACGTAGCCGAGGGCGACCTCACAAAGATGAGAGCATCACTGGTATGCGAGAAGTCACTGCATATCTTCGCACAGCAGATAAACCTCGGCGACTACCTCCTCCTCGGCAAGGGTGAGGAGAATACAGGCGGCAGGGAGCGTCCCTCCATACTTGCGGACGCCTTTGAGGCAGTCATCGCGGCAGTATACCTCGACGGAGGCATGGAAGCTGCAAAGAAGCATATCCTCCGCTTCATGCCGCAGGATATCGAAACACGCAAGGCTCCGGTATTCCGTGATTTCAAGACTGTTCTCCAGGAGGTCGTACAGATGAACCCCGAGGAGAAGGTCGAATACGTACTCATCGGTGCAGAGGGCCCCGACCACAACAAGCGCTTTGTCGTTGAGGTATGCCTCAACGATCAGGTGATAGGCCGCGGCAAGGGCAGGAGCAAGAAGGAAGCAGAGCAGCTCGCAGCCAAGGAAGCCTTGGAACTTATGGGCTATGAAACACAGTAATATCTCCATATTTGTACCGCACATCGGCTGTCCGCACAGGTGCAGCTTCTGCGATCAGAATACCATCAGCGGCGCACAGCATCTCCCGGACGGAGACGAAGTGCGCAGCATATGCAGCAGGGCTCTCGCTGAGGCGAAATCTCCGGCAGATACGGAGATAGCCTTCTTCGGCGGCAGCTTCACGGCCATCCCGCGGGAGTATATGCTCGAACTGCTTACGGCGGCTTCTGAGTTCGTCGGCGAGGGCAGGTTCAGGGGCATACGCTGTTCCACACGTCCCGACTGCATCAGCCATGAGGTGCTGGACCTCCTTGAAGAGTACGGAGTAACAGCGATAGAGCTCGGGGCGCAGTCAATGGACGATGAGGTGCTCAGAGCCAATGAACGAGGTCACACGGCACAGGACGTCATGGATGCCTGCGCACTTATAAAGGAGCACGGCTTCGAGCTGGGTCTGCAGATGATGACGGGGCTGTACCTCAGCAGCCCGGAGAAGGATATGGCGACGGCGGAGGCTGTAAAGGCGCTCGCGCCGGCTACGGTGAGGATATACCCGGTAGTCGTGCTGGAGAATACCGCCCTTGCAGAGCTCTACAGGAGCGGGAAATACCGCATGACGCCTTTTGACGATATGACGCAGCTCTGTGCGGATATGATAAGGCTGTTCACAGAAGCGGGGATAAGAGTCATAAAATGCGGCCTTCATGCGAGCGAGTTCGTGGAGCGTGATATGGTCGCCGGCTACTATCATCCGGCCTTCCGTGAGATATGCGAGAGCCTTATCTACCGTGACGCTATTGCTGCTCAGCTGAGAGAAAGCGGCATCACGGGAGGCAGTGTCACAGTCGCAGTCAACGACAGATGTATCAGCAAGGCCGCAGGACAGAGCCGCAGCAACATAGTTTATTTCGGAGAGATGGGCATAAGCATCAGGATATCGGGAGACAGCAGTATACCGGTATACGGATGCAGTATAAAGGGGTGAATCAATGTACCTTAGATCACTTGAGATACAGGGCTTCAAGTCCTTTCCGGACAAGATAAGCCTTACCTTTGACAAGGGACTTACGGCAGTCGTAGGACCCAACGGCAGCGGAAAAAGTAATATCGGCGACTCAGTGCGCTGGGTGCTGGGAGAGCAGTCCACCAAGACTCTCAGAGGCAACAAGATGGAGGACGTTATTTTTTCCGGTACTGTTGCGAGGAAGCCTATGGGCTTTGCCGCAGTAACTCTCAATATCGACAATTCCGACCGCACTCTTCCGGATATGGAGGAAGAGGTCGCAATAACAAGAAAGCTCTACCGCAGCGGTGAGAGCGAATATATGATAAACGGACGCAGCTGCCGTCTGAAGGACATCAACGAGCTGTTCATGGATACCGGTCTCGGACGTGACGGATATTCCATAATCGGACAGGGACGTATCGCAGAGATAGTAGGAGCCAAGAGCTCAGAGCGTCGTGACATATTCGAAGAAGCGGCAGGTATATCCAAGTTCCGCTACAAGAAGATAGAGGCTGAGCGAAAGCTCTCTGCGGCACAGGAGAACCTTCTCAGACTGACTGACATACTCTCCGAGCTGGAGGGCAGAGTCGAGCCGCTGAAGATACAGTCACAGAAGGCTGAGAAGTACATAAAGCTTGCTGAGGAGCGCAGACGTCTTGAGATATCGGTATGGGTCGCAAGGCTTGACGAGCTGAAGACCAAGCTCACCGATCTTGACAACAAGATGCTCTCGAGCCGCAGCGAGTACGAGAGCCTTGAAAACGATATCGCCGCCGAGGAGGAGAAGCTCCAGGAGGGCTACCGCAGGATGCAGGAATGCACCATGCGTTCCGATGAGCTCAACCGGAAGATGCTCGAGGAGGAGCAGGATTCCTCCGGCAAGAAGGCGGATATCGCCGTATACGAGAACGATATAAAGCACTGCGAGGAAGCGATACGCTCCGCAAAGCGCAGTATTGAGGATTCCGGCGAGCGCCGCATCGACCTTATCTCTCAGAAGAAGGAAGCGGCAGCAAAGGCGGAAGAGCTGAGAAAGCAGCGTGAGGAGCTTGCAGCCGAGGTCGAAGCTGCACAGAAGGAGTTCGAGAACGCCGAGGGCAGGGCTTCCGTTCTGAGCGGCAATGCCGAGAAGATAAGCGCCGAGCTGAGCGCTCTCACACTCAGGCAGAGTGAGGCAGGCTTTACGGCAGATTCCGCAAGGCGTGCAATAGCCGAAGAGGAGGAGCGTCTCGATTCGCTCCGTGAGTCGAGCAGCGATGCAGAGAAGGCTCTTGAAGCATACAAGGCCAAGGAGCAGAGCCTCAGGAACGAGGAGCGTGAGAACGAGGAGAAAATAGCCTCTCTCCGCAATAAGCTCACCGGACTTGAAAAGCTCCTCAGTTCCCGCAGGGAGGGCTTCGAGCAGGCCAAGGCAGACGTTGAGAAGCAGCTCTATGAGCTCAACGGCAGAAAGCAGAGACTGAAGATCCTTACCGATCTTGAAAACAATATGGACGGCTTTGCAGGCAGCGTAAAGAACGTACTCAAAGCCGCAAAGCAGGGCAGGCTCGGCGGAGTCTGCGGAACTGTGGCGCAGACTATCAGTGTTGAGCCGCAGTATGCAACAGCCATTGAGACAGCACTCGGCGGCAGTATGCAGAACATCATCGTAGAGAACGAGGATATCGCCAAGCGCTGTATCCGCTTCCTCAAGGAGAACAAGGGCGGAAGAGCCACCTTCCTGCCGATAACCTCCGTAAAGGGCGGCGGCCTGCGTGAGCAGGGCATGGAGAACTGCGAGGGCTATGTTGCCTTAGCGAGCGAGCTCGTCGCATACGATCCGAAATACAGCGGCATTATCGCTTCGCTTCTCGTACGCATAGTGGTTGCCGAGGATATAGATACCGCCACAGTCATAGCCAAGAGATACGGATACAAGTTCCGCATCGTCACTCTTGACGGACAGGTCATCAACGCAGGAGGTTCCTTCACCGGAGGCTCTGCACAGAAGTCCGGCGGCATCATCACAAGAAAGCATGAGATAGAGACTCTCGAGACCGAGATAGCCAAGCTTGAAGCCGACCGTGAAAGACTGACGGAGCGAGCTGAGAAGCTGCGTGCCGAGTCGGGCAAGCTGAGGTTCGATACCGAGGCTGCTCAGTCGGAGATGAACGATGCCGAGAAGGAAAAGGTACGCATATCGGCAGAGCTCTCAAGCCTTGCTTCACTTATGGAGCAGCTCACCGGACAGTCGGAATCCTCCGGCAGACAGGTGACAGAGGCCGAGCAGAAGATAATCAATGCACGTGAGCAGATAGCAGCTGCGGAGAAGCAGCTTGCAGAGCTTGCCGCAGAGATAGAGGATGCCGAGAAAAGGCTCACAGCGGAGCAGGGCAGCCGTGAAAAGCTGAGACTTGAGCGTGCTGAGCTCACAGAAAAGCTCTCACAGCTCAGGATCCGTGATATGGAGCTTGAGAAGGACATACAGGCTCAGATCGCAGAATGCGACCGTGCAGATGCAGCTCTCGAGGAGCTGAAGAGCGGCAGCGGACAGTTCGAGGAGGAGATAAACCGCCAGAACCGTATCATCGCCGCCAAACAGGAGGATATCGAGCGTCTGAAGGCAGAGCTCGAGTCCGTAAAGGACAATGCCGGAAAGTACCGTGAGGAGATAGCACGCTGTCAGGCTCAGCACAACGAGCAGAGCCGTCTCGTCAGCGAGATACAGAAGGGACTCAAGGGCTACAACGAGGCAAAGGAGAAGCTCTCCGGCGAGCTCACAAGACTCGAGGAGCGCTCCGAGGCAGCCGCAAAGGATTCTGACAGCATCATCAGTCAGCTCCTTGAGGTATACCAGCTCACCCGTTCTGAGGCAGAGGAGGCAGCCGAGCAGCTCGAGGATCTTGCAGCAGCCCAGAAGGAGCTTGCTGACGTAAAGCGCAGGATATCCTCACTCGGCAGCGTCAACGTAGATGCCATCGAGGAATACCGTGAGGTATCCGAGAGATACCGCTTCCTGTCGGAGCAGCTTGCAGACGTACAGAAGTCGAAAGCGGAGCTCGAGAAGATAATCGGCGAACTCACAGAGGAGATGTGCCGGATATTCTCAGAGAGCTTCCGTATCATAAACTCCAACTTCAAGGAGATATTCACAGAGCTTTTCGGAGGAGGAAAGGCAGAGCTGATACTCACAGACCCGGACGACGTTCTCGGATCGGGAATCGAGATAAGCGTAGCGCCTCCCGGAAAGGTCATAAAGAACCTGATCTCGCTGTCAGGAGGAGAGCAGTCATTCGTAGCCATAGCGATATACTTCGCTATCCTCAAGCTCAGGCCAGCGCCCTTCTGTATACTTGACGAGATCGACGCCGCACTTGACGAGGTCAACGTAAGGAAGTACGCACAGTATCTGAAGAAATTCACTGATACTACCCAGTTCGTTCTGGTAACTCACCGCCGCAGTGCCATGGAGGAGGCAAACGTCCTCTACGGTGTCACCATGCAGGAGGACGGTATATCCAAGCTCCTGAAGATGGAGCAGGTGGATTTCCAGGAGGATATCGCAGACATACAGGACGCTGAATAATTAACGACCAACGGAGGAAATATGGGTATTTTTTCAAAGATCGCAGCCGGACTGCGAAAGACCAAGGATTCGTTTCTGGGCGGGCTCCAGAGGATCTTCAACTCCTTCACCAAGATTGACGAGGAGCTTTTTGAGGAATTAGAGGAACAGATGATCATGAGCGATATCGGAGTTGATACTTCGGTATATATCTGCGAGCAGCTCCGCAAGAAGGTCAAGGAGAAGGGCGTTACCGACCCCAAGGACGTTATGGAGCTGATACAGGAGGTCATCGCCGAGATCATGGGCGACGACACCGGACTTGATCTCTCAGTATCACCGGCGGTCATCATGGTAATAGGCGTAAACGGCGCCGGCAAGACCACTACCATCGGAAAGCTCTGCCACCAGTTCAAGGAGGAGGGCAAGAAGGTGCTCGTTGCGGCAGCCGATACCTTCCGTGCCGCAGCCATAGATCAGCTGCAGGTATGGACAGAACGTGCCGGAGTAGATATAGTAAAGCATACAGAGGGCAGCGACCCCGGTGCTGTCGTATACGATGCCCTTGAAGCCGCAAAGGCGAGAAAGTGCGACGTAGTCATCATAGATACAGCCGGTCGTCTTCACAACAAGAAGAACCTCATGGATGAGCTTGCCAAGATAAACCGCATCATCGACAACAAGGCGGGCGACTGCTCAAGAGAGGTACTGCTCGTCCTTGATGCCACCACAGGACAGAACGCCGTAAGTCAGGCGAAGCTGTTCAGCGAGACCGCTCCTATTACAGGTATAGTCCTTACCAAGCTTGACGGTACAGCCAAGGGCGGTATCGTTATCTCCATAAAGAACGAACTCGGCATTCCTGTAAAGCTCATCGGCGTAGGCGAGAAGATCGACGATCTCCAGCCCTTTGACAGCAGTATGTTCGTTGATGCCCTCTTCGATACTCCTTATGAGGAGGACGAGGAGACTGAGGAAGAAACAGAGTACGGTGAGAACGCTGAGTACGGGGACGAGGAGTATGAGGGCGAAGAGCCGGAGTACGAGGAGTCTGAGTATGAAGAAGAAACTGAGTACGAAGCAGACGAAGAGGCTGAGGAAGAGGAGACTCCCGTTGCGGAGGAGCCTGCCGCTGCCGCTCCCGTTGAAGAGCAGCCTGAGGTAACAGCAGAGCCCGCAGCCGCAGAGGACGAGGACGAAGAGGAAACAGAGGACGGATCAGATGAAGAGTCAGAGGAATATGAAGAGTCTGACGAAGAGACTTCTGACGAGGATGAAGAGTCCGATGAAGAGGAGAACGAAGAGGAAGCAGAGGAAGAGCCTGTAAAGAAGAAGGGCTTCTTCAGCCGCCTGTTCGGAAGAAAGGACAAGAACAATGATAAGTAAGCTCGTTATGGCGACCAACAACGCCAACAAGCTGCGTGAGGCGAGGGAGATACTCTCGCCCCTCGGTATAGAGGTGCTGTCCCAGCGTGAGGCAGGAGCAGACTGTGAGCCCGACGAGAACGGTGCGACCTTTGCAGACAACGCAAGGATAAAGGCGCAGGCGGTATACGATATCGTAAAGCTTCCCGTCATAGCAGATGACAGCGGTCTCTGCGTTGACGCCATGGACGGCAGACCGGGAGTGCATTCGGCAAGATACGCACCCAAGGGACAGGAATGCGCAAAGCTTCTCCGTGAGATGAAGGACGTCCCCGACGGCGAGCGCACAGCTGCATTCCGCTGTACGGTATGCTACATCGACGAGAACGGCGAGGCGATACTCGAGGGCTCATGCGAGGGAAGCATCAGCCGCAGCGAGGCAGGCGAGAACGGCTTCGGTTACGATCCTGTTTTCCTTGTGGGCGACAGGACGATGGCGGAGCTTTCCGCAGAGGAAAAGAACAGGATCAGTCACAGAGGTGCGGCTCTCAGGGAGCTGTACCGTTTCCTGAAAGAAAGATACGGTGAATGATATGCTTACAAGCAAACAGAGAGCGTACCTAAGAGGTATCGCTTCCACATACGAGACTATATTCCAGGTAGGCAAGGGCGGCGTTACCGAGGCAATGTGCAAGGATATCGCCGAGGCTCTCCGCAAGAGGGAGCTCATCAAGCTCAGAGTGCTTGAGAACTCCGGCTGGACTGCCCGTCAGGCAGCAGAGGCTATCTCGGGATTTACAGGAGCCGACGTGGTACAGGTAATAGGCAGCAAGTTCGTGCTCTTCAAGCGCAATGAGAAGGAGCCCGTGATAGAGAATCTTCCCAAGGGCAAATAAGGATATGAAAGTCCTTATCATAAGCGGTACGAACCACAAGGGCTCGACCTACAATATCGGCCGCCTTGTGGCAGAGAAGCTGACTTCGGCTGAGAATATCAGCGAGGTGTTTCTGCCAAGGGATTTCGGTGAGTTCTGCTGCGGCTGCACCAACTGTATAGTGAAGGGTGCGGAGAAATGCCCGCACTATGCGAAGCTTGCATCAGTAACGGAGCTTATAGACGCTGCCGATGTGCTTATACTGACCTCTCCCGTCTATGTTTACCACTGTACGGGACAGATGAAGGCTTTCCTTGACCATTATGCCTGGCGTTGGATGTCGCACCGTCCCGATGAAGGAATGTTCAGCAAGCAGGCGGTAGTTGTATCTACAGCAGCCGGTGCCGGTATGAAGTCGGCCATGAAGGATATGGCGGACAGCTGCTTCTTCTGGGGCATACCTCAGACCTACAGGCTCGGCAAAGCCGTTGCCGCAGTTGACTGGCAGAGCGTAAAGCCGGAGATAAAGAAAAGCATCGAGGCAAAGGCTGACAGCATCGCTGAGAAGATACTGAAGAGGCAGGGGAAGGTGCCTGTCCCGCTGAAGACAAGGGCATTTTTCAGGATAATGAGCCTTATGCAGCGCAACGGCTGGAACAAGGCCGATGAGGACTACTGGAAGGAAAAGGGCTGGACAGGAAAAAAGCGCCCGTGGAAATGAACGGAGTGAGAATATGCGTATAGGTATTTACGGCGGAAGCTTCAATCCCGTACACAACGGACATATACATCTTGCCGGGACTGCGATAGAGGAGCTCGGCCTTGACAGGCTCTACCTTATCCCTTCAAGGATATCTCCTCATCGTTCCACAGCGGAATACGTCGCTCCCGAGGACAGGCTCGAGATGCTGCGCCTTGCCTGCAAGGGCAGCAGATACAGGAAGATACTCAGGGTATCCGACTATGAGCTGCGCTCCGACAGGGTGAGCTATACTATATACACGGTCGAGGAGTTCCGCAGACGCTTTCCGAAGGAGGAGCTCGTTCTCCTTATCGGCAGCGATATGCTGCTCAGCTTTGACAAGTGGCACCGCTACGAGGATATTCTCCATGAGGTGACTCTTGCCGCGTTCTCCCGTGAGGAGGGCGACCTTGAAGAGCTCCGGAAAAAGGCTGAAGAGCTCGGAAAATACGGCAAAGTCCTGATCAGCAGAGCTGAACCCGTAGTAGTATCATCGACTGAGATACGGAAAAAAATTGCAAAAAATGAGAATTACTCTTGCTATCTTGACAAAAATGTAGTACAATATATAAGATCGGGAAATCTTTACGCTGACAAAAATGCGGAAGGGGAGGCGGAAGGCTGATGTACAGCATAGACGATAAAAAGAAGTATCTCAAGGAGATACTCTCTCAGAAGCGATATCAGCATTCGCTGAACGTAGCAGCAGAATGCCGCAAGCTTGCGGTAAAGTACGGCGAGGACCCCGACAAGGCATACTATGCCGGGCTGCTTCATGATATATGCAAGGAGATGCCGGCAGAGGAGCAGAAGGCTCTTGTGCTCGAGAGCGGTTTTTCCGTATTCAAGGAGGAGCTTGAAACACGTTCGCTCCTTCACGGTATCGCCGGGGCATATTTTGTCAAGACTAAGTACGGAGTAGGGGATATAGATATCCTCAATGCCATACGTTTCCATACAGTAGGAAGGGCAGGGATGTCTCTGCTCGAGGAGATAGTCTATCTCGGGGATCTTGTGTCCGCCGAGCGTGACTACAAGGACGTAGAGAAGATGCGCAGGCTCGTATATACCGATCTTGATATGGCGATGCTCTATGCGCTGACCTTTTCCATAAAGGCAGTTCTGAAAAAGAACGGACTGATACCGCCGTGTACGATAGACGGGTATAATTTCTACACGGCTCTCCTGAAGCAGGAAGAAAAGCCTGACAGGAGCAAGAAGAAAGATACCGACTGACAATATACAAGTGCGAAAAGAGGATAATATATGGCAGAAAACGAGATCAGGGACGGCAGTAAAGAGAATGCTTCCGGAAGCACTCCGAAGCCGCTGAGAAAGCTGACGAAGGTCAGTCCGCAGCAGCCGCAGGGCGGTGAAAGGAAGCCCAAGCCTCTGAAGAAGCTCGAACCGCTGAAGCCCGCCGGACAGCCTGCTGCACCTGAGCAGAGGACTGCACCGAAGGACGTCAAAGGCTCCGGAAAGAGACAGAGAACTGTACAGCAGCCGTCAGCACCGAGGGGTGCGGATTTTCTCGTAAAGTTCACTTCGATAATAGCAACGCTCCTGATAGTGGCGGGCATGACGCTGAATATGCCGATCCTGCGCTATAAGGACGCTGACAGCAATATCTCCATCATGCGTATGTTCAAGGAATGGCAGCCTCTCAACATGGAGGGCGATCTTGAACAGAACACAATGGATCTGCAGATCAATTCGGATGTTGTCATCAAGGACTACACCGACGGACTTGACCTCCCGCAGCTGATTGAAGGACAGTACAGCGTGCTTCTCCTCGGCTTCGATGAGGAGGAATTCAATACCGACGTTATGTGGGTGCTCGAATTCGATATCGGCCACGGAAAGCTGAATATACTCCAGATTCCCCGTGACTGCTGTCTCCCGGACTATACAACGAGCCCGACAGGAAAGATCAACAGCGTTTACGCTATGGGAAAGAATTACAACCTCACTCCCATACAGAAGGTCGTAAATGCAGTACAGGAGAATTTCGGAATCCCGATAGACGCCTATATAACAACAGCCTGCTTTGATATCGTTGATATCGTAGACCTTATCGGAGGAATCCCGATAACCATCGACAATGAGATCATGTATGAAGCAGACAAGATAATCCCCGAGGGCGATATCACTCTCACAGGCGAGCAGGCAGAGTGGTTCATCCGCTTCCGCCGTGAATGGATGGAAGGCGATATCGGACGTATGCAGAACCAGCGCCGCTTCATGGCAGCCGCTATGAACAAGCTCCAGAGCATAGTCCAGGACGAGGGAAGGATCAAGCTCTACGGATATCTCAAGCAGATATACGACAGAGAGCTGCTGTATACCAACCTCAGGCTTGAGGATATCGGTATGATAGCAGATTTCGCATCTACCTTGAGCATGGATGATGTACTGGTGAATATGGTTCCCGGCGAGGGTGCAAAGTACCCCGCACCGGACGGAGAGATATACGATGTATACTCCGTACACAAGCAGAAAACGCTTGATATGCTCAATCAGTACTACAGACCCTATCAGAACAACTTAAAGAATACAGACTCTACTATACAGGAGCTCATCACGGATTATGTATATGACGCTTACGACGATACAGGTGCAACTCTTGACGAGATCGAGGACAGCACCGAGCCTGAGCGTAATCCGGCAAAGGCCCCGAGATAACGGAAAGGAATGAAAAAATGGCAGTAATAAGCGAAAAGGAAAAGCTTGAAATAATCATCAAGGCTCTTGACAGTAAGAAGGGCGAGAACATACAAGCTATCAAGGTGGCCGATCTTACGATACTCGCAGACTTCTTCGTAATAGTCAACGGAACGAGCAACACCCATGTAAGAGCACTTGCCGATGAGGTCGAGTTCCAGCTGTCACAGAAGGGCATCGAGCCCGAACGCAGGGAGTCTGATACAGGCAATACCTGGATAGTACTCGATTACGGCGATATCATCGTTCACATCTTCTACAAGGAGACAAGAGAGTTCTACAAGCTTGAGGGACTCTGGGCAGACGGTGAGACAATGGATATAAGCTCGATCACAGCTAAGGACTGAGCGCAATAACAATAAAAGGAATGATAAGCAATGAGCAGATATGATTTTAAATCAATAGAACCCAAGTGGCAGAAATACTGGGATGAGCACCACAGCTTCGAGGCTTCCGAGGATCACTCCAAGAAGAAGTTCTACGCTCTGGTTGAGTTCCCTTACCCCTCCGGACACGGTATGCACGTAGGCCATATCAAGGCTTACTCCGGCCTTGAGGTAGTATCCCGCAAGCGCCGCATGGAGGGCTACAACGTAATGTTCCCGATGGGATATGACGCATACGGTCTCCCGACAGAGAATACCGCTATCAAGGAGAACATCCACCCCCGTCTCGTAACTGACCGCAACATCGAGAAGTTCACCGGACAGCTCCGTACAGTCGGCTTCTCCTTCGACTGGTCGAGGGTTATCGATACCACAGATGTGAACTACTACAAGTGGACACAGTGGATCTTCCTCAAGATGTTCGAGAACGGCCTTGTATTCCGTGACAAGACCTCTGTAAACTACTGCCCGAGCTGTAAGGTCGTACTCTCCAACGAGGATTCACAGGGCGGCAAGTGTGATGTCTGCCACAGCGACATCGTACAGAAGACCAAGGAGGTATGGTATCTCCGCATCACAGAGTATGCCGACAAGCTCCTTCAGGGACTCGAGGAGGTTGACTACCTTCCGAACGTAAAGCTCCAGCAGGTAAACTGGATCGGCAAGTCCACAGGTGCATTCGTAAACTTCAGCCTTAAGGAGCAGGACGACAAGCTCCGTATCTATACCACACGTCCGGATACTCTCTACGGCGTAACCTTCATGGTAATCGCTCCCGAGCATCCGATCATCCAGAAGTACCGTGACTCCATAGCCAATATCGCAGAGCTCGATGCCTACAAGGATGAGTGTGCAAAGAAGACTGAGTTTGAGAGAACTCAGCTCGTAAAGGACAAGACAGGCGTAAAGATCAACGGACTCACTGCCATCAATCCCATCACAGGCAAGGAGATCCCGATATACATATCCGACTACGTAATGATGGGCTACGGTACAGGCGCTATCATGGCTGTTCCTGCACACGATACCCGTGACTACGACTTCGCAAAGAAGTTCGGCATCGATATCATTGAGGTAATCAAGGGCGGCGATATCTCCAAGGAGGCTTATACCGGCGAGGGCGAGCTCGTCAACTCCGATGTGCTCAACGGCATCTCCAACAAGAAGGACGCTATCGAGAAGATACTTGCAGTCCTCGAGGAGAAGGGCGTAGGCGAGAAGGGCGTACAGTACAAGATGAAGGACTGGGCGTTCAACCGTCAGAGATACTGGGGCGAGCCTATCCCGATCGTACACTGTCCTGACTGCGGCATGGTGGCTGTACCCTATGAGGAGCTTCCTCTGAGACTGCCCGATGTCGAGAACTTCGAGCCCGGTACAGACGGCGAGAGCCCGCTTGCAAAGATAGACAGCTTCGTGAACTGCAAGTGCCCGAAGTGCGGAAAGGACGCAAAGCGTGAGACAGATACCATGCCTCAGTGGGCAGGTTCCTCATGGTACTTCCTCCGCTACTGTGATCCCCACAACAACGACGAGTTCGCAGCACAGGAGAACCTGAAGTACTGGCTCCCCGTTGACTGGTACAACGGCGGTATGGAGCACGTTACCCGTCATATGATCTACAGCCGCTTCTGGCACAAGTTCCTCTATGACCTCGGTCTCGTACCCACCTCAGAGCCCTATGCAAAGCGTACAGCTCAGGGACTCATCCTCGGACCGGACGGCGAGAAGATGTCAAAGTCAAGAGGAAACGTAATCGACCCCAACGACGTAGTTGAAGAGTACGGCGCAGACGTTCTCAGACTCTATGTTCTCTTCATGGGCGACTATGAGAAGGCTGCTCCCTGGAGCGAATCAAGCATCAAGGGCTGCAAGCGCTTCGTAGACAGAGTATGGGGCCTTCAGGATATGCTGACAGAGGGCGATGACTACAGCGAGGCTCTCCGCAGCGGCTTCCACAAGACGATCAAGAAGGTATCAGAGGATATCGAGGCTATGAAGTTCAATACTGCGATTGCAGCCATGATGAGCCTTATCAACGATATCTATACAGCCGGTACGGTAAACAAGGCTGAGCTCAGCGCATTCTGCACGATGCTCTATCCCTTCGCACCGCATATCTCCGAGGAGATGTACTTTGCAGCAAACGGCAAGGTGCTCAGTGAGCAGAGCTGGGTAACATACGACGAGGCACTCTGCAAGGACGATACTATCGAGATCGTTGTCCAGATCAACGGCAAGGTAAGATCCAAGCTTAACATCGCAGTTGACGCTGACAAGGACTCCGTACTTGCAATGGCTATGGATGATGAGAGTGTCAAGAAGGCTGTTGAGGGCAAGACAATAGTCAAGCAGATATATGTACCAAATAAACTTGTTAATATTGTTGCAAAATAACGAATTTTTAATTATTTGAAAAACCCCTTGACATAATTCGGAGAATGTGATAAAATATTAATATATTAGTGTTGCACTGATATGTAATATTATTCGTAAATTATACAAATGGGGTAATGGTGACTGGCGTCAGTGGTCATTCAGAGCAATCTGGAGACCGAATGACGGTTGGCATATATGCACCGGAGTTAGCTCCGGGAAGCCTCTGTTATAAAGGAGGGAAAGATAATGGCAGAAGTACGTGTTGGCAAGAACGAGTCCTTAGATACCGCACTGAAGAGATTCAAGAGAAGCTGCGCAAAGGACGGAGTAATTGCTGAGGTTCGTAAGAGAGAGCATTACGAAAAGCCTTCAGTAAAGCGTAAGAAGAAGTCTGAGGCAGCTCGTAAGCGCAAGTATTGATCTTACAGCATAAAAACGTTGATAAAAGCGGACCTCGGTCCGCTTTTTCATTTGCCTTACACAGGGAGGAAAGATGATTTTCAGTATTACAGCAGCATTCCGAGGAGTAACAGACATAACGCCGGGTGTTCTTGAGCGTATGGGCGTAAAGGGGCTGATACTCGATATAGACAATACCCTCACGACACATGATAATCCCGTCCCGTCGGAGGGAGTGACGGAATGGCTTGCAGATCTCAGGAAAAACGGCATTGCCGCCGTAATAGTATCGAACAATAAGGCGCCGAGAGTAAAGCCCTTTGCCGACCTTCTCGGACTTGAGTTCGTATGCGAGGGCGCAAAGCCGCTGACAAAGGGCTATTCAGAGGCTGCCGGAGTGCTCGGTATGCCGAAGGATCAGATCGCCGCAGTCGGGGACCAGATCTTCACCGACGTTGCCGGAGCAAACCTTTACGGCATAAAGATGCTGTACGTACAGCCCATCGCAAAGGAACCGAAGAAACAGAGATTCATAAGGTTCAAGCGTGTACTGGAAAAGCCATTCCTTCCGAAGAAGGTCTACCGCAGGGACCCTGAAAAGGAGAGAAAGATATGAAAAAGATACTTGTTATAAACGGCCCGAACCTCAACCTTCTCGGTGAGCGTGAGCCGGGCGTATACGGAAGTGCAGGGCTTGACGAGCTCTGTAAAAACGTAAGGGAGCGTGCAGAGGCAGCCGGTATGGAGTGTGATTTCTTCCAGTCCAACCATGAGGGCGCCATCATTGATCAGCTGCACGAAGCAAGAAAGAGCTACGACGGAGTCATACTCAATGCAGGAGCTTACACACACTACAGCTATGCCATCCGTGACGCAATCGCAGCAATAAAGATACCCGTTGTCGAGGTGCATATCAGCAACGTCGATGCCCGTGAGGAATTCCGCTCGAATTCAGTAATAGCCCCCGTATGCAGCGGCAGTATCGCAGGCTTCGGCTTCGGCAGCTACTACCTTGCAGTGCAGGCACTTGCTGAGATGTGAGGTGCGGAATGACAGAAAGATTTGAAAAGCTGTTCCGGCAGCTCCCCACAGGAATAGACTGCGCCCTGATAACCTCCGACGTCAACAGGAGATACTTCACCGGTATGCGTTCATCGGCGGGCACTGTCCTTGCATTCAGGGACAAGGCCTATCTGCTGATAGATTTCAGATATATCGAGAAGGCACGCTCTGTCGTAAAGACAGCAGAGGTCATCGAGCAGAAGAAGCTCTATTCCCAGATATCACAGCTGCTGCATGAGCACGGTGCAAAGAGCTGCGCCATAGAATCGCAGACCATGACTGTCAGCGAGCTCTCGCAGCTGAAGAACAATCTGCCCGATACGGAGCTAATCTCAACCGATGCTCTCAGCAATGCGATAAATGCACTCCGCAGCTGCAAGGACGAGGCTGAGATAGGATATATCCGCAAGGCACAAGAGATAGCCGAGGACGCTCTTGAGGAGCTGCTCCCTTCCATAAAGCCGGGCGTCAGCGAGCGTGAAATTGCGCTCCAGCTCAATCATATCATGTTCCTGCACGGAGCGGAGGATCTTTCCTTCGATACGATAGTCCTCTCCGGAGCAAATACCTCTATGCCCCACGGAGTTCCCTCCGGAAAGCTGATACAGGAGGGCGAGTTCGTGCTTATCGACTTCGGTGCGGTATGGAACGGCTATCACAGCGACATGACACGTACCCTCTGCGTAGGCAAGCCTACAGAGGAGATGGAGAAGGTCTACGATATCGTGCTTGAGGCTCAGAACAGTGCCATAAAGGCGGCAAGGAGCGGCATCACAGGAAAGTCCCTCGATGTCATCGCAAGATCCATAATTGAAGATGCCGGCTATGGTGACTGCTTCGGCCATTCTCTCGGCCACGGTGTAGGCATGGAGATACATGAAAAGCCCAATGCAGCCCCGAACAATACGCAGATACTCTGCGAAAATGCGGTTGTTACGATAGAACCCGGCATCTATATCGCAGGCAAATTCGGAGTCCGTATAGAGGACTTTGTCGTTTTGCACGAAAACGGCTGCGATAACATTACGAAATTTGCAAAAAATCTCATAACTTTATAATAATATCACAAGAGGTATTGCAAAAAACGCTGACTTGTGATAAAATGTATGTATGTAATATTTGAAAAATACGGAGGTATTTATAATGATTTCAGCAGGCGATTTCAGAAACGGCGTGACTTTCGAGCTCGACGGACAGGTAGTTCAGGTAATTGAATTCCAGCACGTTAAGCCCGGTAAGGGAGCTGCTTTCGTTAGAACCAAGTACAAGAATGTTATTACCGGCTCGGTAGTTGAAACTTCCTTTAACCCTACAGCAAAGTTCCCTACAGCTTTCGTAGAGAGAAAGGATATGCAGTACAGCTACAATGACGGAGAGCTTTATTACTTCATGGATATGGAGACCTATGAGCAGGTTCCGATCAGCGCATCCACACTCGGCGACAGCTTCAGATTTGTCAAGGAGGAGATGGTCTGCAAGATCCTTTCCTACAAGGGTACAGTATTCGGCGTAGAGCCCCCGAACTTCGTAGAGCTGGTCGTAACACAGACTGATCCCGGCTTCAAGGGCGATACAGCTACAAACGCTACAAAGCCCGCTACAGTTGAGACCGGCGCTGAGGTCAAGGTTCCTCTCTTCATCAACGAGGGAGAGAAGATCCAGATCGATACTCGTACAGGCGAGTATATGTCCAGAGCATAAGTCCAAACTTAAACAAAGGATGATAATTTTGCAGTCCGAAAGGAGGAGCTGTTATGAAGCTTACAGAGAAAATGTCCTATTTACAGGGACTCATTGAAGGCCTTGAGATCGACACGAACACCAAGGAGGGCAAGGCACTCGTTAAAATGTCAGAAGTGCTTTCCGAGCTGGTTCTTTACGTTGACGACCTTCAGTCCCAGGTAGACGAGCTCACAGAGCTGTGCGATATCCTTGACGAGGATCTCGGCGCAGTTGAGGAGGATTTCTACGATTTTGACGAAGACGGTGAATGCGGCCCCTGCGCTGGCTGCGATGACTTCGACGAGGATTACGACGAGTTCGATGATGACTTCGACGAAGAGGAAGACGATGAAGAGCTCTACGAGATCACCTGCCCCACCTGCGGTGATACAGTTCTCATAAACGAGAATATGCTCGAGGAAGGCTCCATCCATTGTCCTAACTGCAACGAGCTTCTTGAGTTTGATCTTGAGGATCTTACTATTGAGGATATCGAGGCAGCAAACGGAGACGCTGAGGCTCCTGAGACTAAGTAAGAATATGCGGACGGCTTCGGCCGTCCGTTTTTTTGAGGTGCAGCATGGGAAAGTATGATGATATCATAGATATGCCACGCCCCGAGCCGGGCAGGCACAGGAAGCTCAGTACCGGGAAAAGGGCAGAGCTTTTCGCCTCCTTCGATGCCCTTACGGGGCTCGATGACAAGGTGTCGGAGGCCGGCAGGCTTACGGATGCACGTATGGAGAGCAGCGAGGAGCGTGAGATGCGTATTGACGGCGTGCTGAATCTGCTGCTTGCCCGTATCTCAGAGCAGCCGGAGGTGCGGGTAGTCTATTTCGTACCGGACAGGCGCAAGGAGGGCGGCAGCTATGTCTTCCATGAGGGTACTCTCCGCCGTATCGACGAGGTCATGAGGGTGCTTTGCTTCACGGACGGAACGGAGATAGATATCGGCAGCATATACGACATAGCGATTCCCGGCACTTGACACAGAGCCGGAAATATGGTAGAATACGAATGTGAGCAGTCCATACGGCAGCGGGATCGTTCAGGTCACGAGGAAAGTCCGGGCATCACAGAGCAGGGTAGCTGCTAACGGCAGCCGAGGGCGACCTTAGGGCAAGTGCAACAGAGATATACTGCCTCCGCTTGCGGGGGTGATGGTGGAAAGGCGGGGTAAGAGCCCACCAGAGTGCGGGAGACCGTACTGCTATGTAAACCCTACCCGATGCAACGTCTATTGGTGTCAGGTATCTTAACGTCTGCTCGGCGGATATCTGGCAATGACGGCTTGAGCCTTCCGGCGACGGGAGGAGTAGATAAATTGCCGTACACGACAGAACCCGGCTTATCGGTCTGGTCACATTGTCCCGTACACCGGGACGTAATCAGGATCATCGCTTTTGCGGTGGTCCTGTTTTACTGTATGGGATCTGAAGCGCCTTTTGGCATGACCGCAAATATCGGTTATAAAAAATCCTGAAAGAATAATCATTTTTTGCGCCGGAGGTGTGTTTTTTAAGAATTATTTAAGGTTGTTATGTATAATAATATACAAATAGCCGGAGAGGGCCGGCATCAGGAGGGAAAAGGAATGAAAATTGCAATACTTCTGACAGCTTTTCTTGCTGTCACACCGCAGCCGGCAGTATCAGCCTCAGCTGTACAGCCGGTGTGCGAATCACAGGTCAAAACATCTGATATAGTCGTTGTGCCTGACAAGGACTATGAAGCAACACCGTTCATTATTGCAGGAGGTACGGTTGCCGTTGTTGCGGCTGCCGGAGTGGGTGTATACCGCAGCAGGAAGGGAGGTAAGTTCAGAAGAAATAGTAAAAATAATAAAATAAATAGAAATCTATGAAAAACACTTCCCAAAGTACTGGAAATATGCTATAATAATATATATTTCTTTTACAGGAGGAATTATCAATGAGAGAAATGGAGCTTTATAATGTCTGGTGCGAGAAGGCTGTCCAGGACCCGGATCTTCAGACTGAGCTCAAAAGCATCGCGGGGGATAACGATGCTATCTTAGACAGATTCTACAGAGATCTTGAATTCGGCACAGGCGGACTCAGAGGCGTTATCGGCGCCGGTACCAACCGCATGAATATCTATACAGTAAAACGTGCGACACAGGGATTTGCTGATTATCTTAATCAGGAATATGACTCCCCGAGCGTGGCTATCTCCTATGACAGCCGTATCAAGTCGGATGTTTTCTCCAAAGCAGCTGCTGAGGTACTTGCTGCAAACGGCATCAAGGTACATATCTATACAGAACTCATGCCTACACCCTGTCTTTCCTTCGCTGTACGTCAGCTGAAGTGCCAGGGCGGTATCATGGTAACAGCAAGCCACAACCCTGCCAAGTACAACGGTTACAAGGTGTACGGCGAGGACGGCTGCCAGATCACACTCAGAGGCGCTGAGATCATACTTGAGAAGATCAATTCACTTGATATGTTCGCTGACGTTAAGACCTCCGATTTTGAGGAGGAGCTCGCAAAGGGCAATATTTCCTACATCGGCGGAGAGGTGATCGAGGAGTTCTACAAGAACGTTCTTGCAGAGGGCATCAATACAGATCTCTGTGCAACAAGCGGCCTTAAGGTAGTTTACACTCCTCTCAACGGCACAGGCAACAAGCCTGTACGTGAGATACTCAAGCGTATCGGCATCACCGATGTCACAGTTGTCAAGGAACAGGAGAAGCCGGACGGCAACTTCTCTACCTGTCCTTATCCGAACCCCGAGATCCGTGAGGCTCTTGAGATCGGCCTGAGATACTGCGACGAGGTAAAGCCTGATCTTCTGCTTGCTACCGATCCCGACTGCGACCGTGTAGGTATCGCTGTTCCCGACGGAAAGGGCGGCTATGCACTGTTCAGCGGCAACGAGGTAGGCGCAATGCTCCTTGAGTATATCTGCGATCAGCGCACAAAGAAGGGCACAATGCCCAAGAATCCGGTAGCTGTAAAGACTATCGTTACCACTGATATCGTATCACTCATAGGCAAGGCCTACGGAGTTGAGATAATCGATGTTCTCACAGGCTTCAAGTTCATCGGCGAGCAGATCGGTATACTTGAGTCAAAGGGTGAGGAAGACCGCTACATCTTCGGCTACGAGGAGAGCTACGGCTATCTTTCCGGCTCTTACGTAAGAGACAAGGACGCAGTAAACGCTTCAATGCTCATCTGTGAGATGGCTGCATACTACCGTACACAGGGCATCACTCTTATGGACGCAAGAGAGAATATGTACAAGAAGTACGGTGTATTCTACCAGACTCTCTACAGCTTCACATTTGAGGGCGCAAGCGGCATGAAGAAGATGGAAGATATCATGACCACTCTCAGGAACGATCCCGTCAAGGAGATCGCAGGCCTCAAGGTCGTAAGATTTGACGACTACAAGGTAAGCGTATCCAAGGATCTTATAAACGGTACAGAGACAGAGCTCACACTGCCGAAGTCAAATGTACTTGCATTCTTCCTCGAGGGCGGCTCAAAGGTAATAGTACGTCCTTCCGGTACAGAGCCCAAGATCAAGACATACCTTGCAGCAAAGCAGCCTACACACGAAGAGGCTGAGGTGCTCGAGAAGAAGCTCCACGACGAGTTCTCCAAGAACTTCCAGTAATATAAAAGATCAGGACCCGCAGAGAACTGCGGGTCTTTTGTTTACGGTATGCGGCGTTGTAATTAAAACAGTCTGGGATTCTAAAGGGGCTGCGCCCCTTTAGCGGAGTCCAGCGGCAGCGCCTCGCGCAGGGTGTGGGACAGAGTCCCGCATTTATCCGCAGGGCGCTTCGCAAGGGGTGAATTCCAAAACAGTCCGGGGGACTGTTTTGGAAGAGGGGACGCCTTGCAAGTGAAGGCGTCCCCTGAATAAAGTATGGGTCGTTGAAAAGACAAGCCCCGCAGGATAACCGCGGGGCTTTGTATATCAGATATCAGTAACAAACGGAGTAAGCAGGATTATTATCATACATATCGGGCAGAACACCTTTATCATGATGCGGTAGAGGAGCACCGCAGCGAATTTCTGTCCTCCCTCCTTTACCTCGTCCTCGATGTACTTCGTCTTTACGATGTAGCCGAAGAGGATGCAGGTGAAGAGTGCGAGCACGGGCATGAAGATGTTGTTGGATATGAAGTCGAAGAAATCAAGTATCTGCATACCGAAGAGCTCGAAGTCTGACCATACGCTGTAGCCCATAACCGATAGCATACCTACTGCAATCGTGAATGCGATGACTGCGAAGCAGCTTACCGGACGGCTGAACTTCGTCTTTTCCATTACGGCTGCCACTACCGTCTCCATAAGCGAGATGGAGGAGGTGAGTGCCGCAAGGGAAACGAGGAAGAAGAATGCAGCGCCGACTATCTGTCCGCCGGGCATGGAATCAAATACCTTCGGGAGGGTCTCAAACATAAGTCCGGGGCCTGCATTGAGGGCAGCAGGATCTCCGTTCGAGAAGGCGAAAACTGAGGGCACGATGACCATTCCTGCAAGGAAGGCAACGAGAGTGTCAAATACCTCTATCTGTCGTACGGAGCCCTCAAGGGAATCGCTGCGGCGCATATAGGAGCCGTATGTTACCATGATCCCCATAGCAAGAGACATGGAGTAGAAGAGCTGTCCGACTGCAGCTGCTATGGTCTTCATCAGCTTTGTGACAGTGAAGCCTGTGAAGTCGGGGAGGACGTAGTATTTCAGGCCTTCAACGGCTCCGTCCATGAAAAGGATGTAGACTGCGATAACTATAATAAGCACCAGCAGAACGGGCATAAGTATCTTGCTTATCTTCTCGATGCCCTTTTCCACTCCGAGGAGTACCGCAACAGAGCCGATGAGCACATATATAATAAAGAAGAAGGTAGGCTCTCCGAAGAGTCCTATGTAGTGTACGAAGAAGGAGTGGGTCTTGTCGGAGTTCTCAGCGGCGAACTGTGCATTTGCAGCTGAGGCACCGTTGCCGGATACGAACATACACATATATTTCAGCACCCAGCCGCCGATAACGGAGTAGTAGGGAAGTATGATAGCGGGGACGGCAGCTGCAAGCCAGCCGAGGGGAGCGAACCGCTTGTCCGCCTCCTTGTAGGCACCAAGCACGCTCTTGCCAGTCTTTCTTCCGAGGGCTATCTCCGTAAGCATCATGGTGAAGCCGAAGGTCACTGCGAGTATCAGGTAAACGAGGAGGAATATTCCTCCGCCGTACTTTGCCGCAAGGTAGGGGAAACGCCATATATTGCCGAGACCGACCGCAGAGCCGGCGGCGGCGAGTATGAAGCCGAGCTTTGAACCGAATCCGCCCTTGGTCTTTTCAGCTGTGTTTTCCGTCATAGTACTGCTTCCTTTCATATTATCTTGGTGGACCATTCCTCGATGTTCCATATATTATCTGCGATATCCATATAGAACTCCGGTTCGTGGCTGACGATGAGCACTGTGCCCTTGTAGTCCTTGATAGCCTTTTTCAGAGACTCCTTTGCATCTACGTCAAGGTGGTTGGTGGGCTCGTCGAGGACAAGGAGATTGACCTCCTTGAGCATTATCCTGCATATCCTCACCTTGGCGTTCTCACCGCCGGAGAGCACCTTCATCTGCGAGGTGATATGCTCCGTAGTGAGTCCGCACTGAGCGAGTGCCGCTCTGACCTCCGCATTCGTCATTGAGGGGTATTCCTCCCAGATAACGTCGAGGGCAGTCTTTGAGGAGCTTTCCTCCTCCTGCTCGAAATAGCCGTACTCCACGAACTGGTCATGCTCGACATAGCCGGAAAGCGGCGGTATTATCTTCAGCAGGGTCTTGAGCAGGGTGGATTTGCCGATGCCGTTTACTCCGCGAATGGCTATCTTCTGTCCGTTTTCCACCTTCACGGAAATGGGTTTTGTGAGCGGTTCGTTATAGCCGAGCACAATGTTCTTGCAGTCGATGACGACTCTTCCCGGAGTGCGGGCCTTTCTGAATGAGAAAGTGGGCTTCGGCTTCTCACGCATCAGGGTTATCTTGTCCATCTTGTCGAGCTTCTTCTGGCGGGACTTGGCCATGTTCGTTGTAGCTACACGAGCCTTGTTGCGGGCGATGAAGTCCTCAAGATCGGCGATCTCCTTCTGCTGCTTTTCATAGGCCTGCTCTATCTGTCTCTTCTTGAGCTCGTACATCCTTGTGAAGTTGTCATAGTCGCCGGTATATCTTGTCATAACGGCGTTCTCGACGTGGTAAACCACATTGATGACGCTGTTCATGAAGGGTACGTCATGCGATACGAGTATGAATGCGTTTTCGTAGTTCTGAAGGAAGCTGGTAAGCCAGCGGATATGGTTCTCGTCAAGGAAGTTCGTCGGCTCGTCGAGTATGAGTATCATCGGGTTTTCGAGCAGCACCTTCGCAAGCAGCACCTTTGCACGCTGACCGCCCGAAAGCTCGGATACGTCCCTGTCAAGGCCTATCTCGTTGAGACCGAGTCCGTTTGCGTATTCGGAAATCTTTGCATCTATGGTGTAGTAGCCGCTGTAGTCGAGTATTCCCTGTATCTCGCCGACTTCCTCCATAAGGGCGTTCATCTCGTCTTCTGAGCAGTCCGCCATCCTGTCGTAGAGACCGAGCATTTCAGTCTCAAGCTCGGAGAGATGGTCGAAGGCGCTGCGGAGAACGTCACGGATGGTGAGTCCCTTAGCAAGTGTGCTGTACTGGTCGAGGTAACCGGTCGTGATATGCCTGCACCATTCTATCTTTCCTTCGTCCGGCTGTAGCTTTCCCATGATGATGTTGAGAAAGGTGGATTTGCCTTCGCCGTTTGCACCGACGAGTCCGACGTGCTCACCCTTGAGAAGCCTGAACGAAGCGTCATTAAGTATCTGTCTCGCACCGAATCCGTGCGTTACGTGTTCAACATTGAGTATACTCATCTAATTCCTCCATATATAAGCTGTATTTCTTATTATACCATAATGAGACGTGTTGTGTAAAGAGGGAAGCTTACATTGTGATCGTTCGGTCGCACATAACGCATATCAGGGGACGCCTTGCAAGTGAAGGCGTCCCCTGATAAAACTAAGGTATTATGAAAAAGCGCCTCCGCAGAGGCGCCTTAATATCACTTTTTCGTTCTTTTTAGTGGCTTTGTCGGAGCTGCTTTCGGTGCAGCGGGTATTTCCGCGGGCTTGTCCTCCTTGAGACCGTCCTCAAAGCAGATATGTGTGAATGCAGCGATGGCTGCACCGAACATAGGTGCTATGATGAAGAGCCAGAGAGACTTGATCGGGCCGGAATTGCCGTTGATCGCAGCAGCGATAGCCGGACCGATGCTTCTTGCGGGGTTTACGGATGTGCCTGTGAGGCCGATGCCGAGAATGTGAACGAGTGTGAGCGAAAGGCCGATAACAAGACCTGCAAATGAGCCGTGTCCCTTTTTCTTCGAGGTAACACCGAGTATGGTGAGCACGAAGATGAATGTGAGCAGAAGTTCAACGACCAGTCCTGCAAGAGCGCTGCCGTTTACACCGGCAAGTCCGTTTGCGCCGAAGCCGCCTGTCTTGTCGATAACGTCGCCCTCGATGAAGATCAGCGCAAGGATGCCTGAGCCGGTGAGTGAGCCGAGTACCTGAGCGGCAACGTAGCCGAGGAACTCGCTTCCGGTCATACCGCCTGTCATCAGTACTGCAAGAGATACCGCAGGGTTGATGTGGCAGCCGGAAATATTGCCGATAGAGTAAGCCATTGCAACGATCACAAGGCCGAATGCAAGTGCTGTAAGGATGTAGCCGCAGCCGTTTGATGCATCGCATCCGACGAGCATTGCAGTTCCGCAGCCGAGGGTAACGAGTACCATAGTGCCGATAAACTCAGCTACATACTTTTTGATTGATGTCATTTTGTTTCCTCCTTTTTCTTTGTAAAAAAAATATGTTTAACCGAATCGCTCGATTAAACATATTATACCATGTCTGAGAAAACAAATCAATATTATAAATTTTATTTATCGTTTAACTTATTGTTGTGTATCGCCTCAAGCTCCTTTGTCTGAACCTTGAAACGCCATACAACACTGTAAAGTGTCATAACTGCGATACCGGTGATTATAAGTGCGATCATGATAGCAGTAACAGCATAAGTAAAGCTGTACATAGCAGAAGTATAAGCGGTATATATCTGCGGCTGCTTTATGGAGAAGGAATCGTAGAACTTCGTCAGCAGCAGGTATCCGCACGGTGCTGCACCTATGATGCCGGCGATTATGGAGGAAACACCCGCCCAGTAAAGAACATAGGTGGTATCCTTGCGGTTCACGAACATGAGAAGGAGACATATCACAAGTATTGCCGATACCAGCAGGGTCGTCATAAGAGAGCATCTGCTGTATACCTTTGCCAGCTTTGTGATAACGCCGTGCTGCTGCAATGTCTTTATCTTGTATACATCGCAGGCTGACTCAATGATGGAGTAAGCGTTGCTTACCGCCTTGTCTACCTTCCTGTTGTAGATATCATCCTTTTCAGCACCTACGCTGTCGGCATAGTTGCTGAAGAAATTGCGTATATTCTTCTCAAGCTCATCGTTCTTGAACTCTCTCTCGAGAGCGGTATGCTCATTGAGTACCTCGAAGCCGTCCTTGATATCAGCTTCGATTATCTCCTTGAGCCAGTTGTTGTCGATGGCATCCATGTATATTCCGGCAGGGATACCGGAAGTATAGTACCTGTCCTTGTAAAGATTATCAAGATAATCATAGACCTTCTGGTCTATAGCGTTCTCGTGCGTCAGCTCAACAGTATTTTCGGGTGTTACTGTAAAGTTAACAACGGCGCAAAAAGCTGCGCCGAGTATCGAGAATACGAGTATAACAGAAAGGAACAGGGAGAAGAGGTATGTGCTTGCCCTGTTCATCAGCCTGTCACCTCATTTCCTGTATAAAAGCTTTTCTTTTTGAGATCGCAAACAAAGCCGATGCGGTCATCGGCGCTTCCGAGTATGTCCTTCTTGCAGGTGTACAGAGTGAGTATGTTCTCCTCTGACGGATTGACGTACTTGTTATTATTGCTCTTGAATTCAACGGCAGTCCTTACTTCGTACTCGAACTCGCCGTAATTGGTCCTTATCTTTACGGTATCACCGGCCTTGAGCTTGCTGAGGTCGGCAAAGAATGTGTCTACGTGTGCAGAGATAACGGCATTGCCGTCTCTGCCGGGAAGTGAAGAGCCGGAGGACTGGCAGGCGCCCCGTTCAAAGAGCTCAGGACTGTTTCCCCAGTATACAGGTACATCAAGTCCGATGGCAGGGGAGTATACAGTTGCAAAGAGCTCGCCGAACTGCGGAGGGATTACCTCTCCTTCCTCGCTCGTCTCTCCGGTATAGTTTTCTATGATCTCGTTGTCGCGGATAACGAGACCTGTATCATCGCCGCTGAGCTTCTGATCGTCCATGAAGGCGATATTCGCATACACCTTCAGCTTGTCAGCCGGCTTTATCATAGCTGCTGCAGCAACACCCGTACACAGTGCAAGCAGAATGAACGGCGTTGCATAATGCACCGCCGGATGGTTTCGGTTCTTCTTATCTTTCATCTTCAGTGATCTCCTCTGTGAAGCAGCTGTGCACGAGGACGGCGAGTCCGCCGAAGGCAGCTGCGATAAGCGCACCGCAAAGAGCAAAGAAGCCGCGTCTGTCATAGCCTGTATCGGCAACGAGCTTTCCTGCCTCGGCTACGCCTTTAAGCTCACCCTTCGCATCTCTGAGAGAGATCTTTGCGCTGTCATCGGTAAGCTCATCGACAGTAATGGTAAGGCCGAGATCGTCGGTTATACCTGAGAGTGTATCTATTACATCAAGTTTCTGGTCTGAAGGGAGCTGCTTGAGCATACTCCTGTATTCCTCGGGAGAAAGGTTCTCTATAATAACGCTCTGCTGATCAGACGTAAAGGTGCCGAGGTAAGTGAGTTTGTCCTGATACGAAAGTGCAATGAATCTGTTTTTTCCGATCCTTGTGAATGTTGTTCCGTCCGGCATCATAAGAGTGATGTCGGGTTCGGTTGTGCTTCCTGCATTGTTTCCGCCCGAGGGGGAAGCAGGTGACTGTGAGTCCGGAGTCTGTGATGCGGTAGCCGGCTGTTCATCCTGTGCTGCGGAGGCAGCAGTGGTCACTGTCTCGGCCGGTGCCTGAGCGGCATCAGTCAGTGCAGGGATGACAGCATCGGGGTTGTATGGCACGTTTGTTACGATCTGGCCCTGAGCAATGTACAGCTGCTCGATCATCTTGTCGATGACTTCGGGAGTGTACTTTTCAGGCTCTGCATAGAACTGATTCCATGCAGCCTGAATATCCTCTTCCGGGATACCGCAGGCACGGGCAGCAGCCTCAGCTTCTTCAGGCGTTGCAGCCTGAGCAGCACAGGGAACAACTGCAAGACCGCAAACGAGTGCGGCCCCTGCGAGGGCAGTGATCATACGGTTGAAACGATGGTTACGCATAACAGACCTCCTTATGGTTAGTAAAATCATTATACCATGTGAGACGTATATGTCAACGCTGATTCAAAGATGGTGCTTTTTCTCTCAGCTATTGAAAAACTTGGTGAAATGTGATATAATAAATCTGATGAAGTCATTAATTAACAGCGTTTCGTCTATCTGCACAAGCAGAAGAAACAACATTCAGCCGAACACTTTTATTATAGCATACATACATAAAAATTGTCAATAGACAAAAAGTTAACATTTTGCTAAGGCACTTTCCGAAGGAGGCAGATCCCCATGAAATATTCCGACGGCTACTGGGCATGGAAGCCGGGGTACAAGGTCAGCTTTGCAACTCAGATGTACCGTATCGAAGCAGATGATACCTCTGTTACTGTGTACGCTTCAACACAGTGGATAGCCAACCGTGGCATGACGCTCGGCGGACCGATGCTCACGATACGCTTTGCCTCCGTGCTTGAGAACAGTATAAAGGTCACGATAGAGCATTTCAGCGGCGTTCCGGAAAAGAAACCGGGATTTTCACTGAACAGGGATCCGGGCTTCAGACCGGTCGTGAAGCGCAGCTCCGACGGCGGATATGAGCTGATCTCGGGAAAAACAAGTGTGAGGATAGGCCCGGAGCGTGAGGGCTGGCAGGTCAGCTATATGTATGACGGCAGGCTTCTAACCTCCTCCGGCTGGAGAACTACCTCCCTTATCAGTGAATCACACTGGCATAAGGCAGCACGTCAGGCAGAAGCGGCAGGTGAAAGATTCTATTCTCACTCCGAGCCGCCGGAATGCAGCACCTGGATACGTGAGATGCTGGGGCTGTCGGTAGGCGAATACATATACGGCTTCGGTGAGAAATTCACTTCCTTCTGCAAGAACGGGCAGACCGTGGAGATATGGAACGATGACGGCGGAACCTGTACTGAGCAGAGCTACAAGTCAGTTCCGTTCTACGTTTCTTCACGCGGCTACGGAGTATTTGTAAATCATCCCGAGAAGGTCACCTTCGAGATCGGCACGGAGAACGTGAACAGCACTGCCTTTTCAGTTTCCGGTGAACGGCTTGAATACTACATCTTCGGCGGCGATACCATAGCCGATGTACTTTCTTTATATACAGACCTTACCGGCAAGCCCGGCCTTCCTCCGGCGTACTCCTTCGGACTGTGGCTCTCGACCTCCTTTACGACCTCCTACGACGAGGAGACCGTAACATCATTCATAGACGAGATGGAGCGGAGAAACATACCGCTTGAGGTCTTCCACTTCGACTGCTTCTGGATGAAGGAATTCAGCTGGTGCAGCTTTGAATGGGACAGGGAGATGTTTCCCGATCCCGAGGGCATGATAAAGCGCCTGAAGAAAAGGGGGCTGAAGATATGCGTCTGGATAAACCCGTATATCAGCCAGTGCTCGCCGGTCTTTGCCGAGTGTGCGGCCAACGGATACTTTATAAAGAATAAGGACGGCAGCATCTTCCAGTGCGACCTCTGGCAGCCGGGCATGGCGATAATAGACTTTACCGACGAGGGCGCAAGAGAGTGGTATGCCGCAAGGATAAAGTGTCTTGTACGTATGGGCGTGGATGCGGTAAAGACTGATTTCGGCGAGCGTATCCCGACCGATGTCGTCTACAGCGACGGCTCCGATCCGTACCGTATGCACAACTACTATACCTATTTATATAATAAGACAGTCTATGACGCACTCGAGGAGACAAAGGGCAAGGGCAATGCCTGTCTCTTTGCACGCTCTGCGACGGCAGGCTGTCAGAAATTCCCGGTACACTGGGGCGGCGACTGCTTCTCGAAGTATACCTCCATGTGGGAGACCCTTCGCGGCGGACTGTCACTGTGTCTTTCGGGATTCGGCTTCTTCTCGCATGATATATCCGGATTTGAATCGACCGGCACTCCCGACCTCTACAAGCGCTGGACTGCCTTCGGGCTTATGTCCACGCACTCACGCTATCACGGCAACAGCTCCTACAGAGTGCCGTGGAGCTTTGACGAGGAGAGCTGCGAGGTGACACGGCACTTCACCGAGCTCAAGGGAAGACTTATGCCATACCTGTGGGCAAATGCCGTGAAGACTAACCGTACCGGCGTACCTATGATGCGTGCGATGGTGGTGGATTTCACTCACGACAGGGGAATACAGACCGTGGATACGCAGTATATGCTCGGCGACAGTCTCCTTGTTGCTCCGGTATTCAGCGAGGACGGCAGATGCAGCTTCTGTCTCCCGGCCGGCGGAGTATGGACGGATATACAGACCGGCGAGGAATTCTCAGGCGGTACATGGTACGAACGCACCTATGACTACTTCGGTATGCCGCTGCTTGCACGTCCCGACTCTATAATAGTATACGGACGCTTCGAGGGCAGGGCGGTCTACGACTATGCTGACGGTATGCGCATTGTGATATATGGTCTTGCCGACGGGCATGCGGCGGAGACGATGATATATGATCCCTCCTGTGAGCTCTCTGCGGAGATAAAGGCGGTCCGCAGCGGGGATATCATAGAGGTCACAGTCACCGGCAGAGGCAGTTCCTTCACTGTTGAAAGCGCTCAGGGACTTGAGGTGAAGGTAACAGAAAAGTCGTATCTCTGACACAGCTTCGTCACTTTTCACAAAGAAAAAACGGCTTTCCGGGCTTCGGAAAGCTGTTATTTTCGTTATAATGCACAAATTGCAGTGTTGATAATTATTTGCTATGCGCTATCATTGCGAAGTTTTTTCAATTTAGCAAAAAATACTTGCAGTTTTTTGTGAAATGTGATAAAATATAATGTGATTGAAATTGACTATAGAAGGAGATCATTATGGCAAAGATCAAAGCAGCGGTCATCTTCGGCGGAGTATCAAGGGAGCATGAGCTTTCCTGCGCTTCTGCGGCTGACGTTATCCGCAATATACCAACTGACAAATACGAAACTATATGTATTGGTATCACGAAGAAAGGACGCTGGCTTTATTTCCCCGGTTCGCCCGACGAGATAGCTGACGGCACCTGGGATCAGAACAGCGACTGCACTCCTGCGATCATTTCCCCGGATCCGATAAACGGAGGAGTCATCGTCATCGAGGACGGCGAGGCTACCGTAAGAAGACTTGACGTTGTATTCCCGGTGCTCCAGGGCAAGTACGGAGCTGACGGCGCTATACAGGGACTTCTTGATATGGCCGGCATCCCCTATGTCGGCAGCGGACTTCTTGCATCTGCTTCATGTACCGACAAGTCGCATACACATATGGTGCTTGACGATTACAATATACGCACCGCTGACTGGCGTGTGATAGCACAGCGTGATATCAACAGCATAGAGGAGAAGTGCCACGAGTACGAGAGAAAAATGGGCTTCCCCCTTCTCGTAAAGCCTGCCAAGAGCGGCAGTACAGCCGGAACGAGCATCGCATGGAGCTATGACGAGCTCCTTAATGCGGTTAAGGTAGCATTCTCCAACGACAACAAGGTCGTTATCGAGAAGCATCTCATCGGCCGCAAGCTTGAGACAGTTGTATTCGGCTACGAAGAGCCGAAATGCACCTATGTCGGCGAGATACTCTCCACCGATGCAGAGTACGATCCCACTGAGGTAAGACGTACCACCGGTGATGATCTGAGAGTTCCCGCTGAGATACCCGGCGAGATTCAGGACAATATCCGCTCTATTGCGATCAGCGCCTACAAGGCACTCGGCTGCCGCGGCATGGCAAGAATAGATTTCGTCCTCACAAAGGACGGCGAGATCATACTCAACAAGATCGGCACAGCTCCCGGACTCCGCACGAACAGCGTTCTCCCGAAGCTGATGGCACATTACGGCACACCTCTTCCGGAGCTTGTGGATATGCTCATGGAACAGGCGATAGACAACGCTGTAAAGAAATACTGAGCAAGGAAATAAGGAGATAATCTTGGATAAAAACGTATTGATATCCCTCACGAGCATACAGTGGCAGGATGACGAGAAAAACGAGAGCGAGCTGCTGACCCGTGCTACCTATACCACACAGAGCGGCTGCGATGTCATCACCTACGAGGACACCTCCGCCACGGGCTTTGAGGGCTCTGTCACGACAATAACAGTGAACGGCAGCAGATATGCTTCGATCGTCCGCAAGGGCACTGCGAATTCGGTGCTCACGCTTGAGACCGGAAGGAAGCATTTCTGTCAGTACGAAACGCCGTTCGGAGGTATGCAGATAGGCGTATACACGCACGCCATAGAGAATACGCTCTCCGAGGACGGAAAGCTCTACCTCAAATATACACTTGATCTTAATTCCTCCTATCTTTCGGATAACGAGATCATAATGACAATAAATAACTGATATATATAAAGAAAGGAACATTCCAATGGCAGACCTTATCAATGCTGCTTCCGAGCAGCTGCGCACACTTATCAACGAGGCTCTCGGCAGACTCGTGGCAGAGAAGGCGATACCCGCCGAGCCGCTGCCGCAGTATGCAGTTGAGATCCCTGCGGACAAATCGCACGGCGATTTTGCTGCGAATACCGCAATGGTGAGTGCAAGAGCGCTGAAGATGCCTCCGAGAAAGATAGCCGAGCTGATATGCGGAGCTATTCAGCTTGAGGGCTCAATGTTCGACCGCTGCGAGATCGCAGGACCGGGCTTCATGAACTTCTTCCTCGGCAGGAAGTGGTTCGCAGACGCAGTACAGTGCGTACTCGACGAGAAGGAAAACTACGGCAGGATAAACTACGGTCAGGGCAAGAGAGTGCTGGTAGAATTCGTATCAGCCAATCCCACCGGACCGATGCACATCGGCAACGCAAGAGGCGGAGCTATCGGCGACTGCCTTGCAAGCGTGCTGGACTGGGCAGGCTTCCATGCAGAGCGCGAGTTCTACGTGAACGATGCCGGCAACCAGATCGAGAAGTTCGGCAAGTCTCTCTCTCTCAGATATATGCAGCTCTGCAGCGATAAGGGCCAGCAGTATATATACGATTACCGTGACGATACCGAAAAGCTCTGCGCTGCGATATATGCAGAGAGCGGCGAGGGTCAGGCCTTTGAGATGCCTGAGGATGTGTACCTCGGTACAGACATCATCGAGCACGCCGCAAACTACTATCACGATCACGTATTCGAGCTTAAGGACGTATCCGAGGAGGAGCGCAGCAAGGCACTCGTTGCCTACGCTCTCCCGCTGAACGTCGCCGGACTTGAGCGTGACCTGAAGAAGTACCGTATCGTATACGACAACTGGTTCAGGGAAAGCACGATACACGCCAAGAACGAGACAAAGCTCGTTGTGGATAAGCTCCTTGAAGCCGGCAAGGCCTACGAGCAGGACGGTGCGATATGGTTCAGGGCTACAGAGTACGGCCTTGACAAGGACTTCGTACTCCGCAGGAGCAACGGCCTCTATACTTATATAGTACCGGATATCGCCTACCACTACGACAAGCTCGTTACACGTAACTTCGACAAGGCGATAAACATCCTCGGTGCAGACCATCACGGCTATGTACCGAGACTGAAGGCTGCTCTCACAGCTATGGGAGTAGATGCCGGAAAGCTCGATGCAGTACTTATGCAGATGGTACGCCTCGTCCGCAACGGCGAAACGGTAAAGCTCTCCAAGAGAAGCGGCAAGGCTATCACCCTTGTTACTCTTCTTGACGAGATCCCGATAGATGCAGCAAGATTCTTCTTCAACCTCCGTGAGGCGAATTCACAGTTCGAGTTCGACCTTGACCTTGCAGTTGAGAAGACCTCACAGAACCCTGTATACTACGTACAGTACGCACACGCACGTATATGCAGCCTGCTGAGGAATCTTGAGGCAGAGGGTATCGCAGTACCGGAGACCGCAGACTTCACTCTCCTCACAGAGCCGGCAGAGATAGAGCTTATCCGCCATCTTGCTTCTCTCCCCGAGGAGGTAAGGCTCTCGGCAAAGAATTACGATCCTTCAAAGATGACACGCTACGTCATCGAGCTTGCAACGTTCTTCCACCGTTTCTACGATGCCTGCAGCGTAAAGAATGCAGAGACACCGGAGCTGCGTGATGCACGTATCCTCCTCTCGGCAGCTGCAAGGCAGGCAATCAGGAACGTTCTCACGATGCTCAAGATCGAGCAGCCGGAGAAGATGTGATCGTAAGCATAGATTACAAATAGTACTTGTAAAATTACGAATTGGTTACAATTATTTTACCGGTTTTGTAATTTCAGCCAATTTAAAATGGCTAAATATAGCACTTATGCAGGGCTTTCAAAGAAAATTAACAGTTTGTTCATGATTTGTTCATGTATATATGTTACAATCTGTAATAAATGGAGGCATCGGTAACAGCTTTCCGCAGCTTCCGTTATTCTCTTTGAAGCTATCAGCAGATAAATAAAAATCAATAATTTCTAAGAGAAGGGATGTACATTATGTCCAACAGATTATTTCAGGGTTTAGTTCATCAGATGCGTGATTCCATCGACGCTACCATCGGTGTAGTTGATGAGACCGCAACCATCATTGCTTGCAGTGACCTTACAAGAGTAGGCACAACAAACGAGTTTGTTTCACTGGATCTGAGCGATTCACACGACATTTTCATCCGTGACGGTTTCACATACAAGCCTTTCGGCTCAAGAGTGAAGCCCGACTATGCAGTTTTCGTAGAGGGCGTGGACGACGCAGCTGCAAAGTATGCAAGCATACTTGCTATCTCGCTCTCAAATATCAAGCAGTATTACGATGAGAAGTATGACAGGAACAACTTCATCAAGAACGTAATCCTTGATAATGTCCTTCCCGGCGATATCGTCATCAAGGCAAGAGAGCTGCATTTCAACGCAGAGATCAGCCGTGCGGTATTCCTGATCCGCATAGTATCCGCAAATGATATTTCCGCTTATGATGTTATCCAGAACCTGTTCCCCGACAAGAACAAGGATTTCGTATTCAACATCACAGAGAGCGACATCGTGCTCGTCAAGGAGCTCAAGAGCACGGTAGATTCCAAGGACCTCGAGAAGCTGGCCCGTTCTATCGCTGATACGCTCAGCAGCGAGTTCTATACCCGTGTAAACGTAGGTATCGGTACAGCTGTTGTAGGCGTAAAGGATCTTGCACGTTCCTTTAAGGAGGCTCAGATGGCACTTGAGGTCGGCAAGGTATTCGATACCGACAAGGTGATCGTAAGCTATGACAATCTCGGCATAGCTCGTCTTATTTACCACCTGCCCACAACACTCTGCGAGACTTTCCTCCACGAGGTATTCAAGGTAGGCAGCATCGATTCACTCGATCACGAGACACTCTTTACTATCCAGAAGTTCTTCGAGAACAACCTCAACGTTTCCGAGACCTCGAGAAAGCTGTTCGTACACAGAAATACACTTGTGTACAGACTCGAGAAGATCAAGAAGCTCACAGGTCTTGACCTCCGTGAATTTGATCACGCTATCATCTTCAAGATCGCACTTATGGTCAAGAAGTACCTGTCAGCAAATCCGGTGAAGTTCTGATCCTGGGGTATTATTGCCTCACTTCACCTCATTCACTAAGGAAGGTGTAAACATTTGGTAGAGCTTAAGAACGTATCCGTAACCTACTCAAGCGGAGTTGACGCTCTCAACAACGTCACTCTGAAGATAAACGACGGCGACTTTGCCTTCGTGGTAGGTTCATCAGGTGCGGGAAAAAGTACCATGATCAAGCTGCTGCTGAAGGAGATCGACGCAACGAGCGGTCAGGTCTCAGTCAACGGCTATAACCTCAATAAACTCAAGCAGAGGAAGATACCTGAATTCCGCCGTACTCTCGGATTCGTATTCCAGGACTTCCGTCTGATACAGTCGATGACGGTATACGAGAACATAGCATTCGTATTGAGAGTTATCGACGCACCGCCGAAATTCATACGCAAGAGAGTACCGTATGTTATAAGCCTTGTAGGGCTTCAGTCAAAGGCGGATTCCTATCCGGATGAGCTTTCCGGCGGAGAGAAGCAGCGTGTCGCCATTGCAAGAGCACTTGTAAACGACCCGCAGCTCATCATTGCCGACGAGCCTACCGGAAATATCGACCCTGAGCTCTCCTATGAGATAGTTGAGCTGCTCAAGGGTATCAACGATCAGGGTACTACCATACTTATGGTCACACATGAACATGATCTTGTACGTCATTTCGGCGGACGCATCATCAATATCACCGACGGTAAGGTGGTATACGATGAGGTCATCACCGGTATCAACGACGAGGTCACACAGGAAGAGCTGGAGCAGTTCGAGGAGCAGCAGTTGCTTGCTGAGGCCCTTGAAAGCACAGCCGGCGGTCAGGCAGCTGCCCCGCAGCAGGGAATATCCTACGAAGCCTCATCGGCACACTCCACAGAGGACGACGTCATCAACGAAGTCATGCGGAGGATCACCGAGCAGGCAGGATCTGAGCAAGGAGGCAGCAAATGAAACTGAGCGGATTCCGGTACCTTACCAATCAGGGTATCGAAAATATCTGGAAAAACAAGATGATGGCGTTTGCCACGTTCTGCGTGCTGCTGATATCACTGCTGCTCGTAGGCGTATCTGCGCTGTTCTACATGAATATGAATTCAATGATCCTCGGACTGGGCGACCAGAACGAGATCGCAGTATACCTGAATCCGGACACTCCGTCAGGTGATGTAGACAAATTCCCGGATGAACTCTATAAGATCGAGAATGTCGAGAGAGTAGAGTACATCTCCAAGGAGCAGGCTCTTACACGTATGCAGAGCCAGATCACAAAGGGACAGAAGATCTTCAACTATATTGACGGCTATGACTTCATGCCGGACGGATTCAGCGTAACGGTATGGGATAACGATTACATCGAGTACACCACAGAGGAGATATCAAAGCTCCCGAACGTACAGAGCGCAAGCTCATCACCTCAGGTCGCAGAGTTTCTCCGTGAGCTGAGAAAGGTGGTATCGCTTATTGCCGGAGCTATCATTGTAGCGCTGGTAATAGTATCCATGATCATGATCTCCAACACCACAAAGGCGAGCGTATTTGCACGCCGTGAGGAGATACAGATCATGAAGTACGTTGGTGCGACAAATTCGTTCATCCGTACCCCGTTCTTCGTAGAGGGACTTATTACAGGCTTCTTTGCGGGAGCCGGAGCATTCTTCATCACCTGGGCAGGCTACGATGCAGTATACCGCATCATGACCGAGCAGGGAGCGCTGATGAATGCCTTCGGTGTAGGAAGTCTTATACCATTTGAAAATCTAAGATTCTCAGTGGCCGTATGCTATATAGCAGCCGGTTCACTCACAGGGGCATTGGGAAGCGTAATCAGCACAAGACGTCATATCGACGTTTAAACTTGAAAAGGCTTAACACAACTTGCGAAAGGAGTCTGAGGTGCATAGGCACCGCCTTAACATGAGTAGTTTTAAAATGATCAGGAAAGTGTTGTCCTTTATCACCTGCTCAGCACTGGCATTCAGTACACTTACAGTGTTTGAGGCAGTAAGCGGAACCGATAAGGACATATCTGCCAAGACCATCTCGGAGATACAGGAACAGCGTAAGCTGAACCAGATCGAGATCGAAAGGATAGAGTCACAGCTCACAACTCTCGAAGGCAATAAGACCGAAGAGAAGGAGTATCAGGAGACTCTTATGAATCAGATCGGACTGATACAGGAGAATATCACTCTCCTCAATGCCGAGCTTGACAAGCTTGGCAGCGATATCGGTACAGCTGAGGTGAATATTCAGAAACTTGACAAGGACATAATTCTCCAGCAGGCAGCTATCGATGATAATATCGAGCTGTTCAAGCAGCGTCTCTGCGCTATGTACATGACAGGCAACGAGAACCTTGCATCAGTGGTACTCGGTTCAGCCAGCTTCTATGACATGATGTCAAGAGTACAGATGGTAAACCGTATCGCTGAGTACGATTCAGAGCTGATCGAGAACATTCTAAGCGAGATCGATGAGCTTGAAAAGACCAAGAAGGATATCGAGACTGAGCGTCTCACACTTCAGATGAAGCAGGAAGAGCAGCAGAAGAAGTGGGATGAGAAGCAGGCCGATATAGACTTGCTCAACGATAAGATGAAGGATACTCAGGATACTATCAACAGGCTCCAGATGGAGCAGGATAATCTCAGCCGCAGCAAGGAGCAGGTAGAGAAGGAGCAGCAGGAGCTCGACGCCGAGGAGGCAGAGATCCAGCGCCTTATCGCCGAGGCTCAGGCTCGTTATGAGAGAGAGCAGGAGATAGCAAGAGAGGCCGCAAGAAAGGCTGCCGAAGAGGCTGCACTCAGAGAAGCCGAGGAGGCCGCACGCAAGGCCGCTGAGGAGGCTGCACGCAAGAAGGCTGAAGAAGCCGCACGCAAGGCCGCTGAGGAAGAAGCACGTCTCGCAGCAGCAGAAGCCGCTCAGAAGGCCGCTGAGGAAGCTGCAAGAGCTGCAGCAGAAGCCGCTGCAAAGGATGCTATCGAGGAGGCTAACCGTAAGGCTGCTGACGAAGCTGCTGTAAAGGCTGCCGCAGAGGCTGCCGCTGCAGAGGCTGCCGCAGAGGCTGCACGTGAGGCTGCTGAAGAGGCTGCACGCCTTGCCGCACAGGCAAGCGTAAACAACCAGCCCGAGCCTGTAATACCTTCATATACAGAACCCAAGGTGTCATCATCCGGCTTTGCATGGCCTGCACCGGGATTCTGCTATATCTCAAGCTATTTCGGCGCACGCTGGGGCACTACTCATAAGGGTATAGATATCGGTGATGCCGGTATCGGAGGAGGAGCAGCAGTTGCTTCACGCTCTGGTACAGTCATCCAGGTATGCAATACCTGTACACATAACTATGCAAAGAACTACAGCTGCGGCTGCGGAGGCGGCTACGGCAATTATGTAGTTATCTCACATGACGGTACATACTCCACACTTTACGGACACCTTGCATATGCAACAGTATCCGTGGGAGACTATGTAGAGCAGGGACAGACGATCGGTATTATCGGTTCGACAGGCCATTCTACAGGTGATCACCTCCATTTCGAGGTTCGTGTAAACGGTTCACAGGTCGATCCTACCGGCTATGTAAGTCCTTAAAACCTTAATAGAATATTATCCGGGGCAGGGGAGAAAAGTCCGCTGCCCGGATTTTTTGTATTGCCGTATATACGGGATCTGCTTCAGCAGCAGCTCAGAATCAAAGAAACAGAAAGCGATGATGTGATGAACAAAAAGATCAGTCTCGGACTTGCGATAAGTCTTATTGCTATAGCGATGGCAGTCACTTTCATACTCACCTCATTCTTCTCTCTCCAGAGCTTCAACCGCAAGGTCATGGACGTTAACGAGAAGTCGAAGAAGTATGGAGCGCTTGAACTGCTTGATACCTACGTAAGGGAGAATTATTCGGGGAAAATAAACGAGACAGAGCTGAGCGGAGGCATCCTCAAGGGCTATGTCTCAGGCCTCGGCGATAAATACTCACGCTATCTGACAGCAGATGAGTACATTACAGAAAAGAACAATTCCTCCGGCGAGGTAGTCGGTCTCGGCTTCACTATGACCGAGGATGAGAGCGGATATATCCGCATCTCCGATATACTTCCCGATTCACCGGCAACGGAATCCGGTATCGTGGAGGGAGATATCATCACCTACGTTGAGGGCGTTGACGTCAAGGAGGCAGGCTTCAAGGTATCTGTCGAAGCAATGAGCGGTACAGAGGGCACTCCTATAAACCTCAAGATACGCCGCAAGGGCAAGGATCAGGATTTCACCTTTGTACGCCGTTCCATAATCGAGAAATCTGTTAAGGGTGAGATGCTGGCGAGCCGTATCGCATATATAACGATAAGCGACTTCAAGTCCAATACTCCCGGACAGTTCATAGATGTCCTTGACAGACTCATATCCAACGGAGCGAAGGGTATAGTATTCGACCTGCGTGACAACGACGGTTCAGTCATAGAGGCCGCAGAGGAATGTCTCAATCCGCTTCTTCCCGAGGGAGTGATGGCCACTGCTGAGTTCAAGGACGGCCATTCCGAGACGATAGTATACTCTGACGAATCTGAGCTTGATCTGCCGATGGCAGTTATCATAAACAGTGGCACACAGGGAGCGGCAGAGCTCTTTACCGCAGTTCTTGCCGACTGCGGAAAGGCTGTTGCCGTAGGCTCACAGACCTACGGAAAGGGCGTATACCAGACTATCAACGAGATGTCTGACGGCGGCGCAGTAATACTCACAGTTGCCGAGATAAAGACAGCATCAGGCGATACCTATAACGGTATAGGAATAACTCCCGAGGTACCCGTTGATGATACGGATGAGGGCTATGATGCCCCGTACTATAAGGCCGTTGAGGTCGTAACATCTAAGATACAGTAACAGGAAAGCTCCGGAGAATCCTCCGGGGCTTTGTTTGCAGATGATCAGTTTGGGATTCTAAAGGGGCTGTGCCCCTTTAGCGGAGTCCAGAGGCAGAGCCTCTGCTGGGGTGACTCCCCACAGTGTGGGGAGATGTCAGCGAAGCTGACAGAGGGGACGGACCGGTTAGGTTGGGACAGCGTCCCGCATTTATCCGCAGGGCGCTTCGCAAGGGGTGAATTCCAAAACAGTCCGGGGGACTGTTTTGGAAGAGGGGACGCCTTGCAAGTGAAGGCGTCCCCTGATAATACTAAGGTTTACAGACAAGCACAGCCCCGGAGGATCTCTTCGGGGCTGTTTTATCGTGTACCTTAATTCGCCGGTGTCTCTTTGAGCTCTTTTGATACGTTGGTATGCAGCTTCATTCCCTTCTTGCGTATATCTTCCTTGTTCTGAAGATCGGCAAGTACGGTCTCGGCCGCAAGCTTGATGTCATCAGCCTTCATCTGCCTTTTCTTCTCGTACATACGGCTGTCTGCAAGCTTTTCGGCTGCCTCCGGACCGGTATCAGAGTCGTAGCGGTATTCGGCCATGCCGTATGCGAGCTGGAGCTTTATAGGCGGATCTTCTCTTTCGTTGTATTCGTTCTGAAGCTCGATACAGCGCTCTATGCACTTCTCGTAATCCTCATCGCAGTTCCTGCCGTCGAGGATAACAAAGAACTCGTCTCCGCCTACACGGAAGCACTCACCGTATTCACCGAAGCTGTCACGGATGACGGTTGCTGCGGCGATGATATGCCTGTCGCCCTCCGCATGGCCGAAGGTATCGTTTACCTTTTTCAGCCTGTTCACATCGAAATGAACGAAGAGACATTTACCCTTGCGGCGCTTCATGATCAGCTGTTCGTACTCGTTGAAGCCGGTACGGTTCTTGATGCCGGTGAGGGAATCCTCAGTTGCAAGACGGTGCATGATCTCTGCCTGTGTGCTCTTGACCTTGATTTCGACAAGCCGTTTCAGTTCAAAGAAGAGAAGTATGATAACGAAGGCAGAAAGGCCTATTCTTGATATCTTGGTAGTGTCATCCGATCTGCCGGAATAGAATCTCACCATATCGACAAGGCCGGTAACTACAACAAGCACTACCGACGGGAGAAGATACCTCTTCTGCTCTGATGTGAGCACCTTATGGCGCAGTGCAGTTATGATCATCCAGCAGATAAGGAATATTCCTATGATTATGATGACGTGGCTTAAATGTATAAGCTCACTGTAATCAGCATCACCGAGCAGGATCATTGAGAGCTGGTAGATCAGATCAATGATGCAGCAGGCTATGTAGGTATATACTACAGTTTTCCTTCTGGTGCGTGTCATGGTGGCGACAAAGGAGACAACAGGTATCGGAAGTATCATCAGTATGATGTGATACATCGCACGTTCCGCTGCCGGATTGCCGGCGAGTATCTGTAGAAAGCCGGCCGGCGGGAATTCCCATATACTCAGCATCATGGAGATCGCACCGAGCGACATCGTCTCAACGAGTTCTTCTCTGTGGCGCTGCTGGATGAGACCGAGAATAAACAGTACAACACCGAAGAAGAAGGCTATAACGCATAAAAGGAATCTCGGTGCTCCGGTCTGTATGGTATCCCTGATATAGGCGCCTGCAAACTCAAGCCTCATGTTCTCCAATTCGGCAGCGCTGTGCTCGTCAAGCGAGGTGTACCTGAGAGTTAAGGTGCGCCCGTGGTTTTCTCCGGGTATCGGGATACAGTGGAGAAAAGTACCGTAGCTGCTGCCGTAGTATCCGGAAAGGTGGGGCTCGAAATCGTATATCAGTTCATTGTCGAGATAAATCCTGAATGATACATTCCGGCTCATAAAGCAGAGGCTCCTTGAGCGGTTAGCGTAGCCGTCGAAGTAAGCAGCGATTATCGCTTCCCCGTCAGACCATCTGAGATCTGACAGATCTGCTGTCTCACCGTCGAAGTAATGCCAGGAACTGTCGAGCGGCATCGAGCCTTTGTATACGCTGCCGTTGACATGGAGATCAAGCGAGAAGACAAGAACCAGCGTAATGATAAGAATGAAGCCCGAAAGCATATTGATAGCTGCAAGAGTTCTTTTCATACCGCTCTCTCCTTTCTGCCTGATATATTTATATTATAACATAATTGTTGACATTTGTAAATAAAAATCGGCAAAATTTATAGTTTAATACGGACCGTTATGAAAAATCGGTTTTTCCCGCAGACATATATCCTGTACTCGACCGTGGTTTTTTGTGCAAATCGCAGTAAATAGGCGCACAGCCGCATAATAGTTGAAAAAACAGGAAGAATATGGTATAATGAATAAAATAGCATTCATTATAATTGATTTAAAAGCCCTTGCAGATGCGCAGGGCGTCCCCTGATAAAGCAGCTGGTGGATAAAAGGCTGCTTGTTCTCAAAGAACTTTGTACAATTCATAGAGAAATACTTATGGAAGAAAAATGAAAGGAGTCTGTGATGGAGTATTATTCACCGCTCATGCTCTGTGTCATAACAGTGGCGGCACTCGATATATGTGCGCTTGTTCTTATCATATGTGCATACCGTGAGAAGAGCTCCGGCAAAAAGCGCTGGGATAAGATAACCTCCTCGATGGAGCTTGTCGAGCAGGGGTATACCTATCAGCTCGGCTGTGACGAGATACTTATAGGCCGTCATGCCTCGGCAGACATACGCCTTTCTGATATGTCGGTATCACGCTATCACGCCATGCTGACAGTAGCTGACGGGGTATGGACGGTTTCCGACCTCGGATCCAAGTCCGGAGTGTATGTCAACGGAGTGCGTATCAAGAAGAAGGCGCTCCATGAGAATGATACGATAACCATCGGAAGCCGTCAGCTCGTTCTGAGAAAGAGGAGGAACGCAAGGGATGAGTAATCCGTTTTCTTATATATTCTCGTGCCTCTTTGTGCTCCTTGCTCATGGCACGATGCTGTTCAATGTGTACTTCAACGGCAGCTATACGGACGAGCATCAGGTCTTTATAATTGCCGCTGCGGTAATTGGCCTTGATATAGCCTATTTCTTCCTGATGCTCTTTTTCCGTCAGCATACCTACAACGTAGACTTCATGCTGATACTCATACTCAACATGAGTAATATATTCCAGTCCTGTTTCGGTGCGGTCGAATTCGACTACAGACACTATATCACTTCGATTGCCGCTCTTGTTGCCAGCCGTGTCGGGTATCACGTATGCCGCAACCACAAATGGATACAGAAGCAGAAGATATTCATATGGATAGGCATAGCGATCCTCGGCGCAGTGATATTCGCCTTTACCGGCAGCCGGAGCATCTGGATAACCTTTGAGAAGTTCAGCATACAGCCCTCGGAGTTCATGAAGATACTTCTCGTGCTTGCCTGTGCGACCTCGATAAGCGAGCAGCAGAACAAGCACAATGTCCTCGGCTTCAGCATAGTGTGGGAGAACGTGATACTCTTCTTCATAGCGGCTGGGATATGCCTGCTGCAGTGGTGGTGCCGTGACCTCGGAAGCATACCTACCTTCATGGCGATTTATGCAGCGGGATTTCTCCTGCGTATCTGCTACCCGAAGGCCAAGTTCTCACGAAAGACTCTGTTTATAGCTGCCGGAGCAGTGCTCCTTGCAGGCGTTATCGCCCTGCACTTCGCGCCGGATTATGTACGTGCCCGTGTATTCGTGAATATATGGGACGATACAGAGGGCGACGGCTTCCAGCAGTCCCGTGCGCTTATCGCTATAGCGGAGGGCGGCTGGTTCGGAAAGGGTCCCGGCAAGGGCGCCCTCAGCAGTGTATTCGCCCACGACAGCGATATCGTATTCGCATCTGTATGTGAGGAGTGGGGACTTCTCTTCGCTCTGATGAGCGTGCTGATGATACTGATACTCCTCTCCGCACCGCTCTTCAACCCGCCCCGTTCATACTTCCACGGCACTATGGCGGCGGGAGTATGTGCTGCCTTTACGGCACAGATGGCACTCAACATCTTCGGCTCCTGCAACCTGATACCGTTTACCGGAGTTACCATACCCTTCATCTCTACCGGAGGAAGCTCCATGGCAGCAAGCGGTTTCATGGCGGGTATGCTCATAGCGGCGCAGTCGCCGGAGTTCCACAAGCCCGGCAAAAAGAAGACGACAAAGAGCAAGCCAAAGAGTAAACCAAAGAGCAAGGCATCAGGCGGCTCACGGAGCAGCAGCGGTTCACGAAGCACTAAGAAGAAAGCTGCTTCTTCCGGAAGGAGGGCTGCCGTATGAAGAGCATAAGACGCTGCCAGAGGATAATAACCCTGTTCATACTCGCATTCATTGCCGGAATGGGAGTCCTTGTATGGAAGATAAACAAGGAATCGCCGTTCTATATGATGCACTCGGACAACCATGAGCTCGGAATGGTCTACGACCGCACGGGCAGTGTGCTGTTCGACGGCCTCGGCAAGGGCAAGTATGAGGACAACTACTTCATCGATATCGGCAACCTTATCGGCGACGACAAGGGCCAGATGGAGAATACCCTCGTTGCCCGCAATATAGACAAGCTCAACAACTATTCCTTCTCGGAGGGACTTATCCGTGAGGGTGGTCAGGCGGCTATATATACCACCCTTGACCACTACGCCAACCGTGCGGTATACAACGTCTTCGGCAACACTGAGGGCTGTGTATGCGCCTACAACTACAAGACCGGCGAGCTCCTCGTCTGTGTGAGCCTGCCTTCCATCGACGTTACCAAGGGCTATGACAACATCGCAGAGATGAAGCCCGGTACGCTGATATCAAAGACGATGTACGGTACGGTTCCCGGCTCGACACAGAAGGTATCGACTGTCATATCCGCACTCGAGATAATGGGCAGGGACAAGCTTTTCTCAAAGAGCTATACCTGCAGCGGAAAGTATGTCAACAGCACCGGCAAGGAGATAGTCTGTCATACTGCCTGGGGACACGGAGTGCAGAATATACAGCAGGGAATAGAGAACAGCTGCAATCCGTTCTTCGCACAGCTTATAGAGGATCCGGATCTTCCGCTGAACAAGGTCATTGAGAAGTACCGCAGGCTCGGATACGCAGTCAACGATGATGATATGAAGTATATCGACATCGACGGCATACAGTGCGAGAGGGCTTCGACCACACTTGTGGATTCCGGTGACTTCAATACCGAATGGGCGTGCATCGGACAGGGTGAGACACTTGTCAGCCCGATACAGCTGATGATGTGGCAGAGCGCCATAGCAAACGGCACAGGCAAGATGACCATGCCGCACCTCATCGACCACTGCACAGATACCTACGGCGATCTTACCACCTACGGCAAGACGACCTACAGCGAGCAGCTCTTTTCGGAGACTACAGCAGCCACGATGAAGGAGATGCTCATCACCAACGGCAACAATCACTACGGCGGCATCACCTCTGCTCCTCTTGCGATCAAGAGCGGTACGGCGCAGGTAAAGGACGGCGATGAGGAGAATTCTCTCCTTGTCGGATTCGTTGATGACGAACGTCACCCGATAGCTTTCTGCGTGCTCATGGAGAACAAATACAGCACTGCCCTGACCGCAGAACAGATACTGAAGACCCTTCTTGACTCACTTTCTTCATGACTGTAACTTCTTACAAATTTAAAGTAAATAATTGTACAGTTCAAACAAAATTAACAAAAAACTATTGTAAACTCCACAAAGTTATGGTATAATATAAACATAAAGTAACAGGAAACTGGAGCTTTATAGCATTATACCTTGCATTCCGGCAGACGACGGGATGCAGCCGAAGGAGGACGAAATATGAATATAACCTTTACAGCAAAGAAGATGCAGATACCCCAGAACTTTACAGAATACGCAGAGCCGAGGATAGAGGCAAGGCTTGGAAAGTTCTTCGGCGAAGACGCAGCAGCAAAGGTCGTAATGGCGGAGGTAAAGAATCAGATCGTACTCGAGCTCACAGTTAAGTACAACAGCATGATCTACCGTTCCGAGCGCAGCGCAGAGGACAAGTATGTTGCTCTCGACGATGCGATAGACAAGATCATCAGAATGATCCGCAAGAACAAGACCAGAGTCGAAAAGAGACTGAAGGATACAGCATTCAAGGAGGCGTTTGCAGAGCCTGTAGAAGAGGCTATAGATTACGAGATCATCAAGGACAAGAAGTTCAAGCTGAGACCCATGGACGTAGAGGAGGCTATCCTCCAGATGAACCTGCTCAGCCACGAGTTCTTCATGTTCCAGAATGCAGAGACAGGAGATATCAATGTTGTATACAAGCGTGACAACGGAGGATATGCTCTTCTCGAGCCTGACAACAGTTGAAACATATAACGTATGCGGAGCTTATGCTCCGCATACTCTTTATCGGAGGACAGTCGATGGACAGATACAGCAGCCTTCTGTCATCTACCGGCAATACCCGTGACCTCGGGGGATACCGGACTGAGGAAGGAATTACGGAATACAACAGGATATGGCGCAGCGACGTGACGCACTCGCTTACGCCTGAGGATATCGCGTTTCTGCGTGAGAACGGTATGACTACAGTCATAGACCTCCGCACTGACGAGGAGGCTCAGCGGAAGAGTAATGCACTTGCCGGCGCTGACGGCTTTGACTATCACCGCTTCCCGGTACCGGAGGGCAGTGAGCCGCCGGAGAGCTTTGAGGAGGTGCCGGATTCCTATATGCGTATAGCCGGCGCTGTTAATATCTGCTCTGTCTTTCGTACCATAGCGCAGGCAGAGGGCGGCGTCATGATACAGTGCAACGCAGGCAAGGACAGAACGGGAACGGTGTCCGCCATACTTCTTCTTGCCGCAGGAGTTGACAGGGATGATATCATAAGGGATTACACCCTTACCCGTGAATACATCGGCGATATGCTGGAGAAGTATCTCTCCGCTCATCCGGAGACGGACAGGCGTATAATACTTGCTGACAGACAGACCATGACAGGATTCCTCGACAGGTTTCTCAGTGAATACGGAGACGTCCGCACCTACCTGAAAAGGACAGGGCTTACGGACGGGGAGACAGAGAAAATAATGAATAAGCTGCACTGACAGCGGAAAGGCTGATAAAAATGGATCAGAACAAGAAAACGATAATCGAAAAGCGCATCAATAAAACAGGCGAGGCGCTGAAGAAGAACAACATGGAATTCTACTACGCACCGACGGCAGCAGATGTCTGTCAGACAGTGAAGAGCCTTATGAAGCCCGGCGATACCGTTACACACGGCGGTACTGTTACCCTCGGCGAATGTGGCTTGAAGGCGCTCCTTGAATCGGGCGACTACAACTATCTTGACCGCTCGAAGTGTGCTCCCGAAGAGGTGCCGGCGCTCTACAGGAAGGCTTTCACAGCTGATGTGTACATAACAAGTGCCAATGCCATAACAGAGGACGGCGTGCTTTACAACGTTGACGGCAACAGCAACCGTATAGCTGCCATAGCATTCGGACCGGAGTCGGTAATAGTGATCGCAGGCTATAACAAGATAGTCAGGGATCTTGCAGAGGCAGAGCTGCGTGTCAAGACAGAGGCCGCACCGCCGAACTGTGTAAGGCTTGATACCGGTACGCCCTGTTCCGTGACAGGGGAGTGCGTATCCCTTTCAAAGACCGGCAGACAGATGACAGACGGCTGTGCCTGCGAGAAGCGTATCTGCTGCAATTACCTTGTTTCTGCATATCAGAGACACAAGGGCAGGATCAAGGTTATAATTGTAGGCGAGGAGCTTGGATATTGATATGAAAAGAGCCGGTGCGTATTTTGCACCGGCTCTCGTTTTTTCAGAAATTCTTTATCATAGGATTGGGATTCTAAAGGGGCTGCGCCCCTTTAGCGGAGTCCAGAGGCAGAGCCTCTGGCAGGGTGACTCCCCACAGTGTGGGGAGATGTCAGCGAAGCTGACAGAGGGGACGGACCGGTTAGGTCGGGACAGAGTCCCGCATTTATCCGCAGGGCGCTTCGCAAGGGGTGAATTCCAAAACAGTCCGGGGGACTGTTTTGGAAGAGGGGTCGCCTTGCAAGTGAAGGCGTCCCCTGACATACCGTTATTCTGCGGCGGTGCGGTGCTATTTCAGATTCCTGAGCTCCTTCATCAGCTCAAGATCCTCTGCGTTTATCTTCATGTTGGTGCGGAGCGTTTTGCCTTCTGAGGTAGTCAGAGTGACCTCGATGATACTGCCCTCGTCACAGGCGCCGGCAGCTGCTCTTACGAACTGCAAGAGCTTGGGGTGGTTCTCCTTGAAGTTGTGTAGGTGCGGGCGGAGCTTTAAAAGATCCATGGGGTTCATCATTTCTTATCAGCCTTTCTTTTATTTCCCGGTGTAAGGCGGTCAACAACGTGCTGAGCGCACAGTCCGGTGAAGAGACCGGCAATGCAGCCGGCTATTATCAGTTTAGGGTACCACATAAGCGGCGTGAGTGAGCGCATCTGAGCTACCGCAACGGCCATCTGTCCGGTGTTGTGGAGCATAGCGCCGATGATGCTGCAAAGCCACATGAAACGCTGCGGTATGACCTTACGGAGCAGCAGCATTCCCGCAAGGCACAGCATAGCGCCTGCGAGGGAGTAAAGTATGGCGCTGAAGTTCGAGCTGAACAATGCGCCGAGAAGTACACGGGAGAGCACCATGAGAAATGTCTCACGGGCGCTGAACCTGTATACCGCATATACGGTGAATATATTCGCAAGCCCGAGCTTTACTCCCGGTACGGAGGAAAGGTCGGGCAGCCGCAGCTCAACGATGAATACGACGAGCGCAGCGGCAGTCAGCAGAGAGAGTTCTGCAAGTCTTTTCGTCTTCATATCATCCTCCGTTCTCGTCGGCGAAGCGGATGATGAGCTTGTGCGGAAGGCAGACTATCGGTGTGCCTTCGTTCCTGAGTATGCCTGTATTCACACAGGTCTTGTCCGGGCAGTCGGCTTCGGATACGCATATCGTGCCGTCCTTTATGCAGATGGTGTTCTGTCCGCCGTCCGGAGAGGTGACGGTGAATTCACGGTCTGTCTCCTTATCAAGGTCGATACGGTATATTATCTCTCCGTTCTGTTCGATTACGGCGATATGCTGACCGGTTCTGAGACTCATCAGTATAACTGCCGCTGCGGCTGCAAGGAAGATGACGATAACGGCGGCAAGGCATATCTTAACGCCCTTAGTCACGGGAGATCACCTCCGCCTTCATATCGCTCAGATTGGTGAAGCTGCCGGAAATACCCTCAGTAAAGAGTATCTCACCTTCATCGGTGACGAGTATCATATCGAAGTCCTCGCCGCTTTCCCTGTAGAAGCTGACGGCACGTTCCTTGCCGGAAACGAACATGGCAGTCGAGAGGGCATCGCACATCAGGCCGCTTTCACCTATGACAGTGGCCGATACTATGCCGTTATCCGCCGGACAGCCGTCCGCCGGGTCGAGTATATGCCAGTAGTCCTTTCCGTCTTCACCTGTGAAGAAACGCTCATAGCTGCCGGAGGTTATGACTGCTTTGTCGCTTACCTCCACCATGCACATATCCGTATCAGGGGCAAACGGGTCACGCACAGCGACCTTCCATTGTTTCCCGTCAGGCTTGCTGCCTACGGTCTGTATATTGCCGCCGAGGTTTATCAGCGCAGACCTGACTCCGTTATTCCGCATGATGTCTGCGGCGCAGTCGCTTGCATACCCTTTTGCCACAGAGCCGAGGTCTATCATGACTCCTTCGGGTATCGTTACGGTATTGCCCTCGAGCTTTATCTGCCCGTAGCCGACCTTATCAAGCAGCCCGCTGAGCTCGTCAGAGCCGGGAATGCGGTATTCTCCCGTAGTAAAGCCCCATGCACGGAGTACAGGATACATTGTTATATCAAGAGCACCGCCTGTCTTTTCACACCAGCCGAGAGCATCTCCTATTATGCCTGCGGTATCATCTGACACCGTAACGTTTTCCGCACCGCTGTTGATGCGGCTGATATCGCTGTCCTCCTTAGTGACAGAGAATTCGTCCTCAAGCAGCATGATGCGTTCTTTCGTATCGGAAAGAGCTTTCTCAGCGCCCTCGCCGTATGCCTTTACGGTCATGAAGGTATCCATTGCGAAGAAATCGGCCGAGAACGGCGTATCAGCACTGATGCTGCTTCCCGTGCAGGCGCACAGGACGGTCAGAAGGGGAGCGCAGAGCATTGCTGCGGCAATTCGTTTATCCATAGCTTATCCTTTCTGTACAGCGGACAAGCCCTGCCCGCACCAGATATTATACCACAGAATAACGTTGTTTGCAAGTGCAAATAAAACACATTTGCGCTTAAATAATTTTAATCAAAAAACAATAAAAATCTCTTGCAAAAAGACTGATAAAAGGTTATAATAGAAATACAGTGCATAAATTGCAAAAGAATACTGATGTGGAGATATAAAATGGAAAAGGATAAAAAGAGAACTGTACACAGATCAAGCAGCAAGAAAAAGAACAAACCGAAGCTGAGATTCAGTATAGGCTGGCTCATCTTCATTTTTATAATATCATTCCTCGCCTGCTTCATACTCTATATGATAGCGGCGAACTTCAACCCCGATTTCTTCCTTGAGGAATTTGATTCCATTTCAGATATCGTTCCGGAGGAAAAACCGACTGAACCGACGACAGAGCTGACCACCGAGATCACTGAGGAAGCCACTGAGACTGCTGTTGAGCAGAAGGAGATAGTAAACCCTGTTCCCGAATCAGCAGCGGCAGAACCCTCCTACCTCTCATCCTGCTGCCTTATCACAGGATCCGAACTGGACGGTCTGGACGAGCATACCTCCTTCACGGACGTTATCTCCAACAAGGAGCTCGGCGCGGCAAACTGCGGAACAGTAAAGGTCGAGAGCAACTACGGTACAGTAACCGTATACGAGACTGTCAAGATCAAGAAGCCGGCAAATGTATACCTGATGATCGGCAGCGATGTCGGAAAGGCATCCGTTGATGATCAGATCGCAGCATATACCGCTCTTATCAACAGCATAAAGGGTGCGCTCCCGGCAACTAACATCTATGTTATTTCCGAGCCTCCTGTGATGTATGACAAGGAGACACTCACAAACGAGGCTATAAATGCTTACAATGCTGCTCTTTTGAATATGGCCAACAGCACAGGAGTTTATTACCTTGATCTCCATTCTGCCCTCAGATCCGAGACAGGAACACTGTCTGAGGCATTCTGGGATTACGAGACCCTGAACTACAACGAGGCAGGCTATCAGACGATAGAGAATTACATTCTCACGCACATCGGTTGAGTTAATAGTTCATCATTACCTCTTGACACAATATATTGTGTCAAGAGGTTTTTTGTCTTTTTTTTAATACGTCAACGGAAAATCGCTGAAATTACAGCGTTCTGAGAAAAATTCGTGCATATGCAACAATCGACGTTAATAATACGACACTGCGTTTGTGAAACTTATTTGTTGACATTACCTTATTTTTGTATTATACTAATAAAGAACCTTGTGTACGAATAGAAAGAGAGATACAACATATAGTATAATGCAGAGGGCAAAACCTAATGCAGAGAGTTGAATCTATTGGAGCGGAGGTATAACATGATAATCCATATTATCAAGAGGGACGGCAGACAGGTTCCGTTCAATATCGAGAAGATCGCAAATGCGGTGTTCAAGGCTGCGGAATCCTGCGGAGGCAGCGATATGAAGACATCCATGGATGTTGCTGCGGAGGTCTGCAATACCTATGAGGCAAACAATCCCGGAAAGACACCTACGGTTGAGGATATCCAGGATCTTGTCGAAAAGACTCTTATTGAAAAGGGCCACGCACGTACAGCCAAGGCTTACATCCTCTACAGATACGAGCGCACACGCTCAAGAGAGATGAAGACCAACCTTATGTGCGTACTCAACGAGCTGACCTTCAGTGACGCAAAGGACAGCGATATCAAGAGAGAGAATGCCAATATCGACGGCGATACTGCAATGGGTACCATGCTGAAATACGGCTCCGTATCAGCCAAGGAGTACTATGAGATGTACGTACTTGACCCTGACCATGCAAAGGCTCACCGTGAGGGCGATATACACATCCACGATCTTGATTTCTACACACTTACTACTACCTGTACACAGATCGATCTTACCAAGCTCTTCCGCAACGGCTTCTCAACAGGACACGGCTTCCTCAGAGAACCGAATGATATATCAAGCTATTCCGCTCTTGCCTGCATCGCTATCCAGTCGAACCAGAACGACCAGCACGGCGGCCAGAGCATACCCACCTTCGATTACGCTATGGCAGAGGGCATAAAGAAGACCTTCGCAAGCAGATACACTCAGAACATCGCACGTGGTCTGTGTCTGCTGACCGGTACTGTCAATGCTACAGAGAAGGCAAAGGAGATCCGCAAGAAGGTAACGGATGCCTGCGGTCTCAAGCCTGTCCTTGCTGCTGACAACGGCTATCAGGAGAAGGAGATGGATGTACTACTTGAGTACACCGACAGAGAGACAGCTGAAAAGCTCCAGACCTTCGCTCAGAAGAACGCAGAGCTTGAGACAGACAGAGCTGCATATCAGGCTATGGAGGCTCTGATTCACAACCTCAATACCATGAACAGCCGTGCAGGAGCACAGACTCCCTTCAGCTCCATCAACTACGGCACAGATACCTCTCCAGAGGGCAGGATGGTAATAAAGAACGTCCTTCTCGCTCAGGAGGCAGGCCTCGGAAACGGCGAGACTCCTATCTTCCCGATACACATCTTCAAGATCAAGGAGGGCATCAACTACAACCCCGAGGATCCCAACTACGACCTCTTCAAGCTGGCGTGCAGAGTTTCCGCAAAGAGACTCTTCCCCAACTTCTCATTCATAGATGCGCCCTATAACCTCCAGTACTACAAGGAGGGCAATCCCGATACCGAGATCGCATATATGGGCTGCCGTACAAGAGTTATAGGCAACAACTACGACCCGTCGAGAGAGATAGTAACAGGCAGAGGAAACCTCAGCTTCACATCTATCAACCTTCCGAGACTTGCCATAACTTCAAACCACAACGTAGGACTCTTCTTCGACAAGCTTGACAAGATGATGGATCTTGCCATCGCACAGCTCAAGCACCGCTTCGATATCCAGAAGCAGAAGAGAGTAAGAAACTTCCCCTTCCTCATGGGACAGGGAATATGGATAGATTCCGACAAGCTCGGCCCCAACGATACCGTTGAGGAGGTCCTCAAGCACGGTACTCTCTCCGTAGGCTTCATCGGCCTTGCTGAGACGCTGAAGGCACTTATCGGCGCTCATCACGGTGAGTCCGAGGAGGCAAGAGAGCTCGGTATCGAGATCGTTACCGCAATGAGAAAGAAGCTCGACAAGGAGGCAAAGGAGACAGGTCTCAACTTCTCTCTGCTCGCAACACCTGCCGAGGGCCTTTCAGGCCGTTTCGTCCGCATGGATGCCAAGAGATACGGCGTAATCGAGGGCGTTACCGACAGGGATTACTACACCAACTCATTCCATGTGCCGGTATACTATCCTATCAGCGCATTCGATAAGATAAAGATCGAGGCACCCTACCACGAGCTCACCAATGCAGGTCATATCAGCTATATCGAGCTTGACGGCGATCCGCTCGAGAATCTGCCGGCATTCGAGAAGATCGTCCGCTGCATGAAGGAGAGCGGTATCGGCTACGGCGCTATCAACCATCCCGTAGACCGTGATCCCTGCTGCGGATATACAGGCATCATCGGTGATGTATGCCCGCGCTGCGGACGTACTGAGCACAGCAACAACGTGGCCTTTGACCGTATCCGCCGCATAACCGGATACCTTGTGGGTACACTCGACAGATTCAATGACGGAAAGAGGGCGGAAGAGCACGACCGTGTAAAGCACGGCGTGTGATCATCAATGGCACAGCTGAGAATAGCCGGGACCGCCAACGACTCGATCGTTGACGGTCCGGGTATAAGATTTACGGTATTTGTTCAGGGGTGCCCGCACAACTGTGAGGGCTGCCATAATCCGGGGACACATGATTTCTCCGGAGGAGAGCTGACAGACACAGAAGAGCTGCTTGAGAAGATCAAGGGCAATCCGCTGCTTGACGGAGTCACGTTCAGCGGCGGCGAGCCTTTCTGTCAGGCAGAGACGCTTGCAAAGCTCGGAAGGCAGATAAAGGAATTGGGAATGAATATCGTGACGTATACCGGATATGATTTCGAGGAGCTGTATGAGAACCGTGATAAGCACGGCTGGGGAGAGCTTCTCGGAGTTACCGATATACTTATAGACGGCAAATTCATCCTTGCACTCAAGGACTGGGAGATCAAGTTCAGGGGCAGCAGCAATCAGCGCTACCTTGACTGTCAGGCAAGTCTGAGAGAGGGAAGGGCGATAGCCGCCGAGGTATAAAAAAACCGGAGGGCAACACCCTCCGGTAAATTTTTTTCAGATGAAAAATAATCCGCCTTGCCGTCATATAGTGATAAAACCCGCACTAAGCAGGTGGGTAAACGCCCGAGTGTTTCTCGCTCCCTTCTTCCGCAGGGCGGGAGGTCTGCAGTCCGCACACGGAGCTGAATTCCCTTGTAAAATGTGTTGGATCATATGAACTATAATTACCCGAACAAGGCAGAATATTGTTGTGTCTGAAGACCTTTCTCTTTTGGTCTGTATATATTATAGCATATACTTTTCAAAAAATCAAGTCTTTTTTTATAAAAATCTGTCAGTTTTTTACATTATTCGTCGTCTTCGTCCTCGCCGAGAGTTTCCTCCATGCGCTTGAGAAATACTTCCGATATCCTGAGATATTCCTCGTCGTCCTCTATGGAAGCAAGTATTTCCTCGCCGTCCTCTTCGATCGTCTTGAGGATAACGAGCTCGAGGTCTGCCGAGAGTATATCCTTCTCGTCAAACTCCGGCATAAGTGCGTAGTATACCTCGTCATCTACCTCGGCAACGTCGATGAGCTCGAAATTCTTCTTGTTTCCTTCGTCGTCCACCAGCTCGATGAGCTCCGGTGTGTATTCATTCATTTCTTCCATTGTTATCTCCGTTCCGGTACTCTGTGTACCTGTATAGTAATTACATTATACACTAAAACCGTCTGTATTGCAAGAGGAAAATAAAAGCTGTCAGAGCGTGCCTGAACGGCATCCGCTGCGGGTGCTGCCGGGAAATGCCTGTAAATGGCGGTATACGTCGCATATGTCGGCTCCGGAGCTTAGAAAAGTCTTGACATTGACCCTGTTTTGTGGTACTATTATATAGAGAAAAAACATCTTGCTGGTGATAAAGTACACTGTACCGGAGGGTATCCGGCAGTGCCGACCGCTGCGTTGACAGAAAGGAAGCGGCGGTCTTTTTGTCTCTGAAAGGAAGTGTCCGTGTGAGGAAGATCAGCGTTAATACAAGCACACCGTATGAGGTTATAATAGAGCGTGGCAGTCTTGCACGCACCGGCAGCCTTATCGTCGGAATTACAGATTCCCGCAGGGCAGTCGTCATCACAGACGATACTGTCGGAGGTCTCTATGCAGAGGATCTTATGGATTCTCTTTCTGATGCCGGAATAAAGGCAGATGTGTTTGTTTTCCCGCATGGCGAGCAGTCCAAGAGCATTAAGACTCTCAGCGATATTTACGACTTCCTCTGTGAGGCGGAGATCACCCGCAGCGATCTTCTCATAGCGCTCGGCGGCGGCGTAGTCGGCGATATAACCGGCTTTGCAGCTGCAACATATCTGCGCGGCATAGACTTCGTACAGATACCCACGACACTCCTTTCACAGGTGGACTCCTCAGTCGGCGGCAAGACCGCTGTTGATATCCCCGGCGGAAAGAACCTCGTCGGCGCATTCAAGCAGCCGAAACTCGTCATCTGCGACAGCGATATTCTCCGTACACTTCCGGAGGAGGAGCTTGCCTGCGGTATGGCAGAGGTAATAAAATACGGAATGATACGTGACAAGGACCTCTTTGAGCTTATCGCCTCACATGACATCACCAATGTCGATGAGATAATGGACGAGCTCGTTTACAGATGTATCGATATCAAGCGTGAGGTCGTTGAACACGATGAATTTGACAGGGGCGAGAGGATGATGCTGAACTTCGGCCATACCCTCGGCCATGCGATTGAGGGCTGGCACAACTACACTGACTATACTCATGGTATGGGCGTAGCAGCCGGTATGTGCATGATAACCGACCGACTTGCAAACAAGCCGGTTGCTGATGCTCTCAGGAAGTGCGTAGAGGCTTATAATCTGCCGACAGGCACAGAGGCGCCGATGAAGGAACTGCTTCCGTTCTGCTCAAAGGACAAGAAGCGTGAATCCGGCTCTATCAGCTACATCGTCTGCCGTGAGATAGGAAAGGCAGAGATAGTAAAGGTGCCTGTGACTGAGTTTGAAAAGCTCATGGAGGGCTGAATATGGATGTACGTATCTCTCCCTCTGTATTAAAAGGACACGTCGATATCCCGGCATCAAAGAGCTGTGCTCACCGTGCGCTGATATGTGCGGCGCTCGCTGACGGAGTATCTCAACTGACCGGCGTTTCGATGTCCGATGATATATATGCAACTATAGGAGCAATGACGGCTCTCGGCGCATCATTTGAAGTTGACGGCACAGACGTTACCGTAACAGGTATCTCTTCAGTGCCGGCGGCTGCTGATATTGACTGCTGTGAGAGCGGTTCCACACTTCGTTTCATAATACCCATAGCTGCCGCACTCGGTGCAGACAGCATATTCCGGGGCAGGGGAAGGCTCCCGCAGCGCCCCATAGACATTTACAAGCGTGAGCTTTCCGCTCACGGCGTTACCTTCACAGAGCCGGAGATGCCCTACAGCATCACGGGCAGGCTCACCGGCGGAAGGTTTGAGATGGAGGGCAATGTCTCATCTCAGTTCATAACCGGACTTCTCTTTGCTCTTCCTCTGCTTGACGTGGACTCTGAGATAGTCCTCACCTCAAAGCTTGAATCACGTCCCTATGTGGACATAACCATAGATATGCTCAGGCGCTTCGGAGTTACAGCCGAGGACAACGGCTCGGGTTTCCGCATCGCCGGAGGACAGCATTACCGCCCGTGTGATATGCACATCGAGGGCGATTACTCACAGGCAGCCTTCTTCTGCGTTGCGAATGCCATCGGCTCAGACGTGGATATGGGCAACCTTGACCCTGACAGCGTACAGGGCGACAAAGCGATACTGGAACTCACAGCAGGCGGGAATGCCGGATTCAGCGCAGACTGCTCCGATATCCCCGACCTTGTGCCGATACTGTCTGTCCTTGCGGCATACAGCACCGGACGATCTGTAATATACAACGCAGCAAGACTGAAGATCAAGGAGAGCGACCGCCTTGAGGCTGTATCGGCTATGCTGAACGGTCTCGGAGGAAATGTCACTGTTACCGATGACGGCCTTATCATCGAGCCGTTGGGACAGCTTACCGGAGGAACGGTAGACAGCTTCGGCGATCACCGTATAGTTATGGCAGCTGCCATTGCAGCGCTCGGCTGCTCCGGCGATGTCGTGATAACGGGCGCAGAGGCGGTAAAGAAGTCCTATCCCGGATTCTTCAGCGACTACACCAGTCTCGGAGGAAAGATCAATGTCAGCGATATGGAATGATCGTATCAGGATATCATTCTTCGGTGAAGCGGAGGCTCCGATCACGGGAGTCACTATCGAAGGACTTCCGGCAGGAGAATCGGTAAACGCCGAGGAGATAGCCGCATTCATGGCCAGAAGAAGCCCTGCGGCCTGTCCGGATAAAACGGTATCACGGGCAACTCCCCGTATCATGTCGGGCATAGAGAACGACCGCACCACAGGCGGCTCGCTCTGTGCGATGTTCCAGAACAGACAGCCTCTGAAGAAGGAAATGCCGGAGCTTTCACGCCTTGAACGTCCCGGCTGCGCCGATTATACCGGAGCAGTACGCTACAGGGGCTTTGATGACGTGTACGAACGCACACGCCTTACGGAGCGCATTACAGCACCGCTCTGCTTTGCCGGTTCGGTATGCGCACAGATACTCGCAAGACGAGGCATACACACAGGAGCGCATATACTGCAGCTCCATCATATAAAAGACAATCCCTTCGACCGTGTCGCACTCAGCCGTGAGGCTGTGCTCAGCATACGTGAGAAGGAGTTCCCGGTCATAAATGACCGCAAGGGCTGGCAGATGATATCGGACCTTGAAAAGGCACAGGCAGCCGGCGAGACACTCGGCGGCATAGTGGAGTGCGCCTCGGTGAATGTACCCGCAGGCGTTGGCTCACCTGTGTTCAACGGACTCGATACAGCCATAGCACAGCTTATATTCGGAATCCCCGGAGTCAGGGGACTTGAATTCGGTTCCGGCTTCAGCTCGGCAAAGATGCTCGGCCGTCAGAACGCCGATGAGTTCTATGTGGACGACAGGGGATACGTGCTCACGAAGACGAACCACCACGGCGGAACGCTCGGCGGCATATCCACAGGTATGCCCGTGACGCTCAATGTTGCCTTTGATCCGCTTCGTGCCGACGGCACAGGCAGGGTCAGCACAGTGCCCGGCGCAGTTCCCTGCGTTGAAGCAGCCGTCAGTATAGCTCTGCTCAGCCTTATGCTTGATTATCCCAATTTCAGTTAGTTCTCTCAGGTGATATTATGCAGGATGAAAACATCTTCAAAATGTCAGAGCTCGCAGACACGGAGATAAGCGACGTACCTACGCTGAATATACTCCTGTGTTATCTGCTCTATAAAACAGACCGCCCGGTCGGTACCGAGCAGCTTTATGATATAGCTGTCAGCACCGGGGTGGTGAACATATTCTCGTATCAGGATTCCGTGGATTACCTGCTCACGAACGGTCTCATCAGTCTTCAAAGCGGAGAGGACGGCGACTGCTACGTGCTGGAGCCAAAGGGTTTAGCCTGTGCAGAGCAGCTCAAGAAGTACGCTCCGAAATCCTACCGTGACAAGCTGGTGCTTGCGGCGCTGAAATACTTCGCCGGCATCAAGTCGAGGCAGGAGGTAAAGGTCAGCTACATACCGCTTGAGAAGGGCTGTTACGTGCAGGTGAGATGTCCCGACCAGAACGGCGACCTGATGGATCTCAAGCTGTTTGCTCCGGATATGGAACAGGCACAGCTTATCGGCGATAAGATCATGCTTGATCCGGTCGGCTTCTACGGCAGGATCATCGATCTGGTACTCTCCAACAAGGAGGTGTCCTATGATCTTACAGATAACTGAGATGCTCGCATTCGGTGTAGGCGCACCTGCCATAGTGCTGATGGTGCTGCTGTTCATCGCCGCATCCGTGACCTCAGGCATCATCGCATACCGTATGCGTATAAAGAATCTCGGCATCGCTCCGAAGGAAGAGAAGGACGATACCGGGGAAGACGATAAATAGTTCCCGCACCGAATGACGGAGGTGATACTGTGTACAGAGACATCATCATGTTCCACGATTCGCAGTTTGCCGGCTGGTATCCTCTTGAAGTGATAGAGGATAACCTTGCCGAGTACCGCCGCAATGCCGAGAAGCTTGCGGAGGAGATAGACTGGGATGAGTGCGTGGTATACAGTATATTCCGTTACGGCGCAGAAAACCAGACGATAATATCAGCAGATTTCATGCTGCTCCGTATGCCCTACAGGAGATACCTGAAGCTGTATTCGGAGCTTTCGAGAGACTGCCGGATATTCTTTACCCGTAACAGATGAAAGGAAAGATACAGATGAGGATAGCAAGGATAATCGCAGCAGCATCTGCCGCCGCAGTTCTGTCTGCATCGCTCCCGCTCGGCACAGTTGCAGCGGATGCGAAGTACTGCCGCCTTACGCTTCTTGACTTTGACGGCAACGAGATGGGTCATCTTACGGTTCTTGAGGGTGAACCGATAGTTGATACTCTTCTTGAATCTATAGACACGGATAGCCTGCATTCATTCATCGGCACTAATACCGAGATGGGATTCAGCTCATGGAGCGAGCATCCGAATGCTCTCACCGAGAACTTCACAGTACAGGCGCTCTACCGCAAAATGACTATTTCCCTTGAGAATATGCCCTCAAAGACCGAATACTTCGACAACTACGGCGATATCGATCTCAGCGGGCTGACAGTCATCATCACATCGGAGATACAGCTCCCCGAGAAGGACGCCAACGGCAAATACATGATAGAGAGGGATATAACGAATATCAGTTCTGCCTGTACCACCAAGCCGGAGAACCTTCAGACAGCATTTGCCTCCGGCAATACAGCAACTGTAAATGTATACCCTATATCGAGCGAGAAATCCATAGCCACATACGAGATCAGTTATTTCCCGTATGCCGGTGACGCAGATATGGACGGCCATGTCACCTCGGCCGATGCGTCCTATATCCTGAGCGTTTACTCAGCGCTTGCAACAGGAAATACCGTTACATATGCCGCCACTCAGAAGAAGAGGATGGATGTTGACGGAAACGGCAGGATAGAACCCGCCGATGCCTCGCTTGTGCTTGGCTTCTATGCAAATGCTTCCGTTGAGGAGCATCCCACATGGAAGAAAGTGCTTGAAACGGGACAGTAAAATAACAGAATAAGGACTTAGCCGGTATATCCCGCATCAGCTGCGGATATACCGGCATTTTTGTGCTCGCATGGAACGATCGTGGAATGTTGTATATATGTATTTGTACACTGTATTGCTGATGTACCGACAAATTGTATATATGAATTTCCGGCGAAAAAGTGCGATGTGATTAAAATAACGTATTATAGGCGAAATCGCCTTGTCTGATTAAAAATATTTGTCTGACAACTTATTCACTTTTTACACCTAATCTTCATTTTGTCGGTTGAAAAAAACTGTATAATTTGTTAGTATTAAATCAGAGAAAAATTTTGGGAGGCGTTCCTATGAACAAAAATAACATTTTCAGGAGGGTCGTGTCATGTACAGCAGCGGCGATAATGCTGTGTACATCGGTATCCTTCCCGAGTGCCGTACAGGCAGAGGCAGCCGGTACAGCAACAGTAGCAAACCCGATCATATGGTCAGATGTACCCGATGATGATGTAATTCGTGTAGGCGACACCTATTACATGGTCAGCACAACGATGTTCTTCAGCCCGGGCGCTCCGATCATGAAGTCAAATGATCTTGTATCGTGGGAGATCTGCAACTACGTCTATGACACCCTCGCTGACGGAGATGTACAGAACCTCACCAACGGAAAGCATGATTACTCTCACGGCCAGTGGGCAACGAGCCTGAGATACCATGACGGATACTACTATGTATTCTTCGGAAGCTACGGCACAAACAAATCCTACATCTACAAGACGGACGATCTCGAGAACGGCACATGGACTCGCAGTGAGCTGAACGGTATGTATCACGATGCTTCCATGATCTTCGACGACGACGGCAGAAATTACCTGGTCTACGGCGGAAACGGCGAGATCAAGATCAAGGAGTTCAACTCCGAGATGACAGATTTCAAGTGGGGCGGTCTTGACAAGACAATATTCAGAACAGGCCTCACAGGACTCGCAGGTGAGGGTTCGCATATCCAGAAGATAGGCGATTACTACTATGTATTCATCATCGCATGGCCGAACGGCGCACCCCGTACAGAGTACTGCTACCGCAGCAAGAGCATTGACGGCCCCTATGAGGGCAAGATCGTGCTCCAGTCCGGCGTAGGCTCCTACGGAAGCGGCGTTGCACAGGGCGGTATCGTTGATACTCCCGACGGCAAGTGGTACGGTCTGCTCTTCCAGGATCACGGCGCTGTAGGCCGTATCCCCGTACTCGTTCCCGTAACATGGCAGGACGGCTGGCCGATGATGGGCGTAAACGGCAAGGCTCCGATACAGCTCGATATCGATACCTCCTACAAGGGAACCTTCCTTGCAAAGGATGACGATTTCAGCTACGCCGAGAACAAGCTTGCCCTCGAATGGCAGTGGAATCACAACCCCGATAACAAGTCATGGTCAGTTACCGAGCGTGAGGGCTGGCTGAGACTGAAAAACAACAATATAGCAGCAAGTCTGCTTCATGCCCGCAATACCCTCACAATGAGGACAGAAGGCCCCGGCTGTTCAAGCGTCGTAAAGCTTGATGCATCGAATATGAAGCCCGGCGACCGTGCAGGTCTTTCGGCCTTCCAGCGTTCTTACGGACAGGTCGGCGTACTTGTTGCGGATGACGGCTCCAAGAAGGTATATATGGCAAACAACGGCAATACAAGTACCGATAACGTGCTTGATGCCCGTGACAATATCGTTGAGCAGGTTAATATGTCCGGCGACGAGGTATACCTCAAGGTCGAGTTCAAGTTCGCCAACGTAGGCAGCGACCTCAGCGCAGGCAACAATATCGACAAGGCCAACTTCTTCTATTCCTTCGACGGCAGCAACTGGACGAAGATAGGCAAGGAGCTCGGCATGAGCTATGACCTCAAGCTCTTCACAGGCTACAGAAGCGGTATCTACAGCTATCCTACCAAGACTACAGGCGGATATGCAGATTTCGACTTCTTTGACTACGAGAGAGAGGAATGGAACTCACCTGTTATAGTTGAGCCCGATGAAAACGGCTGCTGGTTCCGCAGCAACTTCGAGAAGGGCATGGACGGCTGGGCAGGCAGAGGCGGAGCAACTGTTGCTGCTTCATCTGACGAGTTCTTTGAAGGCAGCAAGTCTGCAGCAGTCACCGGCAGAGAGAGCTCATGGCAGGGCATAACAAAAACTCTCGGCGGAGTATTCAAGGCAGGCGAGACCTACAGCTTCAGCGCAAACGTAAAGTCCTTCGGCTCTGATGATGAAGAGTTCTACATGAAACTCGAATATACCGGTGCCGACGAAGAAGTACATTACGATCCGGTTGCTGAAGGTATCGCAAAGGAAGGCAAGTGGATACAGCTTTCCAACACAAGCTATACCATCCCCGCAGATGCTACGAATATGCACCTGTATATCGAGACAGCCGAGTCTGATACAAGCTTCTATGTGGACGATATCGCAGGAGCAGTTTCAGGCACTGTTATCCCCGGTGCAGAGCCTCCCGAGAAACAAGCATTACCAGGTGATATCAACGATGACGGCGTAGTTGATACATTCGATCTGATCCCCGCCAGAAGAGCTCTTATTATTGACGGAACTCAGTTTGCATCCAAGAAGGCATTCAAAGCGGCAGACGTAAACGGCGACGGTGAGTACGGTGTAGCCGACCTTGTACAGATACAGGAATTCCTGCTTGGCAAGATAACTGTATTCACCTTCGAACCCCATATAATAACAATTGATATCGATTAACCCCCCTTTTAATATAACCCCCCCCGATAAAGAATGACCCGGAACAGTACGAAAGTACATTCCGGGTCTTCTTTATATCTTATTGCAGAAATCAGTTATTCTGTCAGCGTACTGTTCAACGTCGCTTTTGTACTCAACACCGCACAGACCGAGGCTGCCGGAGGACTCTATCTCCATGTGGCCGTAGAAGTGCTCTATCGTCTGTATGATCTTCTCACATTCGTGCATACCCGGTCCGGTGCGCAGAGCTACGGAGTAGCCCTTCTTTCCTCTTCTGAGGCTTGCGTGCGGTTCATGGGTATTGCACCACGGAGTACACCTGTCGATAAAGGCCTTGAACTGCCCCGGTACGTCTGCCCAGTATGAAGGAGATACCGCAACTATGATGTCTGCATCTTCAAATTCATTGATGATACGGTCAAAACCGTCATGCTGAACGCATACAGCCGTGTTATGGCATGACCGGCAGCCTTTGCAGAAGGCAAAGCTGTAATCATCGATACATATGCTTCTGACTGAATATCTTTCAGCGAGTTCAGCAGAGATTATACGTGTGATCTCAGCGGTCGCTCCGTCCCTTATGGGGCTGCAGTTGATAACGAGTGCATTCATATACATACCTCCGATATAATATTTAAACCCTATTATAATACATATTATTTCAGATGTCAACAGAGCGGATTAAATAATGCCGAATTACAGGAAAAGCGCCGATTCTTCCGTTTTCGTCTTGCAATTTGTTATCAAAAGATGTATAATGTTATAGTAATATGCAAAAGGTGGTATTTAAATGGAAGGAAAGAATACTAAAGAGAATCCGTTGGGTACGGAGGCGGTCTCCCGGCTGATGATAAGGTTTGCCGTACCGAGCATTATCGGTATGCTGGTAAGTGCGCTGTACAATATCGTCGATCAGCTGTTTATCGGCCAGACGGTAGGCCCTAACGGAAATGCGGCGACAAATGTTGCCTTCCCGTTCACAACTGCCTGTATGGCAGTAGCACTGCTTCTCGGTATAGGCGGTGCATCATGCTTCAATCTTACTCTCGGAATGGGTGATAAAAAGAAAGCCGGATACTATGCCGGAAATGCACTGAGTATGCTGATGATAAGCGGACTCGTGATATCAGCTGTGACATTCACATTCCTGACTCCTCTGCTAAGGCTGTTCGGTGCGCCTGATGAGGTTCTGCCGTATGCACAGGAATATGTGCGGATAACGGCAATAGGCTTTCCGTTCCTGATACTCACGACCGGAGGAGGACACATTATCCGAGCAGACGGAAGCCCGAGAATGACAATGGCCTGCAATCTTGTGGGTGCATTCGTGAATACGGCTCTTGATGCTCTTTTTGTAATGGTGTTCCGCTGGGGAATGACAGGAGCAGCTGCTGCTACAGTCATCGGACAGGTCGTTTCAGCGATTATGGTGCTTGTGTATATACGCAAGTTCCGCACAGTAGAGCTCACAATGAAGCACTACAAGCCGAGGTGGGAGATAGTCGGCAGAGTCTGTTCAACGGGTATGGCCTCCTGCTTCAATCAGCTTGCCATAGCACTTGTACAGATAGTGCTCAATAATTCACTGACACATTACGGAAAGCTCTCACAGTACGGAGAGTCAGATCCGCTTGCTGTAGCAGGAATAGTCATGAAGGTGAATATGATAGTATTTGCCATAGTGATCGGTCTTGCACAGGGTACACAGCCTATCGAGAGCTTCAACTACGGTGCAGAGAACTACAGCAGGGTAAAGAAGGCATACAGGCTTGCAGCCTTTACCGGCGCAGGCATATCCATTGTGGCATTCATACTTTTCCAGACCATACCGCGTCAGATACTTTCGCTCTTCGGAGAAGGAACGGAGACATATTTCGAGTTCGGAGTACGCTTCTTCCGTATCTTCCTCTTCTTCACCTGGATAAACTGTCTTCAGCCGATAACCTCAACCTTCTTCACCTCGATCGGAAAGCCGATAAAGGGCGTATTCCTCTCGCTCACAAGACAGATACTCTTCTTCATTCCGACACTGCTGATACTTCCGACGATAATGGGTATCGACGGAATCATATACACAGGCCCGACCGCAGACCTGCTTTCCGCTATAGTGGCGATAGTACTGGCTGCATATGAATTCAGGGCAATGAACAGACTTGCAAAGAAAGCGGAAGCAAAAGCCGCTCAGTAAAAGGAAGGCGATACGATGTTACAGGACATAGCTCCTCACAGATTTGACAACAGCTATTCACCGGATCATAAGCCGGGCAGGGAAGATACAGTGCTGCATTTCAGGGCAGGTGCGGTCCTCTGTGATACAGAGCAGGAAGCGCTGTTCCCGTTGTACAGTGACTATGACTCTCCCGAGCTTGTGGTCTACCTCTTCTCTGTAGATGACAGGCGTTACTTCCTGATACTTGATGAAAACGCATCAGCCGAAGAGAATTTCAGCTATGTAGACGTAAAGAAACTGCGCTGGTCGCCGGAGATATCCGGAGAGAAGGTCTTCATAGCGTTTACGGCTCTTCATCTCTGGAACTGGTACACCAATAACCGCTGCTGCGGTCACTGCGGCGGCAAGACCATCCCGGACCTGAGTGAGAGAGCGCTTCTGTGTACAAGCTGCTGCCGTGTGATATATCCGAGGATAAACCCTGCCGTTATAGTAGGTGTAAGGGATGACGACAAGATACTGATAACAAGGTATGCCGAAAACAGGGGATACCGTCATGATGCCCTTGTGGCCGGCTTTACTGAGATAGGTGAGACCTTTGAAGAGACTGTCCGCCGTGAGGTCATGGAGGAGGTCGGACTCAGGGTAAAGAATATATCGTACTACGCCTCACAGCCATGGGGATTCTCCGGAGGAATACTTGCCGGCTTCTTCTGTGATGTGGACGGAAACTCAGAGGTAAAGCTTGACGAGACCGAGCTCAGCGTAGCACATTGGGTACCCCGTGATGAAATAACCGGACAGCCGGACGGCTACAGCCTTACACACGATATGATGATGCACTTCAAGAACAATAAATGACAGAAAGCCCGTGAACGCAATTCGCTCACGGGCTTTTCAGTTTGGGATTCTAAAGGGGCGCGCCCCTTTAGCGGAGTCCAGAGGCAGCGCCTCTGGCAGGGTGTGGGACAGCGTCCCGCATTATCCGCAGGGCGCTTCGCAAGGGGTGAATTCCCAAACAGTCCGGGGGACTGTTTGGGAAGAGGGGACGCCTTGCAAGTGAAGGCGTCCCCTGATAAACCCGCATCATCTGCATGATCCATATACAAAAAAACAAACTGCTGAACACACGGACAGCAGTTTGTTTTATATTTAAGGGGGTGAAAGTGTTCTTTGTTTAGCCCTTTACGCCGCCGAGTGCAACACCTGCAATGATGTACTTTGAAAGCAGGAAGTAGATGCATAGCAGCGGTATGACTGTCAGGAACAGTGCGAGGTAAACAGCACCGTATTCCGTTTTGTACGTATCACCGTTCAGGAGCGCGACCATCATAGGCAGCGTATACAGCTTGTTCTTGTTGATAAGGATCGAAGGCATGAACAGCTGGTTCCAGCTCGTTACGAACGAGAAGATAGCCTGTGTAGCCATAGCCGGCATCATCATCGGGAGTACGATCTGATTGAAGATACGGAATTCGCCTGCGCCGTCTATACGTGCTGACTGAAGAATCTCCATGGGAAGTGAAGGAATCATGTATTGCCTCATGAAGAATACCGTAGCCGGAGCAGCGATAGAGGGAAGGATAAGTGCGAGGAAGTTGTTTGTCATACCGATCTTGTACATAAACTGATAGAAACCGATCGAAATAACCTGAGCAGGAATCATCAGGATGGCCATGATAACGGTAAAGAACGGCTTTCTGGCCTTCCAGTCGTAAGCAACAAGAGCAAATGCAGTCATGGTTGAGAAGTATACCGCACAGAATGTTGAACCGACTGAAATGATCAGAGAGTTGATAAATCCTCTGAAAGGATCAAAGGTCTTCGAAGTAAGTACTTTGAAGTTGTTCGCAAAGTAATGCGAGGGGATAAGTGAGATAGCGTGCTGCTGTATCTGGTTTGTACTTCTTGTCGAGTTTATTATCATGATAACAAACGGGAACAAGCTGAGTATCGTAAGGAAGACACAGAAGGTATAAGCTACTATCTTAAAAGGGGTGTTAGTTTTTTTATTCTGTACAGACATCAGAAAAAGCTCCTTTCTGCACGACGTGCTGCCTTACGGGCGAGCTTCTTCTCTTTTTCGAGTTTAGCTTCGTCCTTGTCACGCATGATCCAGAACAATATAGCTGAGCAGACACAGATGATAAGGAACATTATCATACTTGCAGCTGCGGCTTTATTGTAGATGTAGCTTCCGGAGAATGCCTGTTGCTGAATGAATACGCTTGTGGTCAGTGTAGCCTTATCGGGACCACCGTCCTGATAGAGCTTGGGGATATCATACATATTAAGACCGCCGACAAGACTTGTTACCAGAGTATAAAGGAGAACAGTCTTGAGGTTGGGTATTGTGATCTTGAAGAATGTCTGGACTCCGTTTGCACCGTCGATCTCAGCAGCCTCATAGATATCAGGGCTGATACCGAGAACACCGGAGATAAGAACGATCATTGTGTTGCCGTACCATGTCCAGAACTGGATAAAGGCAACGATCAGCTTGGCTGCTGTCTTGTCAACTGTGAAGTTGTAAGAAGCCTCTCTGATACCTGTGGTTACCAGAAGGTCATTGATAGGTCCCATAGGATAGCCGAACAGTGTTCTGAAAAGAACGGCAACAGTAGCAGCTGTTATGATATTCGGCATATAGAATACTACCTTGAAGAAGCCCTTACCTTTGAGATCATTGGAATGTGAGGTAAACCAGGCTGTAAGAAGAAGTGCTATAGTGATCTGGGGAATGAAGTTTATGATCCAGATGATTACAGTATTCTTGAGGGATACTTTGAATGAATTGTTTTTGAGTACCTCTCTGAAGTTGTCGAGAGGATTTTCGAGAATGTGCCATTCGGTGTTACCGAAACCTTTACAGTCGGTGAAACCGAGAACACAGGTGTAAAGAGTAGGGTAAAGCCAGAAAATAAGGAAAATGATTATAAACGGCAGGCTGAAAAGATAGCCGTACTTAGCGTAGCTTATACCCTTGAGCGGTTTTGCCAAGGCGGGAACCTCCTTTGTGAGCGCTTCCGCTGGGGAGGGATACCTGTAAAGGTATCCCTCCCGGCAGAAACTGCTTATATATTATGAAGTGTGATATCTGAGATGTCGATTACTCAGCTTCGATACCGAGCTCGTCAGCAACGTCGCTCTTGAAGTCAGCGATAGCGTCATCTCTTGACTTGTTGCCTGCTGTGTACTGACGAACCTGATCACGCCACTTGGAGTTGATCTTCTCATCGTACTGAGTGAGGTTCTTACCGTTTGCAAAAGCGTTAGCCTTGATGAATACGTCGAACATATTGTCGCCGCCGAGGAAGTCGAGAGTTCCGTCGGACTTATCCATTACAACCTCAGAAGCTACGCAGTCCTTAGCGCCGCCGTCGGGATTGTATGTTCCGTTAGCCCACATGTACTGGAGGCCTGTCTCAGAAGTATCAAGAGTGATCCACTCGATGATCTTTCCAACAGCTTCCTTGTTCTCGCTGTCCTTGTTAGCAAGTACCCAAGTACCGCCCCAGAAGAAGCCTACAGGAGACTCACAGATGCCCCAGTCGCCGTATGTACCTTCGCCGACCTTCTCGCCGCCGCAGTTACCTACCATTACGTAGTTGATGAGCCAAGCAGGACCGAAGAATCCGAGGATGCCCTTGTCGCCTTCGCCCTTCATATCTGTGTACCAAGCCTCAGTCCAGTCCTGAGTATCATTGAAGTAGTTGTTGTCCTTGAGCTTCTTGGAGAGATCGAGGAAGTTCTCACGCTTCTGATCGATGTGGAGCTTGTCGTTAACGATCCAGCCAGCGTCAGAGCTGTTCTCAACAGCGTGCCAGAGGTCGCCGTCACCGGAGATGATGCCGTAGCCCTTACCCTTGAGCTCCTCAGCTGCATCGAAGAACTTATCCCAGTTGCCTGAGCCGCCGCCGATAGCCTTTGAAACTGTAGCAGAATCATCACTGCCCCAAACATCCTTAGCGATGCTGCGACGATACATGAAAGCACCGCCTGTAGCCTGATATCCGAGACCTACAACGTCGCCGCTGGGGTTAGTACCGATATCAACGGAGTACTGAGCGATCTTAGCGTCCTTGATCTTAGCGTCAACGTCGATGCCGAGATCCTTGTAAGGAGCAGCATAAGAAGAAGCAACACCCTGTGTATACTTCAGAACGAATGCAGACTCAGCGCAGTAGAGATCGGGAGCGTCCTTGCCGCCTGCAGAAAGTGCCTGGTCAAGAGCAGGCTGATACTCACCGTTAGTTGTGTTAACGATAGTAACGTCTGTCTCGTACTGAGCAGCAAAGTCAGGATTCAGGCTCATGAACTTGTCGATCATGCCGGGAACTTCGTCTGTGAAAGCGTAGATCTTGAGAGTTGTCTTCTTGCCGTCCTTGGGCTTCTCAGCCTCAGATGACTTGTTATCATCCTGGCTTGCAGGTGTAGAAGCGGGCTCCTGTGTGCCGGGATCTGTCTTGCCGCAGGCTGTCATTGAAGCGAGCAGTGCGAGTGCGCAAATGGTTGAAAATACCTTTTTCATTTTACATAACCTCCATAAAATGATATGTTCATATTTAAGCAGCTTGGCTGCTTTTTAGCGGTTTATAGTTACCTTGAGGCACTCCTTGCCGTTGAGCTTACAGCTCAGTGCGTCCGGCTGGGAGGTGCCGGCATAGAGTGTGAATTCTCCGCTCTTTACGGATCTTACACCCTGTGCATCAACTGTTGTGAAAGCGCTTTCCGGGATCTTTACCTCCACGGTGATGCTTTCGCCCTTTTCCAGTGATACTCTCCTGAAACCACAGAGACTGTGATTCGGGACAGCGTCCTCACTGTAGCTCTTGATGTAGAACTGAACCACATCCTCAGCGGCAGAGCTTCCGCTGTTGGTAACAGTTACGGAAGCGATTCCGTCAGAGAACTTCAGATCAGAGCAGTTTATATCTGAATATGTAAGACCGAAGCCGAAGGGATAAAGAACATTATCCTCGTCGTATCTTACATAACGATATGTACGGTTTACCATGCTGTAGTCGGTGAATTCCGGAAGGAGCGAAGCGTCCTTGTAGAAGGTGACGGGAAGCTTTCCGGAGGGAGAGGTCTTTCCGAAGAGGATATTGGCAAGTGCCTTGCCTCCTGCCTGACCGGGATACCATGCATGGATGAGTGCATCGCAGTCAGCCTCGACATTTATCGCACTGCCTGCGGCGGTAACGATGATTACGGGCTTTCCGACTGCCATTACGGCTTTAACGAGCTTTCTCTGAGCCTCGGGGAGCCTGAGATCGTTCTTGTCTCCGGAGGAGAACTCGTTTCCGGTATCTCCCTCTTCGCCCTCGATGCCTGCGTCAAGTCCTACACAGAGGATAACGACATCGGAATGCTCAGCTACTATCTCAGCCTCAGCGATCCTGTCATCAGCCATACCGAGATTCATTACACGGTCTTTATAGAGATGACTTCCGACTGAGGTGTAGACCTTTCCGTCAAATTCGTCCTGTATGCCTTCGAGGAAGGTGATATACCTGTCTGCTGTGCCGTTGTAGTTGCCCTCGAGAGCAGCACGGCTGTCGGCATTGGGACCGATAACTCCGATAGACTTGATCTTGTTCCTGTCAAGCGGGAGTATACCGTTGTTTTTCAGCATTACCATCGATCTCTCAGCACACTTCAGAGCGTACTCAACGTGCTCCTTGCATGATACGATGGAATAATCAAGTCCGTCGTACTCCGTACCGCCGTCGAACATTCCGAGACGTACTCTTGTTCGCATCAGCTTGATGCAGGCGTTCCTGATATCTTCCTCTGAGATGAGCCCTTCGTTGTAAGCGATGAGCAGATGGATATATGTATTGCCGCAGTTGAGATCGCAGCCGGCCTTGAGGGCCATGGCAGCTGATTCCGGTGCGGTCTTGGTTACGTGGTGACTTGTGTGGAAATCACGGATGGCCCAGCAGTCTGAAACGAAGTGTCCGTCGAATCCCCATTCCTTAAGCTTTTCCATAAGGAAGGTATTCGCACAGGCAGGTTCTCCGTTGACCCTGTTGTATGCTCCCATGACGCTCTCGACCCTGGCTTCCTTTACAAGAGCCTCGAAAGCGGGAATGTAAGTCTCTTCCATATCCTTCGGGGAAGCAACGGCATCGAATTCGTGCCTTACTGCTTCGGGTCCGCTGTGGACTGCGAAGTGCTTTGCACAGGCAGCAGCCTTGAGGACTTCCTTGTCTCCCTGGATTCCCTTTACGAATGATACGCCGAGTCTTGCAGTCAGGAACGGATCTTCACCGTAGGTCTCCTGACCTCTGCCCCAGCGGGGATCACGGAAGATGTTTATATTGGGTGACCAGAGTGTCAGACCTTTGTATATATCCCTGTCTTCGTGTGCTGAATACTCATTGTACTTTGCACGCGCTTCGTCAGAGATGATATCACCTATCTTGAACATGGCCTCTTCATCGAACATTGCAGCCAGACCGATCGCCTGAGGGAACATGGTAGCTGTACCTGCTCTTGCAACGCCGTGAAGGCCTTCGCTCCACCAGTTGTATGCGGGAATATCAAATCCGGGCACTGCGGGTGCATCATATCTGAGCTGGGAAGCCTGTTCCTCAAGGGAAAGGCGGTCAGTCAGATCAGTCGCACGCTCGAGCGCCGTGAGCGACTTGTCTTTATATCTTTCCAAGCGAATTCTCCTTTCGGGCCTATCAGCTGAGCTCACTGATATAGCCTTTTATCACGGATTCCGCATCGCCGTCTGTGCGGATAAGCTCCCATTTTTCCTTAATGACAGCTGTCTCGCCGGGCTGATACTTCTTCATCTCACCGAGGATCTCACATTCAAGGAAGAGATCGTTGGTGTAGGTCTCGAAGTTGCAGCAGAAATCCGGATAAACTATATTCTTGTAGCCGTCAAACGACTTGCGGAGGATCATATCGTTCTGTACGTATACGACCTGACCGCCTGTGACATTGAATCCGGCTTTGAAAGCTTTGTTATTTGACGGGTCATGCTTCAGTACTGCGTATTTGTCGCAGAGAGTGAAACGCTCGTCCTTTATGTCAGAGTAACTCCACAGGGCCATCGTCCTGTTGGGGAGAAAACCGTTGTCGTCAGTGCAAAGGGGAATGATCTCTGTACCGCCGCCTGCAAGACCTGTTATTGACCATGGTGCGAAATCGGCGGGCTTGCCGGAGCAGTTGGTGATCCTGTTCTCGATATAAACCGTATTGTTTTCATCCATCATGCAAACGAGACTGAACTGTTTGCCAAAGGCTGTCTTTTCGGGAGTCAGCGTAAGCTTCGAGCCGTCATATTCAACGTTGACCTTTGTATTATCCGGGAAATATGTTTCCGGCATCTTTTCCGGTGCGCACCATATGCGGTGACCGCCGTATGCGTACCATACTCCGTAGCCTTTGTTAATTTCGTAGAAGTTTCTTTCGGTATCCTCGAAGAGTATATTGCTGCCCTTGCTGAATCCGAAGAAAACTATCCTCGGGCCGACATCAACCGTCACAAGCATCTTGATGTTGCCGTTTTCGAGGCATATACAGCGTCCGTAATTACTGTAGTTTATCTCATAACATTTTACTTTCATAATATGATATGCCCCTCTCGTAAATCACTACAATAATTATATAACTTTGTCACATATTATACTAACCAAAAATTGCGGGGCGTAAATCAAATATTGCTGAAAATGCACAAAATATTCAAACGCTCTTTACAATAATTATCTGTTTGGTGTATAATATGCTTGAAGGATACACTATTATTTATGGATTATTTCCAAGAGGCAGCGTATTTTTCGATGTTTTACACAGAACAATAATTGAAAATCAAAGTTTTTCATCACAATAAATGGTCAGGAGGAATATGCAATGATAAAAAACCTATCGGGAGTATACGAAACGGTCGAATATGAGAACCAGCGTTTCGTAATGCTCTATGACAACGAGGAGATCGAGGAGTACCCGGTACACTGGCATAACGCCGTTGAGATCATAGTACCCCTCCAGAATGGCTTCACCGTCACATCGGGCGGAAAGGAATACCATCTTGACGAAAAGGAGATACTTATTATACCACCCGGAGAGCTTCACTCCATGCCTGCACAGGAGGGACGAAGGATCATCTTCCAGTGCGACAATGCCATGCTGAGCGGACTGCCTACGCTTGAGAACATAATGCCTGTATTCTCATCGGCTATGCACATCACTCAGGAGCTGAGCAAGGAGCTGTATGTCATCTCCCGCAAGAGCGTGCTCGATATCTATACCGAGTATTATTCCAAGTCGCCGCTTGCCGATGTACACATCTTCCTCAACCTTCTGTCGATACTGACTGCCGCAAGGGAGTATCAGCTGTCGCTTACGGAGGCTGAGAGTGCTGCGAATGCTGTAAGCACGGATGATACACGTAAGTTCAGCCTCGTTATGAAGTACATCAACCAGAACTATATGTATGAGCTTCCGCTCGAGAAGCTTGCGGAGGTCGCCGGCTACAGCAAATACCATTTCTCCCGCATCTTCAAGGAGTATAACGGTATGCCGTACATACAGTACATCAACAGCAAGCGTATCAAGGCGGCCGAGAGACTTATGGCCGATCCGTCGCTGTCTGTGACTGATATCGCAATGCAGTCGGGCTTTTCGAGTATAACAACCTTCAACCGTGTATTCCGTAAAGCCAAGGGCTGTACACCCACCGAATTCAAGAAAATGTTCAAGCTCAACGACTGATGCTGTAAAGATATATGTTTGCCCGGAAGTGTTATGACAAGTAATGCTCCGGGCATTACTATTATAATATATAACTGTATTTCTCCGGTACAGTGGTTTCCTGTTCATCTTTTATCCGATTATAACATATTTTATAAAGTAAATCAATGTTTTTTATAAAACTGTAACACAATTGTTACTCAACATTTATTCTGTAACCTTTTGTAATGTGATTTCGCAGTGATACCGCTGTTTATGAAATGTAAATTTTTACGGAAAAAATCGAAAAAGCACTTGCAAATAATTCCGGAATAGTGTAAAATAAGTATTGAATGCTGCGGCGTACTGTTCATCGGGAACGGTCTCACCCGGCAAGCAAAAGATTTTTAATACGAAAGGATGTCATAACAATGGCAGGATTAAACAAGGTAACTGTAGAGGACATTAATGTAAAGGGCAAGAAGGTGCTCGTAAGAGTTGACTTCAACGTTCCTATGAAGGACGGCGCTATCACAAACGATAACCGTATCCAGGCTGCACTTCCCACTATCAACAAGCTCGTTGAGGGCGGCGCAAAGATCGTTCTCTGTTCACATCTGGGCAAGCCCAAGAACGGCCCCGAGGCTAAGTTCTCTCTTGCACCTGCTGCTGCAAGACTTGCTGAGCTCGTTTCCGCAAAGGTTACATTTGCTGCTGATGATACAGTAGTAGGCGAGAATGCCAAGAAGGCTGTAGCAGAGATGAAGGACGGCGAGATCGTAGTTCTTGAGAATACAAGATTCCGTGGCAACGACGAGACAAAGAACGGCGAAGAGTTCTCAAAGGAGCTTGCTGAGCTCGTTGACGGACAGGTATTCGTTATGGATGCTTTCGGTTCTGCTCACAGAGCACACGCTTCAACTGCCGGCGTTACAAACTTCGTTAAGGAGACAGCTGTAGGCTATCTGATGCAGAAGGAGATCCAGTACCTCGGAAATGCTGTAGAGGATCCCGAGAGACCCTTCGTAGCTATCCTCGGCGGTGCTAAGGTTGCTGACAAGCTCAATGTTATCTCAAACCTCCTCGAGAAGTGCGATACACTCATCATCGGCGGCGGTATGGCTTATACATTCATCAAGGCACAGGGCGGCTCTATCGGTAAGTCACTCGTTGACGACGAGAAGCTTGATTACTGCAAGGAGATGCTCGCTAAGGCTGAGAGCCTCGGCAAGAAGATCCTCCTTCCCGTTGATACAGCAATCGCTGCATCTTTCCCTGATCCGATCGATGCTGAGATCGAGGTTGAGTACGTTGATGCTGACAAGATCCCTGCTGACAAGATGGGCCTTGACATCGGACCCAAGACAGCTGCTATCTTCGCTGAGGCTGCAAAGGCAGCTAAGACCGTTGTATGGAACGGACCTATGGGCGTATTCGAGAACCCCACTCTGAAGAAGGGTACAGTTGCTGTATGTGAGGCACTTGCTGAGGCAGACGCAACAACAATCATCGGCGGCGGCGATTCAGCTACAGCAGCTATCCAGCTCGGATTTGCTGACAAGATGAGCCACATCTCAACAGGCGGCGGCGCTTCACTCGAGTACCTTGAGGGCAAGGTTCTTCCCGGCGTTGCAGTTATCGCTGAGAAGTAAGAATAAAAACAAACAGGGCGGATAGTATTATTCGCCCTTATTGTGATTCATCATCATCTTTTCGAGGTGATTCTAATGGCTAAGTACAATTATAGACAATTGATTTGTCATTTGGAATATATTGTTGCTAAGCATTGCTGTAACAGCAATAACCTAAGTAGATATTTCAGATATCCTGTTCATTACAAAAAGAATGGTGAATGGTATTACACAAAAGGGAAATATCTCAACAATGCTCCAAGGGAATCTCTATTATCATTGCATTATGTATTCGGATCTAATAAGTTGGACATTGGTAAAGCTCTTTCTGATATAGTCAGATTTATAGCTGATGATATAGATTCTGATACAGATTCATTAGAAAACGAAATCGTTGGTTCTTCTTTTGGCGGAAAAGAAACTATGTATTATAATGAAATGATTTGCAGGATGGAGTATTATGTTGCAAAGCGTTGTTATAATAATAGTTACTCAAACGGATATTACTATAGGTATCCTGTAAAATATTACAGCGAAGGAACGAGATATAGAACCAAGGATGGTATTGCTAATGTTCCGACAGGCTCCCTTGGAACGATGTATTATGATTTTGGGGCAAATCGGTTGTATATTGGAGAAGCACTTTGTGAAATAATACGATTCATTATTGATGAATACGATTGTTGTTTTGAATTGTTAGAAGAACAAAATGATGATGAAATTAAACAGATACGCATAGATGAATTAAAGCAGATCTTTTGGGATAGTTCACCGTCCGAGCGGATCGAATTACTAAAACGAAAAGAGTATGCTGATTTATTTCCGGAATATGTTAAACTATTCAAGGAGGGAAATCCAAATGAAAGATATGATTAACAGAGTTAAAGACGATAATGCGACTTTCATCATATTCTCGTTTTTCTGTTTCCTGCTCGGCATGATTTGCGGCTTCTTCCTTTCACCCATCAAGAAGGGCGTTACAATCGGAAGCAACAATCATGTGGTAAACAAGGAGACAGGCGGGCTTGTCGATACAGACGACTGGAGCCTTGATTACGACGAGGACGAGATGGAGTTCTGAGAAGACAATAATATCAAAGGAGTAGATACTAATGAACAAGAACCTGAGAAAGGCAATCATTGCCGGCAACTGGAAGATGAACAAGACAAGACCCGAGGCTAAGGAGCTTCTCGAGGCAATCAAGCCTCTCGTAGCCAACGCTGAGGGCAAGGTAGAGGTTATCGCCTGCGTACCTTTCACAAACCTCGAGACAGCTATCAACGCTACAGAGGGCAGCAACGTAAAGGTCGGCGCTGAGAACGTACACTTCGCTGAGAGCGGTGCTTACACCGGCGAGATCTCCGCATCCATGCTCACAGAGCTCGGAGTTGAGTACGTAGTTATCGGCCACAGCGAGAGAAGACAGTACTTCGGCGAGACAGACGAGACTGTTAATAAGAGAACAGCTGCTGCTCTGAAGGCCGGCCTCAAGCCCATCGTTTGCGTAGGCGAGCTCAAGTGGGAGCGTGAGTGCAACATCACTGAGGAAGTTATTGCCCGTCAGATCAAGCTTGATCTCTGGGAAGTATCAGCAGAGGACGTTAAGAAGGTCGTTATCGCTTACGAGCCTGTATGGGCTATCGGTACAGGCCTTACAGCTACACCTGCACAGGCTCAGGAAGTATGCGCATTCATCCGTGCTCAGCTTGCAAAGCAGTACGACCAGGCTACAGCTGATGCTGTAACAATCCAGTACGGCGGCTCCATGAATGCCGGCAACGCTGCAGAGCTCCTTGCTCAGCCCGATATCGACGGCGGTCTCATCGGCGGCGCTTCACTGAAGGCTAACGACTTCAATACTATCGTTCAGGCAGCTATCAACGGCTGATTATAGTTTTACATATTATTACTGTCCGGCCGCTCAATTGGCGGTTGGACAGTTATAATTTTCGATATTCAAGAAATTAATATCGAAAAACAATAAATTTCTATTGACAAATAATAATTGATGTGGTATACTTTAATCATAGGCAGGTAAGGCATACGGCTTTGCTGTACCTGTAAATTCTTTACGAGGTGATACTATGATTAAGGCTGTCAATGAAGAAAACAATAAAGAAGAAAAGGTATTGTCACCGTGGTACATCATCGACAAGCTGCTGCTGATCGTTTCGCTGATGATATCGAGTTCCTTATGCCTTACGCACTATGCCGGGATATTTATGCCTCTTTTTGGGATATCGGTCGTACTGCTTATCCTGAACATAGCAAACAAGAAAAAATACTATATTTCCCCCGAAAAAGGAGAAGGCAGAAAAAGCAAGACTGTGATATTGCGGACTCTGGTCTACGCTGTCATTATAGGACTTATCCTCATGCCGTTCAATATGCGCAGGCAGTGGAAGTGGTTCTATCCCTTGCAGAGAAGCTTTTATGTTTCGGGCTTTGCTAAAGGGAACGCTATCGGCAGACTGCTTCCGAAAAAAATTCCCTCAGATGCGGAGAAGTATTATGTAAACTTCCGTCCCGCTGTATTGCAGGCGAGCGGCAGTGTCGATATTAAATACTATACGGACAGGGGAACTGTTGATGAGTATATCGGAAAGGCAGAGAAAGAATGTATCGGAAAATACGACTTCTCTCAGTATTATTTCGATGATTATACTCAGATGTGGACGGCTGACGATGAAAATACAGGTACAAGAGAAATAAACAGGTTTGCGCAGATAATCGAAGCTGATGAGGAGAACCCGGAAAACTGCGTCGTATATGTTTACGGCAATTACACTTACAATACTGCTCTGGCGATATTCAATACCGACACTGGATATGTCAGGTTCTATTATTAGTCATGGATGAAATAACATGATGTTCACTTCGATACAGATGCCTGCAATGAAGTATTCTATACAGACTCATAACTAACGGCAGAAACCGTATTTCCCTGACAGGGAATTACGTTTATTGCGTGCCGGATATCCGGCACATATAGATCTTATTATCTTTAAAGGAGATTTTTTTATGTCAAAGAAACCCGTAGCACTTATTATAATGGACGGCTTCGGCTACAATCCCGATACCTACGGCAACGCTATCGCTGCTGCTAAGAAGCCTAACCTTGACAAGTACATGGCGGAGTGCCCGAATACTCTCATCGGCGCAAGCGGCCTTGATGTAGGTCTGCCGGACGGCCAGATGGGCAACTCCGAGGTAGGCCATACCAATATCGGTGCAGGCCGTATCGTATACCAGATGCTCGTCAAGATCTCCAAGGACATCAAGGACGGTACCTTCTTCAATAACAAGGCTATCCTTGCTGCTATGGAGAACTGCAAGGCAAAGGGCAGCGCTCTTCACCTGATGGGACTTCTCTCTCCCGGCGGCGTACACAGCCACATGGAGCATCTCTACGGCATCGTTGAGATGGCTAAGAAGAACGGTCTCGACAAGGTATATATCCACGCATTCCTCGACGGCCGTGACGTTCCTCCGTCATCCGCTGCAGAGTATATGGAAGAGGCAGTAGCAGAGCTGAAGAAGATCGGTCTCGGCAAGGTAGCTACTATCTCCGGCCGTTTCTATGCTATGGACAGAGACAATGCCTGGGACAGAGTTGAGAAGGCTTATTCTGCACTCGTTTACGGCGAGGGTGTACAGGAGACAGATCCCGTACAGGCAATAAAGAACTCCTACGACAACGGCGTAACAGACGAATTCATGCTTCCTACAGTTATCGCAGGCGGCGCACAGATAAAGGCTGACGACAGCGTTATCTTCTTCAACTTCCGTCCTGACCGTGCAAGACAGATCACACGTTCCTTCGTTGATCCCGAGTTCACAGGCTTCGAGAGAAAGAACGGTTTCTTCCCTGTAAACTTCGTATGTATGGCACAGTACGATGCTACAATGCCCAATGTATCCGTAGCTTATCCTCCGGAGCAGCTCACAATGACAATGGGCGAGTACCTTGCAAAGCTCGGCAAGACACAGCTCCGTATCGCTGAGACACAGAAGTATGCACACGTTACATTCTTCTTCAACGGCGGCGAGGAGAAGCAGTTCGAGGGCGAGGATCGTATCCTTATCAAGTCTCCCGACGTACCCACATTCGACCTCAAGCCCGAGATGAGCGCTTATGAGGTATGTGATGCAGTACTCGAGGCTATCAACAGCGACAAGTACGATGTTATCATCCTCAACTACGCTAACTGCGACATGGTAGGCCATACAGGTATCTTCGATGCTGCTGTAAAGGCTGTAGAGGCAGTTGACGAGTGCGTAGGCAAAATGGTTGACGCTATCCTTGCAAAGGGCGGCGCAGCTCTTATCACAGCTGACCACGGTAATGCTGACAAGATGATGGAGCCCGACGGAAGCCCCTTCACAGCTCACACAACAAATCCTGTACCGCTTATCGCAGTAGGCGTTGAGGGCGAGCTCATCGAAGGCGGCGTGCTTGCAGACCTTGCACCTACAATGCTGAAGATAATGAACGTACCTCAGCCTGAGGAAATGACAGGCAAGTGCCTGCTCAAGTGATTATTCCCGTCTGCACCCCTTGCTTCAATGGGGGTGTCTCAGGCGGATCAATATCGGGGGCGCTGCCCCCGCACCCCTGCCAAAGAGGCTCTGCCTCTCTGGACTCTCATTCCAAAATGCCCCCTCCCCATTCATGGGGAGGGGGCATTTTGCAGTGGGATTCCTAAGGGACGAGTCCCTTAGGCGGGAGTTTGAGGGCAGAGCCCTCAATATGGGTTTGTCAGAGGTACCATATTGAAGCAAAAGCTGTAGACCGGGCTTTGGCACTTGACAAAAAGGCAAAAATGTGGTATAAAAAGAAGTGGACATTTTATCAGTATAAAATGAAATCAGTCTTATGGAGGAATCAATATGGAGAGAACTTATATCTCCGATGTACGCAGCAGTCTCGGCACTCCCATAAAGGTACAGGGCTTCGTTGAGAACTTCCGCAACAGCCGTGCTATGGCGTTCATCGTACTTAAGGATATCACAGGCAAGCTTCAGATCACAGTAGAAAAGGAGAAGCTCCCCGAGCTGGTCGAGACACTCGATCAGATCACAGGCGATTCTGTACTCACAGTTACAGGTATCGTTTCCGAGAACGACTATGTCAAGATGGGCGGTCTCGAGATGATCCCCGATTCTATCATCATCGAGAGCATCGCAGACGCTATCCCGATCGCAAGAAAGGATATCCCCGCTACCAAGAAGAAGGCAGCAGTTGAGCGTTCAAGCATCGATCAGAGAATAGATTACCGCTGGATCGACCTCAGAACAGACGAGAACCAGCTCATGTTCAAGGTCCAGACAGTTATGGTCAACGCAATGAGAAAGTTCCTGCTTGACAGGAAGTTCATTGAGATACACACTCCAAAGCTCATAGGCACAGCAAGTGAGAGCGGTTCAAACGTATTCGAGGTACAGTACTTCGACCGCAAGGCATATCTTGCACAGAGCCCTCAGTTCTACAAGCAGATGGCTATGGCGAGCGGCTTCGAGCGTATCTTCGAGGTTGGACCTGTATTCCGTGCAGAGAAGTCCTTCACAAGCAAGCATACAACAGAATTCACCGGCTTCGATCTTGAGTTCAGCTATATCAACTCCTTCCGTGACGTTATGAAGATGGAGGAGGAGCTCCTCACAGCTATGCTAAAGGAAGTTAAGGAGAGCTACGGCGACCAGATACAGGAGCTTTTCGGCACTGAGGTCATCGTTCCCGAGACTCCTTTCCCTGTAGTCAAGCTGGCAGACCTTTACAAGGCACTCGAGGAGGAGTTCGGCTACACAGTTGACGATTCCGAAAAGGGCGACCTTACAACAGACGCCGAGAGACTCAGCTACGAGTGGGTAAAGAAGCACTATGGCCACGAGTTCCTCTTCGTTACAGACTTTGACGCAGAGCAGAGAGCATTCTATCATATGCGTGACGAGAACGGCGTTCCTATGGGTTATGACCTTATCTGGAGAGGCGTTGAGATCACAACAGGCGCACAGAGAGAGCACCGCTACGAGCAGCTCAAGGCACAGGCTGACGAGAAGGGACTTGCAGAGGATGTTAAATTCTATCTTGAGTTCTTCAAGTACGGCTGTCCTCCTCACGGCGGCTTCGGTATCGGCGTAGACAGACTTACAATGCTGCTCCTCGGCCTCCACATCAAGGAGGCAATGTTCCTCTTCCGCGGACCCAACAGACTCAATCCATAAGCAATAATATTCATACCAAATGAATAATATTATAATAGCATAAGAATAAAAGCCACAGCACGGCAGGTATAGACTGCCGGTGCTGTGGCTTATATTTATGTGTTGATATGGAAATATATTCATGTTCATTCTGTGATAAAATTGTTAGCATCACAAAACAGAACCTTGAAATATGACTATTTATAGGCAAAAACTGAATGATGGATTTTTGTGACAAAAACTTGACATTTTCATAACGATGTGATATAATATGCTTGCAAGAGGTTCAGAAGATCACGATAAAGGTTATCGTGAACCGATTCTGAACAATATACAGGAGGGAATAATTATGAAAAAAGCAATCACCACAGCAACACTTCTTATCTGCCTTTCAGCTGTTCTTTCAAGCTGCTCGGCAAAGGACAACGTAACTGACACAGCATCCACCGCATCAGCAACAGAGTCAGTGACAGAAGCAGAGAAGACAGAGGCCGCTACTGAGGCGGAAGAGACAGAAGCACCTGCCGCAGCAGATGCAGATGCAGCAGACTTCATCGGAAAGTGGCAGGCAAAGGACATTATCGTTGACGGAGAAAAGTCAGATGACCTCTGGGGTGCTCCGGCATTCACACTGTTCCAGATCGAGCTCAACGAGGATAACACAGGCACGTTCACTTCGTTCCTGTTTACCGATATCGATCCCGAGCAGATCACATGGTCATTCAATGACGAAGGCAAGGTAGTTCTTGAGGCGGTCAATGAAGATATTGACCTTTCCGGTTCCTACTTTGTTAAGGAAGGTGACGGAATGGTATTTGATATGTCCGACGAAATGAGCGAATTCAAGGCTGATCTTGAGAAGGTCGATGAATTCACTCCTATCCCCGAGGACACTGAGATGTCATTCAGCTACAGCAGCGAGGACGACGAGTCGTTCGGCGGCGAATGGGAGATCAGCGTTGACGGCGACGATGTAACAGTATCAGAGGTAACTTCAGAATAAGACATAAGAAAAGGTGTGTTTGTCAGTTGGGGTACTGACATAAAGGATTATTGGAGGTAAGTACTATGAAAGAAAAATTACCGGCAGGACTTCTCGGTATATTCCTTGGAGGTTTCGGAGCGCACAAGTTCTACATGGGGTACAAGAAGGAAGCGCTTACGATGCTTCTGGTGTCGCTTCTGACCTGCGGCATCGGCGCTTCGATCATGGGTCCGATCGGACTTATCGAAGGCATTCTCTATCTTACGAAGACGGATGACGAATTCGAGGATACATACGTATTCGGTCATAAAGGCTGGTTCTGATCAGCGTTAATGATATAGGTGTAAATTATCAGGAGGTATTAATTATGAAAAGCAGAATCGCAGCAGGATTACTCGCAATATTCCTTGGGGCACTCGGAATCCACAAGTTCTATCTCGGCTACACAAAGCAGGGCATCATTACACTCGTTATCTCGCTCTTTACCTTCGGCATCGGAGCCGCAGTAATGCAGATCATAGGTATCATTGAAGGTATCATGTATCTGTCAAAGTCCGATGAAGAGTTTGAGTTTTCTTACGTTGATTATCAGAAGTGCTGGTTCTGATATGAATAAACAATGATATAGGTGAAATTATCAGGAGGTATTAATTATGAAAAGCAGAATCGCAGCAGGAGTACTTGCAATATTATTCGGGGCACTCGGAGTCCACAAGTTCTATCTCGGCTACACAAAGCAGGGCATCATTACACTCGTTATCTCGCTCTTTACCTTCGGCATCGGAGCCGCAGTAATGCAGATCATAGGTATCATTGAAGGTATCATGTATCTTTCAAAGTCGGATGAAGAGTTTGAGTTTTCTTACGTTGATTATCAGAAGTGCTGGTTCTGATAATATGATATATACAAAATCCCGGAAGGAGCACGCTGTTCCTTCCGGGATTTGCTTTTCCCGCTGCAGCAGAGTGGGACAAAGAGAGCCCGTATGCGATCCTTTACGGAGTGCATACGGGCTTTGTATTATTCTTCAGTCTTCTTTAATCTCTGGAATGCCTTTACTACTTCTACTATCGGTACGATAGCTGCTGCAATGACTGCGGCAAGTACGTACTGCATAGCTGAGAGCTCGACAAGTGAGAATATAGTTCTGAGACCGGGAACGAGAAGTATCGGGATGAGTATCAGGAATGATACGATGATAGATACAGTAAGCAGCTTGTTGTGTGTCTTTAAGCTGAATACTGATTCCTTCAGACTGCGCATATTCCATGCGTGGAGCATCTCACATACAGAGAGTGTGATGAATGCCATTGTGGTGCCTGCCTCGGGAGAGGTCTGAGCGCCTATAACGTAGGAAACTATGGTGAGAAGTGCGATCACGATACCCTGCCAGAGGAGGTTGATGCCGAGTCCTTCAGAGAAGATGTGTGCATTTGAGCTTCTCGGCTTACGGGACATGATGCCTTCCTCAGCGGCCTCCATACCCAGTGCAACAGCGGGGAAGCAGTCGGAAACCAGGTTGATCCAGAGGAGGTGAACAGGTCCGAAGATGGTGAATGAACCGTTTGTCAGCTTTCCGAGACCGAGTGTTGCGATAAGGATACATATTACCTCGGAGAGGTTGCTCGAGAGGAGGAACTGTATAGCCTTGCGGATGTTGTCGTAAATACGTCTTCCTTCCTCAACAGCTCCTACGATTGTTGCGAAGTTGTCGTCCGTGAGTACCATATCGGCAACGTTCTTTGTAACGTCTGTACCTGTGATACCCATGCCGACGCCGATATCAGCGCTCTTGATGGAGGGAGCATCGTTTACGCCGTCTCCGGTCATGGCTGTGGTCATATCCTTCCTGCGCCATGCGTTTACGATACGTACCTTGTGCTCGGGCTGTACACGGGCATATACGCTGTAGTTGCCTACAGTCTCGTTGAATACATCATCGGGTATCTTGTTGAGCTCTGCGCCTGTGAGAGCCTGCTGGCCCTCTTCAAGGATACCGAGCTCCTTGGCGATTGCCACTGCGGTATCTCTGTGGTCTCCGGTGATCATAACCGGACGGATGCCTGCTGTGCGGCAGAGACCGATAGCGTCCTTGACCTCGGGACGTACAGGATCGATCATACCTGTCATACCGATATATATGAGCTTCTTCTCAAGAGCCTCAGTGGAAAGATCCTCAGGGAGCTCGTCGTATTCACGGTAAGCGGCCATCAGCACACGGAGTGCGTCATCAGCCATTGCCTTGTTCTCAAGGAGGATGCGTCCGCGGTCTTCCTCGAACATACGGCGTACCTCACCCTTTTCAAGGATATGTGTACACTGTGCGAGAACTACATCGGGAGCGCCCTTGGTGTACTGTACATAGCCGTTCTCGGTCTTATGTATGGTGGACATCATCTTACGCATCGAATCGAAGGGAGCCTCAGCAACACGGGGAGTCTTCTCCTCGAGCTCATACTTCTTGAGGCCGCACTTGTTGGCGTAGGCTACGAGAGCAGCCTCTGTAGGCTCTCCTGCAACTGTATCGTCAGCGTTGAGGACTGCATCACAGCAGAGACCCATAGCCTTTGCAAGGAGCTCCTTGTCGTCTGTGCTCTCCCTGACTACAGTCATCTTGTTCTGTGTAAGGGTACCGGTCTTGTCGCTGCATATTACCTGAGCGCATCCGAGAGCCTCAACGGCTGTGAGACGGCGGATAACAGCTCCGCGCTTTGACATATTGGTTACGCCGATAGAGAGAACGACGGTAACAACTGCTGCAAGTCCCTCCGGGATAGCGGCAACTGCAAGGCTGACGGCTATCATGAAGGAGTTGAGGAAGGAGGGGAGAGTGACTGTGCCGCTCTTGATAAGTGACTGTACAACACTCAGTGCGAGTATGAAAACGCAGATGATAAGAACTGCGACTGAGAGTATCTTACTGAGCTGAGTGAGGCTCTTCTGGAGGGGAGTCTCATCGTCGTCTGCTTCTGTGATAGCTCCGGCGATCTTGCCCATCTCTGTTTTCATTCCGGTAGCAACAACTACAGCCTCTGCACGGCCGTATGCGATGCTGCTTCCCATATAAAGCATATTCTTTCTGTCGCCGAGAGGTACTTCCTCACCGGTAAGTGTCTCGCTTGACTTGTCACATGGTACGCTCTCGCCGGTAAGAGCCGATTCCTCAGCCTTAAGGGCAGCAGCTTCAAGGATACGGCAGTCAGCCGGAACATTGTCACCTGCTTCGAGGGTGATGACATCACCGGGAACGAGCTCTGAGCTCGGTATAACTACAAGCTCACCTGAACGGAAGACCTTGCTCTGTGCGGCGCTCATTGCCTGAAGTGCTTCGATGGCTGATTCAGCCTTGTTCTCCTGATATACACCGAGTACGGCGTTTGCGATGACAACGAACAGGATGATGAATACGTCTGCTTCGAGCTTGCCCTCTGAGATTATGCCGGTTATGGCAGAGACTACAGCGGCGGCAAGCAGTACAAGTATCATTGGATTCTTGAACTGTTCGATGAATCTTGCAAGGAGCGTCGGTTTCGGCGGCTCGTCAAGCTTGTTTTGACCTACATCTGCAAGGCGCTTGGCAGCCTCCTCCGCAGTAAGACCGGTCAGAGTACTGTTGACCTCGTTGAGAACGGCCTCCGTTGACTCAAGATAATGCTTCATTTACTATTCCTCCGTTACGGAAAATTGTGGATAGACACGGATTTTTGCAGTGCAGAGAACAGCTCTGCAGCCGTGGACAGGCATATTCTGTCAAATTATAATCATACGAAATAACGGTGTATATATGATGAAAACAATGTGACAGGCAGGTGAAAGGCCTTTGATTTTACAAGGATTTTACAATGGTATCATTCAATTAAAAAAGAGAGCCCCGAGAATGCGGTCTCACATCTCAGGGCTGTGGTTATCCTTGTATCATTGAACGGTATTTTGCAGCGGTAAGACCTGTGGCGGAATAGAACTGCCTCAGGAAATACTTGCTGTCGGTATAGCTGCATTTGTCGGCTATATCTGCCATATTGAGCGAAGTCGTCACAAGGTAGTACTTCGCTCGGAGTATCCTTGCGGCGATGCAGTCCTGATGCAGGCTTATGCCGAAGCACTGCTTGTATATCGCTCTGAGGTAGCCTGAGCTTCCTGAGAAGCTTGAGCAGATATCGTCGGTATCAAAGGTCGCCTCCGGATTGGAGTAGATATAGTTCCTCAGCTCGAGCATCTCACGGTAGTGCTTCAGAAGCCGCTTTTCAGACAGCTCTGCACAGCTCTGTGCGATATCCTCCGAGCATCTTTCATAGAGCTCAGTGTAGGAGCTTCCGTCGTATTTTTCCGCAGCACAGACAAAGGAATCCATGCCGTACCGCTCCATATACTTCTTATGCCGTATCAGCAGTGCGCTGAGAGTGCCTGTAAGAGTTTCAGCATCGGCGGAGGTCTGTACTATGCAGACGAAGGTATTATCCGATACCCTTCCGCAGATATCATGGTTGCCGCAGAACTTGCCGACTGCCTTTGCGGCGCTGAGAACAGCGTCTATACGGTCGGCGTTGTCCATACTCGTTATGGATTCGTCAAAGAGCCCGATACGGAGCACGACAAGGTAGAGATCCTTGTTCTTGGGAGTCACGGCAGAGGAGAACGCCTTCTTTATGCCGTCCTCGTTGTACATACCCGTAAGGGTGTCACGCTGATCGGAGAGGTTCTGACAGCTGGTGAGATACTGGATGTCGTTCTTCATGCGAAGTATCTCAAGGCCGTTGGTGACAGATTTTATCCAGCTTCGGAAAAACTCATCGTAGGTATCTGGGTTGTCGTACCTGAGAACGAGATGTCCGAAGAGCCTCTGTCCGAAGAACAGCGGAGTGAAGTAGAATACCGAAGGCGACTGTTCCTTTGCGAATATACCGGCAAGGTCGTACTTGTTCAGTTCAAAGGGCGCTGTATCGTTCCATGGCATTATGCTCCTGCATGACACATTCTCCGACATGGAGCTTGCGGAATCGCACCAGTCTGTGAAAAGGCAGAGGTATATATTCTGAACATAGCGTATCAGCCACTGGTGTTCGCCGGCATTTGCGATGAACTCCGTAAGGTTGCGGCTGGTCGTGAGCCGCTGATCCATGGAGCTGAACATATTCCAGTTCTCGTATTTTTTCTGTTCCCTGACAAGCCGCTGCTCCCGGTTGAAATCTTCGTAGAGACCGCGGCAGCCGCATGAATGGCCGGGAATAAGTCTTCCTGCCGGCGGCGTGAATTCAGGCTCCGGCTGACCCTTTATCTTGCTGTACAGGGTATGGAAAGCACATATTCCGAGATCGTGTCTGTTTCGCTGATAGGTTGTCAGCAGGGGGGAGTGATATATCCTCTGCATGACGTTCTCATATCCGATGACAGCTATATCATCCGGTACATTCACGCCCTTTTCGCTGAGCCTGTCAAGCAGACCGTATGCCATATAGTCGCTTGCACATACAACTGCCCGCGGCATCGGGCGTATACCGCTGATGTATTCGTCGGCGAGCTTTTCTCCGCCGGTGAACCAGAAATCGCCGAAGATGATATTGTCCTCACCGACAGGAATACCGTGATCCCGGAGAGCTCTCATGAATCCGTCGGCACGTCTGTGTGATATCTCGTTGTCGGCGAAACCGGTAAGCAGGTCTATATGCCTGTAGCCGTGCTCCTCGACCAGATGTGTGACGATATTGTAGATATCATTTTCATCGCTTGTGTTGATGCAGCTGATGTCCGCAAAATCGAATTCCTCCTGCATCGAACCGACAAGAACGAGAGGGACGTTCCTTCCTTTCAGGATGCCTGCGATAAAGCGCCGCATATCGGGATTGATAAAGGATTCGGTTATAAGTATGTAACCGGATATCTGTTCTGAGCCTGCGAGCTCGTAGATACGCTGCTCGCATTTAAGATCCTCAACAGTTATATGAGGATTATAGAGATTAGAGAAGACCGCAGTATCGAAGCCGTGACTCTGAGCTTCGGCAACGAAGCCGTTCAGGATCTGACGTTGTTCAATACCATTTGCAACTGCGGCAATGACGCCTAAAATCGGCCGCTTGCTTTTCAATGTCATAATAATTCCCTTTATTCTATATGTAACTTCTCATTTATCTTGTTATTTTCGTTTGCACCGCACAGCCGGAGGGTACAGGCTGTAATTCTGAAATACGGCTTATCCTGCGGTGCAGCGGGATAAGCCGTAGGAGGTCCTGTTATTTCTTCAGAGGAAGATCTGACTCCTTTATAACTCCGGCATCAACTCTCTGTACAGTAACTGCATCTGTACCTGTAATGCCTGCTGAGCCGTCGATGTCAGCGTTGATGAGTCCCTGAGCTGTGAGCTCATACTTTGTCTGGTTTGCAACATACTGGAGTATTGCAACCGCATCTGATACGTTTATCTTGCCGTCCACATTCGCATCGCCGTACTTGGTATCCTTATTGGTCTCAGGAGGTGCGGGTGAAGTTTCGCTTGCGTTGATGACTGATACTGTGAACACTTCTTTTGCCTGTGGATATGCCTTAGGAGAAACGTAGATCTTATAGGTGCCAACCTTTGTATTGTCGAATTCAGAGGAATCCACAATGAAATACTGCGAATCGATCGGCTGGCTGAATGTATCCCAGAGCGTGCCGTCAGCGGTAGCTCCCGAAGCAGAAGCCTTGGCTCCTGTGAGGTCGAGCTCTTCACCGATATTGTAAGTGATCTTGTTCGGAGGCGATTCTAATCTGATTGTAGCTCCCTCCTGATTAACCGTTGTAGTAGTCGGTACTTCGATGACTTCTTCGGTGGTCTGGGTAGTTACTGTGGTTGTGACAGTAGTTGTGGCAGTTGTCGCTGCGGTCGTTGCGGCAGTTGTCGTGGGAGGCTCAGTCGGAGCTGTTGTAGCGGGCTGAGGTCTTGTTCCGCCCGAGGAGCTGCCTGCGCCGCCGTTGATGTTGCTCTTCTGACCGCTTGAGTAGAACTCACTGAGTGAGAGACCGGTGCCGTTCACGCCGAGAGACTGCTGATGATCGAGACCGATGTACTTGCCGCTGTCTGTCTGCCAGAGTGACTTCTCGAAGAGAGCGTACTTGGCTGAATCCCAGTTCTGGAATGTGGAATCCATAAGTCCGCCGGTATCACCGGAGTTCGGGTTGATACACCAGAAGGTGTGGTTGATGTGGTTATTGACCATATAGTCACGGAGTATCTCCATCCACTTCTGATTGTCGCCTGCGTCCATATGTCCGCCCCACTCACCGATGAGCAGGGGAGCGATATCCTGATCGTTGATGTAAGCCCAGGTATCGTACCAGTAATCGTCAAGGAGAGTCTGCTCTGTGAAGTCCTTCTCGAACCAGCTCTGAGCGTATACTGATTTGCCGTAGTCATGGGGTGAATATACGATCTGTCCGGAGTTCGGAAGAACAGGGAGATCCTTTACGCCTCTGAGGTTTCCGCCCCACCATGCGCCGTACCAGCGCTCTTCGCCGGGATTCGGATTGAACTTGTCGGGGGTATTCCAGTCGGAGCCTCTGTCGAACATAGGTGACTGCTCGATGCCCTCAACGAGGATAAGAGCGTGCGGGTTTACTGCAAGTATCGACTTTGCGCATTCCTCTGCGGAATACTTCCAGTTGTTCTTGTCGGTGGAGTTATCCCACTTTGCAATGCTTGCAGGGCACTCTGAGCCGGAATAGCCGCGCTTTCCGTGAGGTTCGTTCTTGAGGTCGTAAGCAAGGATGGTATCATCGTTTGCGTACTTCTTTGCGAGCCAGGTGATGGAATCCTTCCAGTCATCCCAGGTAATGATCTTGCCCGAGAAATGTCCGGTAGCCATTCCGTCTGCATCATCTGCCGTGGGCTCATAGTACCAGAGATTGTAGTTGTGGCCGGAGTTGTGGGAAGCCGGGCTGTGAACGTCGATGAGAGCCTTCACGCCGTACTTCTTGCACTTCTGCATGATGATATCGAATATCTCCATGGAGTTTTTGAGAGTCTTTCCGTCAGCCTCGCAGAACTCACGGTTGATATTGCCGTACTTGCCGGCGGGAGTAACTGTTCCGTCCTCTCCGAGCTCGTCCTGCGGAGGATTGTAGCTTGCCTGCACGGAGCTTACCGGCAGAGGCTCGCCGTCCATCCATGAAAGGAGGAGTTCTGTGGAGATCGGGAAGCGGATGATGTTGATGCCGTGGTCTGCGATAGTGGAAAGCATATCGTCAACGTCACGGGCATAGAGTCCATGAGGAACGTTCTCAGTACAGTTGAGGCCGAACCAGTTAGCACCGGTGAGCCATACCTGATTGCCGTTCATGTCGTAGAGCTTGCTGCCCTCTGCATGGAGCCAGTCGTCGTTGCCGTCATCTGCGGCTACTGCGTACTGCTGCTGAGCCGGCGGAATGAGCTGAGCGCTGCCTGTAATTGCAAGGACAGCGGCAGAAGCTAAAGCCGCAGCTGCTTTTGGTAATTTCTTCATAATAATTTCCCCTCTCAGGGTACGATGTATAGTTTAACATACCCTCTCATGACTATTTTAGCATTATTTACAGTAAATGTCAATAGTATTTGTGCAGAATAGTGTTGGTTTGATATACAGTATATCATTCAGCCGCAATTAATGCTATAATCGCAATATCAGGGCTGTTTCACGGCTGCCGTCCGGAGGCGGGGAGAATTAAAAGTAACTGCCGCCTCTGAACAGTCAGAAGCGGCAGATAGTAAGCTCTTACTGCTGGTATGATTCAGGCAGACTTGTAAGCACGCCTGCGTCCATTTTCTGTATGGAGATAGCGTCCGAGCCGGTGATGCCGTCGCCTCTGTAGAATACGTCGGCATTGTTGAGTCCCTCGGGAGTGAGCGGGTACTTGGTCTGGTTTGCGATGTACTGGAGGATAGCAACTGCGTCGGCAACGTTTATCTTTCCGTCGCAGTTTGCATCGCCGTACATCACGTTGCCGTATGTGAGCTCATCTGTGGGAGCGTCCGTAGGAGGTTCTGTCGGCGGATCCGTAGGAGGATCGGTCGGTGCGTCTGTCGGAGGTGCGGTAGGCTCTTCCGTAGGCGGTTCCGTGGGAGGATCCGTCGGAGGCTCTGTAGGCGGCTCCGTCGGTGCGGGCTCGTCTGCCTTTACGAATACGGTGTAGTTGACAACATTGCCGGTCATTCCGTTGTTGCCGAGGAGAACGGTCTCGCCCTCTTTGAAGGTCTTCCTGTATGCAGCGAATACCACATCATTGCTGATCTGAGCCTCGTCGCCTGTCCTCTCCCATGACGAGAGCCATGAGGGAACGCTGCCGGCTTCCTCTTCACGCTTGTCAACGAGGACGTATACTGCGATATCCTCTCCGGCGGTGAACTGTGCGAGGTCACCCGAGCTGTTCTTGGAGTTGCAGGCGGGTCCTATGTACTCACAGCCGTCAACTGACTGCGGGAGTGAGGTGTAAGTGAAGTCTCTGTCGCCGTATACTGCGCCGCCGGTTGAATTGGATTCAGCGAGCTGCCAGCTTGAGCGGTTTGCTGAGTCAATGATCTGGAGATCCTTGACGTATCTGCCGTTTACAGGCTCCTGAGGACCGCCGTTGAGTGCAACGGAAGGTCTTGCGGGAAGCTCATAGCCGGTGCCGAGGAAGAAGCTCGGATGAGGCGGCTGGTTGTAGCAGGACTGCTCACAGCCGGCCTGCATACGGTACTGCATATCGTGCATAAGGGTTGTTATGCGGACATCGGTCCTGTAGTCAGTGCAGCAGACACGAAGAGAATTGCCGTCTGACGAGGAAAGAACCAGCTCTTCACGCCAGTCACCGAAGATATCTGCAGTAAGACACGGAACAGACTTTGTACCGTTATTTGAAACACAGCCATCAGCTGAGAATACTTTTTCGATCTTGCCGTTCTCGTTTATTCCTGTGATCTCTGTTCCGTCAAGCAGCTCACGCTCAAGATCACCGTCCCAGTAGATAAGGAAGTTCATAGCCGGAACGTCCATGCTGATCTGGTTGCCTTGGCTGTTCATAACTGTATAGGCCGGACGTGAGCCCCAGAACTCAGCGCCCCTGTTGCCTGCGAATACATTGTCGGCACAGCATCTGCCGGTATCCTTGTCGCCGTCCTTGTGGAAGATGATGCTGCCGTTCTTTGTATCGACGAGCGATACACCGTAGTTTCCGGATTCATGGCATATCCACAGCTCCTGTCCCTCCCTGTCGGGATCGAGGTCGCCGAGGTGCATTGCGTCACCGTGTCCGGTCTTTGTGCACCAGAGGAGGGTTCCGTTGTCATCGATCATCGAAGCGCCCATGCAGATCTCCTGCTTGCCGTCGTTATCGACATCGGCTGTCATGATGTTGTGATTGCCGTTGCCGAAGGCGGGGTTGGAGCTATCGAATCCCGAGTCGAATATCCAGCGCTTTACGAGCTTGCCGTCACGGACATCAACAGCGGAGAGCGTGAGGCGGGTATAGTATCCTCTGCCGTATACAGCGGAGGGATGAACGCCGTCAAGGTAAGCGATCGCGCCGTTGAATCGGTCAACACGGTTTCCGTACTTGTCTCCCCAGTCAGCAACATTTCCTCTTGATACAGGGAAGTCGATAGTATCAAGGGCCTTTCCGGTAGCACCTTCAAAGAGAGTGAGGTACTCAGGACCGGAGAGTACGTATCCGTCGCTGTTGATGTATACCTTGCTGCCGTCACCGATGGTCTGTCCTGTGCCGTCCTTGGTGCCGTCAGATGTACGGGTGATGAGCTCTGCCTTGCCGTCGCAGTCGAAATCTGCGACACACATCTGTGTATAATGCTGGCCTGCACGGATATTGCGTCCGAGATCGACACGCCAGAGCTGTCTGCCGTCGAGGGTGAGGCAGTCGATATACACGTTGTCAGTAACACCGCCCTTGGAGTTGTCCTGCGAGTTGTCGGGATCCCACTTGAGGAAGATCTCGTACTGACCGTCGCCGTCAACATCACCGACAGCACAGTCGTTCGGCATATAGTTGCCGGCAGGCTTTCTGAGAGGTATCTCAAAGTAGTTGGTTCCGGAGGTGAAGCTGCACACCTGAGAATTGATGACCTTGCCGTCACGGACAGTCTCGACCTTGTACAGGGAACCGGAAGTTCCGCCGTTATCCCAGTAGCTCGTCGCTTCATTGCCGGTGCTGGTATAGATGAGTTCGTTGTCACGATAGAGCCTGAACTCTGCTCCGTTGTCGTCGTTGGCGTTGTAGCGCCAGCTTACGAACATACCGTTGCCGGACTTTATGGCGTATATACCTCTGTCGAGGTATTCCATGATGGCGGTGCCGTTTCCGCCGTTGCCGTAAGCGGCATCGGCGATAACTCCTGCGCCGGTGCCTGTAGCTGAAGCGATGCCTACGGCGATAGACAATGCCGCCGCTGTCAGCCTTCTGGTTTTACTTTTCATAGGTAATTCCCCCTGTGAATGTATTATTTTCTTCTGACGGATACCGATATGAGGTGATCGTATCCAGTCTCTGATAATATTATATAGTATTATTCACAAATTTTCAATGATTTATTGTATCTTTTTCAACTGATTTTTTTACACATTCGTGACAGCTGATGTAAAAAAGCGTTGAAAACCTCGTAGTTTTGTGATACAATAATACAGTAAGGGGTGAAAATGCCTCATCAGCGCTGTATGAAAGGAGGAGCACCATGAAAAAACGACCGCTGATATGCGTGGTCGCAGCCGATTGCAGCAGGGACAGGACGTCATGCGGAACGGTGAACGGTATCATCCGTCAGGCTGAGGTCTGCGGCTGCGATGTCGCCGTGCTGACTTCGCTGTGTTCGTTTGCACCGCCCGGAAAATCTGGGCACCGTGAGCAGGAGAAACGGATATACGATCTTATCCTGTCTCCGGCGTTTGACGGATATATCTACTGCCGCTCGTCCTCGGAAATGGATCAGTCCCTGATAAGCAGCACGGAGGCTCTTCTCAGGAGCACGAACCGCTTTGTCATGGCGGCCGACGGCTCGGAGGGGGAGACCTTCGACTATACACGTTCCGATGATTCCGACAGTTTCAAGTCCATAGTGGATCATCTTATAGAAGTACACGGGTACAGGAGGATATTCTGTCTCACCGGACCGAAGGGGCAGTTCCAGTCGGAGGAGCGCCTGAAAGGCTATCTCCGCTCCATGCGTGAACACGGGCTGCCGTGCGTGCAGGAGAATTACAGCTACGGAGATTTCTGGAAAACGAGCCCGGCGGAGCTTGCGGGGCGTATACTCTCCGGAGAGCTTGAAAGGCCGGAGGCTGTGGCATGCGGGAATGATATAATGGCGTATACCCTGATCGAAGAGCTTGAAAGAGCCGGGATACGTGTGCCGGAGGATATAGCCGTGACAGGCTATGACGGCATAGAGTACGGAGAGCGGCTCCATGTGATACTCACAGGCTACAGACGTGATACCTTCCGGCTCGGTGCGGACTGTATGCGCCGGCTGTACCGGTTCATCACAGGCCGTTCGGGCAGGAGAGTGGCAGGCCGCGGCAACGGCTTCATACAGGGGACTTCCTGCGGCTGTTCACGCTGCTGCGGTATAAACGGAAAGCAGCTCAGGCAGGAAAGAGTGAGCAGGCGCTTCAGTGCGGAGATGAAGAGCTCCGATATGCTCTACAGCCTTATCGCTGCGGAGGACAGGGACGATCTTTTCAGACGCACCGACAACTATACTTATCTTATCTACCGCATGAGGCATCTCGGGATATTCCTGACGGAAGCCTGCCTTGAGGGCGGAGAGCTTACGTTCGGATGTGATACAATGCTTTATCCGGCTTACCGCAAGGATGCTGGCAGACCGGCAGTCACGGGCGGCGGATACTTTCCGGCATACGATATCAGCTGTATGTTCAGCCCCGGTACCGGAAAGCCGGCCGCATACTACATAAGCCCTCTGCACATCGGGGACAGATTCTTCGGCGTTGCTGCGCTTTCCTTCGGCAAGGAGCAGTACGGCTTCGATGACTGCTACAGGCAGTTTGTCAGCAGTCTTTCGCTGGCTCTGGACCGTATCATGCTGCGAGAGAGAAAGAGCGGAACAGAGGTACAGAGCCATACAGACAGCTTCACCGGTCTCCCTGATGCAGGCAGTCTTGCCGGATATATTCGCAGCCTTGAAACGGGAAAGCAGTACATTATGGTCTGCTGTGAGGCCGGTGACCTGCATCAGCTTTATGAAAAATACGGCGGCAGCAGGACGGCCTCCATGATACGTGACCTTGCAGAGCGCATCTCGCAGAATCTGCGGGAGGAGGAGTTCTGCTGTGCGTTCACAGCGGGCAGCTTCGGGATAGTGCTTGAAAGCGGGCTGCGTGCGGCAGAGCTGTTCGAGGAGCTTCGCAGGACTGCGCCGGCATCGCAGTCTGCGCCCTTGGGCTTTACCTTCGGGGAGTATGCCTTTTATCCGGAGAGCGTTTCCGGCGGGGACGGGATATGGGATATCATAGGCGCAGCGGCAGCCGCTCCGGCAAGGACGTACCGTTTCCGCAATACCGGCACCCGTGCCCTCTATGAGCGGCTTTCGGAGCTCAGGAGCGAAATGGAGAGATATCCGGAAAGACAGTGGAACACGGAGGATATATGCGCCTCCCTCAGAATCAGCAAGAGCACCCTGCAGAAGAACTACCGCTCATACTTCGGACGCACCGTCATCGACGAGCTGATAGATTTCCGCATGGAGAGGGCAAAGCGCCTCCTTCGGGAGACAGAGCTCTCCGTAGCGGAGATAGCGGCACAGTGCGGCTACAGTACAGACAGCTACTTCATGAAGCAGTTCAAGAAGAGCTTTTCTGTAACGCCTACGGAGTACAGAAATACCAAATGAATTGACATAAACCTGTCGGAATGATATAATAAATAAGTAACGCTGTCCTTGGGACGGCACAAGTATAACTCAGGAGGAATCTATAACATGGATCTGAATACAGGCACTACAATATGCGGTTTTACCGTTACGAGGATAAGAGAACTGCCGAACGGAGAGGGCAGGTTCGTCGAGATGCTCCATAAGGAGTCCGGCGCACAGCTCTGCTGGGCAGACAACGGCATCAACAACAAGCTCTTTTCAGTAGCTTTCAGGACTCTTCCCTCTGACGATACCGGAGTTTTCCATATACTCGAGCACAGCGTGCTCTGCGGTTCGGCGAAGTACCCCGTAAAGGAGCCCTTCCTCGACCTTATGAAGAGCAGCGTCAATACCTTCCTCAATGCGATGACCTACGATGACAAGACTCTCTACCCGATATCGAGCCGCAGTGAGCAGGATTATCTCAACCTCACAAGCGTATATCTCGATGCTGTATTCGCTCCGAGGATAGTCTCAGCGAAGAACATCTTCATGCAGGAGGGCTGGCACATAGAGAACGATGAGAACGGTGCTCCTTTGTATAAGGGTGTTGTGTTCAACGAGATGAAGGGCGTGTTTGCCGACGTTGACGACCTTGCGGAGACAGAGCTCCACAGGCTGATGTTCCCTGATACCTCTTACCGTTTCGTATCAGGCGGCGACCCGAAGTACATACCCGACCTGACCTATGAGAAGTTCTGCGATACCTGGAGACGCTTCTACCACCCCTCGAATGCGATATTCTACCTTGACGGCGCAGTGCCGCTCGAGAAGACACTCGATATGATAAACGGCTATATCACGGGCTACGGCGAGAGACCTGAGATACCCGAATTCAGCTATCAGGAGCCTGTATCACGCAGCAGCACCGTAAGATACGCAGTCGGCGAAGACGAGGATATCACCGAGCGCACAAATCTTGTGCTCGGCAGGATAAGCGGCAGATTCAGCGACAGGCTGACTGCTCTTGCCTCCGATGTGCTGGCTGATTACCTCACCTCTACCAACGAATCTCCCCTTACTAAGGCACTTCTTGATGCCGGCATCGGACAGGAGACAGTAGCTTCCTCAACTCTCGGCATACTTCAGAGCTATTTCACCGTACTGGTAAGGAATATGCGTGAGGAGGATACAGAGAAGGCGAAGGAGCTTATCTTCTCCACCGTTGATAAGATCATCGGGGAAGGACTTGACAAGGAAAGCCTTCTTGCCTATATAAGCCGCATGGAGTTTGATTTCCGTCTTGTATACGAGCCGAGCGGTCTCCAGCGCTGCAACAGGGTGCTTGACAGCCTTCTCTACGGCGGCGATCCGCTTCTATATATCGATATGGCTGAGGTATTCGTTCAGCTGCGTGAGATGGTGAATAACGGCGGCTTTGAAGAGCTTCTCCGCAGTCTGTTCAGCCGTGACGGTCTCTGCACTCTGGTCATGGTGCCCGATAAGGAACAGGGACGCCGTGATGCAGATGACGAGAAGAACAGACTTGCAGCTCGTACAGGTGCTATGACCGAAGAAGAGCTCCGCACTCTTGAGGAGGAGCACCGCAGACTTCTCAGCTGGCAGGAGACTCCCGACAGCGATGAGGCAAGAAGCACTCTGCCGGTACTCTCCCTGAGCGAGATCTCTGCCGAGCCCGAGCGTGTTGACACAGAGGTACTTCACAGCGGCGATACCGAGGTAGTACACTTTACCGTTCCGTGCAGCGGCATTACTCATTTCAGCCTTTACTTCGACCTCGGACAGCTCCCGCCGCAGACTCTCTCCCACGTAAAGTTGCTCCCGCTGCTTCTTGCCGATCTTCCTACGAAGAAGCACAGCCTGCCGGAGCTTCAGAAGCTTATAAAGATGCATATCGGTTCGCTGAGCTTCCCCGTGTCGGTATACTCAAAGAAGGATGACCTCGGACACTGCCGTCCGGTACTCTCCGTCAGCTGCAGTGTACTTGACAGCGAGATCGAAAAGGCAATAGAGATAATCCGTGAGATACTCACTGAGACCGATTTCTCGCGCACTGATCTTATAAAGAACCTCCTTCTCCAGAAGCAGGAGGACGACCGTCAGAGACTTATCGTTGCAGGTCATTCCATCGGCTTCATTGCAACGCTCTCGCACTACTCCGCCGCCACTGCCGCAAACGAGCAGATTGACGGCATAACCATGATGAAGGAGACACGCCGCATAGCAGAGAATTTTGATGAGCTTTCCGGCGAGTTCTGCACGGAGCTCACATCCGTACTCAACGAGGCAGTATGCATGAAGCGTCTCAGAGTTGCAGTAACTTCCGACAACTACAGGGATATCGTGCCGCTTCTCGGCTTCCCCGAGGGCAGTGCAGTTGATCCCGAGGCGGTATATACCTCCTCTCTGCCCGAGCGTATGGGAGTGTCTGTGCCCTCCGGCGTATCCTATGCTGTACAGAGCTGCTTCCTGCCTGAGGTCAGGGGGGCGATGCTTATCGCAGCACAGATCATGAGCCTTGACTGCCTGTGGAATACCGTCCGTGTACAGGGCGGCGCATACGGCAGTGGCATGAAGGCAACTATCAGCGGATCTCTTTCCTGCTATTCCTACCGTGATCCCTCTCCGGCACGTACTCTCGGCATTTACGGCGAGCTTGCCGATGCGCTTGAGGAATGGTGCAGCAGCGGCGAGGATCTTGACAAGTATATCATATCCTCCGTTGCAGCCCTTGATCCCCTTGTATCTCCTCAGAAGGTGATACAGCGCGAGATGCCGAACCGTTTCTACGGCATGACCTTTGAGGATAAGGTGAAGCTTCGCCAGGATATGCTGTCCGTTACAAGAGAAAGTCTCCTTGCACTCTGCGACGACCTCAGAAGGTTCGGCAGGGAGGGCAGCGTCTGCGTGACAGGCGGCCCCGATGCCATAGCCTCAGTGGGAGATCTTGAGACTGTATCGGTATAACAGAAAATAGAATAAATCTACAGCCGCAGTGCTTCCGACAGCTTTCCGGAGGTGCTGCGGCTTAATATTTGTGTGCTTAAATACTGCTTGTTTTATCATTGAAAGCGAAATTGTAATATCTTAAATTACCGGATGTATGTAATTTGTACGCTTTAGAAGTTAAAGAATTTATCGCGCAAGTTACTATAAATAGTAGAAAATGCTAAAAAAATGTCACAAATGATATATTTTTGATCAGATTTCTGCATTTTATCCACTAAATATTTATTTTACAGGTTGATATCAATTCATATTTTATTTATAATAAAGATGTACTTAATACGGCCATATAAAATAAATAGTATTGTACAACTTTCCGAAAAGGAGCGTGTAAAAAATGACAAATCTCTCTCAGAAAAGATCTGTCCTGGCAGCAATTATAAGTGGAACGCTGCTGGCCGGCTCTGTAACATCAGTGCCTTTCGCCTCAGGAGCAGACCTTAGCACCGAGCCCCTCTCAGAAGTGACAGTAACAGAAGACACAATACAGGTAACCGGTATCGAACAGTTCCTTGAGGCCGGCGGCGCAAGCCTGCTTGCCGATGGAGAAACAACCGGGGAAGCCGTCCAGGAGACAGCCAACATTTTCTATGATACGTTTGAAAGCGGCGCAGGCGACTGGACAGGCAGAGGCGGAGCTTCTGTAGAAGCATCCGGCGATTTTGCATACAAGGGCAGCAAGGCACTCAAGTGCACCAAGCGCTCCGATTCATGGAACGGTGCAGCTCTTGAACTCAGTGCATCAACCTTCGTACCCGGTACAGAATACAGCTTCAGTGTATGTGCCGGAATCGCTTCAGGATCAACAACACATTTCCTGCTCTCCCTTCAGTACAAGGACGGTTCTGAAACAGTATACGACCATCTTGCAGAGGCTGACTGCGTAGGCGGAAAATTTGTACAGCTTGCCAATGCAAACTACAAGATCCCCGCAGGTGCAACTGATATGGTTCTCTATATCGAGACAAAATCCGGCTCGGGCGATTTCTATATCGACGAGGCCGTAGCGGCTGCTGCAGGCACTGCTTTTGAGGGCCCGGCACCGTATAAGTTCATCCTCGGTGATATCAACGCTGACCTTGTACTTGATACCTTTGACCTCGTTGCATCGAGAAAGGGCCTTGTCGAGGAAGGTTTTACCGACAAGCTCATGAAGAAGGCCGCTGACGTAGATCAGAACGGCGAATTCGCAGTAGCAGATACAGTCCTTCTCAGCGAGTTCCTCCTCGGCAAGATCACGGAGTTCCCCGTAGCGGAGAAGATCAAGCCGGAGGCTAAGACAATGGAAGAATTCACAGCCGAGATCGCTCCCAATGTTGTCAATATGGAGCCCAACAGCTCACATGACAAGAGAGGCGGAGTAGATTACGGAAAGCTTGAGCAGGGCACTTATCATTCAACAGTTGCAAACAAGGATAAGCCCTTCTATATCCTCCTTCCTGCCGGATACGACGGAACCAAGGAGTATCCCGTAATGTACGTAATGCACGGATATTACGAGAAGGTTGACCGTATGATCATCAACGGCAACAACACAGGAAGCATGAGGACTCAGGAGATCGTCGGCAATGCCATTGCAGACGGTGAGGCTGAGGAAATGATCTGTGTATTCCCGTATGTATTCACAAGTAAGACTCTCAACGAGTGTACGGGAATGAACGACGAAAACAACAAGGCATACGACGACTTCATGTATGACCTCATCGAGTGCCTGATGCCCTATATCGAAGAGCACTACAGCGTAAAGACCGGCAGAGAGAATACTGCTATCACTGGCTTCTCAATGGGCGGACGTGAGTCACTCCTCATCGGTCTCCAGCATCCCGAGCTCTTCGGCTACGTAGGAGCTATATGTCCTGCACCGGGCGTACCGGACAGCATATTCGTAAGACATTCTGACGAAGAGTCACCCTATCTGCTCTTCCTGTCAGGCGGTACAAATGACGATGTTGTTCAGACTATCCCTGTAGGATACCATAACACCCTTGAAAAGAACGGTGTTCCGCACGTATGGCATTATATCCAGGGCGGATACCACGGAGACAACTCCATCCACGCACATATCTACAACTTTGTGCGGGCTGTATTCAAGGCAGCTTAACTATCGGCAACCCTCTCAACCCGCACGGCGGTTTCTGCACAACTCTGCCGTGCGGACAGGGCGCAATAAACTCAGCTGTATGACCGGATAGCGCATACTGCTGTGAGGTATAATTCCTTTGCTATCCGATTCCTTTAATTGTAAGAGGGCGAATCAGAACAGTCTTATCTCCTTTTGGGCGGGGGTAGGACTGTTGCTCTTTTATAGCGGCCTTACTGCTGAAAATTGCTAAGGTGTTATGGCACAGTTGACACTAAACGGAAACTGTGATAAAATAAATAATGTACGGGCTGGATAATACTTTTAATTTATTTCATATAGTAAACAAAGTGACAGTGCGTTCATTAAATCAATTGATGAAGGGATAGAAGCAACAATGAAGAAGACCAGACAGCGTATCCTGAGTATGGCAGCGGCGGCAGCAATCGGCTGCTCGGTGGCAGTCAGCAGCGGAGTATCAGGGGTAACTGCATTTGCGGAGGAGAAAACCACTGCGGAGGACAGACTTGTGCCGGTAATGGTAAAGGTCAGCGGTGAGGGACTGCTTGCAGGTGCAGACGGCGCACAGCAGGGTACGGATTTTCTGGATACTGCCGATGCAGCAGCAAAGGCTTCATCGCTTCTGCAGATGAGCAGAGCGGCGGAGTCGTATATACGCAGTCTCTATCCGGCTCTTGAGATAGGCTACAGGTATGATGTTCTTTTGAACGGTTTTTCCTGCGAGCTTCCGGAGAGCCTTATTGACAGGGTGCGTGAATGTCAGTGGGTGGAGAGCGTTTCCGAAACAAGGACAATGAATGTAGTAAAGCCGGAGCTCTACTACGCCCCCGAAGCAGGCGGCGTGGATTTCTTCGGAGAGACTACCGGATATTTCGGCGAGGGTGAGGTCATCGCCGTACTGGATTGCGAATTTGACGTAACACACAGTATGTTCGCCCCGATCGACGACAAGGAGAACAAGCTCACGAAGGAGGATATAGCAGCGGTAGCCGGAAGCCTCAATGTAAATGTCGATCCTGACAGGGCTTATGTCAGCAGCAAGCTGCCCTTTGTATTTGACTACGGCGACGATACTCCCTATGACGTGGCATTCGAGGAGGAATATCACGGAACTCATGTTGCGGGCATAGCTGCCGGAGATCTTATAAAGGACAATGGCGGAGAGGAGATCGCAGGCATCGCAAGGGATGCGCAGCTTGTCATGATGAAGGTGTTCAGCGATGTCGTGGTTGATGATGAATGCGATATAACTGAGTATTCCGTGGACGAGGATGTACTCCTTGCGGCTTTTGAGGATGCTGCAAAGCTGAAGGTAGATGTCATCAATCTCAGCTTCGGAGGACCAGAGCCTGATCTGAACAGCCTCCCTTACTGTGATGCGCTGAAGGCTCTTAACAACGCCGGAGTAATGGTCGTTGCGGCGGCCGGCAATTCTGCAAACAACCGCATCACAAGCGGAGACTGGCTCGATATGGATGCCTCAGTCCCCGATACTCAGACTCTTGGAGAACCGGCGGCGTTTTCCGATGTTTTCTGTGTAGCGTCAGCGGAGAATACCTTCTCCCGTGAGCAGTGCTTCCTCATCGAAGGTCTCGATGACGAGATACCATTTCTTGATACAGGAGTACATACGGTATTTGATATGCTCGGTGACGGTGTGCATGAGTATGTTTACTGCGGACTCGGCCTTGAATCGGATTTTGAGGGAAAGGATGTTGAGGGCAAGGCAGTGCTCCTGGACAGAGGTGAGATCACCTTTTCCGAGAAGGCGATCAACGCCACAGATGCCGGAGCTTCCTGCATGATAGTCTGCAACAATGCAGAGGCGGACAGGCTCGTAAGCATGATAATTGAAGGAACGGATCTTCCCGCAGCGTTCATATCAATGAACGACGGCGAGAAGCTGAAAAAAGCAGAGAGCGGAAAACTGCGCATCGACAGCACGCATGTTCTTGTAACGCCCCTTAACGGCGGGATCAGCAGCTTCAGCTCCTACGGCCCGACGGAGGATCTCAGGATAAAGCCGGAGATAGCCGGTATAGGCGGTGCGGTAACATCCTCTGCATACAAAAACGGCCTCAAGGTAATGGACGGTACCTCAATGGCTTCCCCCTATGTTGCGGGCTGTGCTGCTGTATTCGATCAGTACCTCCGCAAGAACGGAACAGAGCTGACAGGAGCTGAGAAGACTGCTTTCATAAAGAACATCTTCATGAATTCTGCCGACCTCTTTGTCAACGACGGCCTTTATGAAAGTCCGAGACGTCAGGGCGCAGGTCTGATCGATCTCAGGAACGTGCTTAATGACAGGGTGATGCTCACCGGAAAAGACGGCCTTGCAAAGATAGAGCTGAAGGACAATCTTACGGATAAATTCAGCTTTGATGTGAATATCAGGAATTTCAGTGATCAGGATGTTGAATTCACTGACGCAAAGCTCGTTCTCACAACTGACGAAGGAGGACAGCTTACGAATGACGAATCCGGTCAGATAACGATATGCGGCGGAACACCGTTTGGATGTACTGCTGATCTTTCCTCTCTGCTCAGGACAGCTGCAGGGGAGAGCAGGACAGAGACAGTGAGCGTTGAGCTGTCGCAGAGCAGTATGGAGCGCACCGGCAGACTCTTCCCGAACGGTTTCTTTGTAGAGGGATATATAGTCCTCAGCGGTGCAGAGAACTGCTGCGATATCTCCATCCCGGTAATGGGCTTCTGCGGCGACTGGACACAGGTGCCGATATTCCACGAAGGTACGAAATACCTTGATTCGTATTCGATCTATACAACGGAAGGAACGCAGGCCATAGAGAACTGTATGTCTGTTTCGGCATACTGTGAGGCGATATATGAACTCATGGAAAGACTTCCGGAGGAGGAAAGGCTCGGCCTGATGAACGATCCTGAACTGCTTGTTGATTACATGGATGAACAGTTCCTGGCACGTGTCATGGAGATAACAGATGATAATGCGTATATCTCCCCCGACGGCGACGGCATGGCCGACCATCTCGGCATCAATCTTACAGTACTCAGATCTTGCCACGTTTCCGGTCTGAAGATATACAACAGCAGCGGAGAGGTCGTGAATACAGCGGATGAAGGGTTATGGCTGCCGGCTCACGGAGAGGTGAACTCTGTGGCAGATGAAGACCTCAGTGCTCTTCCCGAAGGAAAGTATACCGGAGTCATTGAAGGCTATGTCTCCTATGAAGGCGCAGATGCAAAGCCCCAGAAATACTCATTCCCGATCATCGTAGACAAAACCGCTCCGGTGCTTGATATAGCCGGGAAGGAAAAGGACGGGAAAAAGCTCATTGAGATCACCTCCTCCGACAGCAACCTTGACGGTATATACATTATGGGCAAGGGTACAGGAGGAATCTACGGGGAGTACAGCGGAGAACGCATGGAGATCTACGGTACAGTTACAGGTATCGGCAGTCTTTATACGGAAGGAGGCCTTTTCAATGAGAAGGTAGTTCCGGAATCTCTGCTTATCAGTGCGCTTACCGGTGAAGGTGATGCCTACTCCAGGACGCTGCTTGATTCGTTTGATTTTACGGACATTATTCCGGCTGACAAATATATGGGCGATGACGGCAATATGAAGATAACCTATGATGTGACCGGTTTTGAGGACTATGCCGTTATCGCAATGGACAAGGCCTTCAATACTACCGAAAAGAGAGCTGATACAGGTGTCACAGCCAGGACGCTCGTAAAGGGCGCATGGTGGGCACACAGAGGCGGCGACGGCGATGCCTACTATAACTTCTGGGATGACAAGGAGGGCAATGTCCGCTATCAGAACGGAGCAGACGAGGAAAGCTTTACCTTTGAGCAGACAGACGATAAGCTCATAATGAATATTACAGGAGATAACGGCACTGTAACACGTACCGGCAGCATCTCCTTCACTGAGGGCGGCAAGGCTGTGATCACATGGGAAGACGGCAAGGAAGAGGTCTGGACCTATGAGAATGCCGACGGTTTCGCAGGCTTCTTCTTCAGAACGACTGATGAAATGAAGGAAATGGTGCTTGAATACCATAATAAGAACAGCGACAATAAAGCAGCTTCCGCAGAGGTAAGCTACAACGAGAACGATCTCTGCACAGTTGCGCTCTTTGATGAAAGCGGCAGCAGGATCGCTGAATACACAGACTTTGACAGATTCGGCGATACCGCAAAGGATCCGGATGGAAACGACGTCACATTCCAGTATTATTTCAAAAAGGGTGTGTACCGTGTAATCTATCAGCCGGTCAATGACAGCAACCACTATTCTGCGCTTTTCACAGAAGACGACAAGGTGCTTGTGGCTTCTGCCGAAGACGGACTGCTCTATGAATACGAAGTGACTTATGACGAGGAAACCATGACGGTCAACATGGATACTGACGATGAGCTGACAGTTACTTATTATATCGATATGCCTGGTGTTATTGATGTCAGATTTCCTGACGGAAGATCATATGAGCTTGCACTTGAGCCTTCCATACCGGCAAAGAATTACAAGGCGTATTCAACGGCAGAGCTTGAAAGACTGGCCGGCGACTATGCGGAGCGCATCAGGGCAGACCGTCCGAAGATCATATCGGCTGAATTCGACGATTACGGCGCATATGTCATTCAGTTCTCCGACGGACAGGGCATTACAGTTGACCCGATCGACGGAACCGGTGTCGATCAGGGTGGTGACGGTGTGATCCTTACGGAGCTCCCGGAGATAAAAGATCTCTTCTCTCCGGGTATCTGGACCTTCAACACAGGCGACATGACAAAATACTACTGTATCGAGAACCCCGGGACTATCAGAGTAATTGATCCTGCTGACGGCGCTGAGCACATCATGGAGTATGAATGGACGGGCGTAAAGGCTGTGGATATCACAGAGGACGGTAAGACCGAAAGAGTACTTGCAGCACCTGCTTCAGCTGACGAGCTTGCACTTGTTTACTCCGATAACAGCGCATATATGCTCCGGAAGATATCTGACGATCCTGCGGATATGGATAACTTCTATTCCGCTGAGCAGCTCGGTGAATGGGCTGCAAAGAACTACTGGTACAAGACCGGCGTAGAGGCAGCAGTATCAGAAACGATCAGCGATCCCGAAGGCAATGTTACCATAGTACTCGATAACGGCGCTGAATATACCGTCAATCATTTCACCGGCAAGGGTACTGACGCAGACGGCAAGGAGACAGACCTCCCGCAGACCGGAAACAATGATACCTCAACAGCTTCCGCAGCAGCTGCAGCAGGCGTGATGATGCTCCTCGGAGCGGCAGCCGTATACGCATCGGCAGTTCTCCGCAGAAAAGAAGAATGATATGAAGGACAAAACAAGAGTCAGGCTGAGCAGGATGCTGTTCATCCTCGGGCTTGCTGCTGTACTTACAGGGACGGGTATACTATCGTTCCTTGTCGGAAGGAAGCTGTGGCGAGACTACAGGCGGAACAAGCTTATGGAAACAAACGTTGTCATAGAGATACCGGAGCTGCATATCAAGGCACCTGTTCTCGAAGGCACGGACAACGAGGTCCTCTCGAAGGCCGCCGGACATTTCCCCGGAACAGGCTCTCCGGGAGCCGGCAACTATTGTATCGCCGCTCACAGCAGCACGATATACAAGGAGTACTTCAACGCTCTCAGGGATGTAAAGACGGGCATGGAGGTAAAGCTGTACGATGTCAGCAAGAATCTCTATACCTACCATGTCACGGAGACCTTTATAGTCGAACCGAACGAGACATGGATACTTGACGATGCCGGGGATGTGAGAGTCACTCTTGTGACCTGCACTGACGACGGCACACAGCGCAGGATAGTTGTTGCAAAGCCCTGAAACATCGTATGCACATACCGCAGTATCAATGGCACAAGGCTGGAGATACTGCGGTTTTCCTTTATCTGAGGACGTTTTGATAATAATAGTTAACATATAAAAATAAATGTCCTGCACTTGACATTATCCTGCTGCTGTGATATAATAATAAAGCTGAGTTGGTCAGCCCGGGGCTTTCCGGTAATAATATGCAGGTGTGGCGGAATCGGCAGACGCGCTAGCTTCAGGTGCTAGTCCTCGCAAGGGGGTATGGGTTCAAGTCCCTTCACCTGCACCAATCCCTTAACAGATGTTGAGGGATTATTTTTATGCCTGAAGGACAATAGTTCGGGATTCTAAAGGGACTGCGTCCCTTTATAAAAATACGCTTATTGAGAGCCGAAAGCTTCTTCCTGACCGGAGGAAGCTTTGTTTTTTGAACAAATCTGTGTCATACGATGCCGGAGTTTACCAATTATTGCTTACAATGAGATTTTTGTTGCTGAATTCACTGTGAATTCTTTACAAAATGATTATTATGGTGTATAGTATTATTAGATATATATATGGATGCGGGGAAAGAATATAAATATCGAAGGAGGGTAGTTCTTAATCTATATTCATTTTAAAGCCAATGGTGAAAAGGAGGAAAAAGAATGAGTATTATCAGAAACAGAAAAACCAGTATCGCAAGCCGTGTACTCAGAGCCGGAATCTCGGCAGTATTTACGGCGTTCACAATGGTGGCGGCATTTGCACCGCTTGCAGCCGCACCTGAAGCAGAGGCATTTTCAAAGAGCGATACCATAAAGATCATGCCTGTAGGCGATTCGATAACCTTCGGACAGGGCGAGGACGGCGGTTACAGAAAGTACCTTGACTACTTCATGAAGCAGAAGGGCTATACCGGCATCGACCTTGTAGGACCTGAGTCCACCGGCGGTGGCGGCGGCTGGGGCTGGCCCGGAGGCGGCGGAGGAGGTAATCCTTCCTTCACCTACAACGGCCAGACAGTAGAGTACGACGGAGACCACGCCGGCTACAGCGGCTTCCAGATCAAGCAGCCTGCAAGCTGGGGTCAGGACAGCAGTCTTTACAACAAGCTCAAGGAAAAGAACGCTATAAAGACCTATCAGCCTGATATCGTGCTTCTCATCATCGGTACCAATGACATGACTGCCAACCGTTCAATGAGCGACTGTGCAAACGATCTCCGTGACCTCGTTGACTATATGCTCGGCGATATGCCGGCAGGCGGCAAGGTATACATGGGCTCCATCCCGGAGTTCACGATGTACGGCGGCAATCCCGAGAAGATAGCAAACTACAACAACACCGTAAAGTCAGTGGCCAATGAAATGGCTGACGCCGGCAAGAACGTAGAGTTCGCAGACGTTCACGGCGCACTTGACGGCATGAACGACATCGGCAACGACAATCTCCACCCGAACGGAAAGGGATATGAGAAGATCGGTAAGTTCTGGGCAGAGACACTTGACGCCTACATCAGCAGCGGTTCTTCATCCGGACAGACTGAGCAGCCTACACAGGGCAGCGATCCTCAGCAGCCTACACAGGGCGGCGGACAGACATCCGGCAGCGCTGACAAGAGCAGGACAATAAAGATCATGCCGGCAGGCGATTCAATAACCTTCGGACAGGGCGAGGACGGCGGTTACAGAAAGTACCTTGACTACTTCATGAAGCAGAAGGGCTATACCGGAATCGACCTTGTAGGACCTGAGTCAACAGGCTGGGGCGGAGCTCCGTCATTCAGCTACAACGGCCAGAACGTAACGTATGACGGCGACCATGCCGGCTACAGCGGATTCACTATCAAGCAGCAGCCGAACAGCTGGAGCAATGACAGCGGCCTGTATGAGAAGCTGAAGAACAACGATGCGATAAAGAAGTATAAGCCCGATGTTGTACTTCTCATCATCGGTACTAATGACATGACAGCAAACCGCAACCTTGACGACTGTGCAAGTGATCTTCGCACACTTGTTGACTATATTCTTGCAGATATGCCGGAGGGCGGCAAGGTATACATGGGATCAATCCCCGAGTTCACATTGTACGGCGGCAGTCCTGAGAGAGTAGGCAACTACAATGCGACTGTAAAGAAGGTTGCTGATGAATATGCAAACGCCGGCAAGAACGTAGAGTTCGCAGACGTTCACGGCGCACTTGACGGCATGAACGATATCGGCAACGACAACCTTCACCCGAACGGAAAGGGTTACGAGAAGATGGGCAAATTCTGGGCAGACCTCCTTGATGACTATTTAAGCGCATCAGCAGTCGTTCCCACTGAGCCCCCGACAGATCCGCCCACAGAGCCGCCCACGGAAGAGCCTGTTATCGCAGGAGATCTCGATTCTGACGGCAGCGTCACTGCATTCGATCTTGTATTCTTCAGAGCAGGCCTTGTTAACGGCTTCAGCAGCAATAAGATGAAGAGAGCTGCTGACATGGACGGCAGCGGCACTCCCGAGGTTAACGATATCGTGCTCCTCAGCAAGTATCTCCTCGGACAGACAGCATGATTCTGAGACAATAAAATCATAGGACACAGAAATCCCCTCAGGGTATGCACGGCAAACCGTGTGAGCCCTGAGGGGTATCTTTGTCATATAAGTCCGAAATGACTTAGTGCGTTGTATATGCCGTCCTCACGGATTGGCGTTGTGATATACGAAACATAGGAGTACAGGCTTTCCGCACCGCCCATTGCTATGCTGTTCGGCACAGCCTGAAGCATCGGCAGGTCGTTGTTGCTGTCGCCTATGGCGTAGGCGTTCTCCGGTGCTATGCCGAGCATACCGAGGACGGTATCTATAGCCGTAGCCTTTGAGAAGCCGTGCGGAACGTTTTCATAGAACCCGTGTCCGCGGTCGATGATATCGAAATCCCTGCCTATCTCACGGCGGAAGAGCTCCATATCGGCTCCGGGATTATCCCATATGACGAACTTGTCGAAGCTGAAATCCGGGTCGTCCGTCTGCCTGTCGGTTGGTATGTTCTGACTCAGGAACGAGCTGCGGAAGTATTCCACCTCCGGGTTCTGCACTGCCCTGTCATCGAAGAACAGTGCGTCACGTCGCTCATACACCGGAGTTACACCAGTGCGCCTCATCAGCTCCGCGATATTCCGGCAGTAGTCCTGTTCAAGTGTGCGGTAGAGCAGCACCTCGCCGTGGTATTCTATGTATGTGCCGCAGCCGCAGAGAATACCGTCGAAGCCAAGCTCACGGACTGCGGCAGGGACGTTGAATTCCGTCCTTCCGGTGTTTATGAATGTAAGATTGCCCTTTTCACGGGTAAGGCGTATGGCAGTGCGGGTGCTTTCGGGTATCTCCTGCAATTCGTCCTCCGTGACGAGGGTGCCGTCTATGTCAAAGAAGATTATACTTTTCATTTCTATCCTTTCAAGCCTTCATATTTCCTGTATCAGTTTCCACAGCTCAAGTGCTGTCTCCTGATTCACGCCCGCAGCGGAGGCGAGCTCCTCCGGCGAGGCCTTCTTCAGATTATCCTTTGTACGGTATCTGAGAAGCAGCCTCTCCGCCTTTTTCTGACCTATGCCCTTTATCGTAGTAAGCTCGGAGGCGTAGGTCTTTTTCTTATGGCGGGAGTGCATGAAGCTGACTGAGTAGCGGTGTACCTCGTCCTGTATCTGCGTAACGAGGTTGAATGCCGCCTGCAATTCATTTATCTGTATCTCACTGCTGTCAGCAGCTATCGCACGGGTGCGGTGCTTGTCGTCCTTTACCATGCCGAATACGGGGATATCCAGACCGAGCTCCTCCACAAGGGGAGTTATGGTGCTGACGTGTCCCTTGCCGCCGTCAAGAAGTATCAGGTCGGGGGTGCGGGTGAAGTATTCATCTCCCTCACCTGTGAGTATATGCGTGAGCCGGCGCTTCAGCACCTCATACATACTGCCGTAGTCGTTCTGATGCTCCTGTTCCTTGATGGTAAAGCGCTTGTAGGCCTTTTTGAGGGGACGTCCGTTCTCGAATACTATCATGCCCGCAACCATCGATTCGGATGACAGGTTCGAGATATCATACGCTTCGATATACATGGGCGGAGCGGCAAGCCCGAGGCATTTGCCGAGCTGCTCGAGTGCAATGACCTCACGGCCGGTACGGCTGCTTTTCAGTGCGGCATATTCGGCGCTGTTGTTCTTAGCAAGGCGCAAAAGCTCTGCGTATTTTCCTTTCTGCGGGACGAGCAGTCTGCCGTTTTTCAGCTCCTTCCCGGACTGCTTTGCAAGCAGTTCCTCGATGAGAGCGCTCTCGTCAGGGATGTGGTCTGCCGCAACGATACGGGGGATATCCTCACGGCCGTGGTAGAACTGCACCATGAACTGTCCGAGGATATCGCCTATCTCCTCACCGCCGGAGCGGCTCACCTCAAAGACGGTCTTGTCACGGAGCCTGCCGTCACGGTAGATAAGGACGGAGATATAGACTCCTCCGGTATACTCGGCAGTGCCTATGATATCGGCAGCTCCTACGCCGCTGTTTATCATCTTCTGCTTTTCGGCGGCCTTGCGTACTGCACTGATGCGGTCACGCAGGAGCGCAGCTCTCTCGAAGTCGAGGGCTTCTGCAGCTTCGTTCATCTCCCTTTCCATGCGCTCGACGGACTCGGCGCTGCCGGACTTGATGAAATCGACTGCGCCCTCCACAGCCTTAAGGTACTCCTCCCTGCTTATCTTTCCCCGGCAGAGCCCCATGCAGTTCTTGATGTGGTAGTTGAGGCATGGTCTGCCCTTGCGGAAATCCCTCGGGAACTGTCTGCGACAGGTTGGGAGCATGAACACACGGTTGGCCTCGTTGACAGCCTCACGGGCTACCGAGCCGCTCATATAAGGCCCCAGGTACGAGCCCGGAGCCTTGGTGTTCTTTTCTGATGTGATGCGTGGGTATTCCTCGTCGGATATGCGTATGTAGCTGTAGCCCTTGTCGTCCTTGAGGAGGATGTTGTACTTGGGCTTGTGCTGCTTTATCAGGCTGCATTCGAGGACGAGAGCCTCAAGCTCGCTGTCGGTGACGATGAAGTCATAGTCCCATACGTTGGAGACCATAGCAGCGACCTTCGGCAGATGATCGGGATTCTCACGGAAATAGCTGGTCACCCGGTTCTTAAGGTTCTTCGCCTTGCCGATGTAGATGATAGCCTTTTCCTTGTTCTTCATTATGTACACCCCGGGGGAGGACGTCAGCTTTGAGGTCTTCTCCCGGAGGTAAGGCAGTCTCGGATTCATGCGGCCTCCTTATTGCCTGTCGTAGTACTTCTTTCCGGCATTCGGGCGGAAGTAGGTGCGGATATAGCCGTCCTTGGAGAGTACGACAAATTCATTCGTGGCTTCGATGTAGTAGATATAGTCGCCGTCCTCGGCCTCGGTCTTGTTGAGTGCCTCAGGATTGTTGATAACATCGCTCGCACCCTTTTCATACTCTGTTGCGTCTGCATAGCCGAAGTCATTCTTGAACTCACCGCCGTGCTTTTCCCAGTGCTGGTTGAGGAGCTTCTTGCTGCGGAAGTGGTACTCCACATAGGAGGAGTCATCCCAGTCCGTCCAGCTCTCGGTAACGGCTTCGGTAGTGGTATCGATGACGTATTCCTCGGTCGGCTTCTGAGTTTTCGCCGCCTTGGTGGCCTTGGGGGCTTTAGTGGTCTTTGCAGCCTTCGTTGTCTTTTCCTGTGCCGCTGTAGTCTTTGCGGGCTTTGTTGTCTGCTCCTGAGCTTCTGTAGCTTCCTCCGTTTCCGGCTCAGCAGCTTCAGTCCCGCCCTCTGTTACAACCTCAAGGCTGACAGCAGGGGAGGTGACTACCTCCGGGAGATCTTCCTCCGGTGTATTATGGCGCTTGCCGGCAGCCGAGCCTGCGACAAATCCGATAACGAATATGACAGCAACGGCAATCAGTACGGCAGCGAGCTTTTTATTGTTCAAACGGATCACTCCTTTATTATCATTATGATAATTCAATTATAAATGAAAGCGGCATTTCTGTCAAGCGCCGGAATGCCTGTTCTCCGCTTTGTAATCTTTAGTAACCGCACGATGACCGTTCTGAAAACCTGTGTTAATTACCATGACGGATATGTGAAAAATAGGCGAAAAACTCGGAAGCACTTGAAAAATAAGGGATTTTATGGTAAAATTACTGTGAGCGCATAACGCTCAGAGGGATATTCTTACAGGGGGAATGACTTTTGAAAAGGACCTTCGCCGCCGCAGCGGCTCTTATAGTCTGTACCGCAGCCTTCACCGGATGCAGCGGAAAACAGACCGGCAGCGCACCGGCAGTGCAGACCGCAGCACCGGATGCCTCGCCTGTTATAGACTTCACCGCAGGATACCTGTCGATCGACGATCCTTTATCGCCGCCGCAGTATCCGAAAAGCTACTACCCGTCGAGCCGCAGCATAGTCGGCAGGATAAACTGCTGCTTTGACGTGCCGGTGGGATTCCGACGCACCTTCGAGGACGAGAACAGCTATCTCGTACAGTATTCCGACCCCTCCGGCGTGAACATAATCACCGCCGAGAGCTGGAACGGCTATACCTACGATGAGGTGTATCAGGAGCTGAAGCATTCGCTCTCCGGCAGATACTCACCGGAGAACATGAAGACTGAGGAGAACGTAACGGTCGGAAAGTATGACTATACTGCCCACTGCATCAGCCTGATAAACGACAGCGGCACGATGAAGAAGAACATGATGATATGGATAATCGACAAGCCCGTCGAGGACGACGAGTATGAACGTGACTCGGACGGCAGCTACATATACGAAACCGACAAGGACACGGGTGAACGTGTGAAGAAGCTCACAAGCAGATACTGCTTCACTTTCGCCGTTGAATCGGCCGAGGAGAACACCGAGGGCATGATGAAGACGGCGCTCAGCTTCGTGACGACCCGTGAGGACATGGAAAAGGAGGGTATATACCTTGGATAGAGCACGCAAGAACAGCATCCTCAGGATACTCTGGTTCTTTTCAGCCGTTGCGGCCATGATATTCATATGGTCACGTCCGTCAGCAGTATCACTGTTCCCCGCACAGTCGCTTTCTCAGCAGACATCTCAGGGGCAGCCTGCACAGGGTGAGCCTTCACTGATACTCGGCGACCTCAACAAGGACGGCGTACTTGACGCCGCAGACGTACTGGCACTGCAGAACATCTACCTCAGGGGCGAGACCTCTCTTACAGCAGAGGAACAGCTCCAGATAGCCGATATAAACGCCGACGGCATCGTTGATACCTCTGATTCGGCACTGCTCACGGCTTACCTCGCCGACAGCACCATAGACCACGGCACCCTTTCTCTCCGTGACTATGCCGGCAGGTACACAGGCTGAGCGTATCAAGGAGAATGAAATGACCGTAAAAAGAACAATAGCCGCCCTGACGGCGTTTGCAGCCCTGACAGGTTCCTGCGGCTGCGGAAGGACTGTCAGCTCGGCCTCACCCGAGCCGCATCAGATAGACGGCACGGTGGATATCAGCTTCTTCACCGAGGAGCATATCCCGGAGCCTGAGCCTCCGCTGCCCGAGGACCCGCTGTATGATACCGTCATAAGCGCAAAGAACGGCACTCCGCTCGCACAGCTCTCAAGCGGCAAGTGGGAGCGCACCGAGCTTGGAAACAGCTTTCCGCAGCTCGTTGACAGAATAACAGAGAACGCAGTTGCAGGTCCCGGTATAACCTATGACCTGACACTCGATACCGATAAGGGTCTGCGCATACTCGACAGGCTCACTTCCTATACCCGTAACGACGGACACGGCATAGACGGCTGTGTCATAGTCTCCGAGCCGGACGGCACGGTTGACGCCATAGTCAACAGCGCCCCGCATATGAAGGCTGATGACCCGGAGGAGGACGAAAAGACTCTCCTTAAACAGAACAACTATTTCTCCACCCCGCAGCTCATCGGAAGTACGGCGAAGATACTCGTATCAGCTGCAATGCTTGAGACCGGGGCAGAGCAGTACTACTCCGACCCCGGAGCAATACATATCTACGACCGCTCGTTCAGCAACTGGGATATTGACGGCAGAGGCTACGGCTACAATGTTGACCGCAATCTCTTCGGTACGCAGTATGACGGCGTTTACAGCAGCTTCGGAGCATTTGCCTTCTCGAGCAACACCTACTTCATCAATGCCCTCAGGACAATGGGCTATGATACCTTTGCGCCGGTATACAACAAGTATTTCGGCTTCAATTCCGACGGCAACGACCGCAAGGGCTATATTCTCGGCACTGACTGGGACAAGATAGTGCAGCCGGATATCTCAGCGCTCAAAGCCCGTGATGACGACAGCGAGGACACAAAGAACGTCCGTGACCGTCAGACAGCCTTTTTTGCCATCGGTATGTGCAACTCCGACGGCATTGACGAGAGAGTATCCCTGATGTACATGAACGCTGTTACCGGAGCGATAGCAAGCGGACAGATGCACTCTCCCCGCATAAATACGGCTACCGACGTGCAGACCGTACCGGGTACGGAACCGCTTTCCGATACTGTCAGGGACGGTATGTGGTCGCTGATGTACGAGGATGCGATATACTCAAACTGCTCACCAGCAGACGGCTATGACTTCTATATAAAGACCGGTTCGGCAAGCACATGGTACGTTGAGGACGGCGTGGAAAAGCCTCTCGAGTGCCTTACCATTACCGGCTTCATAGCTCATGGCACAGAGCCCATGAAGGTCATAACCCTCTTCGTCCACAACGGCGCAGATTTCGCCGAATACTTCACGGATGAGGACGGCAATACACAGTATTCCATCTATGCCTCGAGCTTCGTGCCGCTCTACCGTGAGATAGCAGCAATTGCTGCGGAAACGGGGGGAGCTGTATGATCTGGACATTATTTTTCGCACTTGTCATACTCCTGATACTCGGCACTCTCCTCTGGGCAAGAGGCATCAGGTATCGCAAGGGACTCCATATCCACATGAAGCTCGGTGATTCCGAGGTAACTCCCGTGCTTTCCGAATCCGGACATACCATGTTCGATATCGGCGGAAAGACCGGTATGCTCCTCAGGGGCGAGAACGGCGTGGTGCAGATAAGCTACGGCGACAGCGATGAGGATCTCCGCTGGCTAAGAGGCTACCGCTACGGCGAGGGCGCTCCTAAGCTTCGTGTTGTCGGCACTACCATGACAAACCGTATGCCGTACCGCAGATTCATGATACTCATGATCGCAGCACTGCTCGTTGCCGCATTCATCGGCTTCGGCATCTTCCGCATCACAAGAGTCGGCAAGCTTCTCGGACGTGCGCTCACCTCAGAGGTTCAGCATTCTGCTTCGGCTGATGTGATAGAGGACAAGGATATAACGAGCATCCTGATCGCCGTTACAGGCGAGGACGGAGCTCCCGATATGATAAAGACAGCAGTCTTCAACAAGCGCAGCAAGTCAGTCAAGCTGCTAACTCTCCTCGGCGATACTCAGGTATCTCACGGGGGAAGGCTCTGCCGTCTTGCAGAAGTCCCCGGACAGGAGCTTTCTGCCGCAGTCGAGGACACATTCTCGATTAAAGTTGATGAGACGCTGATACTTGATGACAAGGCCTTTGTAAAGGTGATCGACAGCCTCGGCGGTGTGACCGTTGAGATGTCAAAGGCAGAGGCAGAGCAGGTAAACACTATCCTCACTGCAAGATACGGGGAGGACTGTACGCTCCTTGACACCGCACGCCTTTTCTCCGGAAAGGAAGAGAACAGGAAGGTGCGCTGCGACGGCAAGCAGGCTTACTGCCTGACCGCAGTAACATCAACAGGCGCAAAGCCGGATAACGACTACGTCCGCACCGAGCGTGAGGACAGGGTGATAAATGCCGTTGCCACACGCCGCAGCCTTTCAAAGCTGCTGCTTTCCACCTCACGCTTCAGCGAGGCAGCCGACGGCACGGCAACGAGCCTTTCCACCGGAGACCTTCTGAAGCTCGGCTTTGATACGGCCTCCTACTGGCGTGATTACCGTGATTCCTACAGGAGCGCCGGCAGCATACGCCTTCCCGTTACCTGTCAGGAGCTCTACAGCACCGACGGCACCCGTACGCTCTACACCTATCCCGCACAGCTGAGACAGGCTGTGATACGAATAATCTGCTATGATATGAAGGGGTGATCCGATGGCAGAAAGAGAAATAATGAACACCGCAGTATCAGGTGCGAGAAATCTTCGCTCCGACATACTGTGGGCTGTAAAGCAGTTCAAGTACCTTATGTACTTTTTTGCGCCGGAGGTCATCCTTCTTGTGACCTCGGTCATATATTTCGCACGCAACTCATTGCTCTCATCACCGCTCTATGCGGCGGTATTCATACTGTTCCTGATCATCGGCATAGCTGTCAAGGCGGCAGCTCTCAGCTTCGGAACAGGTCTTACCGGAGACAGTCTTGCCCTTGCGGTGATCGCATTCTTTACCGCAATGGGGGAGCTTGGCATATTCTTCCAGCTCTATATACGTACACTCACACCGAATGAGATAAAGAAGCTCGTCATGCTTGCACTGGGCTGTACCTTCCTGTGTGCAGTTCTCACAGTAAACGCTGTCCCGGAGCTTAAGGCTAAGGTCGAGTCCTTCCGTCCGCTGAAGGCGTTCCTGCGCCGTGCAAGAGCATCGAAGGCAAAGGATCCGAGGTGGTACTGGTTCAGCACCGGTATGCTCCTTCTCGGTGCGGCTGTCTTCATGCTGATCCTGGCGGCTGTGATATTCAGACACAGCTTCGGTATGCAGCTCAGGCTCATCGAGACCGCAAAGTTCCTTGCAGTCATCTCCATAGCTGCCCTTGAGACCGTGCCTGCGGGCAGGGGCAAGGGCGCAGGCAGCTTCATCAGCAATAATGCGGTATTTGCAGTCTGCGTACCGACTATGGCTTTCCTTGCGCTGACCGGAGAGTTCGGAACGGTGATGATACTTCTTTTCTTCTACCTGACTGGTCTTCTCCTCACAGGCCGCTACAGGCTTGCGGCGCTCTCGGCAGCGATAGTTGTTGCCGGAGGAGTATTCATCTATATGTTCTTCCCGGAGAACAGTCATATCTACCAGAGACTTTTTGATATAACCGCCTTCGACCAGGTGAACCTCGTCCGCGAGGAGCTTGCCGAAAGGACATACATCTGGCCGAACCCAAACCGCTATGACGTGTATATCGGCGGAGAGCTAGCCACACGCTGTGAGGATTTCAGCTTCCTGAATATGCTCACCGTACTCGGCAAGCTTGCGGCAGTCATCATACTTGCCGCCTATCTTGCACTCACGCTGATACCGGCAGTGAAGCTCAGTACCGCAGGGGAGAAGAATTTCACCTCACGTGCGGGATTCTACGGAGCAGTTATGCTGCTCAGCTCCTGCGCCGTACACTGCATGGCAAACGTCGCAGCATTCTTCTTCACCGGCGTGGGTCTTCCCTTCGTCAGTGACGGTATAACGAATCTTGTTTTCTCAGTGATATACATATGCCTTATTTCCCTTTCACTGAGCCGCAGAAAGGAGTCAGTCTATGAAACAGCTGAAGAAGCCGGATCTGTCGGCGGCTAAGCAGCGTGTGCGCTCTGCCCCGACTGCCGCAGCAGCTATAGCTGTCGGAGCTGTTGTTTTCTGCTTTACCGCATACTACAGCTTTTTCCCGAAGGCTCCGCTCTTCACGGTCAACGAGGCTGACACGCTCTCCGATGACAGCGCAGTCTCCGAGGCACTCGCAGCCATGAGCCTTGCACGCAGCAATCTGCGCAGCGAGCACTACGCCGCAAAGCTCACCGGAAAGGGATACAGCTATTTCCCGCATCGCAGCGGCATCTATGACTATTCCGGCAATCTCTGCTATGACAGCACTACAGCCGTGAATGAGGTGAGCTCAGTCTCCTCCGCAAGGAGCCGTGCGATGCTCTGCCGGTATCTCTACGGCGATGTCAATGCAGGCGGCCTTGAGGGCTATCTCCGCTACGACAGGGGAACAGGCGAGGGCTGCTCGGTAACTCTTACTCTCCGCCCTCAGCTTGAGGAGAGCGTATATATGCTCCTGAAATACAACGGCATCCTCGGCGGCTGCATCATACAGGACACAGCCACCGGCGAGATACAGACCATGTGTGCGACGAGTACAACAGGCATCGACCGGGAGGTCAGCGGCTGTACTCAGTTTGAGGCGAATATCAGCGCAGCCGTTTTCGACAAGCTTGGCATCACGGCGGAGGAGGCTTCATCGTCCTTTGATTACCGCCGCAGCTTCACAGCGTCATTCGACGACGAGAAGGGCGAGATGATATCCTCCTACGGCTTCATGACGGATTTCGGAGTACTCTCCGAACCTGCCGGAGACGACGGCAAGCCCGTGCCTAAGGACGAGGCTCTTGCAAAGCCGCTCTCTGACGGCTATATCAGCCCCCTGCATCTGTGCAGCACGGTCCAGCGTATATGGTCCGGCAAGGGCTGTATGCCCGTTCTTACTTCATCCGTTTCCGACAGCGCCGGACAGCCCGTCACTCTTCCCGTGAACACACCGGAGGAGATACCGCAGGAGCTCTGCGAGCGGGCAAAAGGCTTCTTTGCACCTGTGCCGGGCCTTACATCTGATATGCGCATAGTAAAGAACACCGGCGACGGAGTAAAGTATACCGCCGGCGTGATAACTACTCCCGAGGGCAGGAGCAAGGCATTCGTGCTCTACAGTCAGGAGGACAGCAGGATAAACCTGCTCACACCCTGCATAGCCTATTTCATAGAACATTCTGAGGAGGTCAACTGATGGCGAAGAACAAAAAACGCACCGGAACATTCAGAACGATACTGCTTATGATCATCGTGACTCTGATCTCTCTTACCGGCGCAGCGCTCCACGCAGGCCTTTCGACCGGCTATATAACAGCGAATTACACAACAAGGGATATGCTTTCGGCTCTCCTTGACAGAGACAGGACAGCACCGCTGTTCACTATCGTCAACAGCTCTGATCAGAGATATCCTTCACTTCACAGTGCATTCAGGACTTCCCTCGGCAGGAACCTTCTCTATCTCTGTCTCTTCTTCGGCGTGGCTATGGTGATATACCTGCTCATCACTCTGATTGCGGACTGGATAAGCTCCGCAGCAGGAAAGCGCAAGCCCGCAGCAAAGAATACCAACGCACAGAATACACAGGTGCGTCCCGCCGTACCTCCGCAGCCCCAGCAGCCCTATCAGGCTCCTCCGGTATCACCCTATGCTCCGCAGCAGGGCTATCCCGGATACGCACCGCAGAGCCCTTATGCACAGCCCGGCGGCTATGTACCTCCGCAGCCAGTTGCTCCGGCACCGGCAGCTCCCGCTGCTGCACCGAAGACGCCTGAAACAGTCGCAGCAGGCAGCAGCTCCACAGGCTCAAGAGGCGCTAAGACGATGAAGCTCCGCCGTGAAGCGATTGCAGAGCGTGCAGCGGCATCAGCAGCCGCAGCCGTACCCGCACCAGAGCCGGTTATACCCGAGCCTGAGGATACCGGCATCGCTGCATTCCTCAGACACGCTTCCATAATCGTATACACGGATATACAGGAGAACGGCAGGCTTGTCCGCTACTACATGGCAAACACCGTGCCTGATATAGACGGAAAGGACTTCCAGAACGACAAGATACGCCAGTTCATGCAGTTCAACCACCGCAACACCATATTCGCCGCCTCGGACGGCAGCGGCAGGCTTCGCACTGATCTCAGGTTTCCGAAGAATCTGAGACTCCAGTACAGCGAGGAGTACGAAGTATTCCAGCTTGCCTGCGGAGAGCGTGCGATAAGCGCCGACAACACAGCGGCAGTGCAGTCCGTTGATCTTGTATATTACGAAGAAAACGAGGCATACCGTGATAAGTATGTCCGTGATGTAACGATGTGCGACAGGGATTATCACATCGAGATAGCATACTGAGGAGGGGAAGGAAATGAAATACTGTCCATACTGTAATGACGACAAGGAGGGACTGCGCTTTGCGCTGACCCGTGACGATCTCCTTCTCATGTTCAACGAGGACGAGCTTGCCGCCAAGAAGGAATACCTGATCGACCCCGTACTCTCCGGAGAGGACGGCACTCTGAAAAAATACGGCATCGACGCCTCGGACGATGACTGCCTCCGTGTGCTGTTCAGCCAGAACGTCATCCCCGATATCATCCGTGACAAGGTGAGCGTTGACAGGGTATCGGCATCGAATGTCCGTGACCATGTCTCCATAGGCGGTTTTGTTGCCGATATCAGGAGCAAGGGCGGACGTCCCACCCCGCTGATGACAGTAGCCTGCGGCAACTGTCACCTCATACTCCCGAATGAGTATGCTGACGAGAACGGCCCCGACGCAAGGGGAAAGAGCGTTAACATATCCCTGATATCCAACGTAGGCGGCAGCAAGACTGCTCTTGCCATATCCCTTTACTACCGCTTCAAGGAGAAGGGCAACACTATCAATATGGCAGAGCCGTTCTTCAACAGCTATTACAAGGGGCTCGAGGCTATGCTCGCAAAGCGCATGGCTCCCGGAGCTACACACGGATCCAAGACTCCGTGCCTTACAATAAAATTCCGAAACAGCAAGCGTGAGATAACCGATATCCACATTACGGACACCGCCGGAGAAATTCTCGGCAAGGATCCCGAGAGAAAGGATATCGTGGGAGAGGTAAGGGACTTCCGTCCGGCTGTTGAGTCGGATATGCTCATCGTCATAGTTGACAGCGATGACAAGAGCCGTATCTCGCTCACACGTCTTGAGAGCTATCTTGAAGAGCTCAAGGTCAAGCTCGCCGGAAAGACGAAGCCCACCAAGATCATACTCTGCTTCTCGAAGTGTGACCGCTATCCCGACCACGCCGCTGCAAGCATGATAACCGATTATCAGGGCTGGAAGGACAACTGGAAGAAGAAGGGGCTCGATTATGAGAACCTTATCAATCTCCGCAAGCACCTGATGTCCGCAGACGACTCCTACTTCATGACCGGCAGCTTCTACGAGAAGGAACCGCCGAAGCCCTCCGCTGTTGAGTACATCGAGGAATTCATCGACGGCACCGAAGAGCCGGGCTTCGATATTGACATCGATATACCGGTAGGGGAAGAGACTCCGGCAGAGACACCTGCTGTGGAGGCGGTTGCAGAAGATACGGCTGAGAACGTACCGGAGGAGGAGCAGACTGTCTCTGAGCCGGATGATATCGATACCGTTCATTATCTCCGCTCACTCAGGGTATGCTGCAACGAGATATCCGATTATTCCGTAAAGTACGCCTGTGTTGCGCCGTTCGGAACCGATGTGTCCGACAGCAGGCTCAGGAACAGATATGCCCCGATGTATATCGAGGATCTTATTGAGACCATCAAAGTCTATGGAGGTATAAGGTGATGAAGCTCATTTACACAAGACCTTCAAAGGACGCCGGATGGTCATGGCTCAGGGACGACGGAAGAACTCCCGCCGACAACCGCTATCAGGCTCTCGTTCCGCTGCTTCAGCGACTCGAGGAAAGACGCTCTGCATATTTCGTCTGCACCGAGGATCACAAGGTGCTTGAGATATTCAAATCCCACGGCAAGAAGGTAGACGAGAGAGAGAACTTCGTCTGCACCGTTGAGGAGTATACCACGAAGCAGGACGAGGAATACGGCAGAAAGCTGATACTCGCCCTTCTGCACAACAGCGGCAGCTTTGCCGTGCCGGAGGACAGGCTCCTTCCGGCGATGACCTATGCCTGCCGCAGACTGCCTTCACGCTACGCCCGCAGAATACAGCTCTGCGAGGAGGACTTCCCGGGAATGATGACTGCCGAGCTGCTGAAGCATGATCCTCCGCCCGAGGAAAAGGTGCCGGCAGACAGCACACACTGGATAATGTACCTTCCGCAGTTCGACGACGGAGCGGAGAGACTCGTTGACAGGCTCTGCCGTGATAATTCCGGCTATGTACCGGAGCATATGCTCCAGTTCTTCGCCTACCTCAACGGAGCGCCCTTCCGCATCGAATGGCAGAACTCCTTTATACGCTTTTTCAGCGGCTCACCGGACATCAGCTTCGGCCTGGTGAAGAACTTCATAGATATGATACGCCCATCCATTACGGATCCGCTTGAGATATTCGGCATGATACGCAATTACCCGGCCGAGGCATGGCGTGATATGTGGGTGGATATCTCCCGTGAGCATTTCTCCGGCGGACTCAAGCCGGAGCAGAATATGTACGAGCTCTATCAGAAGCCGCTCGATTCCTATCCGGCACGTTTCCGTATGGCAGTAAGGAACAATATCGCACTCGGTATGCCTCTTGACGACGCCTCACCGGAGGACCTCTACCGCATCTACTGTGACGCAGTTGATATGGAGGTGCCGACTCCGCTGCTCCTTGCAGTGCTCGGACGTGACGAGAATTCCATGTCGATAATCGGCCTTGTATCGCCGGATTCGGCAAACGTCAGCGGCATAGTACCGGCAGTCCTCTATCTCTACGGAGAGCTCTCAATGAAGGACTGCATAGAACTCTACGGCGACAGACAGCTCGCCAAGACCATGACCGACCATGTGACGGAGCTCTGTCTCCCGCCGCTTCTCCAGAAGAAGGCATTGAAGAAGATAACAGCGCTTATCAGTAAGGAGTGATGACAATGAAGAAAAGGCTTACAGCAGCCGCACTTGCTGCGCTTTTCCTGCTCAGCGGCTGTGATGCCCTCGGAGGCGTCATAAGCGATAATCCTCCTGTAGAGGTCAGTGACGGAGAGAGAGCAGCTCTCTCGAAGAAGCTGAAATACCTGCCGCTGACGGAGATGCTCTACGGTACAGAGACGACTGATGAGCAGCTCGATGCTCTTGACGCACAGTTCACCGCCAAGGAAGAGGAGTATGATACGGCTATCAAGGCAGCTCTTGCGGAGCGTCAGACCTTCTGTGAGACGAGCTTCCTCCCGCAGAAGACAGTTCCCGGGCTCAGCAGCTATTCTCCGCTCACTTCCGTATTCTACAATAACAGTACAGCCATAGGCATAAATCCGGTAGTGCTCGCAGACCTCCTCACCGAGGGTGCCCGCAGCAGCAAGAGCACCGCATATACAGGCTTTGCGCCGGAGCACGATTATTCAGTCAATGCCCCGAGGGTATACGAGAACCGCAACGATCTTATCCGTGAAGCGCTTAGTACCTACATCTCTCCGGAGACAGATTTCAGTGTTACCTACTATAAATCCGAGAACCTCTACTGCGTGAACTTTGTATCAGCGGAGAAGGATCTTATAGTATCGGCAATGTATTTCCATTTCAGCGATGACGGTACTCTTGACAGGGGCGGTATGGATCAGGTGATATATACCGGCCGTGAACTGCTGCTCAACGATCCTGCACACGCAGGGCAGGCGGCACTCAGCTTCCCTGACGGGGATATCTCACGCTACGAGAGTCCTTGCAGTACAGGCAATCTCAGCAGTGTCATCATACGCCTTCTCGGCAGCGCAGTCTCTGAGGACCGCATGGTCACAGGAGCGAAGATAAAGGCAAACGAGTCCTACAGGGCAGATGCGATCGGCGATTCCGATCTGCTCAAGGGCGTTCACATAGTAAGCTGGTTCGAGCTCGAGAAGGAGAATCCGACGGAGCCTTCAACGGAGGAGCCGACAGAAGAGACTACTGAGGAGACAACGTCCGAGGAGATTCAGGAGCAGCCTGAGACCGAGGCACCTGCCGCACAGGAGCAGACAGAAGCGCCTGCCGAGACACCGCAGGAAGAGATATGGACAGAAGCACCGGCCGGTGCTGATGACTCGGAGGCGGGAATATATTAAGAAAAAAAGGCGTTCCAAGAATGGAATGCCTGTCAGATTATCGAAAGATTTATTAATTATTTTGGGATTCTAAAGGGGCTGCGGCAGATTGTCAAGTCAAGTGCAACAAAAAACTTCATCAGGAGATTTATCCCCGAGGCAGATTCTTGGACGAGCGTTTATTAAAGCCACAATACGATCAACATCAGCCTGAGATACTGA
>JAFZRF010000021.1 GCA_017620025.1 Ruminococcus sp.
CTCCGCTAAAGGGGCGCAGCCCCTTTAGAATCCCAAACTATTTGATAAAATGAAAGGGCGCATCAGCGCCCTCGACTTATATCTTCACATACTTTTTTATCCGTTCACTGAGAACAAAGGCAACAACAAGCTTTATCAGGTCAAACATCACAAACGGAGCAACACACCATTTCAAAGCGGTTGATATCTCCAAAGCACCTTGTTCCGATGTGTACACTTTTATGAACCATATAGTTCCAAAAGCGTAGCAGACAGCTGTGCCCGCAACAAGAGAGGACAGGCGCAGAATATTCCTGACAGCTTTCTTCTCTGCAGGTATCTTCTCAAAAACCATATACAAAAGAGCAATGAAAACAAATCCGATAAGGTAACCTCCGGTAGAGCCGAAAACCACTCCGGCGCCGCTTTTTAAGCCTGCAAACACCGGAACACCTACAAGCCCTGTCATCAGATATACAACTATAGACAGAAGTCCGTTTCTGCCTCCGGTCAGCAATACCGCAAGATATACGGCAAATGTCTGAAGCGTGAATGGCACGGCTGTCGGTATCTCTATCCAAGAACAGACTGCGATCAGAACTGTCATCAGCGCAGCGAGTACAAGTTCCTTTGTACTTAACAACGGTTTTGAAACTGAATTTTCCATAATATACCTCCGATGTGATTTCTGAAGTATATTATAGCACACAAATAAGCGCTTGTCAACCTATATTCAATATAAGGTTGACAAGCGCCTCTCGTTATTCAGTTTTAATTAGCTTATAGCCTGCATCTGTGACAGCTTTTTTCAAGTCACTTCGGGATATTCCGGAACTTAAAATGATGACCGCAGTCCCGTCGGTATGGCTGACCTTGGCCTCTTCAACCTGAGGAAGAGCTTCAAGTGCCTTTTTAACTCTTGCCTCACAGTGTTCACACATCATACCCTTGATATGCAGCGTTACAGTACCCGAGAGGCCGCTGCTTTTCTTTCGCTTGTTTACAGGTCTGTCGTGCTTCGTGCTGTGTATGTCAAGCAGATTAAGCCGCAGTGCGTTGCTCACAACGCAGAAGCTCGAAAGTGACATCGCTGCCGCCCCGAACATCGGCTGAAGCGTCCAGCCTGTGATCGGTATCCAGAGTCCGGCTGCAAGCGGTATGCCTATAACGTTGTAGATAAAGGCCCAGAACAGGTTCTGTTTGATATTGCGGAGGACTCCCTTGCTCAGACGTATCGCTGCCGGTACATCGCTCAGACGGCTTTTTACAAGGACGACATCAGCAGCATCTATGGCAACGTCGGTTCCGGCACCTATAGCTATCCCGTTATCGGCACGTGTCAGTGCGGGCGCATCGTTTATGCCGTCACCGACCATAGTCACCTTTCCCTGAGACATCAGCCTGCGTATCTCCGATTCCTTACCCGCGGGAAGAACGCCCGCAACTACTTCATCAACGCCGGCCTGTACTCCTATGGCATCGGCTGTGCGCTGATTATCACCGGTGAGCATCACAACACGGATGCCCATATTTTTCAACTCTGATACGGCCTGTGCGCTTTCTTCCTTTATCACATCCGCTATGCCTATGGCTCCTATTACTTTGCCGTCAGCGGTAAATAGTACCGGGGTCTTACCTTTCTCCGCAAGCTCCTCGCAGGAGCGTCTGAGTTCATCGGAGACCTCTGCGATATCCGATATATATGCAAGACTTCCGCCGACAAGAGCCTGACCGCCGCAGACGGCAGATACGCCGTTTCCGGCAAGTGCAGTGAATTCTGACACCGGTTCCGGTGATATACCGAGTTCAGCCGCCTTAGCTTTGACAGCCTCGGCAAAAAGATGTTCGCTTCCGTATTCGAGAGAGACAGCTTTCAACAGCAGTTCTTCCTCCGTAATGCCCGGAACAGGTATGATATCCGTTACTACCGGCTTTCCTGCTGTTACAGTACCTGTCTTATCAAGAACCGCTATCTCTGTACGGCCTGTATTCTCAAGTGATTCGGCAGTCTTGAAGAGTATCCCGTTCTTCGCGCCTACTCCGCTTCCGACCATTACAGCGACCGGAGTTGCAAGACCGAGTGCACAGGGGCAGCTGATAACAAGAACGGATATACCTCTTGCAAGTGCAAATCCGGTGTCCTTTCCGGCAAGCAGCCATATTACCACAGTAATGAAGGCTATAGCTATAACAGCAGGTACGAAAACTCCCGATACCTTGTCTGCTGTTTTGGCAATAGGCGCTTTTGTTGCGGCGGCATCACTGACCATTCGTATCACCTGGGAGAGTGTCGTATTCTCTCCGACACGTGTAGCACGGCAGCGGAGGAAGCCTGTTGTATTGATCGTACCGGCAGATACTGCATCGCCGGCAGACTTATCTGCCGGAACGCTTTCTCCCGTAAGTGAAGCTTCATTCACGGCACTCGTTCCTTCAATAACTGCCCCGTCTACCGGGATATTCTCGCCCGGGCGCACAAGGAAGATATCCCCTGCCGAGACTTGTTCGACCGGTACATTTAGCTCTTTGCCCTCACGCTCAATGCAGGCAGTTTTCGGAGCAAGCTTCATCAGGCTTTTCAGTGCGTCAGTTGTCTTGCCTTTAGATCGTGCTTCAAGCAGTTTGCCTACGGTGATAAGGGTGAGTATCATGGCTGCCGATTCAAAATACAAGCCGTGAAGTCGTTCATGTGCCGCAGAGGTATCGCCTTTTGTAAGCTCGGACAGCATACCGAACAGCTGAATCGTGCTCCATATAAATGAAGCGCCGGAACCCATCGCTACAAGCGCATCCATATTCGGAGCACGGTTAAGGATGCTGCGTGCGCCGCTGATAAAGAACCGCTGATTTATTATCATAACAACGGCAGACAGAAGCAGCTGCAGGAGCGCATTTGCTGCTGGTGTCTCTTCAAGCAAGGACGGCAGCGGAAGGCCAAGCATATTATGCCCCATCGACAAATACATCAGGATAAGAAGGAATACCAGAGAAGAGAAAAGTCTTTTCTTCATAACAGAAGTCTCGTCGGTCTGTTCCGCTTTTTCAGAAGCCTGAGGGGCGCCTTTTACAGAGGCACCGTACCCAGCCTTTTCTACGGCGTTTATTACAGCTTCAGGACTTGCACTGCCTTCTACGCCCATCGATCCGGTAAGAAGGTTCACGGAACAGCTTTCAACTCCGGGTACGCTGCTCACAGCTTTCTCTACTCTTGCACTGCACGCTGCACAGCTCATGCCTGTAACGCTGTACTGATCCATCATATCATCTCCTTTGTTATCTTATACTAATTATATCAGTTTATACCACGGCAGTCAAGGCACTGATCCGGAAGTGTTGACTAATATTCGTTGAAATGCTATAATATGATTATAAATGACACAATGGAGGGACATATCATGGCTATAAAAAACAAAAAGACAAGAAGATTATTCATCATAGCTTTCATGCTGTTCGTGCTTCTTTTCCCGTTCAGGCTCAATACAGCAGAACGTTCTCTTTGCTATCAGTCTGTTCTCTTCGGTTTTGAACGCACAAGAGAAGGAAACGAAAAACCTGTACCGACAACACCAAACGATCCGAACTCAGTAGGTGTTGTCAGTTACGAGGACAGAGATGTAATAAGGCTCCTGTTCTTTAAAGTATCCGACAAGACTACCAATTACGAAGGCTGGGTCAATCCGCCGTACTAAATCAGAATGCCCGCAGGAATCAAACCTGCGGGCAATATTATTATATATGATCATTACACAGAAATATCTGCACAAAACAAATGAGCCTCCTCTTCAGGAAGCTCATCTGCCATGATATAGGGATTATTGGGGATTTAATAATATAATGTTGGGGTAAACATTATACTACCATGAAAATCAGCTTTGGGATCTCTCCCTTAGCAACTATATTATAACCCACCTATGTGATGATTCTGTGAAAATAATAGTCGTACTATCAACGGATTTAATCAACGCTTTTCACTGATTTTTGTTCATGTTCAACATTTTTGACATCTCCGATCTTGAACCAGAATGTCGAACCTTTTCCGATCGTGCTGCGGACACCGCAATCATAGCCATGAAGTTTCAGGACAGCCTTTACGATCGAGAGACCGAGACCTGTTCCGACGACCTCACGCTTGTGGTTCTCGGAACGGTAATACTTGTCGAATATCAGCTTGATCTTATCTTCCTCGATGCCGTTGCCGGTATCCTCGACTTCAATTATTACACCGTCAGCAACATTTTTCTGCCGGACGAAGACCTGCTTGTCGTCTCCGGTATAGTTGATAGCGTTATTGATAAGGTTGTATATGACCTGCTCGATCTTGACGACATCACAGTATACCATGCGTTCCTCGTCGGGAGTAAAATGTATACTATAGCCCATCTGATCGGATATTCCCTTGAAACGTCCGATGATCGCAGTGAGCTTGTCACGTATCTCGAACTCTGATGGAGATAGCTTCTGCCTGCCGCTCTCAAGCTTGGAAAGATCGAGAATATCGTTTACCATAGCAGAAAGCCGGTCGGTCTCATTGATGATTATTCCAAGATGCTCGTTGCGCTTGACGGGATTATCGCCGGAGAGATCACGAATCATCTCGGCGTATGCCTTGAGCATGGTAAGCGGAGTGCGCAGATCGTGTGAGACGTTGGCTATCAGGTCACGCTGCATGGTATCAACACGCATAAGCTCCTTTTCCGCATAGGTCAGCGTCTCTGCAAGCTTGCGCACCTCAAGGTATCCCCTTCCGTCAAACTGTGTATCAAATTCACCGTGTGCAAGATGCTCTGCGGAATCGGTTATCCTGTCGATAGGTCTTGCTATACGTCTTGCCATGAAAAGCGATATCACAAGGGCAAAGAGTATCAGTATGGCCGTAATGATGAGCAGCTGACGCTTTATGATCGTTACAGTCGAATCGACAGGTTCAAGTGCAGCATTTATAAGGAGATAGCACTCCGGCTGATCCGGAGACATAAGAAGTCCGCCATAGATGATCATCTTGTACTTTGTTCGCGGATTCTCGTCAAGCAGCAAGGATGGCTGATAGTTGTTATCTTTGATCATGGATGTGTATTTCTTCACGTTTACGCTGTTCTCACGTCCATGTATCATACAGTCACCGAGAATATGCTTGCTGGTGTATGATCTGCCGTATCTGTCAAGTATCTCGACACAGACGTTATTCTTTACCGCAAAGGTGTTTATCGTGTCTAAGAATGCCTTCTCGTCGCCTGATTCGTAAGCCTTGGTTATCTGCTCCGCCGTCTTGCTTACATCAAGCTTCGTCATCTTCCTGTAGAAGGACTCAAAGAACAGAGCCTGAAAAAGCCAGAGCAGGACGAATACTATGATCGTGAAGACAATAAAGTACGTCCATATAGTGAATTTCAGCGGCACCTGCCCCATCAGGGCACGGTACTTCTTAGTTAACTTCAAACTTGTATCCCATTCCTCTCAGGGTTACGATGAATTTCCTGTACTCACCAAGACTGTTTCTGAGCATCTTGATATGAGTATCAACAGTTCTGTCATCACCGAAGAAATCATAGCCCCATACCTCTTCAAGGAGCTTGTCTCTTGAAAGAGCAATATTCTTGTTACGCACAAGGTAGAACAGGAGATCGTACTCCTTGGGAGTCATTGAAGCCTTTTCGCCGTTGACATAGACCTCACGGCCGGATATATCCACCTCGAGCCCTTCAAACACATATTTGTCAGGCTGTGCTGCGTCGGCAACCTTGGTATTGCGCTTGAGCACTACCTTGACTCTTGCCATGAGCTCCTTTGGTGAGAAGGGCTTTACCACATAATCGTCAACGCCTATCTCGAAGCCGAAGAGCTTGTCGTACTCCTCGCCTCTTGCAGACAGCATGATGACAGGGATATTCTTACTCTTGTGTATCTCCTTGCAGGCCGAATAACCGTCAAGTCTCGGCATCATAACGTCCATGATGATGAGATCATAGTCGTTATCGTGGCAGAGAGTTACCGCCTCCATGCCGTTCTCAGCCTCTGTAACCTCGTAACCTTCAAATTCCGCATACTCTCTTACGACCTTGCGGATATTGATTTCATCGTCTACTATAAGAATGTGAGCCATAAAAACCTCCGTAGTATTGGTATATTCGTTATATGCATCAACAGGGCAGACATACGCCCCGCAACTATACAAGTCTATTTTAACATACAAAAGTGAATAAATTGTGAAGTTTTCTTGTACATTTACAGTAAATTTATAAAAAATGTATTGTAAGTACAAAAATCATATTGACTTTTTAGGTTATAATTGCTATAATAGTAATAAGTGGAGCTATAAATCTGCTAATTTGAACGAAGGAGGCGGAGAATTTGAAGAAGAGCAAGCCTCTTGCTGCGGCTGTTATTATTGCTGCTGCTACTGCTCTTATCATTATCCTTTCACTGATCAGACCAGAACAAAGCAAGATAATGATAGTTATTTACATCTGTACTATTCTCGGCCTCGGACTGCTGACCTACCTTATGAGCAAGCTGTATCTCTCTTTGCGTTCGTCAGTGGATATGGACGATTTTACAGGCATCGCAGAAGGTCTCAATACAGAGATCGTTGTATGGAGCGATGACCTTTCATATATCTTTATGAACGATCAGCTCCGAAAGCTGCTCGCCATCCCCGAGGAGAAGAAGGATCTCAAGCAGGATCTTATCAAGGCCTTCGGCGGAGAGCATGACGGTGCCAATATATTCAAAACAATCACAGAGAACGGCAGCCATGAGGCAAGCTTTACAAACACTTACGGACAACTGATAACTATCGCATGGAGCACTTCCCTTATCAAGAAACGCAAGAAGAATGCTCTTTATCTCAGCAACGGCTTCAACCTCACCGACATCAAGAAGATGAGAACAAGCCTTGCAAGCGCTAACGACTTCTTTAACAACGCAATGAATCTCGCCGAGATCGGTTTCATTATGAGTACCGACAGGAAGAGATATGCCGCCTCTCCCGAAACCGTCAGGATGCTCGGACTCAGAGCTACGAGCGTGGATCTGAAGGAGTTCCGTTCACTCATCGAGCCCAGCACAAGAATGGAATTCGACCACGCTATCAAGACCGCCTTCGACAACTACGGTGAGGTTAAGAACATCGAACTGAGGATAAAGTCTGCCAACGGCACATACAGATGGTATTCCTTCCGTTACAAGGCCATCAAGGCTACCGGCAACACCCTTCCCCTCTTCGGCGGCGCTCTTATGGATATCACCCATGAGCACGAGAAGGACGCTATCATCGAAAAGCTCGCTTTTACCGACGAGGTCACAAAGAACGCCAACCGCAACAAGCTCCTTGACTGGGGTAAGACTGTGTATGAGCGCTGTAAGACCGGAAACTCCTCCTACTGGATAATCGTATTCGATATCGACCGTTTTCACATCATCAATGATACCTGCGGCTACGAGCAGGGAAACAAGATCCTCAAGGATTTCTCCGACATACTCTGCAAGGTGAAGGAGAACTACAAATCAGACGCACTTGCAGCACGTATCAGCGGTGATAATTTCGCCCTGATTCTCCCGTACAATCCGTTTGAAAAGGACGAGCCCTCCGCAACCATCAAGAGGGTACAGCTCGAGTTCTCAAAGCTCGATATAGACGACTTTGCCGCTATCAATCTCAGCTGCTCTGCAGGCTATTCACGTATGCCCGATGACGGAAGATCATTCCTTGATGTCATGGAGCACGCTGAATTTGCACTCAAATCTGCAAGCGGCTTCCAGAATTCCATACGTGCATACGAGCCTAAGATGCACGATTCGATCATCGACAGCACAGAGCTTGAAAAGGCACTTGCCCGTGCAATCGAAAACAACGAGCTCAAGCTCTATTACCAGCCCAAGATCGACCTCAAATCAGGAAGGCTCATGGGCGTTGAGGCTCTTATACGCTGGATAAAACCCGACGGTACCATTGTAAAGCCCGATAATTTCGTCCCCGTTGCAGAAAGCTCACACCTTATCAGCAAGATAAGCGATTTCGTTCTCAACGAGGGCTGCCGTCAGAACAAGATGTGGCAGAGAATGGGCTTTCCCAATATAGTTATGTCAATAAACTTCACCTCGAGTGACTTCTACCAGAAGGATCTCAAGGAGAAGGTATCAGAAGCACTCAGGCGCAATAATCTCGAACCGCAGTGGCTCGAGGTAGAGCTCACAGAAACACTTGCGCTGAGCGATATAGATTTTGCAGTAAGTCAGATGAACAAGCTGCGTGAGCTCGGAGTTAAGCTCGCTATGGACGATTTCGGAACCGGCTATTCGTCTCTGAGCTATCTGCAGATACTTCCCATAACTCTGCTGAAACTCGATCGTTCTTTCATAACAGACATCCAGAACGATAATATAGCTTATGAGATCGTATCAGCCGTTATCAGGATCGCCAAGTCCAAGAAGATCGAGACGATCGCTGAAGGCATTGAAAACCTCGAGCAGCAGAAGATCCTGCGTGAGGCAGGATGTGACCTTGGTCAGGGCTACCTCTACGGAAGACCTATGCCTCATACCGAGCTTGAGGAATTCTTCCGCAGGAACATGAGGAGAAAGAAAAGATGAAGCTATATATAAAACAAAAGGTCTTTTCATGGAATGACAAGTTCATAGTGAAGGACGAGGAAGACAATGATGCATATGTAGTCAGCGGCGAGATTTTCTCCCTGAAGCGCAAGCTTCATATAAGGGACACAGAGGACAGAGAGCTCGCCAATGTTCAGCAGAAGCCCTTGTCATTTATGCCGAGGTACGCTGTCGCACTCCATACCGGTGAAAAGCTGACTGTACATCAGCGTATGTCATTTCTCAGATCAAAATATGATGTCGAGCCTATCGGCTGGAGAGTCGAAGGCAAGGTGAATCAGCATGAGTTTTCGATATTCAGCGGAAACAACACTGTCGCAGTGATTAAAAAGGCTTATTTCACATGGGGCGACAGCTACGAGATCACGATAGAAGATCCGGAAAATGAGCTTGCAGTCCTCTCAGTTGTGCTAACTATAGACTGCATGAAGGCTGACTGTGATTCTGTCATGATTTCAAGTCCCGGCTTCGGTATCAATGCCGGTGCGGTATAAACGCACTGCGAATAAACAACGGAGGTATTACTATGAAAAGAAGAATCGGAATCCTCACAAGCGGAGGAGACTGTCCCGGTCTGAACGCCACAATCAGAGGAGTTGCCAAAGCCTGCTATGAGCGCTTCGGCGAGGACAATGTTGAGATCGTAGGCATATCCAACGGCTATTACGGACTTATAAACAACCTCTGCAAGGATATGACACCCTCCTCCTTCTCGGGAATCCTTACTCAGGGCGGCACTATCTTCGGTACGAAGAGACAGCCGTTCAAGATGATGCAGGTCATCGGTGAGGATAATGTCGATAAGGTAAAGAATATGAAGGAGACCTACAAGAAGCAGAAGCTCGACTGTCTGCTCACTCTCGGCGGCAACGGTACTCACAAGACCTCCAAGCTGCTCTCCGATGAAGGTCTGAATGTAATCGGTCTTCCCAAGACCATCGACAACGATATCTACGGTACAGATGTTACCTTCGGTTTCCATACCGCTGTTGATATAGCTACGGACGTTATCGACAGACTTCATACAACAGCCGCTTCTCACAGCCGTATACTCGTCTGCGAGATCATGGGCAATAAGGCAGGATGGCTCACGCTCAACGCCGGTATCGCTGGCGGTGCGGATATAATCATTATCCCCGAGATACCCTACGATATCGACAAGGTTTGCGATGCCGTCATGGCAAGAAGCGCATCCGGAAAAGCTTTCTCAATACTCGCTGTTGCAGAGGGTGCTTACGATATAAACGAGGCTCAGATGAAGAAGAAGGAGCGTGCAAAGAAGCGCTCTGAGGCAGGCATAATCACTGCCACAGGACGTATCGCTGCTCAGATACAGGCAAACACCGGCATGGAGGCCCGTGTATGCGTTCCCGGACATATGCTCAGAGGCGGCGCCCCGAGTGCTTATGACCGTGTACTCTCAACTCAGTTCGGTGTACACGCTGCATACATGATATCTCAGGAGAAGTACGGCAGGACTGTTGCCAAGATAGGCAACAAGATAACCTCCAATAAGCTCTCAGACATCGCAGGCAAGACCAAGTTCGTCAATACAGACAATCATCTTGTAATTGCCGCCCGTGATATCGGCGTTTCATTCGGCGACTGATAATACTGAAACTCACCGGATAAGTCGGATCCCTTTATAAAAATCCTGCCCCGAAGCATTGCAATTTGCTTCGGGGCATTGTATTTGTCTGACTGTTAAGACAGATCAGAATCCAGCTGTTTTTCTGCAATATCGTGAACAAACGCCGCAAGCTCCTCCGAGCGCAGCATCGGGGACATATGTCCGCCGTTTTCAAGATACCGGAAATCCTTGTCCGGTGCCGTAACACTGTCATAATAGTTTTTGATGATGCCGCACGGATCATCGTGATCGCCCTGCAATACATAGAACGGCATTTGGTATTCTGTATTGTCTTTGAGCGTCTGCGCAAAGCTATCGCCGATCAGATTGACTTTGTCAGAAGAGATAAAGCTTTCAGAGTTGTAGGTCAGAATTCTGCAAAGCTCTGGCAATGTGTAGTACGGATTGAACCACACGGAAGAAAGAACGCTGAAATCCGCATCGAAAACGGTCTCCTGCCACCCAAGCTGCCAGCCAAAATGAAGTTGATCACCGTATTTTTCTTGGAATTTATAATCTATCGGAAAGATTCGTTCCGTATAGGCTTCCCTCAGATCACTGTTATCAGGATCAAGAAGCGCCTGTGTCAGCAGTTCCGTATCATATTGCTCTGCCATTGCGTGAAGTTCAGGATCGTTTTCAGTCCATTCAAGATAAACCAGCTTGATTCCATCGTTCATTTTCTGAATATCCGCAGACTCGGTTATGCCCAGTTCATCTTTTCCGGCACAGCGGAAGAAATCATAGCTGTATTTTGCGAGTATGTCATCATAGGAAAGCAGACCGTCGCAGTAATCTCTTGCGTCCTGCCGCATTTGCTCCGTATAGATTCCGGCATGAACACCGACCGAGAGGTCGATGACACATTCCACCTTTTCCGGATGACGGAGCGCATAATCATCGGCATACAGCGTTCCGAACGAAATACCGAGCAGCGTCAGCTTATCCTTGCCCGTAAATTCGAGTATCTGATCGGTCAGCACTTCAAGGTCGCTGCGCATCAGCTCCGGCGTGATCTCGCTGTCCTGAGAATTGTGCAGCCATGTTCTGCCCGCATTGCGCTGATCCCAGTTGACAACTGTGTAATCCTTTGCGAGCTTTCGCCAGATCTGAAAGTCGGCATAGCTGTAGGAATCGCCAGGACCGCCGTGCAGAAACAGCAGCACGGGATTGTCTTTGTTTTCGCCGTAAATGCTGATCCACTGCTCCTGTCCGTTGACATCAAGATACATGGATTCGTTGATGCCGCCGTCAGGCGTTCTGTTATAATACATCTTTCCGATCAGGCGAACGATCAGAAGAATGATGATCATTCCAAGAAGAACGAGCCCTATCCATCTGAGCATCTTTATAAGCTTTTTCACTGCCTTTTGCATGACCGTCTCCTCCAAATTCCTGTTTACGTTAGTAACAATTATATCATGGCATTACTGCACTGTCAATAAAAAGGCCATAGTACTTCTGACATTACATCAGAAATACTATGGCCTGATACTTCCATGTGAGTACCGACTTCTCCCCCCTCTGGGAAGATTTTTCATACTGTGCTCTTGCTTATTATATCGTTCAGCTTTTCTATGTAGAGCCTGCCGAGCTCGGAAAGCACGGCATCCTTACGGGTGATATAGCCTATCTCCATCTCGTCGGTACCTCCTGTAATAGGTACAGCGGTATAGTCCGGGCCGTTTAGCGGGCCGCAGATAATACCTGAGCAGAAGGTATAGCCGTTAAGTCCCTTCATCAGATTCAGCATAGTCGATCTATCACAGGCGTGTATGACCCTTGAGAAGCCCTCTGTGCTGAATATCTCCTCGGCATAGTAGAAGGAACTCTTGTCACCCTGCTCAAATGTAAGGCATGGATATTCCTCAAGCTCCTCTACGGTAACGCTCTCACGCTGTGCAAGAGGATGCTCGTTCCACATATACGCATACACCTGGCAATCGGTAAGATGCGTGAATTTTAGTCCGTTCACCTGAAGGAGCTTCGTGATGACCTGACGGTTGAAGCCGCTGAGATAGAGAACGCCTATCTCGCTCTTCATAGTTACGACGTCACTGATTACCTCTGAGGTCTTTGTCTCACGGATAGCGAAATCGTAGTCGGCAGTGTTGAAATCCCTGACCAGCTCTACGAAGGCCTCCGTCACGAATGAGTAGTGCTGCGAGGATACGCCGAACTTTCTGCGTATGTTGCCGTCGATGTAATGCTCACGCAGCACCTCGTACTGCTGGTATACCTGACGGGCATAGGTTATGAACTCGGCACCGTCGGCAGTAAGAGTCACTCCCCTTCCGCTCCGGTTGAATATGGTTATTCCAAGCTCCTTTTCAAGCTCACGCACTGCGCTTGTAAGTGAAGGCTGTGCAACATACAGAAGCTCCGAGGCTTTGTTCATGGAACCGGTCTCAGAGATCGTGATAACATAATTGAGCTGCTGAAGAGTCATGTCTGCTCCTTCCTTCAGAACTTATATCTGAATAAATGAAAATAATACTTGAAAACATAGTAAACCTATGTTATAATAAGAAAAAGAAAACTCCCGGGAGGAACTATATGAAAATATCTACTAAAGGACGGTATGCACTCAGACTGGTCATCGACCTTGCAGAGCACACCGGTGAAGGCTTTATATCACTCAAGGATGTTGCTGACAGGCAGTCCATATCCAAGAAGTATCTCGAACAGATCGTACCTATGCTCAACAAGAGCGGTATACTCCATACGAACCGCGGCAACCGCGGAGGATACATCCTTTCCGCCGATTCCTCAGAGCTGAGCGTAGGAGATGTACTCAGGGCAACTGAAGGAAGCCTTGCACCTGTATCCTGCCTCGATTACGAGCCTAATACCTGCGACAGAGCCGATGAATGTGCAACACTGTACGTATGGGAGGGACTGTTCAAGGCAGTTACCGAATACCTCGACGGCATCTCAATAAAGGATATCATCGAGCACACCTCGGACAAGATCGGAGACGATTATATTATCTGAAATACGCCGTACACCCCGGTTCCGGAGTGTACGGCGCTTTATTTTCCGGGATATTTCCAGTCTTATTCAAACATGGGTGTTGAGAGGTAACGCTCTCCTGTATCAGGGAGAAGCGCTACAATTGTCTTGCCCTTGTTCTCAGGACGCTTTGCAAGCTCGATAGCTGCCCAGAGAGCTGCACCTGAGGAAATACCAACGAGGATACCCTCCGTACGTGCTGCAAGGCGGCCTGCTGCGAATGCGTCATCGTTCTCTACTGTGATGATCTCGTCATAGATACCTGTATCAAGAGTCTCAGGAACGAAGCCTGCGCCGATACCCTGGATCTTGTGCGGGCCTGCCTTGCCCTCTGAGAGAACGGGAGAGCTCTTAGGCTCAACTGCAACTACCTTTATATCCGGGTTTACAGACTTGAGGTATGCGCCTGTACCGCTGATAGTTCCGCCTGTACCTACACCGGCAACGAAGATATCTACCTTGCCGTCAGAATCCTTCCATATCTCGGGACCTGTGGTCTCCTTATGGATCTTCGGGTTTGCAGGATTTGTGAACTGTGAAGGAATGAAGCTGTCCGGAATCTCTGCTGCAAGCTCGGAAGCCTTTGCGATAGCGCCCTTCATTCCCTTTGTTCCCTCTGTAAGAACAAGCTCTGCACCGTAAGCCTTCATCAGGTTGCGGCGCTCAATGCTCATGGTCTCAGGCATTGTGATGATGAGTCTGTAGCCTCTTGAAGCAGCTACGGAAGCAAGACCGATACCCGTATTACCGCTGGTGGGCTCAATGATTACGCTGCCGGGCTTGAGAAGTCCCTTCTCCTCTGCATCGTCGATCATTGCCTTTGCGATCCTGTCCTTAACGCTTCCGGCAGGATTGAAGAATTCGAGCTTTGCAACGATCTTAGCTCCGATCTCTGCATCCTTCTCAATGTTTGTGAGTTCTACGAGGGGTGTACCTCCGATAAGGTCTGTAATTCTTGTGTATACTGACATGGTTCATTTCTCCTTTATATAAATATTAATTGTAAACTGTTATAATAATGATGAAAACCAGTTTCAACATCGTTTATCAGATAAACTGACATACCATTCAGACACGGTCCTCACATCCTTTCTTATTTTACCTATCTGTTTGGTATGTTTATAGTATAGCACTCTTTATAGCTTTTGTCAATAGCTGATTGAAAAAACTCTCAAAAATATTTATAACTCTTTCTTATAACAGGTTATCCGGTCAATGTATAGCTGATATCTATAGCTGATATGACTTCCTCCTCCGGGACTGTTCCGTCAAGGAGTATTGATATCCATGCCTGCTTGTTCATATGATAGCCGGGGAAATAACCCTCCTTTTTAATAAGAGAGCCTCCCATCAGAGGATCGCATTTCACGTTGAGTATGCGCACCCTTCTGTCGCTGCCGATGCCGAGCTTTGATGCCTGAACTGTCATTATGAGAGCGAACCACTTATTATTATCGCTCCGGCGCAGTACGGCTGCATCAGGTGTCCTTTTCCAGAGATACTCCGGCTCAGCCCCGTAATGCTCCTTGACATGATCGAACAGCTGTCGGTCGGTTATCTTATCCATGATCCTCTCCTTTCAGATTGTCTCCGTATTTAGATGTGCGGAGAACAGGCGGCGATCCTGTGGTGCTGACCTATTTGAGGCAGCATTTCATTTTCGTGCTTTTCCTTATTCTATCATAGTATATAATGTTATGTCAATAGAATGCGCTGTAATACTACAAGATGCACAATCACGAACAGAACAAATTGTCATATATTTACTGCTTTTCATTTACAAATCAGGATAAATATGCTATAATTTAAGGTGATTATAAGTCTGACATCGTGTTCACAAAATGTTTACAATTCAACCCGCACATAACGGGCACACCGATCGTTAAACTGTATGAAGGGAGGAATACTATTGTCAATTGACTTAAAAGAACAGTACGATAAGATATATCGTTACTGCTGGATACGTGTACATAACCGTGAAATAGCCGAAGATATAACCCAGGAAACCTTCCTTCGATACCTGGAAAAGCCGGAATATCACGATGTATCAAAGAAGCTGCAGCTTCTGTACACTATCGCAGGCAATCTTTGCAAGGATCACTACAAAAAGCCTTCCGAATCGGATATTTCCGATTATTCTGACATACTTGAAGCCCCCGGATCCGGAGAGCTCGAGAGAAATACTCTGACAAGCCTCGCTTTAAGGCAGGCGCTTGCCTCTCTTTCACAGGATGAGAGAGAAATGGTGCTTTTAAGGTATGTCAACGAAGTTCCGGTCAATGTCATAAGTGAAATGTATGGTATTTCAAGATTTTCGGTCAACCGCCGGCTGAAAGGCCTTCTTGACCGGCTTAAAGACGCACTCGTAGAGGAGGGAGAAAGTTGAAGAACGATATTCGTGATAGATTAACAGAAGCATTCGGTATTCCGGATCCGGTCAGAAAGGATGAATTCTTCAGCAAGCTTGAGGAAGCTCAGGAAGAGCGTGAAAAAGACGATAAGGCCATGGCTCTCCTGTTTACCTTCGGCGACTCCGGAAAAACCGAGAAAAAGCAGTCAAAGCTCCCCATTATCCTGAAGATAGGCTCAATTGCAGCAGCTGCCGCAGCAGCCTTCTCTATATGGGTAGCCGGAAAAGCAACTCCTGACCTTGTGCAGGATCATCATAATCATCCTGATTATATTACAGAGACCGAATTTTCTACAGAAACACATACCACTGCAGCCCCTGATGAGCAGCAGCCTACAGACGACGAGGAACCTACAGCTACCACAGCAGCTACAGAACCCGCAACAAAGAAGGGACGCACAACAGAGCCTGCCATCACAACAGCCGGTGCTCAGACAGAAACAGCCGGTACAGGCACACAGACTCAGGCAACGCAGAGCCCCGGATTTCAGGGAACAGCAGCTTCGCCTGCACCTACCTCACCTTCATCCCCTGAGACAGGACGCACTCCCGAGTCAACACGTGCTCACGATACAGGCCGCTCTCATGAGACAGCTACAACAGCCGTATCAACAAGGGCTCACGGCAGTTCAGCGACAACAGCAGCTGTTACATCGTCCAGAACAGTTCGTGTAACTACAACGGCATCTGCAACTTCGTCAAAGTCTGCTCGTATTACCACTACGGCCAGCGCTGTAAGCACCGGACCGGCAGCAACGACAATAAGGACAAAGTCCACAGAAAAGGTCAAGGTGACGAGTGTACCAAAGGCCACTACGGCGGAAGCACCTCCGGAAACACAGACCGAACCGGTTAGAACGAAGCCTGCCGACAATATACCTACGCCTACAGAGGGACGCGAAGATCCAAGCACAGATCCGATTGTAGCTCCGATTGAAGAGCCGGGTACAGATCAAATCGAATTTTCGACAGAGGCAGCGACATATGTTCCGGCTGAAACCACTCCGCCTGCAACTTATGTATATCCCCCGCCGGCTATGACTCAGCCTGCAACAAGGGACAACGGAAGCAATTCGGTTGAAGCAACAGAACCTGTATACACCTGGCCGTCCGGTTACGACACGCCAAACTGCACAATGGTGCCGACACAACCGGCTCGTGAAGACGTAACACCTACCACTCCGACAGATACGTATAAAAAATCGATACATAACGGAGATTATTACATTGATCCCGTTAATGCATTGAATACTCCGTCATACTGCATTCCGCTTTCTGAATTATATAACGAAGAGCGGACGAGTGATAACGAATACGGATATGACAAATTTACTTACTTGAGATATATCCGCTATGAACAGGCATTTGTAGGATACGTCGATGAAGTATTCTGTACAGTAAACTCTAACGGAACTAATCTGATAGTTCAGAATGTCACCGTTCTGGATGCTCTGTACGGAGATGTTGAGCCTGATGATGTCTGCTCAGTCGTCACTTTCGGAGGATATAAAAAGGCTGATAAGCTTTCTGATTATCAGATAGAGAAAATAAAGGACAACTCTCCTGATTCAGAAATTAGTCAGTACTTCATTGAAACTGATGATGGCCATTATATCTATGACGGACCTTCTTACGTATACGTTTATGACGATACAGCTCTCTCAAGAGAACCCAGACCCGGAGATATATGCTTATTCCTGACATACACCTTACAAGACAAACTGCTGCCGGCAAGAAACAGCTCTCAGGGCATCTTCCTGCTGCATTCAGACTACTTCCAGAATGACAGATACACTGATTATAAGTACACAATGGAAGAGATCATCGCATTCTTCCAGAAGAAAAAAGAGGATGGTTAAACCGCCATCAAGGGGAGGAATCAATCATGAAAAAAACTGCTTCACTAATCATCTCAGCCGTTCTTGCAGCGACAGCAGCAGCACCTGCTGTCTCTGCATCGGCAGCAAGCATCACTGTACCGGAGGTAACCGCCGTTACCGGTGATATCAACTCCGACGGCAGCATTGCAGTATCGGACGCTGTTCTGATCATGGAGTATCTGCTCGGCAAGGAAGAGTTTACCGAGACACAGTACAAGGCAGCTGACCTCAACACGGACGGAAATGTTGATACCTTTGACTTCGTCGTTATGCGTGAGAAGATCATCGCAGAGATAAAGTCTGATATCAAGGAGAACGGTATATCCTACAGGTACGACGGTACTGCAATGGTAAAGTACCTCGGCTGCAAAAAGCTTCTGAACGGTATCGATGCTGTGATCACCTCAACAGATGAGCTTAAAGCAACCTTTGACGGTGTGTTCCGTCCGTTCGTCGTAACTGCGCTTTGCGATATCTATGACGAGAATTACTTCAAGGATAATGTGCTCTTCATTGATGCAGAGCTCTGGGATGACAGATACGCAGTTCCCGACGGAACTGATATCAGCGAAGAAAACGGCGTTATAACGATAACCAAGCACAGAAAGAGCCTTGATGATTCCGATGATACGGACTGCACAAAGAAACAGGCTATCCTGCATCAGGTGAGCTATCCTAAGGAGAATTACACAGGACAGAACGTCGTATGGCGTGAGGAAGATGCCATAAACCTCAGTTATACACGCAAAACAGCTGATCAATGCGATATTAGCGACGGCTTCGTAACATCCTTTGATGAATTAAAGAATTACATTAAAGAATACAACTGGTCGACGGATTTTACTGACGAGGAATTAACACAGGAAGCACTCGATACTCTCAACCAGTTCTATGGAAGCAGAGTATATGACCCGGATCTTGATAAAATGGTCGTTCCTGCTTACTTCACCGAAGAATCAGCAACTGTGTTCTTTGAGAGCCACGCTGTATTATTCAGAAGTGCCGGATATCTGACCCACGATCAGTTTGTTAATGCTTCCAAAGCTGTACTCAGAGGAAACACGCTCTGTCTTGATTATCTTATTGATCCAGACATTTTCGGTGATGTAGTTGTGCAGGGCGGCGAGATGTATATATTCGATAAAATGGAGCTTAAGGGAGCTGATCTGAATAATATCGAGTTTGAGATGACGCAGTGCAATCCCGAGAAAGAGGAAATGATCCTTAAAGACGGCCCCGGCAAAGGCGGCTACAATGACAACACAGTATATGTCTTTAAGTCGGATTTCGCCGGAAGAAGCTTTATCTCTATCGATGCAGATTATGTACAGTTCATGTCACCTTGCTACAATTACAAGTATATCGACGATATTGAAATAGATCATGATATTGCTGACAGTTTCACTAACGCTGATATCAAAGTGAAAAAATATGTAGTCTCATTTGATGATTTTGAAATATCTTTTCCGATCAATAAGAACGGAGATATCTACACCCATATTTATCCGTTGCCCACTTTCAGTTCAGGATCAGATAATGACACGTCAACCAAAACAGAAACGACTCCTGCTCCGGAAGATACAGAAGATACAAATAAAAAATCCATACATAACGGAGATTACTACATTTCTCCCGATTCTGCAATAGATACTCCGTCAGATTCTTTTAGTCTTTCAGAGCTTTGCGGTTATGAATGTGATTATGATCCCGACAGATTTAATCCTTTAAAGCTTAGTTTATACGATCGGGCATTTATCGGATCAGTAGATGATGTTTTCTACACAGTTCTCGATGATGGAACACATTTATTAGTTCAGAACGTAACTGTCATCGACCCTTTATATGGTGATGTTGAAAAGGATGACGTATGTTCGGTCGGCATGTACGGAGGATATATAAAGCCTGATCAGCTTGAAAATAATCAGATAAGAAGTATGCTTGTAATATCACCTGAGGCAGAGATCTGTCAATATTTTTCAGAAAACAGTGAGCATAAATACATCTATGACGGACCTTCTGATATATACATCTATGATGATACAGATATCAAAAGAGAACCGAAGCCGGGAGATATATGCCTATTCTTAACACATGATGTCACAGACACTCCGTGTCTGACGACATGGGGTTCATGGTATATCTTCCATTTAGATTCAGATTACTTCCGGAACGATGAATTCAATGACTATAAGCTCACCATGGAAGAAATCACTGAGTTTTTCCAAAAGAAGAGAAATTAAATTATATTCATCCAAAGGTATCACCAGAGTCAAAAATAAAAGTTTTATTCATTAAATCATAACAAGGAGGCGTAATTATGAAAAAGCTAAACAAGCTATTCGCTGCTGCATCAGCTGCTGCCATGCTGCTGTGCGCAGTACCTGTATTCACTTCGGCTGCCGATATTGACTATCCCAAAAACGCAAGGGATTTTGAGGAATTTCTGGCAAAGCATCCCGACGGATATATAATCAATGATGACGGCAGTATCTACCTGTACCCTATCGACATAGAGCATTCAGTATTCTCAACTGGATATCTCGTCAGCTCGTCACTGTCCTATCAGACTGAGGATCTTGATATCGGTATGACGATCCGTCCTGAAACTAAAGAAAAAGGAAGATACCTCGTATCGCTTTATTCCAGTTTCGAGAGCATAATCCAATTCAAAATACCGGAGAACAGCAGCGGCAATACTGAATGCCACTTCCACTGCTTCTATCCGTGTCTCGAATCCTATCTTATCGATACCACTGACGGTGTAAAGGTAGAGTATCTCGGTAATGCAAATATGTGTCCCGAAGAAGAAATAGAAGCCTACGTCAAGAAATGCGAGGAGGAGGCTGAAAAGGATCCCGAGAAATACAACGCCTGCTTTACACACAATTTTATCTCGCTGGATGACCTGACGAACGGCATCTATATTTCATATGTCAACAGCAAGCTTTCCGATGACGGCTGCGCTTCTCCGTTCGTTATGTCACAATACGAATATAACGCTTCACAGAAGCTCGTTATCGGTACTCCCTCAGCTGAGACAAAATTTGAGATCCGTCCCTCTGTTGATCCTCCTGTAATATACGAAGGTAAGACCGGAGCATCAGATGACCTTATGACACGTACCGGAGAAGACAGATACTACCGCATCTATGATCTTCCTGAAAGGGATTCGCAGCGTCTGTTAAACATTACTATAGATCTGTCATACAATGCTTATGACTTCTGTCCTGCAGAGAACGGCTGGTCTGAATATGTCAGATTCTCACCTCCTCTCCCTTATATGCCTACAGAAGCGCCTACAGAGGTAAGTGTTCCGGCTGTTCAGAACGACGTAAACGGTGACGGCAGCTTCAACGTAGCCGATCTCGTTTCACTGAACAAGTATCTCCTTTCAGGCGGTACTAAGATAACAGCTGCCGCTGATATCAACGGTGACAGCTCCGTTGATTCCTTCGATCTGGTATTCCTCCGCAAAAAGCTGATAAAGACAGATGCCGAGGAAAAGAGATATTCCTATATCAAGGATGTCACAAAGTACGGCACAGATAAGGGCATCAAGTCAGCTATTATGGGCGAGAGCTACGTTATCACTGATTACAACGAGCTGACAACTACCCTTCGTTCACTGCTGCGTGAGGCTGTTTGCAGAGATCTTGAGAAGCGCTATGACCCGGGCTTCTTCAAGAACAACGTACTGCTTCTCCGTCTGACCAACAACTCAGGCGGTCTTGATCCTCAGATGGTTGAAAGCGTCGATTTCAATATCGCTGACGACCGTGAAGGCAACAACATCACTGTCAATATGAAGGCAGATCCGGCTGAGACAGCAAAAGAATACATCGAGATCCATCAGGTAAGCATCAGCAGGAACATGACCGGCATAAATAACGGCAATCCTGAGTTTATCTGGAAAGACGCAGACAGAAAGAACATAAACTGTGATGTATGTGAGATAATGTATTCCTATCCGAAGAACGAACAGGAAGATAAGCTTATCACATCGTACGACGAATTCCTTTCCTACCTCAGCGAAGAAAACTTTGAACTGAACTATGACAAATCAAACTATAGATCATTCATGGATTATTTTGCAGCTGATGTAAAAGACCGCTGCGGAATAGAATTCAATGAAGCACTGTTTGACACAAAATCTGTCTATGCTCACCTGACAAGCAACTTCAATGAAGATGATTTCTGCAGAGCTGAGATCAGCGGCGATAAGCTCACCATACACGAGAAGCATATACCCGATTACGGCGACATTGCTTATATGATGATCAAATTCTATGTATTCGATAAGAATGATATCTCAGGTGTTGATACCATTGAAATGAGAAGCCACAGGCTGCTTGATCAGAGGTATGATCCCGGTGAGAACAAATCAGGCAACTGGTACCTTGCTGTATGTCAGTATGATTTCAATGACGAGAGTTCTCTTGCACTGTACTCACGCTACAGTCTCGGCTTCGCTCCGGCAAGCGGATACAAGCTCGTGGATGAATTTGAATTAACTCCCGGATTCAAGCCCTTCGGCGAAGATATAGAAAACCTGCTCAGAAGCGAAAACGATATATCCGGAGAGAATTTCAGCATAAAGTACGGAGAGGAAAGTGCTGAGGTAAGATTCAGGACTTCCCCCGGCGGTGAATTCACCACCGTTGAAATACCCTATACTTACAATCAGTATTTTATATGATCCTGCTGCCCGGCAACGGGCTGTAAGATAGATGATACGGCAGAGATACGGTCTGACTTTTCTGCACTGTCTGACTGTTCTGCACAGTCTGCCTGTATCATAATTCTTTGATACATTTTTTGTATTCCGATGTATCAGGGGACAAACAGATACCGCACCTTGTCAAAAGGTGCGGATTTTTTGTCAACAGACTTGATTTTGTGCCGTATATATGGTAAAATTAAGGTATAACAGCAGGAACTGTCAGACGATGTATAAAAACGACAAAAGAGGTGTAACATGGCTACTACAAGCAGAAATCATCCTATAAATTCAGCAGATTTCTATACGCTGAACAGAGAAGAGATAGAATATACACGCAGGATCAAGAAACGTCACTATATCATGTTTGCGATTGCCGGTATTGTTATTATACTGATCGCTGGCGCAATGACACTTTCATTCAGCGGCGGAAAAGCATTCTCCTCCGCTCTGATAGGTTTCCTTATCTTCAGTTTCCTCGGATGGATATTCGTCATGCTTTCCATATATCAGATCTATCGTACACCGGCCGGCGGCAGGTACGCCACTATAGTATCCTGCTATACAACTACCGAGACCACAGGCACGGGCGAGGATACTTCAACATCCACCTACTACCACTTCACAGTCAGGTTTGATGATACAGGCGAAATCATGAACAGCTTTGTCGGGACTATGTACGGAAAGACATTCCGCACAGGATCAAGGGTATTTATCGTAAAGAACAAGGTGAGCAATTTCGATGTATTCCCGGCTGATGAGCTTATCGATGCAGGCGTATATACTCCCCCGCTTGCGCCTCCCGAGGAGACTCCCGAAGAAAAAGCACATGAACTCGGCGGAGTTTCAGCAGATATTGACAGTCTTCTGTTCTATCCGATGTCAGATTCTGATGTACAGTCTATACGCTCACTTAAAAAGAGCCAGGTCAAGACTCTCATAATCATTGCGGCAGTGTTTGCTTTATTCCCGCTTGGATTCGTTGTAATGAGCGTTCTTATAAGCGATGATTTTCTTATTACACTATTCATCCTGCTTGCAATAATTCTGGTAATCGTTGTTGCGTTAGCAGTCTTCTTCAGCAAGTTTCTCAATGAAGATCCGGGTGAAAAATATACTTCAAGACACGTTATCGTAAGAGACAAAAGAACAGAGAGCGTTATGAATTCAAGCGGCACAAGCCAGCAGACCTATTACTATACACTTGAAACCACCGATACCCATGAGATACTTACCGATGTAAAGGTCGATACATCCGCAGTTTATGGCATAGCCGCCAACACGGAAGTAATACTCACCAGGGACAATAACGGCAAATACAAGCTGTTCAAGATCTGATACGGGTACAATACATAAAAACACAAGGGCACCGCGGTGCCCTTGTTTCATTCTTTCAATAAACCATAGTTAAATCAGGGGACGCCTTCACTTGCAAGGCGTCCCCTCTTCCAAAACAGTCCCCCGGACTGTTTTGGAATTCACCCCTTGCGAAGCGCCCTGCGGATATTCGTGGGACGCTGTCCCACACCCTGCCAGAGGCGCTGCCTCTGGACTCCGCTAAAGGGGCGCAGCCCCTTTAGAATCCCGAATCTTTTATCTCTTGCGCCTGAACAGAGGGCGCATTTTCTTTACGTAGTAAGCATGGATAAAGCCGAGATTGAAGTCGTGGCAGGCAAGTATGAAATTGCATACCAACAGCGCCCCGACAAGTCCGGCTTTTCCGAGATCGCCAAGTGAATCATCAGCAGACTGGAGACCGAGCAGCGTAACGGTTATCCAGTAGTAAATGACAAGTGTTGTGTTGAAGAGCAGTAGCTTGACGAAGGTGCGCAGCGGACGGCTCTTTATCTTCTGAATATAGTACCGGAGCATAGGATAATGACCGAACACGATGATAAAGAGCAGTGATGCCTCCTTATCGGCGCATATTATCATTGACAGCAGCCCGACCGCTATATACGTGAGCGCTGCCCAGCCTACACTGACCTCTGTTACTATTATCATCAGCAGCACTCCGGCTATCATGGGTAGTATGATATACAGCGCCGGCATTATGCCCGCAAGGAACATACATATCAGACAGAGCGCAGCAACTATACCTCCGAGAGCTACACGATAGCTGATATCCCTCATTTACTGTCTCCGAGTTTGCTCTTCTGTATCTCGTAGGTAATAGCTGAGAGCAGCTTATGCGGTGCGAACCTTGAGGCAAATACTCCTGCTCTTACTCCGATACCAGGTATAGCGATCAGCTTGCGGGCAAAGGCTCTGCGGAGAGCATACTCCGCTGCTTCATCGGCGGATATCGGCTTTACGCTGAATGTAACGCCTGCACGGTTATTGAAGTTGGTATCAACAGGACCGGGACAAAGCACGGTTATGCTTACGTCAGAGCCGACACGTCTGAGCTCCTCTGCAATGGCAAGTGAAAGTCGCACTACATAGTTCTTTGAGGCGTAGTATGAGGAGAGCAGAGGTCCGGTGAGGAAGCCTGCACTTGAAGCAACGTTCAGTATTATTCCCCTGTTCTGCTTTTTGAAGTCACGCAGGAAAAGCTTTGTGAGGATATGGACTGCAACGATATTGACCTCTATCATATCGAGCTCGTCATCAAGGCTCGTCTCGTCGAATCTGCCGAAGATACCATAGCCGGCATTGTTTACGAGCATATCCACGCCCTTGTCTGTGCAGAAGCTGTATACCCTGAATATCTGCTTGCGGTCTGCGAGGTCGGCGGCTATAGTTTCTACTCCGTCTCCGAGTTCCTTTTTCAGTGAGGCAAGTGCCTCCTCGTTGCGGCCTGTCAGGATGAGTTCCCAGCCTCTCGCCTTAAGCTTGCGTGCTATGCTTTTTCCGATGCCTGATGTGGCGCCTGTTACAAGTGCTTTCATATCAATCTGTCTCCTTTGGTGTATTCACTGAGCAGTTCCTCGAGAATGTTCTCTCCGCACAGGCTGTCTATGCCGAAGAGGAAGAGGGTTCGCTCGTATTCTGTATTGTCTGTGTAGCTGCTGAGAGGCAACGTTGTATGCTCCGGATATATTACCGTTACCTCACTGTAGTGCTGCAGGAGGAACGGAACAAAGCTGGCTGCGTAATCATCGCCGATCACAAGGAGCTTTCTTCCGTTTCCGTTGGAGGTTCGTATATTGATCATAGGGTGACCTACGCCGGGATAAAGCGCATACATATTATCGGAGCGGAGAGCATCTCTGTTATACAGAGGACATTCCGTTTCCGTTCCGTCGTTCTCACGCAGAGTACATCCTGTTACCTCCGTGTCGCCGTCATAGGTATATATATCGAGAAGATCGGGACTGCAGTGCATATACTGTGTCCTGCTGTAGAGATCTCCGCAGTAGGAATCAGCGGCGTGCTCTATAGAGTACTTGTCATAGGAAAGAGGCTGGAAGCCGAGCTTCTGGATGACTGTCCTGTATACACAGTATGCGCCGTAGCTCGTCCATTTATTATCACTGCGGAAATAAACATAGTTATCGCTGAGCATTTTCAGACGGTTGTATGCGTCGATACGGCGGACACCTGTGTCGAGCAGCTCATAGAAGCGGTCTATCAGCTGCTTCTGTGTACGTGAATCCATATACTCCGGCAGCAGTTCGGAATAAACTCCGGCTGAACCAGGTACTGCAACAAGACATACCGCTCCGTCATATACATTGGTGTAACTGAGTATCGAGGATGCACATTTTCCCGATACCGTCCGTGCTGTATTATCTGCCTCGATAAGGCGTGAATCGGCGATATATACACCGTTTACAATGTTCTCGCAGATGGCCGATTCTGTCTTGGCATCGATCGCGACCCAGTCTATCCTTCCGGAAAAGCTTCCGGCAAAATCCTTTGTGATCTTCTCACCGATACTTCCGTCAACAAGTGAGATCACCGTACTGAGAGCGCTCCCCTTTTTCGCGTTACCGCTGCCTTCTCCGGTAACAGCACTGATAAGGGTCAGAACAAGCATAACTGCAATGAACAGAGTGACCGAAACGGCTGTTATGACATTTGATATTCTTTTCATACTTACCTCCTGTCAGAGCCTGAGAAGTATCATATCCGATGAACCGCTGTATGACATCAGTGCAGTGCAGGATATCAGGAGCAGCAGCACTATCACCGGTCTTGCTCCTGTCAGCACCGACCTGAGCTTCGCGCTGCCTGACCTGATGAGCATGGTGCGCAAAAGATCGGATGATGCATACATAGCGATAAGGAGAAGCACGCTGTATGAGCGCAGAAGATATACGGTCAGGGAGTCTGCAAGCTCCCTTGAAGAGCCTGTCATCGCTCCTATGAACCTCATGGAAGAGGATACTGTATTTCCTGAGAACAGTACTCCGAGAAGTATTATCAGAACTGAGGTATACATCACTCCTGTGGGCTTCATGATCTTGAAACCGCTCAGGAATCTCTCGATCAGCAGGAGCAGTCCGAAGATAAGACCGCAGAGAAGTCCGTTGGTATTGAAACGGTACCAGAAGCCGATAATGCCGCATACTGATACGGATATCAGTGCCTGAAGCCATCTGTGTGAAGTGAGCTTCTGCAATGGGCGCTCAATGTATCTGACAAACCAGCGAACAGGCTGGATATGCCATTTCGTCGCAAAGTAGCCGAGCCTGCTGCTGAAGAGCGGGTATCTGAAGCTGTCAGGGAAGGTATATCCGAAGCATCGGGCTGTGCCCGCTCCCATATCTGCAAAACCGGACAGAGTGAAATATAGACAGAGGACATAGGCAACGGCACCGGTCCATGCCGTCAGCGCTGTGAGCTCCTTTACCTTCACACCGTTTACGGCGGAATAGAGCATATACAGATTATCTGCTGCAAGCACCTTCTTTGCAAGGCCTTTCATAAAAAGAGTAAGACCTGCTCCGAGAGCCTCCGCAGACTGTGAGCGCTTATCCATGATGCGGGCATACCTGTTATAGGTAAGCACCGGCCCCATTATGATCTTCGGGAACATGAGTATGAAAAGGCCGAAACGTACCATATCCTTTTCGGCTCTCTGTCTGCCGAAGTATATATCCATAAGGTATCCGGCAGCCGAGAGTGTAACAAGACTGAGACCGAGCGGACACAGTATACGGTGGAGACCGATGACTCCGCTCAGACCTGTAAGTATCCTTGAACGGAGGAGTATCATAATGCCGATATCCGCAGACAGGAATGCTGTAAGCGGGATCACAGACAGACCTTTTGCGTCCTTTGCACGCTGTATCACAAGGCCGCCGGAATAGTTGAGTGCGGCATAGGCTATTGCGAATACAAGCACGGCAAGGCCGGAAAATGATATGAATACAAGACTGAGTATCAGAAGAACGAGCTCCTTGTACTTTGCCGGTGCAATCTTATGAGCAAGAAGAGACAGCGGAAGAAAGGCGTATATAAAGATAAGGCTGCTATATATCATCTTCTTCCTCCTTCAGCTTTCTTACGTGTTCTCCGAGCTCTTCGGCTGTCATCATTGTATTGAGCACCTCTATGAGGGCTCCGGCAGACATCAGTGAGGGCAGATCGAGCGAGCGCTGCAGCTTCTGTCTGAGTGCGCTGCTGTCCTTTCCGCCGCTGAGACCGAGCTCGTAAAGAGTGAGCTTGGTTATATCCGGCTCACTTGTTCTCTCATCGGAGAAGACACCCGCCTTCTCGAATGCGGCTGTGAGCGTTTTGACATCTATCCCCTCGACGCCGAGTTTTCCCTCCGCCGAGGGCTTTTCCTTGCGCTTTTCCTTGCCGAAGACATCGGGGATGTACACGTTGATGATGCGCCCTTCATTGACGGCGCTGCGTATGTAGCCTCTTATCTTCCTTCCGGCGCTGTCGGAATCGGTAAGGATTATTATGCCCGTCTTCCGGGCGTAGTATCTTATCAGCTCGAGCTTCTCCCTGTCACGGAAGATGCCGAAGCCGTTTGTTACTATTATGACTGCGTCAACGACTGAGGCAAGCTTTATCTTGTCGTACTTGCCTTCAACGATTATGGCTTCCTTTACACTTATCATATTATCTGCGCCTGCCGTTCTCTGTCATGAGCATCGATGCCACTGCCTTTTCAAGAAGCACACGGGGATCGGCTGATGAGGAATTCATCGTAAGTGCCATATCACGAAGTATGCCTATGCACTTCCTGAGATGCGAGGGACTCATGCGTGTACTGCTGCGGAAGGCGTTCTTTACCTTGAACTCCCACTTATAGCCGAAATCGTGCATGACGTCCGGTATCTGCTTTCCGGATGCCCTTGCGGCCATGGCACGGTAGAGGTCTATGAATGAGCTTGTTATGGCATAGAACACCTCGACCCTGTTGTTCTTGTCGATATTGATCTCGCTTATGGCTTCAAAGGCTGCATTGCGGTTCATGGATACTACCGCATCAGCAAGCTTGTAGGCGTTGATATCGCTCTGCTGATGAACGAGGAGAGTGAGCATATCACGGGTTATCTCACGCCCTGCCGCATATGCGCAGAGCTTGTCTATCTCGTTCTCTATCATCAGTGTGTCGGAAAGACACATCTCGCTGAGCTCACGGGCACAGTCAAGGGACATCAGACCGCCCCTTGCAGATACCTTCGCCGAGATCTCTCTCGCCATATCGGCAGGTGCGGGTACGTTCAGCTCGCAGACAGTGCCGTTCTTGTCGGCGAAATCGGCAAGCTTCTTGTTCTTGTCTGCAATAGCGCCCTTCTTGAGCTTTATCTCGAAGCCGGTGACATTGAAGATCACGACGGTATGCGGCGGTATCTCCTTCAGGACTGCAAGCAGGGACTTCGTGATATCGTCCGGAGACTTGCCGCGGAGGTCTTCATAGGGCTTCTCGCAGTTATAGTCATTGATGAAGACGCAGTTGTACTCCGTCATCATCGGCATCTGCTGGATAGTGTCCTCAAGAAGGGACATATCAAGCTTTCTGCCCTCAAAGCGGGTAAGGCCGAAGTCCTCGTTTTCACCGACTGCGGCTTCGATGAGCCTCTTTGTAAGAGCCTGCACCTTTATAACGTCGGTACCGTATATATAGTAAAGCCTGTCAGGCCCGTCCTTCCTGGCACGGGCGAGGGCTGTTCGTGCATCTGTTTTAGGCATCAGAGCCTCCTTATGTAGTATTCGTCGTCTGAGCTGAAAACGAGCTCGAAATTGCTTATATCCGGCATGGCGGGAATATACCCTGCTGACCTGCTGCCGTAGATGATCTCTGCGCCGTCTGCTGTATCGCAGGGCGTATCGTATCTGTGTACAGTCATTAGTCTTTTTCCGTCCGGCAGTGAGACGGTCAGTATGCCGTCAGAGAGGCTGTAATGCAGGCTCTCTGTATCGATCTCGGCTTCGCCTTCCGTGAGCATGACAGCTTTGTCTTCTTCACTTACCGGAGCATCACCGGATATTATCCATGTACCGATATCGCAGAGGGCAAGCTCCTCTGCGTAGGCGGAGTAGAGTGACTGCACCTTATCTGTGAGTATCACGGTATCAACACTGCTTATGCCGTTTACCGAGAGATACTTCCTTACGTACCTCGGGTCGGAATAGTAGCCGCTGAGGTCTATTACATCAGCTCTGCCCCTGTAGGTAACCACTATTGCGGCACGTCCGTTCTCACCGAGCACTGCTGCGGTAAGAGTATTATAACGGCTGCGGTTCACAACGACCGATACGGCGGCGGCTGATACCATTGCGGCAGATATCAGGACTGCCGTTATCCTCCTGCTGCGGAATGCGAGGTACATTATTACAGCTGTGATGCCGAATGCAAAGACAACTGCGCATACCTCATAGCCGGAGCGGTTGACATAGACGCCCGGAACGGATGCTATCCGCTGCGATGCTGATATCATACCGTCAAGGAGAATACCGGCTATCCAGAGGAAATTGACGTAACCGCCGGATATGGCATAAAGGAGTCCGGTCACCATAGCTGCAGCGCATACCGGTACGGCTGCGATGTTCGTTACCGGTGATATTATAGAAGTCTCGTCAAAGAACCACAGAGACAGCGGAAAGACTGACAGCGTCGTGAAGAAGCCTGTAAGCAGTATCATTCCGGCCTTGCGTACAGGAGTATCCGCTGTATGGCCTTTGAGCATAAATGGTGCAAGCACGGCAATGCCGAATGTTCCTGCTAAGGAAAGCAGGAATCCGGCGGAATATATCGCACAGGGGTCTGTGATACTGATGAGCAGTGAAGCTATGGCAAGACCGTTGAGCGGATCGCTGCGGCGCCGGAAGAGCTTTGCGAGCACGACAAGATCGAGCATCAGTGCGGCTCTTATAGCTGACACGGGGCTGCCTGCCATTAGTATCAGCAGTATCATAAAGATATTGAGGACTGTGAATGACAGCACTCTGCCTGCTCTCAGCTTTCTCAGGAGGAGCAGTATCATACCTGCAAGTATCGAGACATGAAGTCCCGATACAGCAAGCAGATGACCGATTCCCGTCCTGTAGAGGACAGTCTTTGCAGAGCGGTCAAGAGTACCCTTTTCACCGAAAACTATGCCGGCAAGGAAGCTGCCGCTGTTTTCACCGAGGGCTATACGGAAATCGGATATCATGCGCTCACGGTAAGAAGCTATGGCTCGTTTAAGCACAAAGCCATCCCGTCCTATAAGCTCAGTATCCTTCACCCGCTTCGCCTCAAGGAAGATATGCTGTGAAAAGCTGTAGTTCCTTGTAGAGTAGAGGTAGGTGTCCTCCGGAGCTGTGATCATACAGCTGCCGATACGGATAGTATCACCGACCGATGCACCTGTATCAGCGCCGTAGTAAGTTATACGTGCATTCACCGGCTCCATGCCGTCGGAAACGACAGCTCCACGGAGCACATATGATGCAGTATCACCGGTATAGCGGTCTATGTCCTCAACAGTACCGGCAAAGGTGCATTCCCTGCCGATAAAGGCCTGCTGCGGTGATATGACAAAATGCTCATAACCAAGGCGCATACATACGGCCGCTGCAAAGAACACAGTAATAAGCACTGCATCATAACGGTCAAGGCCGATACGCTTTCGCAGTACAAAGAGCATGACGGCGGCTATGGCTGTTATAACGAGACCGTTTATACCTAAAAGAAAAGAAGCGAAAAACGATCCCGACATATATGCTGCTGCCGCTCCAATAGTTTTTCGCTTCATATTATTCCTCTGTATCAGGGATCACTTGAAGAACAGAGGCAGCTTTTCAAGGAATATGATATCGTCTCTGTCGGCAGCGTCGCCCTCTGCAAGGACTGCTGCCTTGCCGGTGATAGTTCCTCCGGCTGCTTCTGTGAGCTTTTCGAGTGCGTTGAGTGACTCGCCCGTGCTGATAACATCATCAAGTATCAGAACCTTCTTGCCGTTTATCAGCTCGGCCTTCTCCTTTGAGAGGTGGAGCACCTGCTCTGCGGCAGTGGTGATTGACTTGACTGTTACTGATATGGGATCGGTCATGTAGAGCTTTACGGACTTGCGGGCTACTACATAGGGCTTGCCGCTCTGTCTTGCCATTTCGTATGCAAGCGGGATACCCTTGGATTCGGCTGTTATGATAACATCGAAATCCGGGCACTTTTTCAGAAGCTCCTCTGCCGACTTCACTGTGATCTCCACATCGGAGAACATTACGAAAGCGGCGATATCGAGCTTGTCGTTGAGCGGGCATATCGGCAGCTCTCTTTCAAGACCTGCTATAGTCATCTTGTATGTTCCGGCCATGGTGTTCTCCTTATTCGGTCTTGCCGAGAGACTCAGGTCCCCAGCCCATTTTAACGCCTGCGAGCATATGGAAGTGGAGGTGCTTTACGGTCTGGCCTGCGTCATCGCCGCAGTTGTTGATGATACGGTAGCTCTCGATACCCTCGGCCTTTGCAATCTTTGCAGCTGCCTCGAATACCTTTGCCACGAGAGAGGAGTTCTCCTCTGTAATGTCATTTGCACTTGTGATATGCACCTTGGGGATGATGAGGTAGTGTACAGGTGCGATAGGAGCTATGTCCTTGAATGAGTATACATATTCGTCTTCGTATACCTTTGTGCTCGGGATCTCGCCGTCGATGATCTTGCAGAAAATGCAGTCCATAATTATTACTCCTTTACTTGTTTTCAAAATACTTCTTCCACGAAGGTTTGATATACAATTCATCATGCCGGTACAGTATATCGTCATCAAATTCACTGGTCAGGTACAGATCGCCGTCGATACTGTCAAGCAGCCGGCTCACAAGGCGGCAGATCATTTCATCTGTTCCGTCAGGATACAGCTGGAAACTGATCTTATGATTCACCGTCACACCGTAATCCTCTTTCAGGAAGCGGTAAGATATCTTATCGCTCTCATCAGGAGTATGGCTCCATATCACGTAATAATCCGTTACTACGGTTATACTGCCGTCTTTTTCATATTTCTTTTCATGATCAATGCTTTCATTTTTCAGAAATGAAGCCATGATCATGAAAAGCTCTTCAACTGTTCCGCTGAAATACAATTTAAGATAGAATTGCATATCATAGACCTCATAGGAAGCTTATCACTTAATAGTAGTTGTTACTATCTCCTCAAACTTTGCAAGTGCTTCGTCGATCTTTGTGATGTCTCCTGCACCTGCCATAGCGCCGTCGGGCTTTCCGCCGCCCTTGCCGCCTGTTACTGCAGCAGCTTCACGGACGATCTTGCCTGCGTTTCCGCCCTTTGCAACAGCGTCCTTTGTACATACGCAGTAAAGTGTGCCCTTCTCGCCGTTTACTGCTGCAAACAGTGCGATGATAGCTTCTTCCTTATCCTTTACGCTGTCGCCGAGCTTTCTGAGTGCATCGGGTGCTGTGCCGTCCATACGTGCAGATACAAGCTTTATGCCGTCTACTGTCTTTGCATTGTCAAACAGAGCGGAGGTCTTGGCATTTGCTATCTGCTGGTTGAGGCTTTCAAGCTTCTTGTCCTTCTCCTTGAGCTCTGCTGCTACTGCTGCGCACTTCTCGGGGAGCTCTGTAACGTTTGCAAGCTTCAGAGCCTTTGCTGCACGGCTGATTGAATCCTTGTAGCCGTTGAGGAGCTCAAGCACGCCTGTACCTGTAACTGCCTCGATACGTCTTACGCCTGCTGCTACTGAGCTCTCTGATACGATCTTGAAGAGACCGATCTGAGCTGCGTTGGATACGTGTGTACCGCCGCAGAACTCTACAGAGTCGCCGGCCGTTACTACTCTTACAGTATCGCCGTACTTCTCGCCGAAGAGAGCCATTGCGCCGAGCTTCTTTGCCTCCTCGATAGGCATCTCCTCCATAGTTACGGGGATAGCTGACATAATGATCATATTTACGATGTTCTCAACATCTGCAATCTCCTGCTCTGTCATTGCGGAGAAGTGGTTGAAGTCGAAACGGCAGGCCTTCTCGTTTACGAGCTGTCCGGCCTGGTGTACATGGTCGCCGAGTACTGCACGGAGCGCGTACTGGAGAAGGTGTGCGGATGTATGATTACGCTTGATTGCGTTTCTTCTGTTGGTATCGATAGAGGCTGTTACCTTGTCACCCTTTGAGATCGTACCCTCTGTAACAGATGCGATGTGGAGGAAGTGACCCTCGTTCTTCATGGTATCGGCAACGGCTGCTGTAGCAGAGCCTGTGGAGATGATACCGGTATCGCCTACCTGTCCGCCGCTCTCTGCATAGAAGGGAGTCCTGTCAATGATGATTACTACGTCCTCACCCTCGTTTGCGGACTCTACCTCCGTGCCGTCCTTATAGATAGCAAGTACTGTGGAATCATCGGATACAACGTCGGTATAGCCTGTGAATACTGTCTTTGGAGCATCTACCTTGATGCTGTTGTCAGCCCATGAAGAGCCTGCCTTTGCAAGGTGATCCGCCTTTGCTCTCTGGCGCTGCTCGAGTGCGAGCTCCTTGAAGCGGTCGGAATCAACGGTAAGGCCCTTCTCCTCGCAGATCTCGATAGTAAGGTCTATCGGGAAGCCGTAGGTATCGGAGAGCTGGAATGCATGATCGCCGGAGAGAACGTTCTTGCCGGACTCTGAGAGCTCTGCGATGAAGCCGTTGAGGAGCTCTGTGCCCTTGTCTACTGTACGTGCGAATGCTTCTTCCTCTACGCCGATGATCTTCTTGATATAGTCACGCTTCTCTGCAAGCTCAGGATATGCGCCTGCATTCTCGTTGATAACTGTATCGCATACCTCACAGAGGAAGGGACGCTTGATGCCGAGGAGTCTGCCGTGACGTGCGGCTCTTCTCAGGAGACGGCGGAGAACATAGCCTCTGCCCTCGTTGGAAGGCATGATGCCGTCGCCTACCATGAAGGTAGTGCTTCTGATATGGTCTGTGATTACACGGAGGGATACGTCAGTCTTCGCATCCTTCTTGTACTCAACTCCTGCGATGGAGGAGATGTGCTTCATGATGTTCTGTACTGTATCTACCTCGAAGATATTGTCAACACCCTGCATTACACAGGCAAGTCTCTCAAGACCCATACCTGTATCGATGTTCTTGTTCTTCATTTCCTCGTAGTGGCCGTTTCCGTCGCTGTCGAACTGGCTGAATACAAGGTTCCATATCTCAATGACTCTGTCGCAGTCGCTTGCCTGCTCAAAGTTCTCGAAGGGGCCGTAAGCCTCTCCGCGGTCGAAGTGTATTTCGGAACATGGGCCGCAGGGACCTGAGCCGTGCTCCCAGAAGTTGTCCTTCTTGCCGAGACGGATGATCCTGTCGTGGGGGATGCCGATATTGTTCTCCCAGATCTGCTCAGCTTCGTCGTCGCTCTCGTATATGGTTATCCAGAGACGGTCTGCGGGGATCTCAAGTGTCTTTGTAAGGAACTCCCATGCCCAGTCGATAGCTTCGGTCTTGAAGTAATCACCGAAGGAGAAGTTTCCGAGCATCTCGAAGTATGTGCCGTGACGTGCTGTCTTTCCTACGCTCTCGATATCGGGAGTACGGATACACTTCTGGCAGGTGGTCACTCTCACATTCGGAGGAGTAGCCTGTCCGAGGAAGAACTTCTTCAGAGGAGCCATACCTGAGTTGATGAGCAGGAGGCTCTTGTCGCCCTGAGGCACAAGAGAAGCGCTCGCCATACGGGTATGGTTCTTGCTCTCAAAGAACGAAAGATACTTTTCACGTAGATCATTAAGACCTGTCCACTGCATAATAAAAATCTCCTTTAATAATATTTGCGGTGTGCTGTCAGGCTTCCGCCTGCCCTTGTACGGTGCGGTAAAACAAAAAAGGCCCCGCCGCCAAAATGGGACGAAGGCTCTCGTGGTACCACCCAAATTCAGAGGAGATACTTTCTCCTCCCTCTTCTGTCCGTAACGCTGAACTGCGTCCGGTTTCCCGGATACGCTCAGGGGTAGCACCCGCCTGCCGTCCGGAAGCTTTCACCAGCGTCCCTGCGGACACGCTTCCTCTCTGATAGAACGGCTCAAACGGTCAGTCCCGTCATTGCTTATGGTCTATTATAGCCGATTTCACAGAAAAAGTCAAGTGTTTTCTGAAATATTCCCGTTCAGGGAGGGCAAAGACAGTCCCCGGCACTGCGGGAATAGTGTTCAAGCAGTCGTGAATACTATTGTCTATCTGAAAAGGAGGTATGCCCCATGCTGTTACATCTTCTGAGAAAGCTTTTCCTGTTTGCCCTTCACGCCGAGAGCCAGACCTTCCCGAAGCCGCTGTCAAAGGCCGATGAGGAGGAGTGCTTCCGCAGGAAGGCTGAAGGCGACAAGGAGGCAAGAGACAGGCTTATCGAGCACAATCTCAGGCTCGTTGCACACATCGCAAAAAAGTATGCCGGCTCGCCTCAGGAGAATGATGAACTGATATCCACGGGAACCATAGGGCTGATAAAGGCTGTGAACACCTTCGACTATACCAAGGGTGCAAGGTTTGCGACCTATGCGAGCAGGTGCATAGAGAATGAGATACTGATGGGCTTCCGTGCAGCAAAGCGCTCCGCAGGCGATCTTTATATCAACGATCCGGTTGAGACAGACAAGGACGGCAATTCCATGTCGCTGCTCGATCTGATAGATGACGGGACGGATATACACGAACAGGTGCTGCTGAATATCCGCTCCCGTCAGCTCTACGGGATCATTGACAAGGTACTCGACGGCCGTGAGCTTGAAATTATAGTCTACAGGTACGGGCTGTACAATACTCCTCCGCACACGCAGAAGGAGACCGCAGCAAAGCTCGGTATCTCACGCTCCTATGTATCGAGGATAGAAAAGGGCGCCGTCGCAAAGCTGAAGGAAGCCTGCGACAGCGCCATGCTGTGATCATATTTCTTCATCGCCGAGAGACATAAGATAATCAAAGTCTTCGTCGGATATCTCTCCGTCAGGAAAGAACCTGCCGTCTTCATCATCACGCACCACTTCAAAGCCCTCGTCATTAAGCTTTACTATGGCATTGTACAGAAGGATGTGATCATCGTCGATGATCACCGACCTGTGATAATGGCCGGAGAACCAGAAGCTGTAATCGAGCTTTTCAGATATCTCGTCAAAGTAATCATTCAGTGAATTGCTCGGGTACTCGCTGCCGAAGACAGCGTTCTGAAGTCTGCCGGGAAGAGTATGGGTTATTACGACATCTACGCTCCAGCCGGCTGCGTCAAGAGCCTTTCTTCCGGCCTCCTTATCGTTGTCTGAAGGCATTTCAGCCTCCCACCAGCTCCTGCCGGGGATACGGCTCTCCTTGTCGTGGCTCTCAGCACCGCCGAAAGCAAAGAAGATATATCCCTCGAGCTCAAATACAGAGCCGCGCATGATATGGATGATATTTCCGGTAATGAACTGCACCTTTGCTCCGTGCCAGTCAACAATATCGTATTCGTCAAGGAGGTCGAAATTCTCATGGTTGCCGTCGATCCATAGGGTCGTCCAGGGCTTCTTGTCAAGCCATCTGAGCCAGTAGCGCTCCTCGGAGGAGTTATCCCAGATAAGTCCGAAATCACCGCATACGATAACATAGTCATTGCGTGTGAGTTCATTTCCTTCGGGGAAGCCGTCACTCGTAAGCTTGTGTATGTCGATGTTTCCGTGAGTATCTCCGGTTATGTAGATCATACTCTGCCCTCCTTCCGTCAGTCGTCAGCGTCCTCCCCTTCTGTGTAGTCAAAGGAGACCTCCTTCTCTTTTCCTGCTGCTTTGCTGAACTGCGTTTCATAGAGCTGTGTATATACGCCGCCGAGGCCTACGAGCTTGTCGTGTGTGCCTCTCTCCGCTATCTCGCCGTCCTTGATGACGAGTATCTCGTCGGCAGCAAGGATAGTGGACAGGCGGTGTGCTATAAGGATACTGGTTCTGGACTGTATCAGAGGCTCGATGGCCTCCTGTATCTTCTGCTCCGATATTGAATCGAGAGCGGATGTTGCTTCGTCAAATATCATAAGCGCAGGATCCTTGAGGAGTATTCTTGCGATGGAGATACGCTGCTTCTCTCCGCCGGAAAGCTTCAGTCCCCTGTTGCCGACCTTGGTATCAAGGCCGTCTTCCTGCTTGGATATGAATTCATAGATGTTTGCCTGCTTGCAGGCGTCTATCAGTTCTTCCTCCGTAGCGTCAGGTTTTGCGTAGAGGAGGTTGTCACGTATGGTGCCGTTGAAGAGGTATGTCTCCTGGCTCACTATTCCGATATTCTTCCTGAGGAAATCTAGATCGAGCCTGCGGACATCTACTCCGTCGAAGCGAACCTCACCGCCGTCAACATCATAGAGTCTCGGTATCAGGTTTATCAGTGTACTCTTTCCCGAACCGGACGGGCCTACTATCGCAAAGCACTTGCCGTTGTCGAGACGGAAGTTGATGTCCCTGAGAATCGGACGCTCCGGCTCATAGCTGAAGCTTACATGGCGGAACTCAACTTCTCCGGATACCTTCGAGGGAGTAACGGGATGCGGAGGATTCTCTATCTCCACGGGCATATCGTAATACTCGAAGATACGTGTGAACATTGCCATTGAACGGATCCAGTCGACCTGTATATTGAGAAGCTGGTTCACAGGGCCGTACATCCTGCCGAGAAGTGCTACAAGGACTGTTATCTCACCGACTGTGAGAGTATCATCGTACTTCATCATGATGATACCGCCGACAAGGTATATCAGCATAGGTCCGATATTGGTGAAGGTGCTGAGCGCCATTCTGAACCATCGGCCGGCCATGCTCTCCTTGATGTTGAGATCGATCATCTTCTTGTTGACCTTCTCGTAGCGCTCGAACTCCGCGTCCTCCTTGCCGAAGAGCTTTACAAGGAGCTGTCCGCTGACGGAAAGTGTCTCGTTGAGGATGCCGTTTATCTCATCGCTGCACTCCTGCGAGTCCTTTGTGATAGACCAGCGGTTCTTGCCGGCGCTGCGGGTAGGTATCGCAAAGAGCGGCACGATGATAACGCCTATGAGAGCAAGTATCCAGTTCTGTTTGAACATGACCACAAGCGCCACTACAAGCGTAACAGAATTGGATATGATGCTTGTAAGAGTGTTGGTTATTATCTGCTGAACTCCGGATATATCACTCGTCATTCGTGTGATGATGTCACCCTGATTGTTTGTAGTGAAGAACTTCTGCGGCATACGCTGCAGATGACGGAACATGGAATTGCGCATATCGTAGGTGATGTGCTGGGCTATCCATGTATTCATGTAGCTCTCAAGTATTCCTATCAGGTTTGCTCCGAGAGTAACTGCAAAGGAAAGAACTATGTACTTTACAAGGGCATTCATGCTGCGTGCGATGAGTCCCTCGTCGATTATCTTTCCGGTCAGCACTGAAGGGAGAAGGGTAAGTATCGCAGAACAGAGTATCGCTGCAAGGACGAGCATGAGCTGTTTCCAGTACGGCTTGAGGTATGAGAATATCCTTTGTATCAGTTCTTTCGTCACTTTAGGTTTGTTCTGCTTTTCTTCCTCTGAAAGAAAGCCGGGACCGAGTCTTCCTCCGGGCGGCATCGGGATCACACCTTTCCATTCATTATTTGCCGGAATCAAGCGAAAGCTTTACAAGCGGCACCCATTCATCCTCGATCATCTTCTCACCGGTCAGTTCAAAGCCGTGACTGCGGTAGAAGGCGATGCCTCTGGTATTGTATTCGAGCGCCCACAGCCACCTGCAGCCGCACTCCCTGACAGCATACTCGAGAAGAGCCGCTCCTACACCGCAGCTCTGGAACTGCGGTTCTACATAGAGCTTCACGATCTCGTCACCGCTGATCCTTATCATGCCCTTTACGATACCGTCATCGTATACCGATGTGTTCTCAAGTTCCTCGGAGTCTTCGGTATAATCCTTAGCGGTATCAATCACGTTGAGTTCGCCGAAGTAAAATTCGTCATTACGGAAAAAGGGATAGAAATTGATCCTGTAGTTTATAACGATCATTTCTGCGATACGTGATGCATCGGAAGTTTTCGCTTTTCTGATATTGTCCATGTTAATAGATTCCCATCATGTTATATTCTAAACTAATTATATCACTTCATGTAAATAATGTCAATAAAAAGCTGTATAAGCAAAAAAGAACTGATCCCCGGCAGAGATCAGTCCTTTTCTTTAGCATTATGAGAAATGGTTCTGGGTACCGTCGCCCCAGAAGCTGTAGTAGCCGTGGCTGAATGCTGAAGGATCGCTGAAATAGAGATCTACAGCATCCTTAACGCTCTGGCTTACGTAGCATGAGTATGTTCCGAGATAAACATACGTCGATGATCCGGTGAACTGGTAAGGCTGTGTAAGTACTCCGACGATAGAATCGGGGTAAAGCGGACTGTAGACACGGTTCATGATAACCTCTACTACCTTTGCCTTATCGTATGTGCTGATCCAGTCGCATCCGGCTTCGTGTGCAACTGCGTTACACAGGACTATATAGTCGGAATCCGACAGACCTGTATTTACAGGCTGTGTATAGCTCTCTGTAACGGTCTCGGCAACGGGCTCTGAGTATGCTTCACTCATGGGCTCGCTGAAGGACTCAGTAATTGCCTCGGTAGCGTCGAGCACAGGCTCACCGGGAGCCTCTATCTGCGGTGCTGCCTCAGCGGGTGCAGCAGGAGCTGCTGTCTCTGCTTCTGTAGCGGGTGCCTCTGTGGCAGGTACAGTAGCATCTGTCGGAGCTGCTGTGAGCTGCTCCGTCGGTGCCTCAGTGGGAGTTGCGGTCTCCTCTTCTGTGGGCGCCTCAGTATTGGGGGCTGTTGTTTCAGCCTCGGTGGGTTCTGCGGTCTCGGTGACAGCCTCGGTAGCGGCTGCTGTAGCAGCAACGCCGTAAATCTCAAATTCTGCGGGGGACTCGTTAACAGTGGCTGCCTTACGTACAGTAGTTTTTGCTTCGCCGGTAGTGGTTGCAGTGCTTCTGATAGAAGTTAATGCAGCAATTTTAGCGGATACGTTGTCTTTGACATCGTATACGTATATGCTCTCTCTCGGACCTGCCTTGCCGACAACGGGGGAAGATTTGTATGTAGCAAATGCTCCACCTGTAAGTATTGCGGCTGCACTTCCGATAGCGATCGCTGCAGTCTTAGCTTTTCTCATCAACTCAATCCTTTCCTCGAAAAGCGTTCGTAAAATACTGTCCTCGTCAGGACACTATGTATCATAACACATTTGCCTGAAAATAGCAATATTTTTCAGAGCGATTCCATTTTTGGAACAAAAAAGAAAGTCGATTAAAGTTGACTATGGTGAAAATGCCACATATTATATTTCTAAAATATGAATACAAATATTACATAATATGAACATTTCAAAAGTAAATACAACTAAATGTTACAGAAAGGTTACAATATCTACTCATTTATTACTTTACAATCTGTATAACCGCTGGTTTTGATAACGGTGATACGTCCACTGCATTTACTGCCTTCGTCTCATTTGCCTATGTACCGTGTCAGCCATTTACAAGTTGTATTTACATAAAGTGCAACACTTGTATTCATACTGTAACCTTTTATTTTGTAGACACATTCCAACGCAATATTTTATTCGTCATTTTGGATAAAGGCTAAATGCTGTGTCAGAGCGCCTGATAAAGCACGTTTCATATACCGGAAAATCTCTCAGATAAAGAACCTCTTACGGAGTATCGATGCTATCAGCCGGCCCATTACTGCAAGGTAATTCGTATCGGAAACTGACCATTTCTTGAACCTGCCGATATAACAGAATGATATCATACCCTTGATGATGCTGTTCTCTGTGACGATATACTGCACTGCTCCGCCGATATTCTCGGAGGAGAGCTGTGCAAAGGCCGCATCGTCACGTCCCTCAAGCTCATTTACGTTGTCTATCACGAATATGCCGTCTCCCGAAAAGCGGTCGCTGTAGCTGTTTTCAAGGAAATATGAAGCATTTCTCGAAGCAGCATTTCCGCAGCTGAGTATCAGATTCATATCATTTCCCGCAAACACACATATATCGTCTATTTCAAAACGTGTGCGTATCTGCTCAAGAAGTACTGATATATCAGGCAGCTTGCCCATGACTGCGTTCTCGATAAGGTCTGAGGTGAAGGCAAGCTTCTCGGTAGTATCTTTTTTGCTGCTCAGAAATGCTATCCTGTTCTCAATATCCTTCTCGACAGGGCCATGCTTTTCTATGTCGTAGATAACATAACGGTTCCGGCCTTTCTGCTGTGCAATATATAGCGCCTTGTCCGCTTGCATGAACAGCTCGTCATAATCACTGCTGCCGGAGGGATATGTGGAGACGCCCATGGAACAGGTCAGTGCGAAGTTCTCAAAACGGTCGGCAAAGGCATTTTCGGTATTAGTGCGTATCGCTCTGAGCACGGCACGGAGTTCGGTTTCATCTTCCGCTCCTTCAAGGACGATAAGGAAGCCGCCGCCGCTTATCCTGCCGGCAAAGCCTCTCTCCCCTATTTCTGCCTTGACTATGGAGGCTATAGTGAATAATACTTCATCTCCGAAAAGGTGGCCGTAGCTGCTGTTGATTTCGGTGAAATTGTCAATGTCGAGTATGATGAGATTGACGTTATACGGCGGTTTATCGGCAAGTATTTCCATTGCTATCGACGTAACTGCATTCTTGTTGAGAAGACCGGAAATTGAATCTTTATTCGCTTCGAGCGCAAGATTAACGTCCTTTGACCTGTGCCTTGATGACACTACCGAGATAAGGCCTATGACTGCTCTTTCGGAAGGTGTTTCAAAGCGGGTCAGTCCGCGGAAAAGGCACTGCTCTCTCGTTTTTCCGGAGGTGAGAACGGAGGTCTCAAGTTCGTGATCGAAACGGTATGTGCCTTCACGGATGTCAGCACACAGCTGCTCAAAAGTATCCATATTGCGTGAGAGGACATATCCCTTACTGATGCATCTTTCCCGCCATGCTTCAAGAGGCTCGTCTGTGAGAACCACCTCACGGCAGCCGTCAAACATATATATGCGGATATGCTTCGTATCAAAACGGTATTCAAAAGCGAGGTCACTCGTCAGGCTGAGTATATACCGCTGATCAGAGAACTTTCTTTCAGATGAAGCAGATATCGCTTCAAGCGAAACAATATCGCTGAGCGTGATCCCGAAAAGAGGCTCGCCGTTCCTTTCGCCTGCTGTGCGTACTGCTGCAAGCACCCACCTGAGCTCACCGCTGAGTCCCTTCATACGAATGACTGTACGGCGCACTTCACCGGGAGATACAGCTCCGACAGCTTCTTCTATCCTTTCAAAATCGCTGTCATCTATAGTACGACGTATCGAGTAGATAACATCATTGCCGAAATATCTGAAAAAGGCTTCGTCTGCGCTCTGTGTATGAAAGCTGCTGTCTATCACGACTCTGCCGAGCCTGTAAGCATCTGATGAAAGAGTGGTATCCATTGCCGACCTCCTTTATATATATAATAGTATTATATCATGACAGTACTGTAAGAGTCAAGAATACAAGGCACGTTTGCAGTGTAAATGAAGAGACAGCGCATATTTGAGATAATAATTTAACCATATACATCTGCCTGTTTTATACTATTATAATATATAAGGGATGTGCAGGCCGTTGTTAACAGTATGTTAACAATTATTTCTCCGTGTTGTCACAATTATGCGTTATAATCAAATCAGTTATTTGTCTGTGATATAAGGGAGTATTTATATGGATAAAAAGGAGATCAACCGTTATATATTCATTTCGATGCTTGCGGTAGTTGTTTGCTTTATCGTGAAGCATTTTGAGCTGTTCGGCAAGCTTATCGGGATCGGGCTTAATGCCCTCTATCCACTCTTCCTCGGTGCCGCTATAGCGTATGTCTTCAATATCGTTCTTGCATGGTTTGAGCGGCATTTCTTCCCCAAAACAAAGGACGGCATCATCGGATATATCAGAAGGCCTCTGTGTCTCCTGTTCTCGTTCATTGTCGTTATTGCGATCATATTCCTCATACTGAAGATCGTTATCCCTGAGATCATCGCTGCTATCGCTCTTATCACTTCAAAGGTCCCGCCGCTGTTCACTAAGGCAACTGACTACATACTTCTTAAATTGCAGGAATACCCCGATGTACAGGAGGAGGCAGAAAACTTCCTTAATCAGTTCGATCTCACAACCATCAACTGGGAGTCCATTATAAATAAGGTAATGACCTTCCTCAGAACAGGCGCTCTCGGCATCATCAATTCAGCAGTCGGCATCATAAGCACCGTTACAGGAGCTATAACCACATTTGTAGTCGCACTTATATTCTCGATATACATCCTGCTCCGCAAGGATAAGCTCCTCAAGGATACAAAGCGTATGCTCAACGCCTACGCAAGCGAGAAGACCAACAACAGGCTCCGCCGCTTCTTTGCCACAGCTCACGATACCTTCCAGAGTTTCTTCATCGGGCAGTTCGTGGAGGCCATAATCCTCGGTTCGCTCTGCTTCATCGGTATGTCTATCATGAAGCTGCCCTACGCAGGTATGTCAGGAGTACTCGTCGGAGTAACTGCTCTCATCCCGATTGTCGGTGCATTCATCGGCGCCGGAGTAAGTGCTTTCATCATCGCTACAGAGAACCCCATGCAGGCTCTCATATTCATCATCTTCCTTGTTATACTCCAGCAGCTTGAAGGCAACATCATCTACCCGAAGGTAGTCGGTGAGTCTGTCGGACTTCCCGGCATCTGGGTACTTGCCGCCGTTACTGTAGGCGGAGGCCTTTACGGCATCATCGGTATGCTGCTCGGCGTTCCGCTTGCAGCTACAATATACAAGCTCATGTTCGACACCCTTGAGAACAAGGAAAAAGAGCTCGGTATCGCAGCTGCTGAAACACCGACAGTAAAAAAGGAAAAGGCTCCCGTCAGGGTCGATGTAAAGGCGCCTAAAGAAAAGAAAGTCACTCCTGCAAGGAAGAATGCAAAGAGCAAAAAGAAATAAGCTTCTCCGTTTCTCATTTAACGCACAGCATTTCCGTATAACCTTCGGAAATGCTGTGTTTTTTATTGACAAAGAGGAATGGAGGATATATAATTAAAGTAAGATAAAACAGCGAGGTGCCTTATGGCTTCAAAGAAAGACTACCTTGAATTCGTCCTTGAGCAGCTTTCCGGGCTCAGCGATATATCCTACAGAGCTATGATGGGCGAATACATTATATATTACAAAGGAAGAATCACCGGCGGCATCTATGATGACCGATTCCTTGTAAAGATAACTCCTTCCTCTGAGATGCTGCTGAATGGTGCTCCCCTTGAAACTCCTTATGAAGGGGCAAAGCAGATGTTGCTTGTCGAGGACATAGAGAACAGAGAACTGCTTGAAAACCTGTTCACAGCTATGTACGATGAGCTCCCCGAACCGGCAAAAAGAAAAAAGCGTTCCTGACAGCTTAGTTAAATGATGCTTGACGTTAACAGAATATTCCGTAGTTTGTATGGTCTGAACTGTTGTTGCAAGATTGACAATCTTTCGACAATGTGATAGAATTAAACTGAGGGCGGATGTCATGGTCAGTGACGCGCCGCCTGCAAGTAAAATGAATCCAAAGGAGTCCTGAAATATGCTGCATTACATAAGTGAGTTCCCGAAGGAATGGGAAGGCTTCAATGAAGGACGCTGGTGCAATACATCAGTCAATGTCCGTGATTTCATCAAGAAGAACTATACACCGTATGACGGAGACGAGAGTTTTCTCGAAGGTCCTACTGACGCTACAGTAAAGCTGTGGGATCAGATAATGGATCTTTCAAGACAGGAGCGTGAGGCAGGCGGAGTTCTTGATATGGATACAAGTGTGGTATCCACGATCACATCACATCCCGCCGGTTACCTCAACAAGGATCTCGAGCAGATCGTCGGTCTTCAGACAGACAAGCCCTTCAAGCGTTCGCTGCAGCCCTTCGGCGGTATCCGCATGGCTGTGAATGCCTGCGAGACGAACGGCTACACTGTTGATCCGGAGATAGTAAAGATCTTCACCAAGTACAGAAAGACTCACAATCAGGGCGTCTTTGATGCATATACACCCGAAATGAGGATGGCCAGAAAGTCCGCTATCATCACCGGTCTCCCCGATGCCTACGGCAGAGGAAGAATCATCGGCGATTACAGACGTGTCGCTCTCTACGGCGTTGATATCCTCATTGCCGACAAGAAGCATCAGATAGATACCTCTCTTGTCAGAATGACATCCAAGAACATCAGGCTTCGTGAGGAGCTTGCCGAGCAGGTTCGTGCTCTTGAAGAACTCAAAGAGCTCGGAAATATCTACGGCTTCGATATCTCAAAGCCTGCCGCTACCGCCAAGGAGGCTGTACAGTGGCTCTACTTCGGCTACCTTGCAGCAGTCAAGGAACAGAACGGCGCTGCTATGTCCCTCGGACGCACCTCCACCTTCCTTGACATCTATATCAAGCGTGACCTGGACAGAGGCATCATCACAGAGAAGCAGGCTCAGGAGCTTATTGATCACTTCATCATGAAGCTGCGTATCGTAAGATTCGCACGTACCCCCGAGTATAACGCACTCTTCTCCGGTGATCCTACCTGGATAACAGAGTCCATCGGCGGTGTTGACGTAGACGGTCACCACATGGTAACCAAGAACAGCTTCCGTTACCTGCATACACTCGAGAACCTTGGTACTGCACCGGAGCCGAATATGACGGTCCTCTGGTCACAGAAGCTGCCGAGAAAGTTCAAGGAGTATTGTGCAAAGATATCCATTCAGACTTCATCGATACAGTATGAGAACGACGACATGATGCGTGTTGTTCACGGTGATGATTATGCCATCGCCTGCTGTGTATCTTCAATGCGTGTCGGCAAGGAGATGCAGTTCTTCGGCGCAAGAGCAAACCTTGCAAAGTGTCTTCTCTACGCTATAAACGGCGGTGTCGACGAGAGGATGAAGGTACAGGTAGGCCCGAAGTACAGGCCCGTTGAGGGAGATGTCCTCGATTTCGATGACGTATGGGAGAAGTACGAAGCCATGATGGAATGGCTCGCAGGTCTCTATGTAAATACCCTCAATGTCATTCACTATATGCACGACAAGTACAACTACGAGAAAATACAGATGGCTCTCCACGACAGGGACGTTAAGCGTTACTTCGCTACGGGAATCGCTGGTCTCTCAGTAGTTGCAGATTCCCTTTCAGCTATCAAGTATGCCAAGGTAAAGCCCATACGTGACGAGGACGGAGTAGTCGTTGATTACGAGATAGAGGGAGATTTCCCCAAATACGGAAACAATGACGACCGTGTCGATCAGATAGCTGTTACCGTAGTACGCACCTTCATGGATATGATACGCAAGCATCATACCTACCGTGACGGCGTACCTACAATGTCAATACTCACTATCACATCAAACGTTGTCTACGGCAAGAAGACCGGTAACACTCCCGACGGCAGAAAACAGGGCGTTCCGCTCGCACCAGGAGCCAATCCGATGCACGGAAGGGATACTCACGGCGCTGTAGCATCACTCTCATCCGTATCAAAACTCCCGTTCCGCCATGCACAGGACGGAATCTCCAATACCTTCTCCGTGATCCCCGATGCTCTCGGAAAGGATATGCAGATATTCATGGGAGACATAGATCTCGACTCACTCGCAACGGAGGACTAATATGTCAGATATCATCACACCGTCAGCTGCCAAGACAGCGGAGGATCTTGTTGCTCTTATCGATCAGCTGATGGCACACGGGAGCGGTCATGTAAATGTTGCTGCCTCTCCCGACAGTCAGGAGCTCACAGTTCAGACCGTAAAGAGCACGGACTGCTCCGGCGGACAGAATGCCTGCTGTCAGCCCACTGAAACAGGCATAGACCCTGACGAAGACTAAGAGACCATAAGGAGGGATAACTATGGCAAATGACAAGCAGATAGATAACCTTATCAACCTTATCGACGGTTATGTTGAAAAGGGCGGTCATCACCTCAATGTAAACGTGTTCACGAGAGATACACTGCTCGATGCTCAGGCGCATCCTGAGAAATACCCGCAGCTGACTGTAAGGGTTTCCGGATATGCTGTTAATTTCGTAAAGCTCACCAAGGAGCAGCAGGACGATATCATTTCAAGAACGTTCCATTCAAGTCTATAAGCTAAGTAAAGCCGGTATCCTTTCGGGTACCGGCTTTATTATGTCTATAAGCATAATTGTATCAGGGGACGCCTTCACTTGCAAGGCGTCCCCTCTTCCAAAACAGTCCACCGGACTGTTTTGGAATTCACCCCTTGCGAAGCGCCCTGCGGATATATGCGGGACTCCGTCCCACACCCTGCCAGAGGCGCTGCCTCTGGACTCCGCTAAAGGGGCGCAGCCCCTTTAGAATCCCAAACTTTTGAAAACACGATTTTGACAAACAAAAGCCGGTATCCTTTCGGGTACCGGCTCTTTATCTATTATAATAGTATCATACCTTTTCCGATTTGCGTGCCTTCTTCTTCTGCTTCTTGATATCATACATCTTGTCATCGGCCAGCTTTATCATACTGTAGAGCGTATCGCCCTCCTTCAGGTTCTGTATGACGCTGCCAAGACTTGCAGACAGCTTGTAGGGCTTGTTGATTATACGGTTCATGTTTTCCAGATCTTCGTTGAAGCGCCTTTCAAGGTTGACATCTTCGTCACGCTTTACGTTTACGCTGAATATAATGAACTCGTCACCGCCGAAGCGGGCACAGATACTGTTTCTGCTGCAGCAGTCCTGTATGATCGTTGCAAGACGCTGTATAGCAAAATCGCCCTCGTTGTGGCCGTAGTTGTCATTGATGAATTTAAGCCCGTCCATATCTATGAAGCTCAGCATTACCCTTCTGTGCTCATCAACACATCTGCGGAACATATCATCGGCTTTGTTTATGAAGCCGTTACGGTTGTAGATATTGCAGAGCGGATCGATTACATAGAGACGATTGAGTTCCTCCATCGCCTTGTTGAGGTGATGCAGCTTGCGGACGTTCTCTATCGAGTTGCTTATATTCATTGTCAGTGTATAGCAGAGCAGGCTGTAGATAAGATATTCTCCGTTGGATATGATATAGTATCCGAGACATCTCTCACCAAAGTGAAGCGGAAGGAAATAGTTTATATTTCCGCCTGTTGTCAGTTTCTCCGGGAACATCTGGCTGCTCGGGAAGTAGGAGATCTTCCTTCTCTCCCCCTTTTCCCATATAAGCGGTGCTGTCATGAACTCGGAGTAGTCTATATCGATCGATACATTCCGGTCAATGTCATAGTTGTCCTGCCAGTCGGATGTAAGACAGAGACAGAACTTGTCACAATCAAGCTCACGTACGATGCTCTCGATCACATCAAAGGTCTCCTCTGAGGTCTTGGTGTCGGAAAGTCCGGCAGTAAGACGGTTCAGAAGATTGATGTTCGAGTTGGTGTCCTCGATCCGTCGGTATGTACGCTTGCGGTATTCCTTTAGGTCTTCGGCTGTTACTGTATTGCAGCCGCAGCTCTCAGCCAATACTACGGAGGCTTCGAGCTTTGTGGACTTAGGCTGCTCCTTGCCGCACAATACGTTATATAGTATCTCACAGGCTGTATAACCGGCATTGAAGAGCGGCCGGCTCACAGTCGTAAGAGACGGGCATGAATTACGTGCGCTGAAGGTATTGTCAAAACCGGTAACTATCACGTCCTCCGGTACACGGTAGCCAAGCTTCTCAAGAGCTGATGCAGCAGTCAGGGCCATACTGTCATTGGCACATATAAAAGCATCCGGCAGGGCCATGCCTGATTCTACAAATTCTTCTATCGCACGCTTTCCGTCATAGCTGCGGAAAAAACCGTAGAATATGCGGTCCTCGTCGATCTCAATGCCGTTCTCCTCCATTGCTGCACAGAAGGCATCATAACGCTGCCGTGCCTCCGGGTTGGCAAGAGGGCCGGATATGTAGTTTATGACCTTTGCAGAATGATGCCTGATGATATGCTCAACAAGCTCCTTCATGACGGAATAGTTGTCAATGCTTATCTCGTAGAACTCAGGATAATCGTCACTTTCAAAGATAACGACAGGTATGCCTGATTCACGTACCCTGTCCACGATGTGGCCGCGTATCTCCGGATCACTGAATGTATTTGCCATCAGCAGCGCACCGTCAAAGGCCGAGAAATTTGTAAGGTTATAGATACTGTATTCGCCAAGGTCGAACCTTCTGCTTTCAACAACTCCGCCGAAGGCAGCAAAGTAGGATACATTGATCTCATGCTCCAGGGCAAACTGATTGATACCCTTTATTATATTGTACTGGTACTCTTCATCAAGACCTGAAACAACAACGGCAATGTTCTTGAAATCCATATAATCCCCTCACAATCCGAGATAAGTTTATATATATAATATTATAACACTTATTTATATATATTTAAAGTAGTAAGGCGAAAAATCGGGATTATGCACATCTGAAAAGTGGTTTGTTTGTTCAAAAAGTCAATAAGGATATAAGCGATTTATCGGCAAGTATCTATTTATATTCCTGAATACAGTTCACAGTAAAAAACTGTTTGCTTTTTTTCCGGCCTTGTGATATAATGGTACTGTTTGAATGATCAGGAGGAATAGATATGAAGAAATTTATCCGCTCGCAGCCGGTGCTCGTCATCGCCTTTATCGCTGCGGCTTTGTCAATGCTTGCTGTGCCGCCCGACAGAGAATACCCGGGCTATATCAACCGCACAGTTCTTATACAGCTGTTCGCTCTGATGACTGCTGTTGCGGGCTTCAGGAGCGCCGGGATTTTCGAAAAGGTCACGGCATATATGCTCAAAGAAGCAGGGACTCTCAGAAGGCTCGGCATTGTATTCGTAGTACTCTGCTGGGTATCCTCTATGCTTGTTACAAATGACGTGGCGCTGCTCACGTTTGTGCCGCTTACGCTGCTTATATACACTGGTGTAAAGGACGAAAAGAGCCGCATCATAACTGTCGTGCTGGAGACGGCTGCTGCGAATATGGGAAGTATGCTTACTCCTATAGGCAATCCTCAGAATATCTTCCTGTACACGAAATACCATATGTCTCCGTGGGAGTTTACCTCTGCGATGCTGCCGACAGGGCTTCTGAGCATGGGTATAATACTCACTCTGACACGCCTGCTGCCGGGTACTTCACTTGAGACAAAGCAGGAAAAAGAAGGCAGTATTCTGAAAATACCGGCTATAGCCTTCACCATACTCTTCATGATCTGTCTTTCCTCTGTACTCAGGCTCACTCCGGACTGGGTATGTCTTCTTGCCGCACTTATTATCGCCCTTATCATTGATCCGAAGATACTTCTCAAGGTCGATTACGCTTTGCTTGCTACATTCGTCTGCTTCTTCGTCTTCGTCGGAAATATCGCAAGGATAGAGCCTGTTAGGGATTTCTTCTCCGGAATGATCGGCGGCAGGGAGCTTATAGTATCCGCCCTTCTCTCTCAGTTCATAAGTAATGTTCCGGCTGCTGTCATGCTTTCAGGCTTCACAGATAACGGACGTGAGCTGCTTCTCGGTGTTGATATCGGAGGCCTCGGCACTATCATCGCCTCGCTCGCAAGTCTTATCTCCTTCCAGATATACCGCAAATCCGAGGGCGCACAGCCTTTGAGGTATATGAAGTACTTCTCCGTTACCGGATTTGCCATGCTTGCTGTACTGCTCGGCGTGAATATGATACTTTAAAGATCAAGGCTGCATGAGATCATCATGCAGCCTTTGTTTTGTAATTAGTAAGCTTTCAATCAGTTTGGGATTCTAAAGGGGCTGCGCCCCTTTAGCGGAGTCCAGAGGCAGCGCCTCTGGCAGGGTGTGGGACAGAGTCCCGCATTTTTCCGCAGGGCGCTTCGCAAGGGGTGAATTCCAAAACAGTCCGGGGGACTGTTTTGGAA
>JAFZRF010000022.1 GCA_017620025.1 Ruminococcus sp.
AGAGGGGACGCCTTGCAAGTGAAGGCGTCCCCTTCTCATGCCCCATAACTTACGAAGCCCGTGAACATTAAGTGCTGCGCTGATATAGAAGTAATTCGCCATAGTAGTTCTGATGCTCGGTCAGAAATACTATGGCGAAATACTTCTATATCAGCGCAGCACTTAAAGTTCACGGGCTTCGTAATTTATGTGGCATTATAAGGGGACGCCTTCACTTGCAAGGCGTCCCCTCTTCCAAAACCGTCCCCCGGACTGTTTTGGAATTCACCCCTTGCGAAGCGCCCTGCGGATATGCGGGGCGTTGCCCCTCACCCCACCAGAGGCGCTGGCTCGGGACGCCGCTAAAGGGGCGCAGCCCCTTTAGAATCCCAAACTGAGCGAATACGTTGTTTGAAACAAAAGCAAAGCCCGTGAATTGTTCGCTCACGGGCTTTATTTTACTTCTCTGTCAGCGCCGTCAGACGTCTGCGGAGGAGCATCGTATCATCATAGCCGAGCTGTATATCATGCTCCGCCTTGTCGTGGTCGAGGTAGAGCATACCTGCAACCTGTCCGCCGAGATCCTCGGTCGGGATTATGTTCACTATCTCCGCACCCTCAAAGCAGTGCTGCTTTTCAAGCTCCGGCTCCATGGTCAGAGGTACTGCTATGATCTTCCTTATGCCTGAGTCATAGAGCGGACGTATGGGGAGATTGTCTCCGTCGTCGGTATATCCGCCGTCAAAGAACCTGTCGTTGAAGCCCCTTATCCTTGCGCCGCTGAGCCCGAAGTACACAAGCGGCAGCGCCGATGAGGCAAGAAGCATATCCTTCTGCTGATCCGGCTCATACCACGGATAGACCTGATTGAGCTGAAAGTATTCCGCCTTTCTCTCCGGCGGTGCAAGAAGCCTCAGCTTCGACCGCAGGCAGGTCACGTATACCGGCCGCTTTATCTCCTTGAAATCGATATACTTGTCTATCAGCTCAGAGACTGCGCCCTGTGAGAACGGCAGTCCCATAAGCAGCGTCAGCGCCGCAGCATTTGCGGGGCCTCCGGCTGCGAGCAGCTGCAGCTGTCCCGGTGTGACGTGGAGAAGATCGGTGGACTTCAGCCCGAGCCATACCTCCTCTGCCTCAGTGCCCCTGCACTCGAAGAGCACAGCGTTCAGAGCGCCGACCGAAGTGCCGGAAAAGGCTGCTATCTGCGGGGCTATGCCGAGCTCGGAAAGAGCCTTGTACACTCCCGCCTGGTATGCGCCCTTTGCTCCGCCGCCGCCGAGAACGAGTCCTATATCATTCGCCATTATCGTTTGCGGCTATCTCAATATTCTCCAATGCGGTGTTGACAGTATCTATAGTATTCTGCATCTCAGCGTTTACCTCCTCTGCAAGGCCTTCTGCACCGGTGATCTGATCAAGCACGTCAGCCGCTGCCTCCTCCTGCGGAGTAGGCTCTGCTGAGCCCTCAGAGAGATTTATCGGCAGGGAGTTGCCGTCCTCGTCATAGAATACGATATTGTCGATGTAGAAGTTGCTGTCGTTCTGTGCGCCCCAGCGCATTACAAGAAGAGCAGCCTCTGTCATCGTCTCATCCCAGTGCTTTCCGCCCTTGTAGAGCAGGAACTTGAATTCCGCATGGACAGCGCCGGACATGGGGAAGTTGTACTCTCCTCCGCTCCATTCGCCGAACTGGTACCAGTTGTCGCCGGAGACATTTGCTCCGCCGCCTCCGCCTATCCAGCCGGGAGCGTTTACGCCCGCGGCATCCTCTGTATCGAGCTTTGAGCCTGTAGCATCGGCGTATACGTCCATTTCGATGCTCTTTACCTTTGCAAGGTCCTCGGGTGTGAGGAGCATTGCGGCATCTATCTGTATCTTCTGTACAGTACCCTTGTCATAGTTGTTTCCGTCATCGGTGAAGCGGAGCATGGGATTGCCCTCTACCTCTACTACCTCAAGCGTGCCCTGTGCGGAGTCGTCGTCAGTGGTCTTCGGTGATGCGAAGCTGAATACTCCGTCATCGAAGGTAATGGCATTCGGGTCTGATGCCTCAACGGGATGCGGAGGCTCCGGCTCTGTGGGTTCCTCTGTAGGCTCCTCGGTCACCTCTTCCGTAACTGCCTCTGTCTCAGGCTCTGTGGGTGTCTGCTCGGGTTCTGACGGCTTTGCGCCGCAGCCGGACAATGCTGCAGCAACAGCAAGCGCCGAAACGCCTGCAAGTATTTTTTTAATATTCATATTATCCCTCCTATTGCACGAAACGCCCTCTGACAGCAGAGAGCGTTTCAGATGATAGAATCATTATCATAGTTTCATTCTACCATAAATATAATTCAATGTAAACCGGCAGCATACACAATTCACCGTATCGGTTTTTATGCACCTTGCACAGTATCTTCCTGTGCGGCAGCTGCTATAACTCCGACCGCCTGCTTCATCAGGTCGAACGGACGGAGCTTCGGAGTCAGCTTGACAGATACATAGGATTTGCCGGAGCCGTTGAAGGTTATCTGTCCCTTGTAGGCCTTGCCGAGAGCGGATATCTGCGCCGGGCCGAGGTACTCCGTATAGAAGTACATCTGTCCGTTCTTCTGTGATATCTCAGTTATGCCGAGGTGCGCCGCCTGATTTCTCAGCAGCGATACCTCTATAAGGCCGAGCACCGACTTCGGCGGGTCGCCGTAACGGTCTATAAGCTCATCCGTGAGGTCGAGCCTTGCCTCCTCCGTGGTGACATACATTATCTTGCGGTAGATGTCAAGGCGCTGGTTGAGGCTTGGGATATACTTCTCCGGGATATGCGCATCGATCTGTATATCCACAAGGCACTCCGGCACCTTCTCCGGTCTCTCGCCCTTCTCCTCGGCTATGGCCTCTGACAGAAGACGGAGGTACATATCGTATCCGACAGCTTCCATGTGGCCGTGCTGACTGCCGCCGAGTATGCTTCCCGCACCTCTTATCTCAAGGTCACGGACGGCTATGCGGAAGCCGCTGCCGAACTGCGTGAACTCCTTCATCGCTTCAAGCCGCTTGGAGGCTATCTCCGTGAGCACCTTATCCCTGCGGTAGGTGAAGAAGGCGTAGCCGCGGCGGTTGGAACGTCCGACACGTCCTCTCAGCTGATAGAGCTGCGAAAGGCCGAAGCGGTCGGAATCCTCTATGATAAGGGTATTGACGTTCGGCACGTCAACTCCGGTCTCGATGATGGTCGTGCAGACGAGTATATCTATCTCATGATCGACGAGCTGCTGCCAAATCGAGGACATCTGATCCTCGTTCATCTGTCCGTGGGCGTAGGCTATCCTCGCTTCCGGAAGAAGCTCCTGCAGCCTGCCTGCACAGCCCTGTATCGTCTCTATGCGGTTGTGTATGTAGTATACCTGTCCTCCGCGGCGCAGCTCGCGTACTATGGCCTGCACTACGGCGGCGGTGTTGTACTCTATAACGTAGGTCTGAACGGGATATCTGTCCTGCGGCGGCTCCTCGAGGACTGACATATCACGTATACCGCTCATCGCCATATTCAGTGTACGGGGTATGGGCGTAGCGGAGAGCATGAGCACGTCAACTCCTGTGAAGGCCTCCTTGAAGCGCTCCTTCTGCGCCACTCCGAAGCGCTGCTCCTCGTCGATTATCGCAAGGCCGAGGTCACGGAACTGCACGCTCTTCTGTATTATCTTGTGTGTACCGATAAGAAGGTCTATGCGGCCGTCCTTCAGCTTCTTTATTATCTCAGCCTGCTGCTTCGGGGAACGGTAGCGGGAGAGGAGCTCCACGTTCACGGGCGAATGCTCGAAACGGCGAAGAGCCGTCTGATAGTGCTGGAATGCGAGCACTGTGGTCGGGGCGAGTATGGCACACTGCTTTCCGCCGAGCACACACTTCATCGCCGCTCTGAGAGCGACCTCCGTCTTGCCGAAGCCTACGTCTCCGCAGAGAAGCCTTTCCATAGGTCTCGGCCGCTCCATATCCGCCTTTATCTCGGATATCGCCTGTATCTGGTCATCTGTCTCGACGTAGGGGAAACGGTTCTCGAAGTCGTGCTGTATCTCGTCATCGGGATAGAATGCAAAGCCCACGCTCTTCTCACGCTTGGCGTAGAGAGCTATCAGCTCATGCGCCATATCCTTTACGGCACGCTTTACGTTAGAGCGGGTCTTCTGCCAGTCGTTCGAGGAGAGCTTGTTCAGCTTGACTCCCGAATCGTCACGGGGGCCGATGTACTTCGACACCATATCAAGCTGTGTTACCGGTATGTAGAGCTTATCCGTACCGGCATACTGTATGGTTATATAGTCCTTGGTGACACCCTCGAGCTCGAGCTTGCGGATGCCTATGAAGCGCCCGATGCCGTGAGATACGTGTACTATGAGATCGCCCTCTGTGATATCCGCAAGGCTGCGTATCTCCTCCGCCTTGTTCCTCTTCGGACGGCGGCGCTTGCCGGAGCTCTCGGTCTGTCTGCCCTGAGTCATCACGGCGGTGTGTATCTCGGGGTACTCCGCTCCGCCGCTGAAGCAGCCCGCCATGAGGACTACCCTTCCGGGCTGCGGCTTTATGCCCTCTGACATCAGGTCGCAGGGGATGCCGTCATCCTCGATATCCTTGCGGAGTATCGGGAGAGTCTTCTCGCTGCCGGCGGCAAGTATAACCTGCCACTTGCGGGAGATATAGTCATGGAGATCCTCGGTGAGCTGTTTCAGCTCGCCGCCCCATGCGGCTGTCTGCATGGCCTCGAAGCCTATAAGGCGCTTGTAGTTTATCCTTTCGCCGCCCTGCAGGAAGCTGCTCATGTAGAAGCATACCTTTTTCTCCGCAAGCAGCTGCACCTGCGGCAGCTCGAGGAAGAAGCCGTCAAGGCCCTTGCAGAGCTGTCCGTCCTCTATAAGTATCTTCACGTCCTCGGAGAAGCGTGTCATCAGACCGCCCGCTGCCTCCATGATGGCCGAATAGTCACTGAAGAACACCGCTCCGTCTGTGTAGTCGAACACAGTTGAGGGCTCGCCGTATATCAGTGCGGAATACTTCACGCTGTGCGGAAGTATCTCGCCTGCTCTCAGTCTGCGGACGTCCGCACCGAGATGCTCACGTACTGCGGCAACGTGCTTTCCTCTCACCTTCTTGCAGAGCTCCTCTATCTTGTCGGCAAGCTCATTGCCGTCATAGAGTATCTCGCCCGCCGGAGATATCTCAATGGAATCGAGCGGGTCGCTGCGGCGCTGTGTATCGGTATCGAATTCACTTATCGAATCGACAGTCTCTCCCCACAGCTCGATACGCACGGGGCGGTCGGCCTGCACTGGGTAGATATCAAGGATATCACCGCGTATGGAGAACTGCGAGGGTCCCTCGACCTTCTCGCTGCGCTGATAGCCGCTCCTTGCAAGAGCCTCGGCCGTATCACGGAGATTCAGCTCCTGTCCGGTCTTTATCTCCATAGCAGCGGCGATGAGCACGCCTACGGGTATGACAGGCTGCATGACAGCCTCTATGCTTGCGCATATAACACCGCATCTGCCCCTGAGCGCACGGCTGAGGGCTGAGATGCGCATATACTCATACTCATGGCTCGAGCTGTCCGCCGGAGTGAATACAAGCTCCTTTGACGGAAAGAGCACAGCCGAGCTGTCCCCCGCCATCATGTTTATATCGTCACAGAGCCTCTTTGCCTCCGCCTCGGTCGCAGTGACGGCAAGACTTACACCTCCGCCGGCAGAGACTGTATGCAGGAGCTGCGCCCTGTGTATATGGGAAAGACCTGTCACGGAGACAGGTGATATCCTTTTTTCAATTGACTCCTGCACGCTTCTGAAGCCTTGCAGTCTGCTGAATACTGAACTGAAAATAGTTTCCATACTGCCTCCCCGGCCGGTCCTGAAATGCTCTTACGAATTGTACTTGTTCATCGCCTCATCGGTCTTGCCCTGCACCATGAGCTTCACGCACTCACAGGCATTCTCCGCAGCCTCCTTCAGCAGCGCGGCGTCCTCCTTTGAGAACTTGCCGAGCACCCACTTTGCGAGGTCGTAATCCGGATGCGGCTTCTTGCCGACGCCCATCTTGATGCGGGGGAAGTCCTCGCGCCCTGTAAGCTCGACTATGGAGCGCATACCGTTATGGCCGCCGTGGCTGCCCTTGCGGCGTATGCGCAGCTTTCCGGGATCGAGGGATATATCGTCATAGATAACGATGAGCTTCTGTGCGTCCACCTTGTAGAACTCCAGCGCCTGCACTATCGATTCACCGCTGTTGTTCATATACGTCGTAGGCTTGAGGAGGAGACAGCGCTTTCCTTCTATCGTCACCTCCGCAGTCTTGCCCTTGAAGCGCAGACGGCTGATGCTTGTGCCGAGCTGTTCTGCAAGCATATCTATGGTGAAGAAGCCGGCGTTGTGCCTGCTCCCGTCATACTCCATGCCCGGATTGCCGAGACCGGCTATCACATATTCTATTTTACCTCCCGGCGCAGGCGAATTCTGCGAGATACGGTCGAACACATCAAAAATACTCATTGGTATACTCCTTTATTGCTCTGCGGATATCCTCCGCACGTTTATTCTGCTCTCCCTGCGGCATACTATAGCCGAGGTGAGATAATGTCTAAAGCCAAAGAAAAGCTGCTCCCCGGGCTCTCTGCGTCCCTTGAACGCATAGGAGAGCTGACGGGCGGCTCCTCCGATATACTGATAAACCGGTTCGTTACCGGCGGCACTGACTGTGCCCTTATATGCTGCGAGGGTATGTTCTCCACGCAGACTCTTGCCGAACTGATACTTGCTCCCGTCACGGCCATAGAGGATATGCCGTCTGCGGAGGCTCTGCTCCGGCACATACAGGAGAATATGCTCCTTTCGGCCGACCGCCCCGCGGCAGAGGACTATGATACCCTGCTGCATCTTGTGTACTCCGGTTTTGCCGTACTCCTTGCGGACGGCTGTGACCGTGCCCTCGGATTCGGCGTGCAAGGGTACTCCACACGGGGAATACAGGAGCCCTCCGGCGAGGGCAACATCATGGGCAGCCACGAGGGCTTCACCGAGACGGTGCGGACGAATATGTCCATGATACGCCGCCGTCTGCGTACTCCGGAGCTCGTCATGGAGCTCACGACTGCCGGTGAAGGCTCTCCGACGGATGTATGTATCTGCTATATGAAGGACAGAGTCCCGGATGAACTGACAGCCGCTGTACGCCGCTCTCTCGGCAGCATAAAGGCGGAGGCCGTGCTGTCCTCGGGGTATATACGCCCCTTCCTTGAGAAGCGCCGCTTCGAGCTTTTCAGCTCCACCGGGATAACCGAGCGGCCTGACGTCCTCTGCGCCCGTCTCATCGAGGGCAGAGCCGCGGTGCTCACTGACGGTATCCCCTTTGCCGTGACAGTGCCGGGGCTGCTCTGCGAGAGCTTCCAGACCCTTGATGACTACGCCTTCAAGCCGTGGTACGCCACCTTCCTGCGGTGGATACGCGGCATATCCTTCATTCTTGCGGTGCTGCTTCCGGCGGTATATGCCGCCGTGGTAATGTATCACAAGGAGCTGCTCAACACAACTCTCTTCATGCTGCTCGCCGAAGCCGAGCGGGAGGCTCCTCTTTCTATCATGACAGAATCGCTCATGGTGCTGATGATGTATGAAGCCATACGTGAGGCCGGGGTTCGCCTGCCGAAGCCCGTCGGCGGGGCGGTGAGCCTTATAAGCGGTCTTATCATCGGCGATGCGGCGGTATCCTCCGGACTCGTCAGCACTCCTCTGCTCACCATGACGGCTCTTGCCGTACTCGGCGGCATGGTCGTGCCGCAGCTTGATCCGCAGATAACCGTGCTGCGTCTCGGTTTCCTCATAGCCGGAGGCACCCTCGGGCTCTTCGGGATAAGCCTCCTCGCCTGCGCAGTGCTTATAAACGTCTGTGCCACGGAGACCTTCGGTTTCCCGTTCACTGCGCCGTTCTCGCCGTTCTACAGGAAGGGCATGGGCGATACCGTATCACGGGCGGGTATGCGGAAGCTCCTGCGGCGCGGCTTCACTGTGGAGGAATACCATGAATAGGCTCACAAAGCCGCAGCTCGCAGCTGTCCTTCTGCTCACTGACGGCTTCGCCCTGCTGTGTATAAAAGACTGTGTTTCGCTCCTGACTCTTGCCGGATTCCTTGCCGGCACACTGATACAGGCTCTCGCCGCTCTCCTGCTCACAAGAAGCAGCCGTCCATGCGGCAGGATATGTCTGTGCCTTATCCTCCTGTGCCTGCTGGTACAGGGCGGGCAGACCTTCGGTATGCTGCGCCGTACCTGCGGCGGGATAACTGCTCCTGCAAACGGTACGGCAGTAGTTCTCCTGACGGCTCTCGTCAGCCTCTACGCCGTTTCCTCAGGCATACGTCCGCTGTCACGGGCAGCAGTATTTGCCGCAGCTGCCGGAGCGCTGTGTCTTGCCGCAGTCACCCTGACGGAGCTCTTCTCCGCCGGTGCCGGAGACTGGGAGGCAGTAAAAGATATCCCCGCCTGTTATACCTTCCGTGAGGAGGTCGTCAGAGGACTTGCTGCCGGCACGGGTACAGGAGCCTTTGCCGTGCTGTACCGTACCGCCCCCGGGGGCTCATGGCGGACATGGCTTGCCGGAAGAGCAGCCGTCACAGCTGCCGTCTTCTTCACAGTCATGCTCTCAGCCGGAGGGATAATGTCCATCGTGAGCTGTCCGGCTGTCACCGCCGCCCATATCGTTCAGCCCTTTCCGACTCAGCGCATCGACGCTCTCTTCATGACGGTATTCACGGTATCGGCATTCTTTGCCGTAAGCATTCAGGGCGTATGCTGCACGCATATCCTCGGCAGGCTCGTCCCCTCGCTCAGATACAGAAGCTTCACAGCAGTCCCCGCACTTCTTGTATCAGGTGTTATTGTCGGCTCAGGGCTGCCGGAGAGCTTCCTTGCAGCGGTATCTCTTCTGCCGCTCCTTGCTCCGCCGGTGTCCGCCCTTGTCTCACGTATCAGCCGACCTTCTTGAAGCTCTCAACAGAGCCGTCCGCAAAATGGAGGACTGCACAGTCGTTCTCAAGCACGAAATAGAGACCGTTCGTTCTCTCGGGGGTATAGCCCGCCTGTGCGAGGAGGTCTCCGCTGATAGTAAGCTCATCGCCCTTCTGCTTGTAGGTGCCTACTCCGCTCATTCTCAGCTCGCAGTTGCCGCGGTCTATGACAAGGCTCACGCCCTCATCCATGCCTCCGGCATATTCATCGATAAGGCGCTGTTTCAGGCTTCCGCCTGCGATCTCGTATACTCCGTCGAAGATCTCCCTTCTGTCAGAAAAGGTCTCTCCGATGCGGCGGAGCTCGAGGAGGACTTCATCGCCCTCGCCCGTGATATCTCCGGTAACAGTAAGGTCGCCGTTGTTGTACCTTGTATTTGCTGCGGGTATCTCATAACCGTCAGCCATGAGAACGCCGTCGCTCATGTAATAGATAAGTCCGCTTGCATCTGCCTCAACGCTTACAGAGCCGTCCTCTCCGAGAATGGTATCATATGTGTAGTTTGTCCATTCTCCCACAAGGCTGCCGTCAGGATACTTGTTCACAGGGCGTCCCTTGCCGGATGAGCATCCGGCTGCCCCGCAGAGTACTGCTCCCGCAAGAATTACCGCTGCGGCATTTCTTAAACAGTGTTTCATAGTTTTCCTCCGTATTATGGTGTGTCGTCAATCCGCCTTTTTGAGTACCTCAACAGGAGCATCCGCAGCGCCTTCCTCAGTCTCGCCGAGGTAGGTCAGCTTCAGCTCATCGCCGCTTATTTCATATCTGTACTTCACCGATGTCGCATTCTCGTCCACAAACTGCATATTCTCGCTGAACATCTCGAGCAGTCCGTCGCTGACCTCATAATCACAGTAATCGACAGCCGTGATATTGAGGTTCTCTCCGTCGATCTCCGCCTCGAGACTGAGCTTTTCCGGAGCGATGGCAAGGTTCTGAGCGATCATGCTGATGTACTCGCCGCCGACAACATCATACAGGCCGTCAAAGGTGCTCTTGTCGGGCTCGCCCTTTCTGCTGAGCTCGATAACGTCAACCGGCTCGAGAAGGCTCTCATCGACCTCCTCGCCCTCCGCAGGCTCGTAGATAAAGGTCGCCTTGATCAGAGAGCCGTCGAAGGATACAAGATCCTTGCTGTAAGTCTCGCCGGCAAGAACAAAGGAACCGTCGCTGTTGAAGTGCAGGGAGGAGGAAAGGTCCATAAGCAGGGAAACCTTCCTGTCATCCTGGAAACGGTAGCCTGCGGCATCGCCCTTCCATGTACCGATAAGCGCCTGATCAAGAGGAGCCTTGCTCTCTCTTGCAGGCTTTGTCTCACTGCTGACGCTTCCCTGTCCGCCGGATGCACATGAAGCGAGCGCACCTGCCATTACAGCACAGGCTGCAATAAATGCGGATATTCTTTTCATAAAAAGACCTCCGTAAAAAATTTCAAATAGCCGTACAAATTTAATTATACCACAATCCTGCGTGCATTTCAATACCCGTCATATACAACAACATCCGACGCATTACCTGTATTTTGTGCATTATTTCGCCGTTCACGGCGCTGCCGTGACAGAAAGGAATTTATATGAGACGTATCATACCCGCCGCCCTGCTTGCGGCAGCAGCCCTCACCGGATGCCGTGAAGGCACAGTCCACGACAAGGCCTATCTCCGCGCGGCCGCCGTTGACGGAGACAGGATCACCATGTCATTCTTCTCCGATATCGGCCCGGTGGAGGTCGCCGCCGCTTCACCCTCCGAGGCCGTATCCGCCGCAGAGCTCCGGCTCGGACGTGAGGTATTCACCGGCTTTACGGAGCTTATAATACTCGGCGACTGTCCGCCCGCCGAAACGCTGTCGGAGCTCTTCACGGAATGGGAGCTGCCGTCCTCCTGTATCACCGCTGCCGGCAGAGGAAGCCTGCTCCTTGATACCTCCCCGGAGCTGCTGAGCGGCTCTGTACGGCAGGCGCAGGCACAGGGAGAGCTGCCGGACTGCGATATCGTGACTGTCCTGTCCGGTCTTCTCGGAAAGAAAAAGACCGCTCAGGCCCCGGAGCTTGGCTCCGGCGGAGTGAGCGGTATCTGTCAGTTCTGATGTCTTACCACGCCGTACTCGTCATCGAGACGGTAGTAGGGGCAGCTGTAGTTGGTACCCTGTAAGAAGCGGTACATCTCGTCCTCGTCAAGGTTCACCATGCAGACATAGCATTCATAGTCGTCGTCATAGACGTAGTTGGTGCAGGTCTCACAGTTCGTCGCCTTTTTCTTTCCGGCCATATCAGATATCCTCCATGGAAAGTGTGGCTACAGCATTGAGGCTTTCATCTGCCGTGATGCCCGCAAGGAAGTTGTAGCTGCCCTGACAGGCAATCATAGCGCCGTTGTCGCCGCAGAGGCTCTTCTCCGGCATGAAGAACTCATAGCCCTTCTTTGCACAGGCCTCCGAAAGTGCCGCACGCACGCCGGAATTTGCGGATACTCCTCCGGCAAGTGCTATCTTTGTATAGCCGAGTGCCTCTGCCGCACGGAGCGTCTTCTCCGTGAGTACGCCGGCGATGGTTGACTGTATGCTTGCGGAGAGATCGTTCCTGTTGATCTCTGTGCCCTTCTGCTCTGCGTTATGGAGCAGATTTATCACGTTGGTCTTGAGTCCGGAGAACGAGAAATCGAACTCACTGCCCGCAACAGCCGGATGCGGAAGTCTGAACGCCTTCGGGTCGCCCTCCTGCGCTGCCCTGTCCACGTGTACTCCGCCGGGATAGGGGAAGCCCATTGCTCTTGCACACTTGTCAAAGCACTCGCCTGCTGCATCGTCACGGGTACGGCCGACTACACGGAACTTCGTATACGACAGCACCTCGATGATATGGCTGTGGCCGCCGCTTGCCACAAGGCAGAGATATGGCGGCTCAAGGCCGGGGTGGGTGAGGTAGTTCGATGCGATATGTCCGGCGATATGATGCACCGGCACGAGGGGCTTTCCGGCGGACATGGCAAGAGCCTTCGCAAAGCTCACTCCCACCAGCAGAGCACCGATAAGTCCCGGGGCGTAGGTAACTGCAACAGCATCAATATCGCTGAGCGTCACATCCGCCTGCTCCAGTGCGGAGCGAACCACTCCGAGGATGTTTTCGCAGTGGCGGCGTGAGGCTATCTCCGGCACTACTCCGCCGTATTTCTTATGCTCCTCTATCTGAGTGGAGATGACGGACGAGCATATCGTCCGGCAGTCCTTTACCACGCTTGCGGCGGTCTCGTCGCAGGAGCTCTCTATACCTAAAATAAGCATTATTATCCCTTCCTGAGTTCTTTTTTCATTACCAGAGCGTCCTCCTCCGGTGAGGAGTAGAAACGGCTGCGGACAGAGAGTTCATCGAATCCGCATTTCCGATACAGCGCTATAGCGCCGGCATTGGATACACGCACCTCAAGGAAGATGCTCTCCGTATCCTCCGGCAGCATGGCCTCGAAGCGCTCCACCAGCTCACGGGCTATGCCCATGCGGCGGTATGCCGGGGCAACGGCAACGCTCGTTATATCAGCTTCTCCAACGGCTGTATAGCCCGAGAGCAGACCGGCAAGCTCGCCGTCCTCAAAGGCGGCAAGTACGATGCCGTTATCCTTCCCGCACTCGCTCCTGAACGAAGCCTCAGACCAGCCGTCTGCGCCCACGCAGGCCTTGTCGAGTGCCGACAGGGCGATGTATATCTTCTCCGGCTCTCCGGCCGTTATCCTTCTGTATTCAGTCATATTTCTTCCCTCCTGACGTTCATGCTCTCAAGGAAGCTTATAAGCTCCTCCTTCGAGCCTTCGGTATAGCCGTCATCATGCAGCGGCATGATGTAGCGCTGTTTTCCCTGCTCCATAATGATGTAAACGCTGTCTTCAGAGACGCAGTACTCCTTCATTAAATCATAGCTGTACTTTATTCTCTGCTCTATGCCACCGTTCAGTGATAAAGCTTCAACGCTGTCTTCACCGAAGATGAACTCCTTGTCTGCGCCGAGATCCTTCAGCTGCTTCATAAGCGCCTTTCCCGCACGCTTCTTCCTTGTCAGTATTCTGTATACCGTAATGAGCGGTAACGCCAGCAGGAGCACGATCATCAGCGGGAACCATGCCGGGAGGCCCCTGCCGTTATATTCCCTGTATAACATGATGCAGTATATGCCCCAGAACAGCGAAAAGCCATCGATAAGGAATGTCAGTATCAGCCTTATTATCAGGCCGGCGTCCTTCTTCGTCTTCTTGCAGGCAAACAGTACATCCTTTTCGCAGTACGTTGTTTTATTGACTATCATATCTTCTCACCCTTCACGCCATGCTTTTCAAGGAAAGCTATCAGCTCCTCCTTCGAGCCTTCCACATAGCCGTCATCATGGACAGGCATATAGATATCATTGTTATTCGTTCTCATTACCGCATATATCCTGTCATCCCCGACATAGAGCTTCGTCAGCTTGTCATAGCCGTACTTCTTGATATACTCCACGCCGTCTGATACATAGGATACATCGGCGGTGCTGTCACCGAATGTAAACGTCCTTTCCTCACTGCACCTTTTCAGGCGCTCCGCATTTTTATTCCTGCTGCTCTTTTTTCTTTCCATGGCTCTTTTTACGGCTTTCCATATCGAGCATACCGGAAGGATGATCAGCAATGCGATGAATATCAGGAACCAGACCGGGACATACTGCCTGTCATATTCACCGAACATCAAGAAGCAGTGTATTCCCCAGTATATCATGAACACGTCTATGAGCAGCGAGACAATCCGGTAGAGATCGGGCTTTTTCCTGTCCGGGATGCTGCGGTATATGAACGCCATATCCTCTTCGGTGTACGCAGTTTTATTGACTATCATATCCTCAGCCCTTTGCCTCGTACCAGCTCTCGCCCTGATGCACATCGACAGAGAGCGGAACCTTCATCTCGTATACATTCATCATCTCTTCCCTGAGCAGCTCTGCACACTTGTCTGCACATTCCCTGCTGCTCTCGATAATGAGCTCGTCGTGGATCTGGAGTATCAGCCTTGCGTCAAGGCCTTCCTTCTTCAGCCTGCGGTACACATTGACCATAGCTATCTTGATAAGGTCGGCAGCCGTGCCCTGTACAGGGGTGTTCATGGCGATACGCTTTCCGGCAGCCTGCAGCATCTTGTTGGAGGAGGAAAGCTCCGGTATGCGGCGCTTTCTGCCGAACATTGTAGCTACACTTCCGGTCTTCTCCGCAGTCTCCACAACACCGTCCATGAACTGCTGCACCTTCGGGTATTTCGCAAGGTAGTCGGCGATATACCTCTTGGCCTGTGTCACTGACGTGCCGATATCCTTCGAGAGCGAGAATGCTCCTATGCCGTAGATGATGCCGAAGTTTACCGCCTTTGCGGCGCTTCTCATCTCGGGCGTCACTCTGTCCGCCTCAAGGCCGAACACCTGAGCCGCCGTGGAGGTGTGGATATCCTCACCGGAAGTGAAGGCTTCTATCATATTCTCATCGCCGCAGAGGTGAGCCATGACTCTCAGCTCAATCTGGCTGTAGTCGGCATCGACGAGGACTCTTCCCGGCTCTGCGGTGAAGAACTTTCTCATCTCAGCGCCCAGCTCCGTGCGGACGGGTATATTCTGCAGGTTGGGCTCGGTGGAGGATATGCGTCCGGTACGTGTCTCCGTCTGCTTGAAGGAGGTGTGTATCCTGCCGTCCTCCGCCACCTTGTCAAGAAGTCCTGTGACGTAGGTGGAATTGAGCTTGGTGTACTGACGGTATTTCAGCACGTTGTCAACGATGGGCGACTTGTCTCTCAGCCCCTCCAGTACCTCGGCATTGGTGGAATAGCCGCTCTTGGTCTTCTTGCCTGAGGGCAGCCCGAGTTCCTCAAAGAGGACTGTACCGAGCTGCTTCGGTGAGGAGATATTGAACGGATGTCCCGCATCGTCGTATATCATCTGCTGTGTCTCTTCTATCTTCTCAGTCAGGAATGTGCCGAACTCACGCACTCCGGCCTGAGTTATGCGCACTCCCGTATGCTCCATGGAGGCAAGCACCTCCGTGAGCGGGAGCTCTATGTCATTGAGAAGACTGAGCATTCCCTCCTTTTCGACCTCTTCAAGGAGCTTTGCGGAAAGCCCCTCAAGGGAGAGGAGGTCTGCGTATTCGCCGTTCTCGCTGTAGTAATGCACCCTGTACTCGGCGCAGAGCTTCTCGCAGGTATAATCCGTGCCGGAGGAGTTGAGGAGGTATCCGCAGATGCTGACATCGTTCCTCAGCGCTCTCAGCTCCGTGTCATGCGCCATAGCCCAGCGGTAATGCAGCTTTGCGCTGTCCGTTACCTTCGGGAAGTCAGCGGAGAGGAAGGCCTTTATCACAGCCTCGTCCTCCGTTGTGTATATGCTCTCGCCGCACCTTACGGAGAGACGTGTGCCGTCAAAGAGATAGCTGCATGAGGTTATACCCATCAGGAGTATATCGCTCAGCTCATAGAATGCCGGCTCGACCGGCGTATACTCCACCGGAGCCTCATCCTCTGCGGCCTCTCCCGCAGAAGCGCCTATGCCGAATTTATCGAGCAGCTTGTACATCTCAAGGTCTGTGAGAAATCTGCTGATGCCGGCCTCGTCACGCTCGCCGAAACGGCAGTCCTCCGGCTTCACGCCGATAGGCGCATCACGCACTATGGTCGCCAGCCACTTGCTGTCCTTTGCGCTCTGCTCGCCGGCCTCAAGCTTGGCCTTCACGCCCTTGGTAAGACCGGAATCCGCATAGCCTGCATATACGCCTTCAAGAGTACCGAACTCCGTGATAAGGGATTTTGCAGTCTTCTCTCCGATGCCAGCAACTCCGGGGATATTGTCGGAGCTGTCGCCCATGAGCGCCTTGAGGTCGATAAGGCGTACCGGCTCGAAGCCGTAGTCGCTGCGGAAGACCTCGGGGGTATAGTGTATCGTCTCCTTGTTCGTGGCAAGGAGGACTGTTACGTTATCGTCTATAAGCTGGAGACTGTCACGGTCTCCGGTCAGCACCCAGCACCTGTCTCCGCTGTCGGAGCATTCCTTTGAGAGGGTGCCGAGGATATCGTCAGCCTCATAGCCCTCGCACTCTATCACCTTTATACCCATAAGGGTAAGGAGCTCCTTGATGAGCGGGAGCTGCTGTGCAAGCTCTTCCGGCATACCCTTGCGGTTGGCCTTGTAGTAATCCATGGCCTTGTGGCGGAAGGTAGGGGCTTTGAGGTCGAATGCCACTGCAACTGCATCCGGCTCAACATCGGCTACGTTCTTCAGATATATATTCATGAATCCGAAAATGGCGTTGGTATATACGCCTTTCTTGTTGGAAAGCAGCTTTATACCGTAGAAAGCACGGTTAAGGATACTGTTTCCGTCTATGGCAAGAAGCTTCATAGATGTCCTCCTGTAAGTCAGCGGATAAGGCCGTTATTTACTTATTATATCACAACATCCCGAAAATAGCAAATATAATTCCACTTATCTTTTTTCGTCCTGTCAGCGGTCTTTCACCGTTCTTTCATATCCGGGCATTAGAATGATATAAAGAGAGAAAAATACCACTACATTTGAACGTCATGTTCGGAAAGCAGTGTTACTATGAAAAACAAAAGAAGTATGATATACAGATTCTGTGCTATGGCTGCGGCTATGACCATGGCTGTCTCCGCAGGCAGCTGCGCAGCACCCGTAATCACAGAGAACGCAGAGTCCGCACAGGAGCTCGCTGCTGTACCCACAGAGGAGAGCACCGAGCAGGCATCTGCAGAGACTACTGAAGCCGAACCGGAAACTGAAGCGGTATCTGAGCCTGCAAAGGAGAGAGACCTTTTCTCAAAGCGTGACCTTGACCCTTCCTACAGCAAGGTCAATGCAACCATCACTCTTAACGGCAGCTCAGCCTCAGTTGACGGCAGCGGCGCAGAAGCAGAGGGTTCGGCCGTTACAGTAAAGGAGGAGGGCGTATACCTTATCTCCGGCATTCTCAGCAACGGACAGATAGTCGTTGATGCCGACAAGGCAAAGGTGCAGCTCGTTCTCGATAACGCTGATATTACCTGCAAGAGCGGTCCTGCGATACTTGGAAACGCCTCCGACAAGATATTCCTCACTCTTGCGGAGGGCAGCACGAATATCCTTTCCGGCGGCAGCGCAGAAAGCGGCGCCTGCATCTCTTCAGCCGACAGCCTTACGATAAACGGCTCCGGTGCTCTTGAAGTGAAGTCAGAAGCCGACGGCATCCACAGCAAGGATGATATCGTCATCACCGGCGGTACGATAAACATCGACGCAGCAGGTGACGGCATCAAGGGCAAGGACTATGTAGCAGCGGCAGGCGGTACAGTTACCGTCAAGGCCGGTCAGGACGGCATAAAGGCCTCCAACGAGACCGACGCAGACAAGGGCTTTGTGTACATAGAGGACGGTACCTTCAGTATCACCTCCGGCAATGACGGCATACAGGCATTCTCAGACGTGACCGTCAAGTGCGGCACGGTAGATATAGTATCAGGCGGCGGAAGCGCCAATTCCACCAAGAAGCACAGTGATTTCGGCTTCGGCGGCGGCGGGGATTTCGGCGGCGGAGGCTTCGGCGGATTCGGAGATTTCGATCCCTCACAGTTCGGGGATATGACAATGCCCGACTTCAGCGACTTTGATCCCTCACAGTTTGAGGGAATGACTCCTCCCGACGGCTTCGGCAACTGGGACGGAGACTTCGATCCTTCGCAGTTCGGAGGAATGAATCCTCCCGGCGGCTCCGGCAGACGTCAGGATGCTGACGGCAGATCCGGCGCTACTGAGAAAAAGGATGATACAGGAACTTCACTGAACAACCTTTCAGCAATGGCTCCCTCCGGCAGCAGAGATAAGGATACAGAAGACAAGACCTCTGATAAGAATAACACAGAAGAAAAGTCATCCAACAGCACCAAGGGCATAAAGGGCGGCTTTGTGGATATAAGCGGCGGCAGCATCACCGTTGACTCCGCTGACGATGCCCTCCATTCAAACGGCGATATAAGCATCACAGACGGCACTCTGACGCTTACAGCAGGCGATGACGGTATACACGCCGATTCAGCCCTGAGCATTTCAGGCGGCGCTGTGGATATCAAAGAATCCTACGAGGGAATCGAAGCTGCTTCCATAAGCATAAGTGACGGCATGGTAAAGGTGAAGGCCTCAGACGACGGCTTCAATGCCTCTGACGGCACAGAGCAGGGCGGAATGGGCAGATATTCCTCCGGCGCTGCAATAGATATCAGCGGCGGCACGGTATACGTAGACGCAGACGGCGACGGACTCGACTCCAACGGAGACCTGAACATCTCAGGCGGCACTGTCATAGTCAACGGTCCTGTAAACGGCGCAAACGGTGCGCTTGACAGCAACGGCGAGATAAAGGTCACAGGCGGTCTTGTCATAGCGGCAGGCAGCTCAGGTATGGCGGAGTATCCCGGTGAGAAGTCCACACAGTACTCCGTATCTGCTACTTTTGACAGCACACTTGACGGCGGCACGCTTGTTACTCTCACGGACGAAAAGGGCAGAGAGCTTCTGAGCTTTGCCCCGGCAAAGAAGTTCAGCAATATTGTTATCAGCTCACCCGATATCAGCGAGGGCGATACATACAGGATATATACCGGCGGAACAACCGCAGCCGACAGCGGAGACTTTGGCCTCTCGTCCGGCGGCTACAAGGAAGACGGCAAGGAGGCAGGCAGCTTCACCGTAAGCTCCCCGACATCATTTATAGGACAGCAGTCCATGATGGGCGGAGGCTTCGGAGGAGGACGTCCCGGAGGCCGTGATGGTCAGGACTTCCAGATGCCGACAGATGAAAACGGAGAAGTAAGCATCCCCGAAGGCGGCTTCGGAAAAGGCAGGCGCGGTAACAAGCCCGCACCGGACAGCTCCGGAGATACCGCTCAATAAGACATCCCCACCTTTCATATAAACCACCCTAACGGCAGCGGCGGTCAGGTTGATCCTGACCGCCGCTGTTGTTATATTATTCATCTTCGTGGGCTGTGAAGTAGTCACGCAGTGAAATTGTCAGATAATTCTTAGAGGAAGGCTCCGCATCAATGCCCCAGTAAGCCAGCATATAGCCTGAATAGCTGGGGGATATCTTGTCCTCCCTGACCGTTATAGTATCGCTGTCAGTTTTAAAATAAGTGATTGTATCGATAGCATACGTATCATACGGGAGAGTAATGAGCTCAACTGTACGAACACCTTCTTCAAACTGCTGCTTGATATACTTGACTCTTATACATTCTGCAGTATAATTCGTGATATTGATGATCGAGAAAAATACGACTGCAGAGATTATGACACTCAATGATCCGATCCGCAGTGCTGTAACTTCAGATAATTTACGATGCCGAAAAACAGGGAGAATGAATTCGCCCGCAGTGAGTACCCAGAAAATGTAAGTTGCAAAAAAGCATCTTGGTGTAACAGGCTTTACGGCAAGGAAAGGAGCAGTAACAAAAACGATACTGCATATGAAGAACAGCACTCTTGTAAAGGTATTCTTATCAAAAACAACATATGCGATATAAATCAAAGCTATGACATAGAGGAAGGCAAAAGCGATCTCGATTGCATTCATTCTGAATGCGAGAGTCATAGAAGTAAACGAAGAATATATATCGGAAAAAGTTGAATACAAAGCATATGCAATTATAAGCGGAAGGAAAATCTTCGCATATTTTGGAATATCCTTTCCGCTGAGAGCTGGATACTTCCGGAAATAAAGTGCGGAAACTGCAATAGCTATCAGGATATGTACAATAAAATACATTCTTGCGATAAACGGAAGCAGATCAACATAGAGAGTCATAAGTACATTGGAAAAATCTATCTCTACAGAACGAAAACCGTTATCATCCGAAGCAGACATTATCTGAGAATAATTCTTATTATTCAGCATAATGATAAGTCCTGCTGCTGCACCGATAAAGAAGGCAATATTGGAAGGATGAACCTTCTTGAAGCGTACCAAAGGATAGATCACAAAAAACAAACCTAAGGCTGCATTATAAAGGGAAATGTTTTCAACGCAGAATGCCCCTATAAAGCCAAGTATAAGCATCGGAACTGCAAACAAGGAGGATCTTTTATCTGCTTTGCCATCAAAAAGCGGCAGACAATACACGATATAAATCAGAGAGAATACGATAGAAAAAACATAGTTGGTAAAACCGGAGATCCAGTTAGTTGTAACCTGTGTTATAGTAGGCGGTGTAACAAGAATACAGAATGCAATAAATATAGAACTTGAAGAAAAGTCCTTTTTTCCCCTGCGTAAAGCAACTGTCATAAGAAGATAAAGAGCTATAAAGAAAGGAATACATACAATCGGACGAAGAAAAGGCATCTTGGAAAGAAAATAGGTAACGGTATTTGTTAAGTACCTTGCGTTTATATTACGTTCAACAAATATATGCTTGACAGAGGAGATATTTGCCCACCAGTAATCGTCTCCGGCCATTACAAAAGTACAGCATTGTATAACTGCGAATACGGAAAATGCAAGAAACACAATCAGCGGTAACCGGTCTCTCTTTTTACTCATTTCTAAAACCTCCTTATATAGCAAAAAAGCCTGTTCAAAAAGAACAGGCTCAGATTGTGCCGGCATTGAAATACTTTCCCAGGCCGTCGCCAGCCAAGTATCATCTTCGTATCAGAGCTTAACTTCCGTGTTCGGAATGGGAACGGGTGTGACCTCTGAGCAATAAACACCGACTAAGGAACTTACTGAACAGA
>JAFZRF010000023.1 GCA_017620025.1 Ruminococcus sp.
GCAAAAACTTGGAAAAAAGATTTCCGAGATCGCAGAGATACTTGGACGAAGCAAGTCAACTATCAGCCGAGAGCTCAAGAGAAACAGCAATCAACACGGTAAATACAATCCATGGGGTGCATATTCCAAAGCTACAGCACGCCGTCGAGCGTGTGTACGCAGAGCAAGGATACAGCAGGGAACGGAACTGTACAGTTTCATTGTTGAGTGCCTGATGAAATACTGGTCGCCGGAAGCAATCGCCAGATGCTGGAATAACGAGCATCCATTAAACCGTATAGCGTTTGCAACGATCTACCGTGCAATACGGAATGGCTTTTTTAAAGGTATTACGCCGAAGTCTCATCTTCGCAGACGAACAGCTGTCATGGCTGAAAAAGCAGGTGTTCGGACGAAAGACTGAGCAAAGCTCTGTCATAATGGAAAACGGTACACAGCTCTCTCTGTTTCCGGATGAAGATAAGCCGGAAATTGTGAATAAGTCTGAAACCGTCACAGTCCCTGAGCATAAGCGCAGAAAGAAACGTACTCACGATGACTGGATGGAAACAATGGATTTCGAGATAGTCGAGCATAAGGAAGAGAATCCCGTATGTGAGAACTGCGGTTCTGAAATGAAGGAGATAGGTCAGGAAAAGGCGTATGACGAGCTTGTCTACACTCCTGCAAAGTATCATGTCCGCAGACATATCGTGTATACCTACAAATGTCCTGAGTGCGGCGAAAAGCCCGAGAACGATACAGATCATTCTGAAGACATCGAGCGCTGCAATATCGGCCGTGCTGAGTACCCGAAGCCCATGATCCCCGGTAGTTTCTGTTCACCTGAGCTGCTGGCGCACATCATCTATGAAAAATATGCCAAGGCGGTGCCGCTGCATCGTCAGGAGAAAGATCTTGCATCAAAGCATATCCCTCTGCTGAAAGCTACTATGTCGAACTGGGTATGTACAGCAGCTGAAAAGTGGTGTATGCCGATAGTGCAGGAAATGCACAGGCTTCTGCTTTGCGGAGACGTCATCCATGCAGACGAGACACGCATACAGGTGCTGCATGAGGAAGGCAGGAAGGCAACGGCTGAATCAAAGATGTGGGTATACTGTAACGGCAGGATGAATGACCGCAGCATCGTGATTTTCGACTACAAGCCTACCCGCAAGGGCAAGAATGCACAGGCGTTTCTGAAAGGCTTTGACGGGTATCTGGTGCGTGACGGATACAGCGGCTACCATGTAGTGACCGGCGTAAAGCACTGCGCTTGTGCAGCTCATGCTCGCCGGTATTTCGTCAATGCGATGCCGAAGGAAAAGTCTGCACTGGAAACATCCGCAGCAGCAGAGGCGGTCAGATACTTTGACCGGATCTATCACGAAGAGAATCTGTTGTCAGATCTGACTGCTGAGGAAAGATATGAGCAGCGTCTGGCGAAGGTGAAGCCTTTGCTCGATGCTTTCTTTGCATGGCTTGAAATACTTCCGGTCTGCGGCAAGGGCAATCTTGTCAAGGCTGTACGGTATACTCTGAACGAAAAGCCGTATCTGTACACTTTTCTCGAGAACGGTAATGTTCCGATAGACAATAACCGTGCCGAAAATGCCATAAGGCCGTTTGCTGTGGGCAGAAAGAACTGGATGCACAGCAATACAGCTCACGGTGCAACGTGCAGTGCAGCACTGTATTCCATCGTTGCAACGGCTCAGGCTAACGGGCTTAATACGGAGAAGTATCTGACAGAACTGTTCTCGCAGCCGGCGGGGACTGTCATTATGCCTTTCAATACTTGATATACCAGTCTCACTATTTCGGTGAGACTGGTTCTTTATCGTAAAAAACCAAAAATTACAAACAGAATAGTTGTATACGTATTATCCAAATAGTATCTGTATATCGGCATCGATCATAGCAGGTTTTACAATCGAACGTGTTGAGATATATGCAATATCACGTTTTTCAAAAAATCATGTTATATATCTTGATTTTTTATTTTAGATGGTTTATAATTATATCATTATTTATTAGCATTATTAATTAGAGTTGTATTGTAATAATGCGCTAAGGAGGATGAAAAATGAAACATCGTATTTTGAAAAGAACTCTTGCGGGTGTACTTGCGATTCTCTGCGTGGGGAACGGATTCCTTATTAACTCTGGAGAACGAATAGCAAGTAATGCTGTGATCGTAGCAAATGCAGAAGAGCATACTCAACCCTACATAGATGAAGATAAAACTACTCTTCACCTTGCAGGCAGCAGTTGGACGAGAGACTCATTGTATAGCGATGTTCTTAAATTGCCGAAGACTATTTCAAATGGGGCTTACACGAAAGCTGACTCAACTATCAAAAAAGTAGTAGCCGATCCGGGAACTGTACTGCCTTCCGACTGTTCTTCATTATTTGCGTTGATTCAAAAAGCAGAAGAAATAGATCTCTCCAATGCGAATGCAAGCAATGTAACAAATATGCAGTATATGTTTATAAATGGCACCTCCTCAAGCGCCGGTTTCTTTAGTTTGGAGCAATCGAACTCCAATTCAACACTGAAAAAAATCACATTTGGAGATAGCTTTGACACGAGCAATGTAACAAATATGCAGCATATGTTTAGTAATTGTAAAGGGTTAACTGAACTTGATCTCAGCAGCTTTGACACGAGCAATGTAACAAATATGCAGTATATGTTTTATTATTGCTCATCATTAACCAAACTTGATCTCAGCAGCTTTGACACGAGCAATGTAACAAATATGCAGTATATGTTTTATTATTGCTCATCATTAACCAAACTTGATCTCAGCAGCATTGACACGAGCAATGTAACAAATATGCAGCGTATGTTTTATTATTGCTCATCATTAACCAAACTTGATCTCAGTAGCTTTAATACAAGTAATGTAACAGATATGCAGTATATGTTTGGTAATTGCAGAGGGTTAACTGAACTTGATCTCAGCAGCTTTGACACAGGCAATGTAACAAATATGCAGTATATGTTTAGTAATTGCGTACAACTAACCAAAATTTATGCGTCAAAGAAGTGGAATACAGATAAAGTTAATAGTTCTTCAAATATGTTCAATAAATGTTCGAATCTTGTTGGAGGAAATGGAACAGCATTTGGTACTATTGTCGATAAAACATACGCCCGAATAGATAAGGAAGGCGAACCCGGCTATTTCACCGAGGCTGTCACCTACACAAAGCACGAACCCACAGCCCCTACCTGCACTACGACAGGAAACAGTGAGTATTACGAAGGCACCGACGGCAAATATTACACTTACGCTGACGGCGTATATACTGAGACCACACTTGAGGCTGTTACAATCCCTGCAACAGGACACAGCTATGAGTTTACTTCAAAAACAAATAATGCAGACGGTTCTCTCACAGCTGTTTTCACCTGCAAGAATAATACCTCACACACAAAGACCGTAACCCTTACAGCAGTGCAGATGGCTCAGATCGTTGAGGCACTCAATTCAAATCCTGCAATCATCAAGAAATGGGAATGGGCAGCTGATTACAGCTCTGCAACATATTCGCTTAGCGGCGTTACCAATGCCACTGCCGCAGAAGGATATATAGCAATACTGGTATCTGAAGGTATTGATGCAGACCTCGCCGGATTTGTTGTTACAAACGGTATGACCGTCCCCGCTACGATCACAACAGAAAGCACACCTGCAACATATGAAGCAGCGGGCAGCATCAAATATACCGCTCATGTTAATACCATGACCGATGATAAGGAAGTTTCCATCCCGCAGCTCACAATGGCTCCTTCATGGTATATCAACGCCGAAGGCTCAAGGCTGAACATGAACATCCTGGTTCCTATCGCAGATAACTATACGATGAGCGATTATACAGCAACACTTGACGGAGAAAAGCAGACTCTGAGTGCATTTACCGATAAATCCGGAAAGAAGTACGGTATGTTCACTGTAATCTGTGCCGCAAAGGAAATGGCAGATGTCAAGTCGCTCCAGATCTCGGCTAAGGACGAAGGCGTTCTCTTCACGAAGGACATTTCTGCCAGAAAGTATCTTACCGATATCATTGCAAATAATAGTCTTTCCGATTATCACGAAATAGCAAAGTCAATGCTGCGTTACGGTGCAGCTGCGCAGAATTATTTCAGCTACAAAACAGAAACACCGGCAAATGACGGCATCGACGGTTATGAGCTTGACTCACTGAATTCTGTAAACGTCCCTGAAACAGCCTTTGACGGAACAGCACTGAATTCATTCCTGACCTGTTGTGAATACGCAGGAATCAATATGACGTTTACAGCTGATACCTCTTTAATGCTTGCATACAGGGTAAATGCAGATTCAACAGCCAATCAGGCTAAAGCAGACGTAGAAGGACTGCTGAACAAAGAGGGTGTTACTGTTAACACAGATATCATCAAGGAAGGATCATATTCGATCAGTCCTGACAACTCAGGCAGTTTCATCATCCTCAAGATCGATAATATCCCGATCAAGAAGCTTGATACACCTGTTCTGACTACCAATGATATGACTCTCAGGGCTACAGATTATCTGGCTAAGGCTCAGCTCGATTCTGACAATAATCTGAAAAATCTCTGTAAGGCATTGTATGCTTTCTACGCTGCAATACCGTCTTCAAATAACTAAAAGAAAAGAGGAAATATACTATGAAAAAGTTCACACCGCCCGAAATGGAAATAATCATTTTTAAAGAAGAGGATGTTATTGTAGCATCTTCTACAAATTCACCTGATACAAGCGTCCAGGATCAAGGTAAGTGGATAATATGAAACAGAATAACTACATATCACCCGAAATCGAGATCATCGAGTTTAAAAGCGATGATATTATAACCGCTTCATTGCCCGGATCAAGTAACGACACTGTCAATTTACCTCATATGCCAATTTAAAGGCAAACGGTAAAAATCCAACTTTTACAAAAAATCAGGCTCCACAAGTGAGCCTGATTTTATTGTGTAGGGACGTATTATATTTTACACTTACCCAGAATCTGCCTCGGGGATAAATCTCCTGATGAAGTTTTTTGTTGCACTTGACTTGACAATCTGCCGCAGCCCCTTTAGAATCCCATATTTTTTGATATACTAAAGGCAGGGATCGCTCCCTGCCTTTTTAACTTATTCATCGTCTTCTTCCTTCAGCACTGCCCTCACTGTGACTCTGCTCTGTCCGCTGAGTGTGCAGGTGAACAGGGTGAGATCCCAGTCATCCGAGCGGCCGCTGAACATCTGATCGACGTTCCTGCCCTCGATAAGCTCCATATACGATAACGTATAGCAGAACTTCCTTCCGAGAGTATCGGTGAAAACTATCTCGTCGCCTGTTGCAAGCTCTCCGATCCGTCCAAAGTGGGAACTGTAGTTATGGGCGGCGATTATCATGTCATTGGTATCCGCCGAGCCGCTGTACCGGCAGGGCGAGAGTCTCAGATTCGGGTAGCTCCAGCTGCTCATTACCGGCAGCTCAAGTCCGAGCGACGGGAGAGTGATGTATCCGCAGTAGGCTTCGCCGAGGACCATCTTGTCCTCTGCCGCGGCTGCCGTTTCTTCCTCCGGTGTGTATTCGGCAAAGAGATCGTCGGTCTTGCCGTCGTTTTCGGTGCCGGGACCTGTCGGCGGCTCGGTAGGCGGCTCTGCCGGTATCTCCTCTTTAAGCTTTTCTATTACGGTCTCAGTATACTGCTCCGCTTTCTTGTTCTGGTCTGTGTTGTATTTGCACAGAGCGGCCGCCGCAAGCAGGAGCAGTACTCCGAGCAGTATGAATATTCTTCCTGTATTACTATTCATCCTTTTTCTTTCCGGAGCTGATCGCTATGCCTGTACCGATGAGCAGGATACCGCCCAGCGAAAGCGGGATCACCGGCCACCAGAGCTGTCCGGTCTGTGCAAGCTTGGAGGGTGTAGTCTCGGTTGCTGCGGCAGTTGTCGGAGTGGTCTGAGTGGCGACTGTTTCAGTGCCTGTTGTTACGGTAGTGGCAGTTTCTGTTGCAGCTGCTCCCGTAGGCTCTGTCGTCTCCTCGTCGGTGCTGCTGTCAAGCGGTATGCCGGGATCGAAGGAGTTCCTTACAAGGTACTGCGTGCGGTTCGAGTCTATCAGTACCCTGTATGGTACGGGTATCTCGTGCTCTGCAACTGTCCATTCCGCACCTGCCTCAAGTGAGTCCCAGGTGTATTCCCAGTTGTTGGTCTCATCGAGAGTTACGGAATCAGTGAACTCGCCGTCCTTGTAGAGATCTACGGTTATACTTATCGGACGCTTCTTTGAACCGGGCTCGTCATCTATCCATACCTTCTTTACGGTATATGATTTTTCCCTGTCCGTCTCTGTTTCGTAGTAGAACTTCGGGTAGGCGTCATAGCTGAGCGAGAAATTCGCATCGTTGACTTCGATAAGCAGAGTCGAGGGGAAATACCATTTATTGTCTACGTGCAGAACTTTGCCCTTTGCAAGATAAAGACCGCTGCTGAGACTGCCGAATTCAAGCTCGCCCTCTGCGTTGGTATAGCCCTTTGCCAGCGGTGAGACGCCGGCGGCTATGATGTAGCTGCCGATAGTTTTTGCGGCGGTATCAGTGCTCTCTGCCGAAAGATCGCCGAGATCCATGCTGTAGCCTTCAAGCTCCGGCACGAAGTCGATATTGCTTCCGTCTCTTGTGCCTACTCTGTAAAGGCTCCATTGCATACCGTCAAGTATCGTATCGTTCTGCCTGCAATAGAGCGTTATGCTCTTGTCATCGGCAGCGCAGGCATTTGCCGGAAGAAATGCGGATAGCAGCAAGCCGGCGCCGAGCGTCAGTGCTGCTGTAATTTTACTTATCCTGTGAATCACTTTTTCCACCATCCTTTATATTGATCTCTGTGATATCCATAACAGAATACTCTGATATATGCTTTTTATACCTGTGTCTTCCGCCGGTCAGCCAGAACGCTATCAGCAGTATGGCGAGCGGTACGGTAATGACAAGCAGGGAATCGGTTTCATCGACGAGGACTGCATCAGCGGGTATCCTTACCTTGCGGACGTTCTCCTCCTCGGGGATATCGTCTATCCTGCGTCCTCTTACAAGAAGCCTGTGGGTGTTGATACCGTAGGGGGTGCAGGTCATGAGCGTTACAAGATCCCTGTCCGGCTCTGCACGCAGCAGATCTCTTTCGTGCGGGAGTACTACGGATATCTGATCTATTTCGTAAGTCAGTACCTCATCGAGTATGGTTATACTGAACCGGTCATCCTCTGTAAGCTGGTCGAGCTCTGTGAAGAGCTTTGCCGAAGGCAGACCTCTGTGTGCGGATATTACGGAGTGACTGCCTGTTCCGCCTATCGGCAGAGATGAACCCTGCAAATGGCCGACCGCAACATTGAGCACCTCGGGGCTCGTGCCGTGGTACACCGGAAGATGCACGCCTATCTTCGGGATGTCGATATATCCCATGATGCCTGTACCGGTGATATCGAGGATGCTGTCGTAATCCGGTATCTCTTCGTAATCCGAAAGCGGATCGGAAAGAGCGGAAAGGGCGGCGTTGTATTCGGCTGCCCTTGCGAGAATACTGTCCTTCTCGGAGGTATCGAGCTCTCCGACTGCCTTGTTATAGCTCTCGATGACGCGGGTCTGAGTTCTCTCGTTCCACCAGCTGCTGAAGGAAGGGTAGAGGAACACAGCTATACCGATAAGCATCAGCAGGAGCAGTACGGCAGTGAAAACTATGTCGGAGGCTTTCTTTTTATTCTTGCTCATTTGTGTTTTCAAATATGCTGATCTGATCGAACGGGTATATCCTTGACCATACCACGCCGAGGATATTTTCATCCGGTACGCATCCGAAGGCAGAATAGCGGCTGTCTACCGAGACCTCACGGGAATCGCCCATTACGAACCAGCGGTTTTCCTTTACTGTATAGGGAAATTCGATATCGCATTCGCCGAGTGCGTTTGCAGTCACGTAAGGTTCTTCGAGCGGAGCACCGTTCAGTCTTACTGTGCCGTCCTCTGCGATATCTATTGTATCGCCGGATACGGCGATGACTCTTTTGAGAAGTACCTTCTTATTGTAAGTGAGAGCAATGATGTCACCCCTGGAGGCTGTTTTCAGCTTGTTGCAGAGGACGATCTGACCGTTGGAGAGATTGGGCTCCATGCTCGTTCCCGTCACTCTTACAGCAGGAAGCAGCAGTACCGAAAGCAGCACCGCAGCGGCGGCAGTGACCATCAGCGAGGTGATCGTGTTTTTCAGAGTTGCGGCAAAGCCCTTCTTGTAGCGGCGCCTGTTCAGCTCCTGCCGCAGCTGTTCGGCGGTCGGAATGTCGTCAAGGCTTCTGAACCGGCTCATTGTCTTCCTCCTTGCCGACAGAAACTTCGCCCGAGAGCAGGAGCAGCTTTGCTCTCAGTCCGTCGTTTTCTTCCTTTAGTCTGTCTGCCTCTTTTCTGAGATAGTACAGCATTTCGATAAGCTCATCCTTTTTTGCTCTGCGAAGTTCCTTCTCTGTCATATATACCTCCGGCAGGATATTATCCCATCATTTATACTCTTTTAATTCATTATACTACCAATTATGAAGCAAAGTCAATCAAAGAAATGAAATCGGATATCCGGAAATTGAAATACTGTCAAAACTCATAATTTAGCATATAAAAATTAGTGCAAAATTAAGTGGAAAAATGTACAAATAGTAAGTGCGATGATAATTAATATACTGTTGGTATACCGACGAATGTCAGGTACGATATTGGTACGGGATAGGCACAATTTACATATCGTATATTATCTGTTAAACAAACTATTTGTAGAATATCTTTTGCCTATAGGGGTAAATCACCGTCAAAACGCACAGTTATCTGCTGTATTACTTGTGCGATATATAACAAATTTAGGCATTTGGCTAAAATATTGCTGATGTAAATTGACAAATTAAACTTGTGGTGATATAATTAGAGCATGGAAAAGATACATGACAGTTACAGATTGTCAACAATTTGTAGTATTTGTCACATACTTTTCCATATGTTTATTTTTGAACAAATAGCTAAACAATCTACAAATTGTATTCGTATTACATAATAACTTTTAACATAAGCGAGGGCGTATGACTGACAAGGAATTCAAGAGGCTGAGACGCTCGGAATTGATAGAGATCATCTATGAATACCAGAAGCGTGAGGAGGCACTGAACGAAGAGATAGCCGCTCTTAAAGGGAAGCTTGATGACAGAGAGCTGAAGATAAAGGACTCCGGTTCGATCGCAGAGGCTGTCGCAAAGCTCAACGGACTGTTTGAAACAGCGCAGAAAACAGCTGATGACTATATAGAGCAGGTGAAGCTGAAATGTACAAAGGAAATAACGGAGGCTGCTGAAAAGGAAGCGGAGGAGATAATAGCCGCCGCAAGGAAAAAAGCGGAGGAGGCCGGAAAGGCTCCGGCTAAGGAAAGCTCCCGCAAAAGAAAGGGCAAGGGCAGCCGTTAATATATAAGGTAGTATACGATATGTCAAAGAAGAATCAGGAGCCGGTAGTTGTTCCCTCAGTGGAACAGGTAGAATCAGAGCTCGAAAAGATACGATACAGGAAACGATTTGTCAGGACTCTGCTGAATACGCTTGCTGTACTCATAGTAGTGGCAGCGGCCGCAGTTCTTGTTTCCACACTGTTCATGCCGGTGATACAGGTATCCGGAGACAGTATGTCACCTACGCTCAACCACGGCGATATACTGGTAACGATAAATACCGATAATATAAAGCAGGGAGATCTCTGCTGCGTATCATGGCAGAACAAGATGCTGCTGAAACGTGTCATCGGTCTTCCGGGCGATGAGATCACGATAGAGAAGGATGGCAGTGTTTACGTCAACAGCGAGCTCCTTGACGAGCCGTATGTTATAAAGAAGAGCATGGGGCAGTGTGACATTACATTTCCTTATGAAGTGCCTGACAACAGGATATTTATTCTCGGCGACAACCGTGAGTTGTCAGTGGACAGCCGCAATGCTGACATAGGCAGCATAGACAAGGATCAGATCATAGGAAAGGTAATGTTCAGGATCTGGCCCTTGAAATGATATACTATGTTAATAATGCGGGAAGGAGGTGGAAGACAGCTGATGAAAAAGGGTGTAGAAGCTTTTTATGAAGGATTGAGCAGGAAGAAAGCAAAACGACGGCGAATGGTATCGCTGCTCCTTGTGCTTTCGATGTTCGTGACATCGGGTGTATCGTGGTCGCTCCACGGCGTAGGCCTTACAATGGCAAACGAAGCGGAATGCGGTATCGAGGAGCATATCCACGGTGAAGAGTGTTACGAAAAACAGCTCGTATGCGGCCTTGAAGAAGACGAAGGCCACGAACACAGCGAGGAGTGCTATGAAGACGTTCTCGTCTGTGGAAAGGATGAACACAGGCATGAAACAGTATGCTATACCGGCGAAGAACCGGAAGCATACGAAGAGGATGAAGATTTCGACGACAGCGATTATGCAGTAATGGACGGCGTGATCGTATCGAATGTCGAAAAGTTATCCGAGAAGGGTGAAGAAGCGGTCTCCACCGCACCTGCCGAGGATGATGAATCTGAGACAGGAACCGCAGTATCAACGGTGACTACCACAGCCGGAACCGGAGATACCGGAACCGGAACCACCGGGACCGGCGAAACGGATACCGGCACAGGTACAGAGACGACGGAGACCGGAGCAACAGGTACAGATACCACAACGGCTACAGCGGAGGAGGAAGAACTCCTTAAGGCGAAGAGGCTCGAGGCGCTGAGACTACTTGCAGAGGGAGATTCATCGGAACTTCCGCCTACTATCCAGACCGTTGATAATATCGCAGAAGGTATCAAGTTCACGCTGTTTGATTATGACGGGTGTGATGTTGCGTCTAACCATTATGGGTATAGCCAAGATGGCCCGCCATATACGCACAACAACATTTCCTATGAAGGTATCAATACTGATAGAAATCCTAAAGATGATATCCTGTTCTTTGCATATGGTACTCCGGTTCCAAAAGATGCAGATGGTGCTGTTGTTGAGGGCGGCGAAAGAGTATACAATTATACTGTTACTGATGGCGATACTAAGACTCAGTATTATCATCCTGATAAGAACAGCTATGCCGGAGATTATAATTCTGATCCGCAATATTCAGGAAACAGAGCCGTTCAGGGAATAGTAGGTAAGGAACTGTACTATAATTCAGAAAATCCAAATGATCCGAAAAATGGTTATCCTGTTATAGCGGATTCTGGTCACAGCCTTAATTATTTATTTGCTCCTAATACTAATGTTGAAGACGTTGATCAAAGTGCATACAAGACTGTGTATGACGGCGTTAATCATGAAGGAGTAAATCATCTCCTGAAAAGAGTGACAAGTGAGAACGGCGTAGATCACCTTGTTTATAACAGTGATGTAAACTATGCTTATTTCAATAAGGATACCAACGAATTTGAAGTCTATAATGATACGTTTGATATCGTTAATAAAAATCACCACACAGCGGAAGATATTGATTTAACAACTAATGAAGCGTATGGTGAACCCAAAGATCCAGGCTTTAAGATCGGATTTTTCCCGTTTAATGAATACGATCCGACAAGAAAGGATCCGAATTTTGACGTAAATAGCGAAGATTATAGATACAATCATCATTTTGGTATGACGATGGAGGCTTCCTTTACTAATAAAGCTTTTGACAGAGCTAACGTCAAGGAGCCGATAACATTCAAGTACAGCGGCGATGATGATATGTGGGTCTTTGTTGATAACAAGCTTGTGCTTGACCTTGGTGGTATCCACGAGCCTGCAGGCGGTATGATAGATTTCTCACACGGCCTTGTATGGACTCAGGATAACGGAGCTACAGGTGAGGGAAAATCACTGGCTGATGTAAAAACTCAGCTTACCGTCGATACAGATTCTGCAGATTCTCTTTATACTTATGTAAGTCAACATGCTCCGGAACTCATAAACGGATATTCGTATACTGATGAGCACGGTCAGACTAAGACTAAAACAGCTGAGGAAGCATGGAATGAATTACCTAAACCTATCGGTGTCAATACTTCTCAGGGCAGCGGAGACAAGTGGATAGTTAAGCCGATCACCGATTACATAGAGGATTGGTATACAAGCGGCGATGCAAACGGAAACCACAAGATCAATATGTTCTATCTGGAGCGAGGCGGATGTTATTCCAACCTTGCAATGGAAATGAACCTTCCTACTCTCAAGCCTCTGACGGTTACAAAGGATGTTGACTATCAGCATAATTATGTTAAGGGATTGTATGAGAAGAATACTTATGTATTCCAGATTTACGAAAGAGTCAAGGATCCGGAAACCGGAGAATATGACGAATGGTTTATTCCTAATGATGCTCTTGGTCAGCCTATAGAAATAGCTGATGGTGAAAGATGGAAAATGGATGACCTTGCTCAGGACAGATGCTTCAAGGTAGTTGAGGTCGGCGTAAAGATCGGAGGAAAAGATCCAATAATCCCGATGGATTCGACTTTCTTCTCCAAAGTTAGCGTTAACGGCACAGATGCTGCGATTAACGGGGGAAGAGTTGATACGGCCGGCGGCGAGCTTCAGAATCTTAACAGTTACGATTTCACCAATCAGATACGTGAGGAAACTACAAGTATCATAGTCAAAAAGGAATGGGATCCACCGAATAAAAAGATCGATGGCTTTAAGGTGAAATTCAAGATCATACGTACCGATACCTCCCTTCCTGAAAACGATCCTAACAGGGTCAAGCAGGTAGCTCTCAGAATGCCTGAGACAGATTCTGAAGGACAGACGAAAATTGTCAAGAAGAGAACTTTCTCTTTCAGTACTACTGATTATCCAAATGGATATGAGCTTGGCGGATTGCTTTCACAGTTCGGTAATCATTTCTACGCATACGAGGTAGAGGAGCTGAATGTTCCGGATGGTTACAAGGCGAAGTACAGTTCTGACGGAAATACTCGCACTATAACAAATACAGATATTACAAAGGCAGATATCTTTGTTAAGAAGCAGTGGGAGAACGTTACGGGTAATCAACCGAAGGTAAAACTCGTTCTGAAAAGGGAAAGAGTTGGTTATTCAGGCAGTGTACCGACGGATCTGACCATCAGACTTGTTGATGAAAGGGGCAATCTGATCAGATCGTGTTCAACTCAATCAGCTTCTCAATACGATCAAAATAATCCGGATGCATACGAAGGAGTATTCGTCGGAGGCAGTGCGGAGTTCTCATGTATCCTTCCCGAAGGAGCGGAGTTATACAAGCCGTCCTGGTCTACCGATCCTAATCCGATACACTCTCCGGAATCTATCTACGTAAATGAGGAGCTGGATGAAGAGATAATAACAGTTCAGAATCTTGCAGCGGGTTCAAATGTTGTTACACTTAAGATAAAGACGGATAACGTCGAAGACAGTGTGCTGCTGCTGCACCATTCATTTACGTATAATACAGATGGATGGGTTGCACAGGGCGACAATGTGGAGATTCTTACAAGTAATGCTGAGTCCTATGCTAAGGGAGATGCTCTGTTGGTAAGAAACAGAACGGCTGCTTGGAACGGAGTTAAGCTTTATCTTGATCCTGCAGTATTCAAGCCGAATAAGGATTATACATTCAGTGTCTATGTATATAGTCCTGAATCAACGACTTTCAAGATGACATTTAACAATGGACTTAACAGTTATGAGCCAATCACTGAACCGCCTGTTTCTTATGATGCTCAGGTAGACGGTTGGAAACAGCTTACAGGACATATCTCATTAACGAATACGATAGATCCGTATAATATGTTCATTTTGATCGAGACTACTAGTTTTGATAGCAGCGTATTCAGAATAGACGAGTTCACAGCTATTGAAGGCTCGACTCCCGTAACCATATCACCGCAGCAAGGTTCTGGTGACAGTTATGATCCCGGCGGTGTTGTTACTATCGGCGAGGCTACATCAAGCATCACATATACTGCGCAAAATGTATACAATTATAATACTATGCAGAATTATGGGGATGAAGGATGGTATACATTCGGCAATCCAACGTTGTCTTCAAAGGAGCTTGATTGGGGTGCTAATGCTGTTGTAGTTACTGATCGTCATAATGATTATGATGGAGTACAAAAAAATGTTAACCTCAGCAAGGGAAAAACATACCATATTACTTCACAGGTTTCAGGTCATGATGATGGAAACGGCTCACACAGAATCGAGTTTTGGCTGAAGTATTATAATCCAAATAAATCTGGTGAAGATAAATACGATTATACTCCAATTGGTGGTGTTGATACAACTGGTAATACTTGGGGAACGATAGATACTGATTTTACAGTTCCAAGTGAAGCAGATGATACTCAAACCATGATGGTTTATTATCGTACCGGAGCAAATCAGACCGGAACGAGTAGTGAATTTGAGGTATGGAGTTCAAGACTGTATGAGAAAGTTGAAACTCAATCTCAGTCACAAGGCTTTACAGAACCTAAGGACGGCTACTACATCAATGAGAACGGCCAGTATGTTTCCAACTACAGCAACTACCACCTTGATGTAAACAAGGATTCACTCACCAACCCGCTTAAACTTGATGGTGAATATACTCTTGACAGAGTCAATAATTCCGATCCGAATTCAGCTCCGAGGACTTGGGAGATAACCCTACCGGATAATTCAAATGTTCCGGGAGAACCGCTAATGTATCATTGGGATAAGGCGGCTCTGGACGAGGAAAACAACTACCTTTACAGGTACTGGATAGAGGAGGAACTCATCGGAAGTGAAGATGTGGTAACGACCCATATCGAAACGGTCGGTGAAGAAAGAGTAGTTGTAAGTACTGACATGGACCAGGATTACATCATATCCTATGATAAACAGTTCGTAGCAACCAACGATGCAGCGAACCCGATCCTCGTCACCAACAAGTACATCTGGTACAAGCTCCCGGCGACGGGCGGCATAGGAGTAGATCTTATCTACGTGGTGGGAATACTCTTGACAATAACAGGTCTTACAGGCGTAATCGCCTTGAAGAAACGTGAAAGGAGGTCAGGGTGAAATGGACCTCTTCTCACACGACTAACCACAAACCCAAAAAGGTAAAGGAAAAACAATTTATAATGGAGGAAAATATTATGAGAAAACACAGAAGATTTGCGGCTATATTAACAGCCGGTTTATTAGCAGTTACACCTTGCGTATCGGCGGGAGTTGCATTTGCAGCTGACGAGACATACTCAATTACGATTAACCCTGCAGAAAATGATAAAGCTGAGCATACTTACGAAGCATATCAGATTTTTGATGGTGATCTGTCTACTGAAGGCGAGGACAAGATTCTCTCAAACATAGTATGGGGTCCTGGAATTGATTCTTCAAAGACAGCAGCATTAGAGACAGCAATTAAGACAAACATATTCACTGATTTGACGGATACAACTGCTGCAAAGATTGCAGAAAAGCTGAAGGATGCTTCAGCTGCACAGGTTAGACAGTTTGCTGATCTGATAGGTAGCGTTGGTACAGATGGCAAGTATCTGTATCTTTCAACAACAAAGGTTACTGATGCAACAGCCGGAAATGGTGATGCAGCGGTAATTGCGAACTGTGATCCTGGTTACTACCTTGTTAAGGATGCAGATAATTCATTAGATGGCGTTGAAAGCTCAGCATATACTCGCTTTATTCTCAGAGTTGTTGGTGATGCTACAGCTAATGCTAAGGCTGTACTTCCTACATTGGATAAGAAGATAACAAGCAGTAATCAGAATGATGATGGAACAGCAAATACAGCTGCTATCGGTGAGAAAGTTAACTATGAACTGACATCGGCTGTTCCTAATATGGAAGGTTATAACAAGTATTACTTTGTTATCAATGATGATCTTTCTGATGGCCTGTCATTCAATAATGATGTTAAGGTTTACGTGAATGGTGCAGCTGATCCTATAGCGTCAAATTTGTATGAAGTGCAGCAGGGAACTGATGCGGATGGTCATACCTTCCAGATTGTTTTCAAGGACTTCTATACAAATTTTAATAATAAAGCTGGTCAGGCAATTAGAGTGACCTATTCAGCAACTTTAGATGAGGATGCAAAGATTACTAACGAGGGAAATCCCAATACAGCTAATCTGACATACTCAAACAATCCTAATTACAATTATACTGGAGAAAATGAACCCGGTTCAGGTGAGCCGAAAGGTGTAACTCCTGAGAAAACAGTTAAGACATATACAACTGCTGTAAAGGTTAAAAAGGTTGATGAATCTAACAAAGCACTTACTGGTGCTGAGTTTACTCTTACAGGTGCTGATAATTGTGTGAAGACAGTTATCGTTATCAGCGATGAATTTGTAGCAGGAACTGGTTCAGACGCAACTTACTATAAGTTAGCAGATGGTACATTTACAGAAGAGGAGCCAGCATCAGCTGATGATCCTAATTATGCTGATACAACTACAAAGTATAAGAAGACACAGACAGCTACAACAAAGGATACATCTACAGATGGTGTAACTGTATCTTGTGAAGTAGGTACAGATGGTATTGCAGTATTCAAGGGACTCGGAAAGGGTACATATACATTAACTGAGTCAAAGACTCCTACAAATTATAACACAATTGAGCCCATTGAGTTTACTATTGGAACTGGAACAACACAGCCTGACATGACTTCTGCAAACTGGAGCATAACATCTGATGAGACCTTCTCTGAAGCTGATAATATGTTTGTAGTTACAATTAAGAACGTTAAGGGTTCAACTCTTCCTGAAACCGGCGGCATAGGCACAAAGCTGTTCTACCTCTTCGGCGGAATGCTCGCAGTTGGTTCCGGTGTTGTTCTCGTAACTAAGAAGAGAATGGCAAACATCGAGAAGTGAACCGCACATAACATAAGCTAACTGATCTATAAACCCTATTTGCAGCGGGAGAGCCTCCTCTCCCGCTGCGATATTATCTGAAACAAGGAAACGCTGATGAAACGAAGACTGCTCAAATGCCTGCTGATATTTTCCTTCTTCCTCGGCATAGCCCTCCTGCTCTACCCCTCTGTCAGCGAGTACATCAACGCCCGCCACCAGTCCGCCGTCGTGCAGAACTATCAGGACGCTGTAAACAATCTCGACGACAGCGACAGGAAAGCTATTATCGAGAAGGCGAAGGAATACAACAAGCGCCTTGCTGAGACTCCCGGAGCCTTCTATGACCCCGATCTCGTCTCAGGCTACATGGAGACCCTCGATATCACAGGCACCGGTATCATGGGCTATATCAATATCGACAAGATAGACCTCGAACTACCGGTATACCATACCGTCGGCGCTGATGTTCTGCAGGTCGCTATAGGCCATCTTCCCGGTTCAAGTCTTCCGGTAGGCGGTCTCGGCAGCCACTCCGTCCTCTCCGGTCACAGAGGCCTGCCAAGCGCAAGGCTCTTCTCTGACCTTGATAAAATGGAGCCCGGCGACCGCTTTACAATTACCGTTCTCTCAGAGGTGTACACCTATCAGGTAGTCGATACCAAGACCGTCGAGCCATACGAGGTCGATGACCTCCAGCTCGTTCCCGGAAAGGATCTCTGTACACTCTTTACCTGCACTCCCTACGGCATAAATACCCAGCGACTCTTCGTCAGAGGCAAGCGTATCCAGAACGACAAGATCGAAGAAAGACGTGTATACTACACGAACGAGGCCTACAGGGTGACTCCCGCTATCGTCGCCCCCGCACTCGGCGTACCCGTCCTTATTATCCTCTATACCGTACTTGTAGTGCGGCAGTGGGCAGGACGTCTCAGGCGCAGGAAACAGGCCAAAAAATCACAGGATGAATAATTTCGCAAAGGCAGGGCATCGGAACCCTGCCTTTTTATATGCACAGGGGCACGGGTTTAGAGGCAGCCCGCAGTCACAACAAGCCGCTCTGCTGCATAAAGAAACCCCTGACCCATACCGGATCAGGGGTAAGCATTTTATTCTGTTCTGTACTCTTCAAACATCTCATCGGATCTTGCGATGTCCTCCGTCTTTGCCTTCTTCTGAAGCATATCCCAGTTGGGCTTTCTTGTGGAGGTATTGTGTGCATCGCTGCCGAATGCGAAGCATTCATGCCCGCTTATGATGCGCTTGACGAGCCGCTTTTCCTTCCAGCTGCGGAAGGCCTCGTTGTTGATCTGCATGATTGCGTTTGCCGAGAGTATCGTTTCCATTTCTTCCTTGCTGTAGTATTCAAGGTATCTGTGGACGTGTGCTAACATTACCCTTAGCTTATACTCCGTTGCGATATTGTGTATCTCCTCTGACATCCAGCGTGCGTAGGGAGCGTAGGGCAGCTCAAGTAGAATTATCCTTGTGCCTTCCACAGCGAGTTTCTCAATGCCGCTGAGTTCGGAGATACCGTGCTCTATTGCGATCTCTGCCCCGAGGTGTACCTCGCTGAACGGCAGACTGTCCTTTATGAGTTCATATGCGGCTTTTCTCTTTTCGAGAAAGGCCTCAACACCCTTTTCACGGTGTGCGTAGAAATGAGGAGTGGCGATGAGACGTTCAACGCCCTGTGCCTTCATCATTTCTGCCATTGCGACGGACTGCCCGGTATCCCCTGCGCCGTCATCGATGCCGGGGAGTATGTGGCAGTGGTATTCTGTCAGCATTTATTTTTCATCCTTCTTTGCTTTGTTGCTTTTCTTGCTGATTTCTTCCTTTGACTTTGCCTTGTCGTTCTTGGCCTTGGCATCATCCTTGGATTTGGTATCGCTCTTGCTGCTTTCGGTGCTGTCAGTCTTGGCTGAGGGGGTGAAATCATCAAGCGAGGGCTTTGAGCCGTAGTAGCCGTAACCATAGCCCTTCTTGTAGTAATACTTGTTCTTGCCGTACTTGGAGTATACGGAGTTCTTTGCCTTGATGTCATTCAGGATAAAGCCGAGGAGGTTGATCTGTGCAAACTCGACCTTCTTGATGACTGCGTCAACGTCCTCAAAGGTAGTTCTTCTGTAGCGCACTACAAGGAAGAGACCGGAGATTATCTTGGCAAGCTCCATTGCGTCGGTAACGATGTTGATCGGGGGAGTATCAATAACGATGATATCATACTCCTTGTCGAGCTCATCGAGGATGACGCTCATATTTTCGGAAGCGAGCAGCTCCGAGGGGTTCGGCGGTATGGGGCCTGCGGTCATTACATCGAGGCTGTCCATAACGTCTTTGTGGATACATTCGTGAAGGTCGTTCATCTTGCTGACAGCAGATGAAAGTCCCTTCTTGTTCGTAAGCTCGAATATCTTGTGGATAACGCTCTTACGCATATCTGCATCGATCAGCAGGACCTTGTTGCCGCCCTGTGCAAGAGCAATGGCAATATTGGATGCGATCGTGGATTTTCCTTCGTCAGGGGAGGAGGAAGATACTGCGAATATCTTTCTTTCCAATGTGGAAAGTGAGAAGGTGACGTTTGTACGTATCGACTTGTAGCTTTCGACGATATTGAAGGAAACGTCCTTGTCCGTGAGCTTGATGTGATTATCAGCTGCGGACTTTCCGTTCTTCTTCTTTCCTTCATCCATGTGCTGGATCTCACCGATAATGGCTTTCTTGTACTGATTGCTGAGGGTATCGGGATCCTTTACTGTGTTATCGAAGAAATCGATTATGAATATAAGCATGGTGATGAGCATGAATGCTGCTGCCATACCCATTAAAGTATTCTTGGGAACATTCGGAGCGACCGGTGAGTTGTACACCTTTGCGGTATCTATCGTATTGATGGAGCCGACTCCTACTGCATCCTCAACGTACTGAGGAGCGACCTTTGTGAGGTTGTTGCAGACAGCTGCTGCAAGGGCAGCGTTCTTTGTCGTGGCGACAAGCTTGACTGCGGAGGTATCAGTAACGGCTGATATGCTTATGCAGCTGCGGAGAGAAGCAGGTCTGATGGTGCCGTCGGGGTTCAGACTGAAATTCTCTGAGAGCACCTGCTGATTGAACTGCTTCTGGAGCTCCTCGCCGACTGCGTTCATCACTGCATCGTCCTTGAGCACTTCCATGTAGGTATTTACGAGCTGCTTGGAATTGCTGATGTTGTTTACGGCGTTTCCGTTCTCAACGATACCTGTATAGCTCTGAACGTACATTGTGATATGCGACTGATACTCGAGGGGCAGCATCTGCTTTGAGAAGGCGTAGGCGCCTGCACCGCCGAGTACTGTTATCAGGATTATGAGCCATATATGGCTCAGCAGTAAGTGTATGATATCTTTTATCGAATAGGTATTGTTGTCCATGGCTTATCATCCTTTCATAAAAACAGCTGTCTGTTATGCTGTCACAAGATACTGATTATTGTATTCCTCGGGTGTCACGAAGGTAGGCACCATCTTATGGAGAGCCGCTACTGTGAGAGCAGCGTCATTCTTCTGTGCTGCGTCACGCAGATTTGTGAGATCGTGAATGAAGGTTGCATCATCGATCTGTATCTGCTGACCGATGAAGATCAGCTCGTTGTCGGTCTTCTGGAGTCCCTCCTCATTCATGAGGAGCTCTTCCTTGATCTTCTCGCCGGGGCGGAGTCCTGTGAACTCGATCTTGACATCCTTGTAGGGCACCTTGCCGTACATACGGATAAGGTTCTCTGCGAGGGTGACGATCTTTACGGGCTGACCCATATCCAGGACGAATATTTCGCCGCCGTGAGCGATGGCTGCTGCTTCCATAACAAGGCTTACAGCCTCGGGGATAGTCATGAAGTATCTTACGATGTCCGGATGAGTAACTGTTACCGGTCTGCCGGTCTCTATCTGGCGCTTGAAGAGCGGTATAACCGATCCATGTGAGCCGAGTACGTTTCCGAAGCGGGTGGTAACGAATTCGGTCCTGCTGTCAGGCTGCTGTGAGAGGTACTGTACTATCATCTCGCAGCAGCGCTTGGAAGCGCCCATTACGTTTGTGGGGTTTACTGCCTTGTCTGTTGATACCATTACGAAGGTCTCAACATTGTGGAACTGTGCGAGGGTAGCTACATTGAATGTGCCGATGACGTTGTTCTTGATAGCCTCCATCGGGCTGTCCTCCATAAGGGGAACGTGCTTGTGGGCAGCTGCGTGGAAGACGATATCGGGCTTGAAGGTCCTGAATATCTGATCCATGCGGTAATAGTCCCTGACTGAAGCTATCCTTACGGTAAGGTCAAGCTCATCGCCGTATTCCATGCGCATCTCCTGCTGCACATCGTAGGCGTAGTTCTCACAGATATCGATTATTATTATCTTCTCGGGATGATACTTGGCGATCTGTCTTACAAGCTCTGAGCCGATGGAACCGCCGCCGCCTGTTACCATGCAGACCTTGCCGCCGATGAATTCCTTTATATCCTTGTTGTCGAACTTGATGGGATCTCTTCCGAGGAGATCCTCGACCTTGATATCACGCATCTGACCGAGAAGAGTGGTGTTCTCGTCGTTGAATATAAGGTTTCCGATGAAGGGGATGACCTTTACGGGGAGGTCGGTCTTGGAGCAGATATCAAGTATCCTCTTTCTCTCTTCCTTGAGACAGGAGGGGATGCAGAATATGATCTGCTCGATATCCATTTCCTTGACGAACTTCTCTATCTCAGCAGTAGTTCCGACTATCTGTACATCCTTTACGGTCTGGCCGATCTTTGATCTGTCATCGTCGATGATACATACCGGTTCAAACATGGCTGAGGCCTTATCTTCAGTGTAGGGGGAGGTCTGAGCGTTGTGTATCTCATTGAGCAGCATACGGCAGGCCTTGCCGCCGCCGATCATCATTGTGCGCTTGTACTTTGACTGATCCCTGCCGACTCTCGTGAGATCGATGAAGGTAGTTTTGAATATGTACCTGAAAAGACAGATGCCGATAATGATTATTGCAGTGTGGAGGATGATGAAAACAGGGTGGAGCTTACTGTGGAGAAGGAACATAAAGAATGATCCTGAGATGATTCCGAGAACAACTCCGTGAACGCAGGAGAGATAGTCCTTCTTGTTGAAGTATCTCCACAGCTTGTTGTAGGCGCCGCAGATGAACAATCCTCCGAAGCACGTCATTATAGATAAAATGATGATGTTAAGCAGCTCACGGCTGCCGATCCCGGCGTTTGCCTGATTCAGAATGAAGTTGGAGATCAGTCCGGCAACTGCCACAATAAAAGCGTCTGCTACAGCAAGTGCGACTTTTCGGAAACCAAATTTGCATAATGTCTTTTTCATATACTTTCACTCTTCCTTTTCATCCAATATTCGCTCTGAAGCCCTCTCTTTTTTTATCTTTTTCTCCAGAGTTATGAGTGTATGTTATGTCAACTCATGATGTATTCTCTTCTCTTATAAGTATAAAAGAATTTCAATCATTTGTCAATATTATTTTTAGCATTAAAATGCTTTTTAACTATAGATTTTTCAATTTTCTGCAGGTTTTCTGCCATTGACCGGATGTGACAGAAAAAGCCTGTAAAACAATAAATGCGGTACATCCGGATGTACCGCATAATAGTGATATCTGTACCGTGGATACGCCGGAAGGTTTTTCAGATAAGTGAGATTCCTGCCTTTGTAAGAAGACTTACGACAGTCATGATGATGCCGGCAAGGAGAACTCCGAGAAGTACTGCAAGAGTGCTCTTCTTGAAACCGAAATCAAGTATGCTTGCTGCAAGTGTGCCTGTCCATGCGCCTGTACCGGGGAGGGGGATGCCAACGAAGAGGAGGAGTGCCCAGAAGGTGCCTCTGCCGGCTTTCTCCTGAAGCTTCTCGCCGCCCTTGTGTCCCTTCTCAAGGCACCAGGTGAAGAACTTGCCGATATATGGCTTGTCCTTGCCCCATTCAAGTATCTTTCTTGCGAAGAGATATATGAAAGGAACGGGGATCATATTTCCTATCATGCAGAGGATAAGGCACTGCTGCCAGGGGATACCGGCGGCTGTACCGTAGGGTACGGCACCTCTCAGCTCTACGAGCGGAACCATGGATATGATAAACATGATGATGTAATGTTTTAACATAGACGATCTCCTTATTAACTCAGTTAATACATATTATCTCACATATCGCCGGCAAAGTCAAGAATATTTAAAGAATACGGCGTTTTCAACAAAATACTTTTACATATGATATGCTATGGCGATATATACAACATAAACTTCCGTTCTTTGTCTGCTTTGCACAGTTATCTGCCGCACGTTCCGACATTTTCCGCAGGGACAAGGTGGTATAATCATGTCATGAAAGCAAAGGAGGTATAAAAATGGGAATAGATATAAGGAGCGAGAACGGAGCGGCTATCGCCGTTCTCAGCGGCGAGATAGACCACCATTCCGCAAAGAAGCTGCGGACGGAGCTTGACAGGTTCATCATAACCATGCAGCCGGAGCTGATGGCCATGGATTTCGGCAGCATAACCTTCATGGACAGCTCCGGAGTAGGCCTTATCATGGGGCGTAGCAAGCTACTGAGGGAGTGCGGCGGCAGGCTCGAGATACACAATCCGCAGCCGTACATCAGAAGGGTGCTGAAGCTCTCGGGGCTCGAGCGGATAGTCAGGATAAAATGATAATTACAAGGAGGAGATCATGGAAGTAATCAATGAGATCAGATTCAGTATGCCGTCGCTGTCGGTGAATGAGGCGGCGGCAAGAGCAGTGGTGTCGGCGTTCATGACGCAGGCAGACCCGACAGTCGAGGAGCTTTCCGATGTAAGGACGGCTGTATCGGAGGCGGTCACCAATGCGATAGTCCACGGCTACCGCGGGACGAAGGGAAAGGTCGAAATGACAGTCAGACTGCTTTCCGGGCGTGAGATCTATATACGTGTAAAGGACTGCGGCTGCGGTATCGAGGACGTGGAGCAGGCAATGGAGCCGCTGTACACAACGGCTCCCGAGGAGGAGCGCTCCGGCCTCGGGTTCTCCGTCATGTCGTCATTCATGGACAGGCTTTCCGTCCGCAGCAAGGTCGGAAAGGGGACCACCGTTACCATGCGCAAGAGGCTTGCACCGCATGATGACTGAGACAAAGGCACCGGCAGCGGAGGACAACCTCGGGCTCGTTCACCTCTGTGCAAACCGCTTCCGCAACCGTGGCATAGAGTATGAGGAGCTGTATTCGGCGGGCTGTCTCGGGCTTGTCAAGGCGGTGAGGGCATTTGATACGAGCAGGGGAGTGCAGTTCTCGACCTACGCCGTTCCCGTCATACTCGGCGAGATAAAACGGCTCTTCCGTGACGGCGGAACGGTGCGTGTCAGCAGGAGCCTGAAAGAGCTTTCAATGCGTATACAGCGGCTCAGTGAAGATATAAGGCAGAGCGCCGGATGCGAGCCGGCTGTATCGGAGCTTGCGGAGCTGTCCGGTGAGACTCCGGAAGCCGTTGCCGAGGCGCTTTGCGTGAGTCAGCCGGTGCTGTCACTGACCTCCGCAAGGGACGGCGACGACGAGGGCGGGCAGCTCGATATACCCGTTGAAGCGCCGGACGAGGCCATAACGGACAGGCTCGCCCTCCGGCAGCTCATGGGCGCTTTGCCGGAGAACGACCGGACGCTACTTGAACTGAGATACTTCCGCAGGCTCACCCAGTCGAAGACTGCCGCCGTGCTCGGTATGACGCAGGTGCAGGTATCAAGGCGTGAAAAAAAGCTCCTCACGCAGCTGCGAAAGGAGCTTCTCGGTTAGGTTCAGTTTTCCTTCCAGTGAGAAAGCTGCGGAAGGAGACCGGAAAAGTATTCACGCACTTCCTCCGGCGAACGGTCGGGTGCGGAGAAATGTCCGGCAAGGAAGTCGATGAGCTGAGACATACTGCTGTAGACGAATTTGCCGTCGGTATAGCACCATTTGCAGTACTCCTCGTTGAAGGAGCCGTCAGGTTCACGGCTTATGGAAGTGTCCTCGAGCGGCATACCGCAGCACTGGCATATCAGCTTTCTCGGCGAGCCGAGCAGGGTGTTTATGGATACATCGAACAGGGCAGAGAGCAGCTTCAGAGTCTCAGTATTCGGGACAGTCTCACCGGTCTCCCAGCGTGATACTGCCTGACGGGTAACGTATATCTTCTCTGCGAGCGCCTCCTGTGAAAGGCCGTGTTTAGTGCGCAGTTCAAGTATTATATCCTTTGTTGTCATAATCATCACCTCAACTGTATTATATCATGATAGTGTATGCAATGCAAGCAACTTGCTGTTGCTATATAAGGTGAGCAATAACAGAATTCGAGACGAGAAACCCCTCCGGCGTGAGGGAGAGGTTCTCTCCGTCGAATACACACAGACCGGCGCTGACGAGTGCCGGTATCTTTTTTTCTATACCCGAACGTATGCTCTCCACACGTCTCAGGTCGAGACCGCTTTTCAGACGGAGTGCGAGCATGGTCATCTCCTCCGGCGAGCACGGAGCTTCGTCGGTTATTTCCGTTGCCTGTACCGGCGAGGAGATGAAGAGGTCAACGTCCGGCGGCACTGCATACCTCTTTCCGCCGCAGCAGGAGTGAGCGGAGGGGCCTATGCCGATATAGTCCTCACAGAGCCAGTAGCGGTTGTTGTGGCGGCTCTCATAGCCTTCACGGGCAAAGTTGGATATCTCATACTGCATGAAGCCGTGGGATTCCAGTCGTCTGACTGCCCTGAGGTAGAGCTCTGCCGTCTTGTCATCGTCAGGGAGACGTTCTTCCATACCGCTGCTGTGGAACGGAGTGCCGTCCTCGACCTTGAGAAGATAGGAGGAGATATGCTGTATCGGCAGCTCTGCGAGCCTGTCAACGGAGCGCTCTGCCGTTTCCGGTGACTGTCCCGGAAGGGCGAGCATAAGGTCGCAGGATATGTTTGTGAATCCGGCCTCCGCTGCATCACGGACGGCTTTTTCAGCACGTTCTGCGGTATGCTTCCGGCCGAGGAGACGGAGCTCCTCATCATCGAGAGACTGAACGCCGACAGAGAGCCTGTTTATGCCGGCTTCAAGATACCCGTGCAGACGCTCCGGCGAGAGCGTGTTCGGGTTCGCTTCGAGCGTTATTTCGGCATCGTCCGTAACAGCAAAGCAGCGGCGGAGCTCCCCTGTGATCTCAGCGATCTGCTCCGGGCGGAGCAGCGAGGGAGTTCCGCCGCCGAAGTATACTGTATCAGCCGGACGGGAGGTATCGGAGCAGTCACGGATATTCCGGAGGACTGCCTGCACATAGCCTTCTGCCTTTGCACTGTTCCAGCCGACGGAGCAGAAGGAGCAGTAGCCGCATTTCACGGCGCAGAACGGTACGTGTATGTATATGCCGAGACCGCCGTGCAAAGGCGTGTTCATAGCTTGAAATCCTTCTTTATCGCCGGCTCGAGTTTAAAGAAGAAAGCGTTGACGAGCCTCGGTACGAAAATGATCGAGAGTATCAGTATTATCTCTGCAAGTATCTCGACCTCTGCGACCTGACGCAGGAATCCGCTCTGGTAGTTCTCATACCATACCGGAGCCTTGAGGTATACCAGTATGACGCAGATGAATGCGATGATGCAGTATGCCGCATTGAATATCGTGGCAGCTGTGCCGTTGACACAGAGCCTGCCGCATTCCTTACAGGGCTTGCCGTGTGAATTGAGCTGTCCGGCAAAGGCCTTGCTTATGGGGTTGAATGTCTTTTTTCCGCAGTGCGGACAGTTGTAAATGCTCATTATAGATATCCTTTCAGTGGTCATTCGGAATCGGCTGTTTCAAGAGGTGTGAGCTCACGGGAAGGAGGAGCTTCACGGAGAAGTCTGCTCTCTGTCATAAGGCCGGCTTTGCGGCTGAGGAAGGAGAGCTTCTTTGCGTGGGCGTATCTCTTGCTCCTCAGGGGACGAAACACTCTGAACCAGTGCAGTATCAGGAGTGCTGCGGCGAATATTCCCACAGCTATCCATACATATGTCATCTCACGGGATATGAACGGCGCTTTGTGTACAGCCTTGCCGATCAGAAGTACGATGCCTGCGATGAAGAGAAACGGGATGAAACCCGTCTCACGCAGATTTATACGCAGTCTGCGGAACAGCCGCCCTGCGCTTTTGTCACGGTTTAAAAGCGGTTCTGTTATGACGCTCACAAGTGACAGGAACAGGAAGAGTCCCGCCGCTCCGAGAGCAATATAGTCATAGACCATAAGCCTTCCTCCTTACGAATCAAGCTTCAGTACGCTCATGAACGCCTCCTGCGGTACTTCTACCGTACCGAGCTGGCGCATACGCTTCTTTCCTTCCTTCTGCTTTTCAAGCAGCTTCTTCTTACGTGTTATATCACCGCCGTAGCACTTGGCAAGTACGTCCTTTCGCACTGCCTTTACGGTCTCGCGGGCGATGATCTTGCCTCCGATGGCAGCCTGTATCGGCACCTCAAAGAGCTGTCTCGGGATGTTCTCCTTGAGCTTCTCTGCTATCTTCCTTGCACGGGCATAGGCCTTGTCGGCGTGTATGATAAAGGACAGGGCGTCCACTATCTCGCCGTTGAGGAGGATATCGAGCTTTACGAGCTTGGACGGAGCATAGCCGAGCAGCTCGTAGTCGAAGGAGGCATAACCCTTGGTGCGGGATTTCAGTACATCGAAGAAATCGTATACTATCTCGTTGAGGGGCAGCTCATAATGCAGCTCCACACGGGTATCATCAAGGTACTGCATATCCTTGAATACTCCGCGCCTGTCCTGACAGAGCTCCATGATATTTCCGACATACTCGGAGGGGCTGAGGATGCTTGCCTTTACGACAGGCTCCTCCGCAAGTGATATCAGGGCTGGGTCAGGGTAGTTCGTCGGGTTGTCAATGTACTTTACCTCTCCGTTGGTGAAGGTTACCTTGTATATAACCGACGGAGCAGTGGTAACGAGGTCGAGGTTGTATTCACGCTCAAGTCTCTCCTGTATTATCTCCATGTGGAGCAGGCCGAGGAAGCCGCAGCGGAATCCGAAGCCGAGAGCTATAGAGGTCTCGGGCTCGAAGGAGAGTGAAGCGTCGTTGAGCTGAAGCTTTTCGAGCGCATCACGGAGATCGCCGTACTTGGCGCCGTCTGCCGGATAGATACCGGAGAATACCATCGGATTTACCTGGCGGTAGCCGGGAAGAGGCTCGTCGCAGGGACGGTCGTTGTCGGTGACGGTATCGCCGACCTGAGTGTCGCCGATGGACTTGATAGAGGCGGCTATATATCCTACCTCTCCGGCTTCAAGCACGCCGTTGTTCACAAGGCTGTCAGCATCCATGCAGCCGGCCTCGACTACGGTGAATACTGCACCTGTCGCCATGAGACGGATATTGTCTCCGACCTTTACACGGCCTTCCTTTACACGTACATATATAATAACGCCCTTGTAGGAGTCGTAGTAGCTGTCGAATATAAGCGCCTTGAGGGGCTTTTCCGGATCGCCCTGCGGTGCGGGGATATCCGTGACGATCCTCTCGAGCACCTCTTCGACATTGGTGCCGAGCTTTGCGGAGATGCGGGGAGCGTCCATGGCAGGGATGCCGATGACGTTCTCAACCTCGGCGCATACTCTCTCGGGATCCGCAGAGGGAAGGTCTATCTTGTTGACTACCGGCACTACCTCAAGATCATGCTCAATCGCAAGGTAGGTGTTGGCAAGGGTCTGGGCCTCGATTCCCTGTGAGGCATCGACTACAAGGATAGCGCCCTCGCAGGCAGCAAGGGAACGTGAAACCTCATAGTTGAAGTCAACGTGGCCGGGAGTGTCGATGAGGTTGAAGATGTAGTCCTCGCCGTCCTTTGCGGTATATTTCAGCCTTACAGCACGGGCCTTGATCGTGATTCCTCTCTCTCGCTCGATATCCATATTGTCAAGGAGCTGATCCTCCATATCCCTGACTGCAACGGTCTCTGTCAGCTCGAGTATACGGTCAGCCAGTGTTGACTTGCCGTGATCTATATGTGCTATTATACAGAAATTCCTGATCTTGTCGTTTGCCATAGTTTACCTCTTTCCGGATATCCATATTTATACATAATATATTATAGCAGATAACGCCGGCTTTGTAAAGGGATAGTTTGAGACAGATCAGAAGAGCTGCAAATATCCTCCCGGCAGCACAGCGAGGGTTGACAGCCTCTCCCGGCTTGTGCTATAATTTATTCATAATTCACGATGAACGAGGTATCATTATGGCTGTAAATACATACACCTCCTTTGAGATCACGATCTCACCGGAATGGGTGCTTGCTCACAAGGGGGATGATGAGCTCCCGGTGAAGCGTATAATCGACAGGCTGCAAAAGGATCTTGCGGCCGAGATAACCACCTATACCCTTGCAAGCTGCGAGGGCTACGTAAGTGCGGATGAGGATTCCGCCAACACCATAAGCTGCATACGCAGGATAGTAGAGTCTCTCTATCCCGATGACAAGGACTTCTTCACCATCGGTCTCTCCGAAAAGAATCTTGTCCCCGAGGAGGAGACAAAGCCTGTCAAAAAGACAAGGAAGAAGGCTGCAAAGCCCGAAGCCGTACCGGAGGAGACAGTTCCCGACAAGACCCCTGCACCTGTTATAAAGGAGACGGCTGAGTCCAAGATAGAAAAGCTTATCGGCATGACGGATTTCAAGGAGCTTGTGCGTGAATGCTCTGCCGTTGCTCCGCTGCTCAAGAAATACGGTACGGTAGGCACCTTCACAAGCCGCTGCTACCTTGTATCCATCAATGACGGCTGCGGCCTTTCCACCTGCCTCAGACTCTTTGCTGAGTTCCTTGAAGAGAAGGGGCTTGCGAAGTTCACCTCCGGCAAGAAGATGACTGAGGTCAAGCTTGGGCCGCCTGCTGCGGAGACCAGTACGGAGAATCCCTTCGCCAAGGCGCTCAGCTGCTTCGGCGAGCACAGCACAAGCCGTGTTGTTTCCATAGATATTTCCGAATGGATGGGAAAGACGGACGATAAGGAGTTCCGCAGGTTCCTCCGCACAGTAAGCGGACATGACGGCGGCAATATCGTCTTCTTCCGTGTACCATTCGTGGAGAAGGACATTCTCCACTCGATACACCAGTCGCTCAACGACCTTATGTTCGTGCGTGATCTCTCTGTTGTGCCCTACAGCCCGGAAGAGCTGGATGCCTTTGCGGAAAGACTTCTTACCGAGAGCGGCTTCACAATGGACGAGGCTGCCCGTGAGGTATACCGTGAGCGCATAACCGAGGAGAAGAACGACGGCAGGTTCTACGGTATCAATACCGTCGGCAAGGTCATCAACGAGATGATATATACCAAGCAGCTCTCGGATGCACGCTCCGGCAAGGACGATACGGTTATCCGTGCAGCTGAGATAGAAGGACTCACCGAGGGCAGCACAAGCGGTCTCACCGGTTCGGAGGAGCTTGCTGCACTGGTGGGCATGGAGGATATACAGAAAAAGGTCGAGGAGATCGTTGCACAGATCATCGCCGGCAAGGAGAACAGTTCCCTTGAGGTGCCGTGTATACATATGCGCTTCGTCGGCAATCCGGGTACCGGAAAGACTACGGTCGCACGTATCATCGGCAAGATACTCAAGGAGAAGGGCGTTCTCAGGAACGGCAGCTTCTTCGAGTACAGCGGACGTGACCTCTGCGGACGCTTCGTCGGACAGACAGCGCCCAAGACTGCTGCTATCTGCCGTGACGCCTATGGCTCCGTGCTCTTCATCGACGAGGCCTACTCCCTCTACCGTGACGAGGGCTACAGCACCGCAGACTACGGCAGGGAGGCTCTTGATACCCTCGTTGCCGAGATGGAGAACCACCGCAGCGACTTCATGGTCATCATGGCCGGATATCCTGACGAGATGGAGAAGCTGATGCACGGCAACACCGGACTTGCGAGCCGTATGCCGTATCAGATAGATTTCCCGAATTACAGCCGCACACAGCTCGGAGATATATTCATCTCCATGGCACAGAAGAGCTTCACCTTCGATGATGCGTTCAGAGATGCGGTAAAGGCCTATTTCGACGGCCTGCCGGATGAGCTCATGGAGCGCAAGGATTTCAGCAACGCCCGTTTTGTGCGCAACCTCTATGAGCGTACATGGGGCAAGGCAGTTCTCCGCTCGCAGATGGCGGGAGAGCCCTGCAATTCCCTTACGGCTGAGGATTTCAGCCTTGCTTCCTCCGAGAAGGATTTCGGCAGCATGAACGAAAAGAAGACAAGAGCTATCGGATTCATATAATGAAAATACCCGCAGGCAGCCTTTGGGACTGTCTGCGGGTATGCTGTTTTATGTGATCATTTCACGCTCTTCATTGGAAGGCTTGATACGGTTATCAGATTTGCATCGACCTTCTGTATCACTATGGCGTCTGTGCCTGTGATGCCTGCAACTCCGTCGATATCGGCGTTGATCATGCCTGTCACGGTGAGCGGGTATTTTGTTTTGTTGGCAACATACTGGAGCACGGAAACTGCATCGGCTACATTTACCTTGCTGTCCTCGTTGGCGTCGCCGTATTTCGGCTGTGCAGCAGTGCTTGCCGGCACGGTCTCAGAGGTGTTCTCAGCGGCCGTGGCTTCGGTCGTCTTTTCTGTGGGCTTTTCCGTAGCCTTCTCAGCGGGCCTCTGCTCCTCGCCGCTTATGGGATAACTGTACAGATCCGGCAGCTCATCGAGGGTTATGCAGTAATCGCTGGTGTAGATCTTTTTCAGCTCGTCCTGAGGATTGTACATCTCTGCGGTGAGGTAGTTCTTGTACCACGGGCAGAAGTAGAGCCAGGCGGCCTTGTCGTTTACAAGGTTTTCAAGTGAGGGTATGCAGTCGTTCTCAGACATAGCTACCATCTTCTCACCGTTCACTCCCTTTACAAGGCTGTAGAAGGTGGAGGCGATGGAGCTCTGGTTCGGTACGCCGTCAACGCCGTTGTACTTGTCGTAGCCAACCATATCCACAACGTCGTCACCGGGATACCAGTCTGCGGAGGCGGGGGAGGTGTATCCCGTCCACTCCCAGATAAGGTTATCGAGGCCGTATACGTTGGTGAGCTGATCGTAGAGCAGGCGGTAGAGCTTCTTGCAGTTCTCAGGACCTTCTCCGCCCCACCAGAACCAGCCGCCCTCGGCTTCGTGGAGAGGACGCCAGATTATCGGTACATCCGCTTCCTTGAGCTTGGTGAGCTGCTCGGCGATAGCCTTGATATCTTCCATGAGTATACCATTCTCCCAGGTGCCCTCCTCGAGCGCCTTTGAGATACTGAATGTGGTATACGGGGTATTGTTTGTGTGTTCAAGGTAGAACGCGCGCTCGGTGCGGTCATCAGAGCAGGGGACATTCCAGTGCCATGTGACAGTGGCTATGCCGTGAAGCTCCTTTACCCAGTAGATAGCACGCTCAGCGGCGTTGTCGTCCCATGTGGAATCGGAGTTGTACACAAGAAAGTCTATGCCGCGTATGGCGGGCTGCTTGCCCGTGACCTTCTCAATATACTCGAACTCCTCCTCGTTGTCCTTGATGTAGGTCAGCGTGGGATCGTTCATGATGTTGTAGTTATGCGAGCCGCAGTACTCCTGCTGACCGGCTATGATATGATTGCCGTACTGGTCGCAGAGGTAGGAATAGAGCCTCTTTGCCGAATCCGAAGCATCCGGGTTCGAGAGCGTGCGGGTGGGCTTCAGGTCGGTTATGCTCTTGTCGGCAGGTGTGAGGGTGAGGTAGTCGTAGTAGCAGTAGCCCCAGTAGGCCTTCAGTTCGATGGTGTTCTTTCCCTTCTTCAGAGCGACTACGCCGCCTGAGGTCTCGGTGAATTCAAGGTTGTGCGGGAATGTGACCTCGCCCTGATTCACTCCGTTGATATTGAGGTACTGCACCTTCTTGTTCGGGTCGGAGGGCTCACAGTAGCAGATATTCAGCTCATAGAGTCCTTCCTCGGGAACATCCGCTTCAACGGTGAGAGTCGTGCCCTTCTGGTCGAGGTAGGAATAGCCCTTTCCGGAATATCCGGTCAGATCCATTTTCTCGTCAGAGGGATCGGTATATATCTTTCCTCCCTCGGTGCTGCCGTCCTCGAACTCTATGTGTATCACGTCTGCGGCCTCAGTGCTTACAGCCGGTACAGACGGTATCGCAGCGGCGGCTGCAAAGGCAGCTGCTGCAAGGAACGAGGATATCCGTTTTGGTTTTTTCATGTTTTCTTCCTCCTTGGATGTTATGCCCCTCCTCCGGTTCAGCGGACATGACTTCCGAAAGGCATCAGCGCCAGCTTGGCAAGCTTGAACATCTGCACGGCAAAGGGGATGCCTACGATAGTGGCTGCGAGGACGATACCGGCGCAGAGGTGGAAGAGCGCCAGCGGTATGCCGCTTGTGAGCAGCCATACTATATTGCAGATCAGAGATACAGGTCCGCCGCCGTATTCGACGTCCTTCCCGAAGGGGAAGAATGCCAGATGTGCAAGCTTAAAGCACTGTATACCCACGGGTATGCCGACGATGGATATGCACCAGAGCAGGCCATATATGAGCCAGCAGATGCCGCCTATTATACCACCGCATACAAACCAGAGAATATTGCCTATGAATCCCATGATATAACCCCTTTCATGTTATGAGATAAGTATACAACAAATAATTTTAGTTGTCAATAAACAATCTGTTAAGTTTTTCTGCTTATGAATAAATCTTCTCTTTCCGGATAAACTATTATCAGGCCATGTGCCAGATTATCCGGAAGGAGAAGAAACAGATGAAGAAAAACGAGTGTATCAAGTGCAGCGTTTCACAGTGCCTGCACAACCTTGTGACAGAGGACTACTGCTCTCTCAGCAGCATTTCCGTCGGCACACATGAGTCTGACCCTACTGTTCCTGAGTGCACTGACTGCAACAGCTTCGTGAAGAGAGACGGCTGCTGTCAGTAAGTTTTCACTGCGGCGTACATCAGTGCGCCGTACATAAACTGCTATTATTCTTTGGTAAAGATGTACAAATTCCGGGAGAAAATATAGTCAAATGCGTGAAATTACTTTCTGACTCTTGCAATATCATACTATATAGGTTATAATATATTATAGCTTTATATCGCAGGACTGAGGTGCTGCTGATGAGGCTCAAATTCCCTCAGGAGGCTGATAAGTATGTTCGACAAGACTATGACCTTCTCCGTCAATCAGGACAGAGAGCAGGAGATGAAGAAGAATCTCACTACCATTTATGACGCCCTCAAGGAAAAGGGCTATAACCCCATAAATCAGATCGTGGGTTACATTCTCTCTGAGGATCCTACTTACATAACAACTCACAACAATGCCAGAGCGCTCATCCGTCACATCGACCGTGACGAGCTTTTACAGGTGCTTGTAAGAAGCTACCTTGTATCCGGTGATTCCGGCAATAAGTGATCTGTCCATAGAAGCTGCCCGTATGCGGGCAGCTTTTTTACTCTGTGACGGTCCCGGAGGCAGCTTCGGGGCGCTCGTTCCTGAGCGCACGCAGCTCCCCGCTGAAATGCCTTGCGGCCAGTGCTGCCATTACTGCGCCGAACACTGCAAGCAGAGTGCCGCAGATCGTATTCGTTGACAGCATGGCAACTCCGATAGTGAAGATGATGCCTATGACGGCTGCAACGAATGTCATTACAATTATCGCAAGCGGATAGCGTATATACTTTGGTATGCGTTTGCAGCCTATTGCTTCCGAGGCTCCCTCAGAAAGCATTTCCATGATAAATTCCCCGATGAATTCCATATTTTTTCTCCTTATGTAAATGTTTACTGGTGTATCTTTCCGCCGTGCGGGCATAATGTATATGCGGATATATTCCGCAGACGGAGGATGAGACCGATGAAAAAGCTATCTTCTGCGGCAGCGCTTATCGCAGCCTCCGCAGTTACCTGCGCTCCGGTGTATGCGGCTGATACCACAGTGACCGGCTACGGTCAGGGTACTTCCGTTGACGGCATGAACCGTCCCGAGGGCGCTTTGCAGTTCAACAGCCGTTACGGCGAGCTTGATGCCTTTGCCATGACGGCGGACAGCAGCCGTATAATCATCACCTTCGATCAGGGCTACGAGAACGGCTATACCGCTCAGATACTCGATACCCTGAAGGAGAAGGGCGTAAAGGCTGTATTCTTTCTTACGGGCGATTATGCCCGGAATGAGCCGGAGCTTGTAAGGCGTATGATAGACGAAGGGCACATGATCGGCAATCACGGCATGACCCATGCGAGCCTCCCGAAGCTTTCCGATGAAGCGGCAAGGGAGGAGATAATGTCCCTCCATGATTACGTCCTCGTCAACTACGGCTATGAGATGCAGTACTTCCGCTGTCCCTGCGGCGAGTATTCCGAAAGGGCTCTCGAGATAGTCAAGGAATGCGGCTACAAGACCTTATTCTGGAGCTACGCCTATGTGGACTGGAAAACGGATGACCAGCCTTCACCGGCGGAGGGCCTTGCAAGACTCGGCGCCTCTGCTCACGGAGGAGAGATACTCCTCCTGCACTCCGTATCCGAGACGAATGCTCAGATACTCGGAGAGGTGATCGACAGCTTCCGTGACAAGGGATTTACCGTATAAAGAGGTAAAGCGGAGCCGTTCCCCAACGCCTCCGCTTTACGCCAAATTCATCCCTTATTTCCGGGAGATACCCGGATAATACCGACAGCGAGTCTGCCGGTAACCCCTTGTGCAGCTGCCTTCCCCAAGGCTCTGCACATTTTTTATTGATGCGGATCCCCTCTTTGGGAGTCCCCACTCCCGAGTTCCGCTATCCCTATCACAGTCAGATGAGAATTATCGAACGCCCGTCAGAGCGCTGATCGTAAGTAGGAATCATTTATGTCATTCGCCGTCCGGTACTGGCTCCGGAGCGGTGTAAGAGGGCATTGATGCGGTGCCGGATGAAGAACCGAGGCTGTCGAGATCGATATCGATCAGCATACCTCCGTCCGAACCGGTTACCTTAGGCATAACGCCGTCCCATTTCTGGATCTGCTCGTAAGCGATTACCTTTTCTGAGAGCGACTCCTCAAGGAGCTTGTTGGCGTCTGCCTGTGCCTGAGCCTCTGCGAGTATAGCCTCTGCTTCGGCCTTTGCTGCGATGACCTTCTGCTTTGCATTGGCTTCGGCAATAACTATTGCCTGTTCCTGCTCAGTCTTGGTCTTGAGGAGGTTCTGCTCCGCTACCTGCTTTGCTTCGATAGCGTTGTTGAACTCCTCCGAGAAATCGAAGTTCACGATGTTGAACTTCTCGATGTATACGCCGTAGCCGTTGAGCTTTGCATCGAGCGAGGACTTTACCTCGGCGCCGACTGCGGCTCTTTCCGTTATCAGCTCCTCCGCAGTATACTTTGCTGTAACGGACTTCATGCTCTCCTGTACAGCCGGAGCAACGAGGACTGTCTGATAGTCGCCGCTGCAGCCCTTGTACATATCCGCACACTTGTCCGAAACGAGCTTGTAGTTTACTGCGATGTTGCTGCTTACAGACTGGAGGTCTTTGGATACTGCCGAAGCAGGTGTCTCATAGACCTGTATTTTATTCGACATGGCCTCTACGTGCTGAATGAAGGGCACCTTAAGGTGGAAGCCTTCTGAATATGATGTCTCTGAGACCTTGCCGAGAGTAAGGATAACGCCGGTGTGTCCGGCGGGGACGATAGTGAATGAGCTCAGGACAAGCGGTACAGCTACGATAAGTAGTGCGCCGGCCTTGATCCAGCCATAGCGTCTTTTAACACTGCCGTCTTTTCTGAGTTCTTCCATTCTTGCCATGATATATACTCCTTATATGCTGAAACGCTGTGGTGTGACGGAGGACAGGATCAGCGTTATCTCCTGATGTCCTTCTTTTTAAGGCACATTGCCATAAGCGCTGCGCCGATCATAGTACCGGCCGCTGCTCCGACGAGCATTCCGGTTCCGAGGCTCGCAAAAACGAGTTCCCCGATAACGAGTCCGATAAACATACCGAGCGTAAGTCCGGCAGGGATGCAGATTGCTGCTGTGTCTTCGTTCTGATAGCCTGCTGCAAATGTGTTGACTGTAGTGCTGCTTTTCATATTTATCCTTCCTTTCATTTATCGGACTGAGTGTTACCGAATATTGTCTCCATCATTCTGTCAGCTTCGCTCCTGAGGACCGCGCTGCGATATGCCATAAGCATAACGAACATCGCGTTCTGGAGCTTTTCGCCGTTTGCACGGGCGTCCCTGTCGAGCCCTGCGATCTCATGGAGAATCAGCTGTCTGACCTCCTCCGGGGCAAATGCGGACTGATCGTCGGCATCGAAGATTATCCGGCAAAGGCAGTTGTAAAGCTCTGTCTCCTCGATGATGTCGTCTGATGTGTCTTCAACATCGCCGTTGATGTAGGTCATAAGATTGGCGATGCTCTCAAGTGTCATTGCTCCGCGGAGCATATTTATAAGCAGTATCCTGAGCACCTGCTGCTCAGAGTACTTCTTATCCCTGGTAGGTGATACCCAGCCTCTCTTGATCCAGTTCTGTATCGTGGATCCCTCAAGACCGGTAAGACGTGAAAGCTGCGAAAGAGTGATGCCTCCGGTAGCTTCCAGCATGGGAGAGATAACTGAAAAGGCTGAATCTCTTGCTGCATCATTGTATTTGATTGTGGTTCCGGGAAAAACTCTCTGTTCATTATTCATATTCTTTAGCTCCTCTCACGTGATGATATGATTATATCACAGGTTCATATGAACCTCAACCGTGAAATTGCGCCGGAAACGGTCTTAAACCGGGGAAATTTTGAATATAACACATTATTTCTCACGTAATCTTATTATTTCACGTAATTTCTCAATTTTTCATTTTCCATTATTTACCTCCGCTGCAAATTCTTTCTTTGTCGCTTTTTTTCCTTTCCTGCATACAATATCTATAGCAGCGGACTCTGTGTCCGGGCGGAGTGGAGGTGCCCCGTGAAGAGCTCCGGCATCTCCGGGCATACGGAAGTCCTCCCTCATGCGGCAAAGGAAACTCAGGCGCACCTGCCTGAGACTGCCGGTGAGGAAGGACTTCTGTGCTGAGGTATATTAATAGTAACATTCCTCAGCAGGGGAGGCTGCATGATATAGCGGCGGCGGAGGGATCAGCCCTTCTGCCGGCCGCCTCTGTTTTCGGCGAGCTCACGGTACTTCTTCCGTGTAGCCATGCCGCCTCTTATATGGCGCTCCTGCTTGTTCACATCGAGTATGCTCCGCACCTGCTTGAACAGTGCGGGGTCTTCCTTTCTGAGCCTTTCGCTGACATCCTTGTGTACCGTGCTCTTTGATACTCCGAACTCACGTGCGGCGCTTCGCACGGTAGCTCTGTTTTCTGTAATGTACTGACCGAGCATGACTGCTCTCTGTCCGGGCTGGGCTTTCATATCATCACTCCTGACTGCCTGTAATGGATGCGGACAGTAATGTATATGCGAGCCGCTGCGTAATCATTCGGAAATCACGCAGTTACCGCTGTAGACAATTTGTAATCAACTGCGCATATCCGTATACCGTTTTGTATCATGACTGATATCGGTGTGTTATTGCAATACGCTGCGGGATAGGGTATAATATAATCACAGCAGGAGAGAAAGAACTGCTTTACATAGAAATCGTTTCGGCGTCCCACGTACCTCCGGGGCTCCGGATATTCTCTACACACCTTTTCAGATAGGGGGAGCCGTTCCGTATGGGGCGGCTTCCTTTATTTTTTTCAATGGTTAAGACATTATTCCTATTTAATATGCTGACTTGACTTTTACCTGCTGATATGCTATAATTACAGCAGGGATTATTCACAAATAAGGCGGGATTTCTCCCGCTCAGTCCTATAATTAACAGGAGGGGTATTATGGCCAAGGAATTCAATTTTTCAAACAACTACGATTCAGTCTACGGAGTAGATCTCGTTCCGCCCAAGAGGACAGGAGCAAAGGTAGCTCTTATTTCCGCTGCGGTGCTCGGCGTTGCTGCCGGCGGCGGAGCTGCTGCGTACAATTTCTCGCCGTTCGTTAAGAATCAGGTGAAGATGAGGGTAAGCTCTCCGGAGAACTATAGTTCATGGGTATACACCGAGAACACAGAGACTCTCGCAAAGCAGGTAGCGGATCAGTACCGTGCCTACATCGATGAACTCAACACCGGATCGACCGTTGACGTTACGTTCAAGTTCGAGCCGTCCGATGAAGCGCTTGAGCTTGCAAAGGGTTCACTCGGAGAAAAGGAGCTCGAGGATGTTATCCTTGATACAACGGATATCTTTATATCCATGTCGGCTGCCAGCAAGGCGGGCGATTCCGCGGGTGCGGTAAGGATCGGCAGAAACGGCGATACTCTCACCACTCTCGAGTATGCATTTGAGGAGAATCCTTTTGATCTGTTCCTGCGTGTACCGGAGCTCTCCGAGAAATGGCTGAATGCCGACAAGGAATCCCTTGACGGAGAGTTAGAAAAAGCTGACAGGATGAGACCTGAGGAGATAATCTCTCCCGAGGAGCTTGAGGCAGAGGTGAAGCGCTATACCGATCTCTGGAACAAGTATACAGGCGATGTCACCGTTGAGAAGAAGGAAGACGTTGCTATCGAGGATATCACCGTAAACTATACGGTCATCACGAGAACTCTCACGCCCGATCAGATCAAGGAAATGAGCAATGCTATCCTTGAGGAGATGAAGAATGACGAGCTTCTCCGCACTATCATCGTTGACAGGCTCAAGGCAGCCGATTCCGTTGATAAATACAACGAGATGATAGACAAGGCGATTGAAGAGGGAAGCCCAGTAACAGAGACCGTACAGCTGGATACATACGTTGATCCGAAGGGTACGATCAGAGGCTTCAGAGGCCTTAAAGGCGAAGAGGTCGAGGTGGATTTCGTATACGGTATTTCCGGCGATCAGGTAAGAGGAAAGTTCGTATCAGACGAGTTCAACGGCACACTTACCGCCACACAGAGCGGAAACAAGTATACCGGCAACCTTAAGTATAATGTCGATGATCAGGCATTCACCATCGACTTTACCGACTATGAGCAGACCAGCAAGGATTTCGGCTTCTTCAGCGCTGATACAGTCGTAAGATATGCAGATGACGATGAAGAGAAGATGGCAGTGAGCATCAAGTTCACAGGCACTTCCGAAAGCGAGACAGCCGTTATGGATATCAAGGACAGCGAAGGAACAAACTACGGCAAGTTCACGGTCGGCATCACCTCAAAGACAGGTGCAGAGGTAAGCATTCCCGATAAGAGCAGCGCTTGCTATATTGACAGCGATTTCGATTATACCGATTATGTGACCAATGATGAGATCAAGGCATACACTGACAGTCTCCTTGACAAGCTCGGCGTGTCAGAGAAGGTAGCTGAGGATATAGGCGGTCTTCTCGGAGGCGGCGGAAGCTACTACGATGACTTCGATTATGATGACTTCGAGTACGATGACGATGACTTTAATTTCGACGACCTTGATCTCGAGGACATTGAAGACGAGACAGAGCCGGAAGTGACAGAGGCTGATGTATCATTGGAAGATCTCTTCGCTGACCGTCCCTCACTCGATGAGCTTGCTGACGATCTGGTAACTGTCGGCTCAAGACAGGCGTGGATCTATGTATCAGACCAGGATGCACACGGAAACGTTCCTACTTCTATCGGCGATGAAAGAGTAAGGATAGCAAAGGGTGCTGTAATGGCAGATGTCAACGGCCCCGGAACATATGTCTGCTCTGTAAGCTCCGATAATGACAGCTACAGAAGAGTAGCAGCCAAGGACAAGACAGACGGCATCAATATGATGTGGCTCGCAATCGACGGAGTACCCGAGATCGGCGATGACAACATCGACATTACAAAGGTCACCATCGACGGCAAGGACGTTACTTCCAAGTGCGTGGAGCTGTATGAAGGCTACAACGGCTCGATAATAGTATATCTGTTCTTGAGCTTCAAGAGCGGCGCTGACCACACTCTCTGCAAGGAATGGAACAATATCGAAGTTACATTCGACATCAAGTAAAAATACTTACCGCCCCGCATATTTTGCGGGGCGTTTAGTTTTGTGAAAAAGCGTGTGATCAATCAGTTTGGGATTCTAAAGGGGCTGCGCCCCTTTAGCGGAGTCCAGAGGCAGAGCCTCTGGTGGGGTGTGGGGCAACGCCCCGCATTTATCCGCAGGGCGCTTCGCAAGGGGTGAATTCCAAAACAGTCCGGGGGACTGTTTTGGAAGAGGGGACGCCTTGCAA
>JAFZRF010000024.1 GCA_017620025.1 Ruminococcus sp.
AGGGGACGCCTTCACTTGCAAGGCGTCCCCTCTTCCAAAACAGTCCCCCGGACTGTTTTGGAATTCACCCCTTGCGAAGCGCCCTGCGGATAAATGTGGGACTCTGTCCCACACCCTGCCAGAGGCGCTGCCTCTGGACTCCGCTAAAGGGGCGCAGCCCCTTTAGAATCCCAAACTGATTGAAAAGTACTGTTCTGACAGACTAAAGGCTCCCGATACAAGGGAGCCTTTGTTATTATTCCGTTTCCTTCTGTATGCCGAATATCATCCTGAGTATCCCCGAAAGGAACTTCGGACTTCTGATGACTACTACCTTCACGGCTATCCCTCCTTTGCTGAACAGTACATTATATTCAGCAGAAGGGCTCTTTGTTACCTGTCGGTCATAACTATCAGTACAAGTCCGGATGAAAGGCGCAGCTCTGCGCTTTCCGCCGTTATCTCGTTACTTACGCCTATGGGAAAGCCTGCCGTCATGGTGTAGTCCTCAAGCGGGTACTTAACGCCTCGCATATACTCTATACCGGCAGTATCAGTCATGGCGAACACAGAGAAATAGCCCTCTCTGCGGGGATAGCTGACGCTCCCCTCCTCTGCGCCCTGAAGCATTATGATATCGCCGCCGCATATCCGCATCCGGCAGCCGTGCTCACGGGCAAAGCGAAGTGTCTGTATATTCGCTATCGTATGGTCTGTCCTACCGCCAAGCGCTCCGTAGAGGTCTATATCGGCACAGCCGCGCTCTATGGCTATACGTACCGCAAGCATGGTATCGGTATCGTCTTTCTCGGGGACACTGCGGTGTATCTCCGCATCCGTCTCCGGCAGCTCTCCGGTGTAGGAATCAAAATCGCCGACTATGATATCGGGAACCAGGCCGAGGACCGAAAGATGCTCGAGGCCTTTGTCTGCGGCTATGATAATATCCGCACGGCTCTTTATCTCCTCAGCAGAGACCTTCCCGCCGAGTTCTCCGGCGGCGAATATGACTGCTGTCTTCATTTCAGCTCCCACTCCTTCAGCTGCTTTGCCTCCTCATACATCGCCACGTAGCTGTCGTGCCTTGTACGCGGTATCAGGCCGCTCTCGACTGCCTCAACTACGGTACAGCCCTTCTCACAGAGGTGGGCACAGTCACGGAAGCGGCAGCCGCCGATGTACGGGGCGAACTCACGGAAGCAGTCTGCAAGCTCTTCCTTGCGGATGATATCATACCTGTTGGTGTCAAAGGTGGAAAAGCCGGGAGTATCAGCTATGTAGCCACCGCACTCAAGACGGAAGAGCTCCGCATGGCGGGTGGTATGCCTTCCTCTGCCGAGCTTGCGGCTTATCTCTCCGGTCGCAAGCTTCAGCTCCGGATAGGCAGCATTGAGCAGGGTGGATTTGCCTGCGCCGGAATTGCCGGTGAAAGCACTCACCTTTCCTTTCAGCAGCTCACGCACTGCCTCGACAGTCTCAGGGCGGCTGTAGTCCACCTCGACCACCTTTATACCGATACCGGAATAGGTCTCCCGGAGGAAGGTGCTGTCCGCAAGGTCGGTCTTGGTTATGGCTACTACCGGCTCTATGCCCTTGTACTCCGCTACCGCTATGAACTTGTCAAGCAGAAGGAGGTTTGGCGCCGGGTCTGCCACTGATGTTATGAATATCAGCTGGTCAAGGTTCGCAAGCGGCGGACGTACTATATAATTGCTGCGCTCTGCAACGGCCGTTATCACTCCGTCGCCGAACTGAACTCTGTCACCTGCACAGGGCGCTATGCCTTTGTTGCGGAATACTCCTCTCGCCCTGCACTCATATATGCCGTCAGGGGACTCTACTGTGTAGAGTCCCCCTAAGCATTTCGTTATTATTCCGCTGTATACGGAGCTTACCATGACTGGCCGTCAAAGAACTGCCATACGCCGTCTACCCACTGGCCGTTCTGACCGTTCTCATACCACTGCCATGAACCGTCATTCATCCATGCACCGTTCTGGCCCGGGTTGTACCAATCCCATGCACCGTTGTGAGTATTGCCGTTAGAGCCGGGAACATAATCGGTCCATACGCCGTTGCGGAAATCACCGTTTACGCCGGGCTGCTGTGCCGGAGGATCAGTTACCTGCTCCTGAGGAGTCTCCTGAGGTGCTTCTGTCGGTGTTTCCTCAGTAGGTGTCTCGCCGAATGCGCCGACATCGTTGAATGCCTTCCATACATCCTCAGAGGTTGCTGTATAGGAAGAAGTTGCAAAGTTGAATACATAGGTTCCGAGCACTGTTCTCCTCTGTGTGTTGAGGTTTGTAAGAGATACAGTTACATCAACGTGCTCGCCTGAGCCCTTGATCGGAACATCTGTCGAGCTCATCTCGGGACAGAGGATTGTTGTTGAGCTGGTTGTAGTCATCTTGCCGTCTGCATCCTTGAGCATAAAGTCAAGAACGAAACGTCCGTTGGCATCTCCGGGGAATCTTGCTGTGAATACGATCTCTCCGTCAGGATTCTTACCGTTGCTGACAGAGAAGAGGATCTCTGTGCCTGCGTCAACCTTGTCGCCCTTGTTGAGGCTCTGCTTTACTACCTTGCCCTCGGGCTCGTAGGAAGCAACTGACTCAGTCTTGGGCTTGAGGTTTCTGTACTCAGCAAGGGTCACTGCATCCTCAGCTGTAAGGCCTACATAGTCCTCAACGCTTACCTGTCCTGCATCTATGCCCATACTGACATAGAGAAGAACTGTCATGCCCTTATGAACTTCCTGACCGCCCTCGGGGTCTGTCTTGATGACATCGCCCTTCTTTACCTCTGCGCTTGAGGAGTTCTTGATCTCACACTCGAGTCCTCTTGCACGGAGCTGATCCTTAGCGATCTCAGCGTTCATACCGGCTACTCTGGGGACTTCTACAGTCTCCATTCCCTTGCTGATCTTAACTTTTAAAACATCGCCTTTACGGAATTCCGTCTCGGGGGGGATATCCTGCCAGAAGATCTTTCCGGCATCAAGCTCGTTCCACTCGGAACCTGCTTCCTGAAAGTTGATGCTGTTGCTGTACTGGTTCTTTGCATCGTTGTAATCCATGCCGTAGAAGTCGGGCATTGTGAAGTCGTTCTTCTGGCTGCTCTCCTTGAGGAGACTGCTGAGCATGGTTACGATGAATATAACAGCTACGAGGATTACTACTACCACGATAGCGGTGAGTACCGGTACTACCAGTGAAGGACGGTCGTCCTCGTCATCA
>JAFZRF010000025.1 GCA_017620025.1 Ruminococcus sp.
ACATCCTCCCCCGTCCCAAGGTTTCCCCCTCTGGACTCCCCCTTCCTTCCCCTCCACCCCCTCCTGTCAGCTTTTGCTTTTTAGGACTCGCAGGCTAAAGCAGGCTATCGCACGTGCAACATGATGTGTGTTGTTACATTTGGGCTGCTTTGATAAGACGGCTGATTCAACATCATCAATATGGTATTATTAAGGATAGAACGATAATTCTTCATTCTTATGTCTGTATTTTAGAGATTTGCAAAATCTCACACAAAAGCCAAAGAGGAACACCTCCCGGGGCAAGGAGGGAGGGAAAAAGAAAACCGCAGCAAAAACCGGCATTTCCCTCCCTCCTCGCCTAACAGGCGCCCGTCCCCTCTGTCCTGCGGACATCTCCCCACCCCGTGGGGAGTCACCCATATACGAAGAAATAATTACCGACGAAAATTAACATCTCCCCACCCCGTGGGGAGTCACCCCTTACGGTTTTCCTCTCTGGACTCTCTTTTCCCTCGCCCCTTTTCTTCCACCCATTGCCGGTTTTTGCTTTTGTCCGGACACACAGGCTAAAGTCGGCTATCGCACGGGTAACTTAATGTGTGCTGTTACTTTTGATATTCGGTGGCTTTATGTGTAAGTATATCCGGCGTCACTTTGGTTAAAACAAAATTATATCTGAAACGACTATAACTTTTCCCGGGAAAACGGTACTAATAAGTGAAGGGGATAACAATCCCTGAGAGGAGGGATCTCTGATGGATAACGGTGAAAGTAGCTACCGCCGTTTTCTTGCGGGTGACAACGAAGGGCTGCATGAGATAATCTGCGCTTACCGGACTGGCCTTATGCTCTATCTGAACAGCTTCGTTCAGAATATCCATACCGCCGAGGAGCTGACCGAGGATACCTTTTTCGAGCTGATGAAAAAGCGTCCGGTATTCTCCGGGAAAAGCAGCTTCAGGACATGGCTGTATGCGATAGGTAGGAATACCGCCGGCAAGTATCTGAGGAAGCACTCGAAGCTGACTGCCGTTCCGCTTGAGTCGCAGGAATGGCTCGCCGACGAGGAGAGCATCGAGCGGAGCTATATAAAGAGCGAGGAGAAACGCATGGTGCATCAGGCCTTGCACCGCCTCAGGGACGAATACCGGCAGGTGCTGTATCTCAGCTATTTTGAAGGCTTCAGCAATCACGAAACAGCCCTTGTAATGGACAAATCGGACAGCCAGATAAAGACCCTGCTCTTCAATGCACGGAAGGCGCTGAGAGCGGAGATGGAAAGGAGCGGTTTTGAGTATGAAGAATGACGATGAGATGTATCAGAGCTTACTGGCAAGATTCAGTGAGTATCAGGAGAAGAAGAGAAAACAGAGGCTGATCATCAGATGCACTGTTCCGGCGGTCGCCTGCCTGTGCCTTGCCGTACTGGGCTTAGGACGCTGGGAGCAGCTCAGAAAGCTGCCGGTCATACCGGATCAGCATGATATCGTGGCCGAGCCTGCAACAGATGTAAATGCAGCGCAGGAAACTGTAACGACCGTATCATCACAGGCGGAGAAGACCTCTGCAGCGACCGTACAGGCCACCGCAGCTGCGACTGAGCAGCCGACTGCGGCAGCTGAGTCGCAGACAGCAGTGGAAACAGTGCCATGCACATCGGCTGAACAGCCATCGGAAAGGCAGACGGAAACAACGCCTGTGACTCAGGCAGCTGCACAGACTGAGCCACCTGCAACAGCCAAGCCGGTCATTACCTCAACAGCGCCGCCGGTTACGGAGAAACCTGTCCGCACCACACAGCCTGCCGTAACAGCTGTCCCGACACAGCCTGCAACAGAAAAGCAAGCAGACCCTCCGCAGGATCCCGTTACTCCCGGAGACCCCGGTGCGGTATACACTAAAATATCCGTAAGCTATGATGAAGCAGGAGCAAGATTCAGATATCCGGCAGCTGCTTGTACAAGGAGCGACTTTACGGGCTACAAGGCCGGCATAGTGAGCCGGAACGGAGATATAAGCTCAGCCGGTTCGTTCTGTCTGTCTCTGGAGTATGATTTTGCCGACGGTTCTGTCACATTGACGGATCAGGACATAATGGCGGGAAAGGCAACTCCTCTCAGTAACGATCAGCGTGAGTACGGCGGCAGGATATTCTATGTCCTTATGCCGGAAGACAACTACGGTCAGACCTATGTGGGCTATTTTCCGCAGCCGGACAGCGGTATCGCATATCAGGCGTTCTTTGACGGCAGCAGAGACATTTATGAAATAATGGATATCATCATATCGCTGGAGATATGATGATGCAAAAAGTAAAATACGGCAATTTTCCCGCTTCTATTGAAAAATTCAAAACTATGTAGTATAATGTATTCAGGTGTAAAAACCGAGTAACATTAAGGAGCGGCTCAATTGTTAAAGGCTATCTGCTCCCGCAAGGAGCTTTCCGACAGCAGCTACTACAGCTGCGTCAGCGATATAATCACCGACAGCAGACTTGATCCGCTGAAGGACATAACGCATCATATCTGTACCACACGCTTTCAGCACTGCGTGAACGTATCATATTACAGCTATCTGGTATGCCGGAAGCTGAAGCTCGACAGCAGGGGCGCTGCCCGTGCCGGACTGCTGCATGACCTCTTTTACTACGACCGCAAGGAGTACAACTCCTCACGGATCAAGGGTCAGCCGAAGCACAGCGCAATGCACGCCGGACTTGCCCTCCGCAACGCCGGGGAGGTAACGGAGCTGAGCAGCAGGGAAAGAGATATGATAGAAAAGCATATGTGGCCTGTGACGAGGCCTCTGCCGAAGTACCGTGAGACTGTAGTCATAACCGTGATAGACAAGTACTGTGCGGTGCTGGAGCTCTGTGTCCCGAAGGTAACAGGAGCAGCGTCGGCAGTCGGCGGCATGGTAAGGTCAATGAAAAGATGATAAATAACAAGCCCGGAGGCGAAAGCCTCCGGGCTCTGTTTGTCAGATAAGTACATTGTCACTCAGTTTGGGATTCTAAAGGCGTCCCCTAAGAAAACTGTGACTTCGATAGAAAAGGGACTGCACTCAGCAGTCCCTTTTGAATTACTTGGTATTGTGTATATCCCATCTGGGATTGGTCAGCTTTGCGGCCTTCGTATGATCGAGCATATTGTTGTTCTCGAGCTTTGAAAGATCGAGGTAACGGTAGTTGGTCTTGGCATCCTTGTTGCCGAAAATGCCCTTGATCTTGGAGAGTGCACCGCCGGGAGACTTCTGTATGATAGCTCCGAGGTGGTGATGCTCCTTCATGAAGGTGATTATCTCTGCCGCTGTAACAAGCAGCTTGTCGCTTACGTTGTATACTCCCGCATAGCTCATATCGTCTGCGTTCTTTACGTAGCAGAGTATGAAGTCAACGAGGTTGTGTACACAGCAGAACTGGAAGCCGTAGTTGCCCTTGCCGTAAACAAACTTTGTACCGTCCTTTGGATCGGTTATCTTTGCAACAAGGTTATCCGTGAAGTTGAGCGTATATACAGGTGAGTATCTGATGATACAGCACATCGTATTCGGATGTGATTTCATCTCTTCAACGAGCGCCTTCTCGGAATTATGCTTCATTACAGCATAGTTCGTGGTAGGCTTCAGCTCATTATCCTCTCTGATGGGTTCTCTTGTCTTCGGGAATTCATATACCTGATCCGTGCTGAGCAATATGACCTTGCCTACATCCTCCGTCATCGCATAACGGTAGATGAACTTGTCACAGGTCTTTGTTTCGTTCATTTCCTTATCTGTTATGATAGGTCCGAAATCATTATCGACTGTACACGCCGCATGGATCAGAACGTTTATCTTGTTTTTCTCAAAAATCTCGGCAAATTTGTTCTTATCAGTCGGTTCACACTGGATAAAGCTGTAGTGCAGCTTACCTTCGTTATATCCGCATTCTTCACGATCGACTGCAATTACCTCGCAGCCTTTTTTCAGCAATCCTGAGCAGATATGCTGACCAATAAGACCACAGCCGCCGGTAACAAGGACCTTCTGCATTTCGTCCATGCTCACGCCTCCTTTTCCGGACACAGCACGTTCTAAGCCGGTATGTCCTGCTTCATTATTTATCAATAGAATGTTTTTATTGTATTATATCATATTTCGCCGGAAATTGCAAGATTGTCACACGATGTTTGCTTGACGCAACATAGTACTTGTTTACAGCAGATCAGCCGTTAGCCTCGTCAACAAATGTCTGAACAGTGGAATTGATCGTATCAAAGGTCTCGCTCCACTGCACGCCCTGCTTGGCGGCAGCCCTGAGCTGCTGATCGAGAAGATCGCTGCAGTCCTTGGATACTCCTGCAGAGAAATCGAAGAAGGTATTCTCCTCTGCGAGTTCCTGCATCTCATGCTGCATATCTATCATCTCGTCCGTCCAGCCGTAATCCTCGCGGAACTGCTTGTCGGCGAGATCTCCTGTAGTTTCGTCGAGTATGACGAAACGCTTGCAATCGAGATATCTTGCAACACCCTCATGGTTGGAGCCGCCCTTTACCATAGTATACGCCTCCATGCCGACGGGTATGTAATGTGCATCGGCCTTCGGATCCTTAGGCATCGGTACAAAGAATGCGTCATCGCCGTAGGTAGCCTTCCATGTGGACTGCTCCTTGTAGAACTCGTAGAGTCCGACGGGATAGAACAGCACCTTTCCTTCTCCGACATACTCCGGATGCGAATCCCAGCCGTAGTCGCCTACGCCGAGAGCCACACAGCCCGAGGTATTCAGATCGTAGAGCCAGTTCTGTACTCTTTCCATTGCCGGATCAGCAAGATTGTTCACAAGCTTGCCGTTTTCCATGCCTATGGCCGGAACTCCGGTAGTATTCATAAGCGCAAACTCGAACCACCAGCCCTCAAGGCCGTAGTGCTGCTTTGCGGGATCAACGTAGCTCTTGAGCATCTTTGTGAATGCATCCCAGTCCCATTCGCCCCGCTTGTACAGCTCTGCCGGATCTTCAAGGCCGGCCTCCTGAATCGTCTTGCGGTTGTATACACAGGCTACCTTGTCGCCGACAGGCTGAGTGACTATCATGTAATGCTTGCCGTTCCACTCAAGTCCGTCGTTGATATCCTGCACATCCTCCCACAGCGGTGAACTGAAGTCGATATAGTCATCAACAGGAACGAACATATCCTGTATCGCACCCTTCGGGAAGGCATCGCCGTCATTTGCTGCGAAGAAGTCAGGGCTGTCTCCGCTCGAGATAAGTGTCGAGAGCTTCTCGTAACGGTTCTCCCAGGTACACTTGATCCATTCTATCTTTCCGCCGTACTTCTCCTCGAATGCAACGAGCTCGGTCGGCTTGTTCTTGCCTGTCTCATCGGGATTGATGTTCCAGGTGGCGAGCCACTTGACCGTCTTGTTCTCAAGCTCCGTATCAGGGAGCAGATCCGATTCTGCGGCGGCCTGATTTACTGCGTCACGCACCTCTGAGGTAACATCCTTGTCGTAGATGATCTCGGAGGAAGAGCTTCCCCCGCAGGCCGTAAGAAACGACGCAGACACTGCCGTGAGCAGGAGCGCCGAAATAAACGCCCTTGATCTTTTCATGTTCAAAACTCCTTTTTTATCCTTTTTTCCTGTTTTCCCTCTCCGGATCCGCAACAGAATCCGGTTTACACCCGTTTTTGCACATACTATCTGTATTGTATCATTATTATACCATTTTTCCCGGCTAAAAGTCAATAATCAAAATCAATATAATTTCAGCAGAATTATGGTTAATTTGCTGTGCAGAGGTTGCTATTCTGTAAAACTTGTATATAAATGGAAAGCTGCTTCTCACAGCTTTGATCAGTACTTTCCTCAGCAATAAAGTTGTTTTGTCAAATTGTCCAAATCTCAACCCCGTTATATGTCATAGTGTTAGAATTTTCTGAAAATGCGTGACATTTCTGTACTGTTGTGATATAATTTAAGTATAGGTTTTACAAATAGGAAGGCGGGATCACAGATGGACAAGAACAATATGGAAAACAATATGGCTCCGGAGGATGAGAAATATACGGCAGAATTTACAGTATACAAGGAAGATCCCGACGGCGGGTATTCAGCCCCTCCTCCGCCTGCTCCTGTACGTCAGCAGCAGACACAGAGACCGAGAAAAAGAGTTACAAGGGAAATGGCACGCAGACGTCAGCTTGCTGCCATCGGTATAGTATTCTTCATACTTATCCTTATCATAAGCGGCTGTGCAAAGGCCTGTCACAAGGATGACGACAGCAGTTCCAAGTCCGGAAAGGGAAAGAAGGGGGCCACAGAGACTACAACCTCCACGATCGCTGAAATTCCCACACAGCAGACAGTCACAGAGGCAGCTACAGAGCCGCCGACGGAAGCTCCTACCGAAGCTCCCGATAATTCAAACGTAAAGCTCACAACCCGTGAGATATTCCTTGACAATGTCGGAGATGTTGGTATCTCCGTTATCCAGGTATACCCCAACGGCTCGACCGAAAGGAACGAGGTCTGGAGATCATCTGACGAAAGTATCGCAACAGTTGACTCGAAGGGCTATATCACAGCAAGGGCTCCGGGCGAATGCTACATCATACTCAGCTTTGACAACAACCCGAACATTGAGATCGAGATAAAGGTCTCAGTTGCAGACGGTACAGAAAGCACCGGAAATATGGATGCGGCGCCGATGCACGCCGCACCTGCTCCGGCCGTATATGATAACGAAGGACTCCATTATATCGATGGAGTCCTCGTTGCTAATAAAGAGTATACGCTCCCGGAGGACTTCGCTCCCGGGCTCGATCCCACCGCAGAAGCGCAGTTCAACAAGCTGTGCGAGGCAGCCGCCGAGGAGGGCTACTCCATATATATGGGCTCGAATTACCGCAGCTATGAGGAGCAGCAGGAGCTGAGGGACAACTTCATCAACTGGTACGGTCAGGAATACGCAGACAACTACGCCGCTCTTCCCGGAGAATCGGAGCATCAGACCGGTCTCGCCATAGACTGTGCAAGCTATTCAGGCACATTCAGTGAAACTCAGGAGGCTGTATGGCTTGCAGAGCACGCACATGAATACGGCTTCATCATACGCTATCCCGAGGGCAAGGAGGACAAGACGGGCTTTCAGCATGAGGCATGGCATATACGCTACGTCGGCACACGTGTCGCTGAGGAGATGCACAGAAGCGGGCTCTGTCTTGAGGAGTATCTCGGGTTGTCATGAGAAAGGAGTATACTATGATATATCTTCTTGAAGACGACAGCGGTATCCGCAGCCTTGTGCTGTATGCCCTGAATAATTCCGGACTTCCGGCAGAGGGCTTCGAGACACCCTCGGAGTTCTATGAGGCTCTCAGAAGACAGATCCCCGAGCTGCTGCTGCTCGATATAATGCTGCCGGAGGAGGACGGCCTTTCCATACTCCGCAAGCTCCGCAGCTCACCTGCCACAAGGAAGCTGCCGATAATCATGCTTACGGCAAAGGGTACGGAATACGACAAGGTCGCCGGACTCGACAGCGGTGCAGACGATTACGTGACAAAGCCATTCGGCGCAATGGAGCTCATATCCCGTGTCAGGGCGCTCCTGAGACGTTCCGCCCCCTCGGAGGAAGAGGTCTGCATCGGCGCTCTCTCCGTAAATCCGGAGCGCCGGGAGGTAACCGCGGACGGCAGTCCGGTCACCCTCACGATGAAGGAATTCGATCTGCTGCTGATGCTGATGCGCAACAGAGGAAAGGTCTATTCCCGTGACGAGCTGCTCAGTGAGGTCTGGGGCTATGATTTCAAGGGCGAGAGCCGTACAGTGGACGTGCATATCCGTACTCTCCGTGCAAAGCTCGGTAACTGCGGCGATATGATACAGACAGTCCGCGGAGTGGGCTACAGGATAGGAGCAGATAATGACTAACCGTATTTTCTCGGCTCTGATAGTTTTCTCGACAGCGGCTGCCCTTGCGGCAATGGCGCTGATAACCCTGCTCCTCAACCGTTTCTCGACAGAGCGCTCAGCGGCTGAGCTCAGGGATTCATGTACGCTTATTGCCACTGCCGTAGAGCAGACGGGCGGAGATTACCTCAGACGGGCTGATTTCGGCGGCAAGCGTGTTACCTGGATACTACCGGGCGGAAAGGTTATCTTCGATTCAGAAACGAGCCCCGGCCTTCTCGGGAACCATGCCGACCGAATAGAGGTCACAGAGGCATTTTCAAAGGGACGCGGAAGCTCGGAGCGTTTTTCGGCAACTACTATGGATACAACGCTCAATTACGCATTAAGGCTCAATGACGGTTCGGTGCTGCGTGTATCAGGAGCTCATCCCTCCTTCATGCGGCAGCTCAGCACCATGGCAGGCCCTATGCTGACGCTCCTTCTGATAACCGGAGGATTCTCTCTGCTGTATGCCTTTCTCTCGACAAAGAGGATACTGAAGCCTATAAATGATATCGACCTCGACCATCCGGATATCCGGAAGAGCTATACCGAGCTTGCTCCGCTGCTCACCAAGCTGCGCACACAGAACGGAATGGTAAGCAGGCAGATGGAGGAGCTCCGGCGGAGCAGAGACCAGTTCTCGCTCATTACAGAGAGTATGGACGAGGGCTTTATCATCGCCGACCCCAAGATGAATATACTCGCCTGCAATTCCGCAGCGCTGAGACTTCTCGGCACGGAGACTCTCCCCGAGGACAACCGCCACACCATATTCTCCCTGAACCGCTCCGACGGCTTCCGAAAGTGCATACTCAACGCAATGGGCGGAGTCAGCTCACGCTGCATACTTCCCGGCGGCAAGGGCGAATGTGAGATAATCGCCAATCCGGTAAACAACCCGGATGCAGTCTCCGGCATCGTTGTGCTTGTTTTCGATGTCACAGAAAGGCGCCAGCTCGAGACCATGCGCCGTGAATTCACCTCAAACGTCTCCCACGAGCTGAAAACTCCGCTCACAGTCATCTACGGCAGTGCCGATATGCTTGCAGGAGGACTCGTCAAGCCGGAGGACGTTGCAGATTTCGGAAAGTCCATACGCGGCGAAGCCGACCGCCTTATCAAGCTGATAGAGGATATAGTATCCCTCTCGAAGCTCGACGAGGACAGGGTAACGGAGCATGAGGACGTCGATCTCTATGAGCTTTCCGGAGAGATACTCCGCAGGCTCAGTCCGCAGGCCGAAAAGAAGTCAGTTACCTGTCTGCTGTCCGGCAGCAAGGTCGTATACAACGGCAGCCGTACCATACTCGATGAGATAATCACGAACCTTTGCAGCAACGCCATAAAGTACAACAAGGACGGCGGCATCGTAGAGGTAAAGACAGGACAGTCCGGCGGTAAGACGACGATAACCGTCAGCGACAGCGGAATAGGCATCCCCCCGGCCAGTCTCAAGCGTATATTCGAGCGCTTCTACCGCGCCGACAAGAGCCGTTCAAGGAAGATAGAGGGTACAGGCCTTGGTCTTTCCATAGTTAAGCACGGAGCAGAATACCACGGCGGTACGGTATCCGCCGAGAGTACGCCCGGAAAGGGCAGCATATTTACGGTGACACTGCCATGATACAGATAAAGAGCCCAGAGACTTTCGCCTCCGGGCTGTTTGTATCGAAATAACACAGTTATATCAGGAGACGCCTTGCAAGTAAAGGCGTCTCCTGATACTGCAATCTTATGAAAAAGGGACTGCTGAGTGCAGTCCCTTTTTCATCCTATAACGGTATAATTATCCGCCGCATTTTCCTTGGTGGCGTGCTCGGTCACGCTGAGCACCTTCACCTTGAGCGGGTGGGCGCCCATATTGATCTCGATGATATCGCCGACCTTGACATCGTAGGAGGCTCTTGCGGCCTTGCCGTTGACGACGACCTTCTCTGCGTCGCAGGCTTCGTTTGCAACAGTGCGGCGCTTGATAAGTCTTGTTACCTTGAGGTATTTGTCGAGTCTCATAGACGGTATCCTTTCGTAAAAACAGGGGACGGCTGCGGCCGTCCCCTTTTATCGGCTCAGAGAGCCGCAACAAAGTTCAATTACTTCTTCTTGGACTTAGCCTTGGGAGCGTTAACAGCATCCTTGAGAGCTCTGCCAGCCTTGAAAGCGGGAGCCTTGCTGGGAGGGCAAACCATCTTCTTCTTTGTCTGGGGATTCAGAACAGTCTTTTCGCCTCTCTCACGAACCTCGAATGTACCGAAGCCTGTGATAGTTACCTTATCACCGCTTACGAGAGCTTCCTGGATAGCAGCGAGTGTAGCCTCGAGAGCTGCGCCTGCATCCTTCTTTGTGCAGTTAGCCTTCTCAGAAATTGAGTTGATCAGTTCAGTCTTAGTCATTTTACTATTCCTCCGGATTTATTTTTTCTTTGCCTTTGCCCAATAGGTGTCCAGCGTTTCGATAGGGAGCGTCTTCATATCGATCCCCTCTGCCGAGACGAGTTTTTCTGTCTCTTCAAAGCGGTGTATGAACTTCTCTGTGGAGTCGGTCAGCGCCTGTTCGGCGTCGATGCCGAGGTGACGGGCAGCATTCACGCAGGAGAACAGCAGATCGCCGAGCTCCTCATGGATATTGTCCCTGTCTCCGCTTGCTATAGCTGCGTCCAGCTCTGCCTTTTCGGCGGCTATGCACGCTACGGCGTCTTCGGCGGTACGGAAATCCATACCTGCACGCATAGCACGCTTGCCGACCTTCTGTGCTCTCATAAGCGCAGGCAGCGACTTCGCGACGCTTTCAAGCGTATCGGTATAGGTCTCCTGACCCTTGGTCTCCATTTTGATAGCATCCCAGTTCTTGAGCACCTGATCTGTGGTATCCGCCTTTACCTCACCGAATACGTGAGGGTGACGGACGATGAGCTTCTTGCAGACCTCATCGCAGACCTGATCGAAATTGAAGTGCTCCTGTTCCTCCTCGATGCGTGTATGGAACACCACCTGGAGGAGGACATCGCCGAGCTCCTCACGGAGCAGAGCAGTATCCTTCAGGTCGATCGCTTCAATGACCTCATAGGTCTCCTCTATCAGATCGCTCTTGATCGTTTCGTGTGTCTGTTCGATGTCCCAGGGACAGCCTCCCTCTCCTCTGAGAAGGCGAACTATATCGAGCAGATCACCGATAGAATAATTATCTTTCTGCTGGTATTCAACCATGGGAAAAGCACTCCTTTTATGATACCTTAAAATCCGCAAAAAAGCAACTGATTTTTACAAATTTGTAGTTTTTGCGGAATATGCTGTGGAATTGCCGCCGTATTTGTCAAAAATAACGGTATCGGCGATGCTTTATCGGGGATCCACGAAGCCCACTTTGTGATATACCTTTGATACGATGCGGCTTGAGATCTTCATTGCCTGCTCTGCACCGGTCGTATAGCACTCCTTGAGGTATGCCTTGTCTGCGATGAGACGGTCAAACTCGGTGCGTACCGGCTCAAGGTGATCAGCTACTGCCTCACCTACAGCGAGCTTGAAGTCGCCGTAGCCCTTGCCGGCGAATTCTGCCTCGATAGCGGCGAAGTCCTTGCCTGTAACGCTGGAGTATATCGTCATAAGGTTGTTGATGCCGTCCTTGCCCTCACGGAATACTACCTCAGCCTCGCTGTCGGTAACTGCACGCTTGAACTTGCGGATTATCGTATCCTTGTCGTCAAGTATCAGTACGCAGGCATTGGGGTTCTCGTCGGACTTTGACATCTTCTTTGTGGGATCCTGAAGTGACATTACCTTTGCGCCTACTTCAAGTATAAGCGGCTCGGGCAGTGTGAAGAAATCGCCGTAGCGCTGGTTGAAGCGCTGTGCGATGTTCCTTGCGAGCTCAAGGTGCTGCTTCTGGTCTACACCTACAGGCACCATATCGGCGTTGTAAGCGAGGATATCAGCAGCCATGAGTGAAGGATAGGTGAAGAGACCAGCGTTTACATCGTCAGGATGACGCTGGCTCTTGTCCTTGAACTGAGTCATGCGGCTCAGTTCGCCGAACTGTGTATTGCAGCACAGCACCCAGTTGAGGAGTGCGTGCGTGGGAGCGTGGCTCTGGATGAAGAGTATCGACCTCTTGGGGTCCATTCCGCAGGCCATGAGGAGAGCGTATGCAGCAAGGCTGTTCTGACGCAGCTTTGCGGGCTCCTGCTTTACGGTTATGGCGTGCATATCCGCAATGCAGTAGATACAGTCGTATTTGTCCTGGAGCGGCGCCCAGTTCCTTACGGCTCCGATATAGTTGCCGAGGGTGAAGGTGCCGGTAGGCTGTATCGCAGAGAATATAAGTTTCTTATCGTCCATGGGGAGCGCTCCTTACTTGGAAGCCTTGCGTGCTTCTGCCTCGTCCTTGAGCTGGCATGATCTGAGCTCGTTGAGGACCTTCTGGTAGAGGACGTATGTTGTGCGGAGCTCGGGCTGATCCTCGGGGATAACGCCGGGATGTGCCTGAGTCATATAGATGCCGCCCTTTGTGAGCAGGAAGATGTTGTGAGAAAGACCTCTGGGGAGATCGTATGCAGTAACCTTCTCGCACTTGGGAAGGAGCTGGTTTGCATACTGTACCATTGTATTTGTGGCTACAACGAGGCTTCTGTACTTCTGTGAAGCACCGGAATACTCATTGCCGTTGTTGAAGTAGAGGTTTGCAGCGCCGTTGATGAAGCATACCATTGTTGTGAGTATGTTTGACGGCATGGGGATATCTATAACAACTCCGAATACATCGTTCTTCTTGAGGTTCATGTTCTTGAAGAACTCAGCGGGGAAGTTGAGTGCCTGACCTCTTGTCATCAGGTACTTCTGTGTAACGGGGTATCTGTCCATAGTTGGCATAATAGTTATTTCCTTTCGTTAATGGGTTTGCACGCTCTGTGCGTTGATCAGTCGAGCATCTCTCTCGTCATGCGGGCGAGTATCTCCATGCCCTTCTTTATCTGCTCGTCTGTGGGCGTGGAGTAATTGAGGCGGAATGAATGGCTTACCTCGTCAGTGTCGATGCTGAAGGAGTTGCCGGGAACTACAGCGATCTTGTATTCCTGTACTGCTCTGCGGCAGAAGTCGTTCATATCGCAGTTGTCCGGGAGCGTGCACCAGATGAAGAGTCCGCCCTCGGGTCTTGTGTAGGTGATCTTGTCGGAGAAGCCGTTCTCGATGTAGCTGCACATCAGATCGCACTTTCTGCGGTAGATGTCACGGAGCTTGTTGAAATGAGCCTCTCTGTCCACGGTAGTCATGAAGCGGTGGCATATTACCTGTGCCCAGATATTGGAATGAACGTCGGCAACCTGCTTGCATACGACTATCTTCTGGATGATCGGAGCCGGAGCTGATACGTATCCTGTTCTGAAGCCGGAGGATATCAGCTTGGAGAAGGTGCTGGAGTAGATTACTCTTCCTTCTGTGTCAAGGCTCTTGATAGTGGGAACGTTCTCGCCTGCGAATCTCAGCTCGCCGTAGGGATCGTCCTCGAGGATGATGAAATCATAGCGGCAGGCAAGCTCGTATACCGCCTTGCGCTTTGCGAGGGACATTGTCCTTCCGGTCGGGTTCTGGAAGTTCGGGATCAGGTAGAGTATCTTAACGTTGGGCTGAGTTTTCAGCGCCTCCTCGAGCTTTTCGAGGTTGATGCCGTCCTCGTCCATATCAACGCCAACAAGGTTTACGTTGTAGGAGCGGAAGGCGTTGAGTGAGCCGATGAAGCTCGGTGACTCGCAGAGGAGGGTGTCGCCCTCGTTGAGGAGCACCTTGCATGACAGCTCGTTGGCCTGCTGACCGCCGGAGGTGATGATAAGATCATCGAATTCCGGATGGAAGCAGCCCTTTGACTTCATCCAGTCCTTCAGGAATTCACGGAGGGGGGTGTAGCCCTCTGTTACGCTGTACTGAAGAGCGAGGATGGGGTCATCCCTGAGCAGCTCGGCGGAAAGCTCGGCGATCTTTTCCTTCGGAAAAGCCTCGGGAGCGGGGTTGCCGGCCGCAAAGGATATTACCTCAGGATCAGCAGTGAACTTGAGTATCTCACGGATAGCAGAAGCCTTCAGACTGCTGACCTTGTCGGAAAACTTGTATTCCATTGTATTTTACCAGCCTTTCTTGGTAGATGTTATCTGTATCATGGAACTTAGTCGTAGATGCAGTTACACATATATCATTATAACACATAATCTCAGCTTTTGCAACATATATTTTTTGTATAACAGATATATCGGCGGATGCGCATCCGGCGCATATATCACGGGATACGGAGGCGGACAGATGAAGAGACAGGATTTCCTGAAGGGCTCGCTTATACTCATGGTATCGGCAGCGGCTGCAAAGCTGCTCGGGGCGGTATTCCGCATACCGCTGACGAATATGCTCGGCGGGGTGGGGATGAGCTGCTTTTCCTGTGCGTATACTATATTCCTTCCGGTATATTCTTTCATAACTGCCGGTATATCGTCATCTGTCGCACACATGACAGCAAGGAGCAGGGCACTCGGGCTCGGCGGAGATACACTCAGGATAAGACGGACGGCCATAGCCGTATTCTCGGCGGCGGGGCTTTTGGGAAGCGTGATGATACTCCTCCTTGCTGTGCCGTTCAGCCGGTGGAGCTGCGGCAGTGATGAGGCCGTACCGGCGATAATGATGATAGCGCCTGTTGTGCTTACGGGCTGTATAGTCTCTGCCGAAAGGGGATACTACGAGGGTATGAGCGATATGTACCCGACGGCTGTCTCACAGACCGTTGAGGGCGCAGTGAGAGCGGCGGCGGGGCTGCTGCTGTGCGGGTATACCGTCCGGCACGGTGATGAGCTGCTCCGCTGCTTTCCGCAGCTTGACGATGTGCGGCCTCTTGCGGCGGCAGCGGGCATACTCGGTGTGACGCTCGGCTCCTTCGGGGCGCTTCTCTTCTTCGGAGCGCTTAGGCTCTTTCCGGGCTGTGTGCCGGAGAACCGTGTGACCTCGCAGATGCGGCGCCGTGAGACGGCAGCGGAGCTTGTACGCACGGCTCTTCCGGCGGGCATAGGGGCAGTGGTGACGAACCTCTCTGCGGTCGTGGATATGTGTACCGTTATCATGTGCGTGAGAGTGCCGGAGGTGATGCCTGCTGGTGTGCTGCCGGAGGACTATCCCCGCTTCGTTTACGGTTCCTTTGCGGGCATGGCGCTGACGGTGTTCAATCTTGTGCCCGGCATTACGAATATGCTCGGCAAGGGGATACTGCCCCCGGTGACGGAGGCGTGGGCGTCCGGCAGGAGTGAGGAGCTTGAGCGGAGGTCGGTGCAGGCGCTGTTCACGGCTGCGGCTGCGGCAGTACCCTGTGCGGCGGGACTAGGACTGCTCTCCGGGCAGGTGCTTGCAGTGCTCTTTCCGGAGCGGGCGGCGGAGGCAGCGGTATGCACCGGTGCTCTGAGACTTCTGATGCCGGGAATGGTCTTTCTCTGTCTGTCGTTCCCGCTTTTCAGTATGCTGCAGGCGATCGGCAGACCGGCGGATCAGGTGCGGATAATGCTTGCCGGCACTGCCGTGAAGCTCTGCGGGAATCTTGCGCTTGTCCCTCACATGGGAGCAGCGGGAGCTGCTGTATCGACCTCGGTGTGCTATGCTGTGATACTTGTTCTTGCCCTGCACAGGTACTGCTCCTGTACGGGGGTACGCCTGCGGACAGGGAGCTTTGCGGCTGTTGCCTATTCCGGTGTACTGTGTGCGGGGGCAGCTTATCTTGCAATGAGCATTGCCGGACGGTGCGGCGGGGGAGCGCTTGTGCAGACGGTCAGTGCTGCGGCGGCAGGAGGCGCTGCATACATAACGGCGCTTTCGGCCACTGCGCGCCGGGAGCTTTTTCCTGAAAAAAATACAACAGGCAGCCGGAGGGCTGCCTGTTGAAAGGTATAGATGAAGATGGTATAAGCTTAACCGATGAAGTCTGCCGGGGGTGCGATCATATCCGCAGCATTGACCTTGCACTTGATGACGCTTGACTTGTCGTGCATATCATTTGCTGTCGGGAAGAAGCAGACTGTGAACTCAGAAACGTTTTCGTCGAGCAGGAAGCCGCCGATGTAGCCTCTGAATTCCTGGCCGGGATCAATTGTGAACGGAGTCTCCGTGTATCCCTTGAAGTTGTTGCAGGCGTATACCTGCGTTCTAATATCGAAGCCGAGCTCGCTGTTATCGGGAAGGATAACGAAGAAGTTGTTGAGCACGTCGATCCTGTAGTATACGGCTGATGTGTTCTTGATCGTAACATCGAGGTAGACGTACTTCAGACCGTCGTCGGACTTCATGCCGGAGTCGATGACTGAATTGATCTGGAAGATAGTGTCGTGCTCGTCTACGGGCTCGGTGATGGCAGCCTGGATCTCCTTTTCTGCAAGACCGTTCTGCGTAGCAACAGGAGTTGCGGGGAGCTGAGCGAGGCTGCTGTTGCTCTTCGTACTGGAGCATCCGGCTGCGGCAGCGAGTGCCAGAGCAGCCGCTGCAAGAAGAGCAGCGATCCTTGATGATCTCATATATATGCCTCCAATGGGGTATTATCGTTCATAAGCGGCTGACCGCTATATATTAGTATAACATAATATTACTACTATGTCAACCCCGTGAATAAAAACCTGTGAATTTATTTTTGCAAAGGTATTGCAGAAAGCCCAGGACTGTGATATAATAATATGGATATGACGTTTATTCAACCGATATGAAAGGATAGGTTTATATGGTAATACTTGACGAACTCAGGGTCGAAATGACCGGCTACCGCAAGGAGATAGAGGAGCTTGCCGATGTGCTCAGCATACAGCCTGCGAAGGACCGTATCGCAGAGCTCAACGCAGAGACCGCCAAGGAAGGCTTCTGGGATGATCTTGAGAACTCTCAGAAGGTGCTCCAGGAGACAAAGTCCCTTGAGCGAAAGATAGACAAGTTCAACAAGCTCAGCGACAACCTCGAGGATATAATCGCTCTTATCGAGCTTTCCATCGAGGAGGATGATGAGAGCTCTGTTGAGGAGATAACCTCGGAGATAGCTTCATTCAAGGCCAAGCTCGAGGATGAGAAGCTCTCCACGCTGCTCAGCGGAGAATACGACAGCTCCAATGCCATCCTCACATTCCATGCCGGAGCAGGCGGAACAGAGGCACAGGACTGGACCGAGATGCTCTACCGTATGTACAATCACTGGGCAGAGCGCCACGACTTCAAGGTCGAGCTGCTCGATTACCTTGACGGCGACGATGCAGGCATCAAGTCGGCTTCCATACTCATCGAGGGTGAGAATGCCTACGGTTATATGAAGTCGGAGTCTGGAGTACACCGCCTTGTACGTGTATCACCCTTTGACGCATCCGGCAGACGCCACACTTCCTTTGCAGCACTTGAAGTAATGCCCGAGCTCGATGATTCGATCGAGGTCGATATCCGTCCCGAGGACATCGAGATGGAGGTGTACCGTTCAAGCGGTGCAGGCGGACAGAAGGTAAACAAGACAAGCTCTGCCGTAAGACTTATACACAAGCCCACAGGCATCGTAGTATCCTGTCAGACACAGCGAAGCCAGTACCAGAACAAGGACTACGCAATGAAGATGCTGCGTTCAAAGCTCATCGAGATCAAGGAGCGTGAGCACCTTGAGAAGATCTCCGATATCAAGGGCGTACAGAACCAGATCGCATGGGGCTCACAGATAAGATCCTATGTATTCATGCCCTATACTCTTGTAAAGGATCTTCGCACCGGCTATGAGGTCGGCAATATCCAGGCTGTAATGGACGGAGATCTCGACGGCTTCATCAATGCTTATCTGAAGTCCCTGTCTCACGGCACACTGGAGAAGTAAGGTATCCCGCCGCTCCGGCGGCCTGATATAAATATTGATATAGGAGGTAAAAAACAATGAGCGAAGAGCTTATGAGAACGATTTTCAAGGGGTGGAACATACTTATCATAGCAGTGAATGTTATTTCATTGATTGCTGCTGTTGCTAAGTACGGTTTCAGCGGTGCGATCATTTTTTCCGCACTGATCCTTCTGATTATCGTATTAATGGCATATTCAGGACTGAAGGGCAATTATGACACCTGCAAGAAGATAGCAACGGTGGTGCTCGTCCTTGATGCTATCGGAATGGTAATTGGCGGATTTGCTATAAAGACTGTTATTTCGACTGTTCTTGCAGCGATCTACCTGTTCATGTGTATATCACTCAATTCCAGGTACTGATAAACCGAACATACAAAGAAAAGCCCTCAGACAAACGTCTGAGGGCTTGCTTTATGCCTTAGAAATCCTTCTTGCTCCTGAACCTGCCTGTGTTTGTTGAAGCGGGTGCAGCCTCGGGGGCTGCCTCCTGCGGCTGTGCAGGTGTGGAGTTCTGTGTGAGAGCAGGGGAGGTGCGGAGCTCTCTCTGGAGCTTCTCCTTTGCTGCTCTTACCTCGGTGAGGTTGCGGTTGTAGAGAGTCTCTGCGTCGCTGAGCATCTTTGCAGCGGACATAGCGGCCTCCTTCTCAAGCTTTGCAGAGGAGGTCTGAGCACGGCGGATCATCTCGAGTGCTCTTTCCTTTGCGTCACGGACGATATCGTCAGCACGCTTTCTTGCCTCGATAACGATAGGCTCCTTTGCAACGAGCTGAGATGCCTTTTCCTCAGCCTTGCGGATGATAGCATCGGCATTGAGCTTTGCATCGCTGATGATGCGCTCGCTGTCGAATTCGATCTTCTTAGCTTCCTTGAGCTCGTGAGGCAGGTTTATACGGATGTCGTTGATAAGCTCGCGCATCCTCTCGCCGTCAACGATCTTCTTATGGTTTACAAAAGGGAAAGCCGGAGCCTTGTCAAGGGTCTCCTCAATATCTTCCAGAATCTCATCAATAGCCATTTCAATTATCTCTCCTTTACAAGTCGCTGTTTTATATCGCCGAGTATCGCTTCCGGAACGAAGTGACTGATATCACCGCCGAAATATGCGATCTGCTTGACTACGCTCGAGCTGAGATACATATTCTCAGCTGCTGTGGTAAGAAATACGGTCTCTGCTCCTGAATAGAGCTTTTTGTTTGCGAGCGCCATCTGGAATTCGTACTCGAAGTCACTGACGGCTCTCAGTCCTTTTACTATAGCGATAGCGCCGACCTCTCTTACATAATCGGCAAGGAGACCGTCGAGTATATCTATCACTACGTTGTCAAGGTCACGGGTGACAGCCTCTATCATCAGCATACGCTCGGTAGCTGTGAAGCTCGGCTGCTGCTTTCCTGCATTGCGTGAGATCAGCACGATCACCTTGTCAAAGAGCTTCGAGGCTCTTGTGATTATGTCCAGATGACCGAGCGTTACGGGGTCAAAGCTGCCGGGACAAACGGCGATCCTTCTCTCTGCCATTACTGCTCCTCGCTTTCCTCTCCGTCATCGGGGGCAGGCTTCACGAACAGCGCACAGTTGATCTTGCCGTAGCGGTAGATCTTCCTGAGCACGGTGCCCTCGGGAGCCTCCGGCTCTCCTGCCTCCTTCTCGTATTCGCATATTATTGTTCCGCCCTCACGGAGCTTGGCTGCCGCCAGCGGGAGGAGCTTTGCGATATGCCCCATCCTGTAAGGCGGATCGAGTATTATGATATCAAAAACCGCAGAGGTAAGTTTTATGTAGTCGTAGCTGTCACGGGTGATGACCTCCGCCTGACGCATCAGCTCAGTGTTGCGGAGATTTTCGTTCACACACTTTATCGACTTTGCAGAGCTGTCAACGAACACAGCTCTCTGAGCGCCTCTGCTGAGCGCTTCGATACCCATCTGACCGCTGCCGGCGAAGAGGTCGAGCACTACGGCTCCTTCAAGCTCGAACTGTACAGCCGAGAATATACCCTCCTTGACCTTGTCGGCGGTAGGCCTTACATCAAGCCCCTCGGGGGCGATGAGCTTCCGGCCTCTTGCGATCCCTGTAATAACTCTCATTATATGCTCCGATGCCGTATAAGGGATGCCGTCATCCCACGGATCTCCGCATTTACGGCATACGGAAGCCGGATTTTCTATTACGCACAGCGATAATATTACATATATCATTATACAGTATTTCCGCAAACTTGTCTATAGCGTTTTTAAAATATAGGTGATTTAAACAATTTTGCGATTTTCCTTTAGTGAAGTATTAACAATTATACCATATTCATTGCATAATTGCGGAGACTATGCGGGAAATGACGGGTGCGGAGGAGACTGCAGCGGGAAGAAATGCGGGAAAAACGTAAAAAAATGCCGCATACCCCTTGATTTTTCTGAAATAGTGTGTTATAATAGGTAACGATGATAGTTAGACTAAAGACCGGAAGCTTCCGGTCTTTCGTTTTGAATCGGGAAAAATCCCGGACTATTGACAATAATAAGCTGCATGACAGCGGAAGGAGAGTGCGTATGAAGCTGAAGAAATTCGGCGGTACGGAGCAGAAGGTATACGACCTTGTAAAGCCCGTTACCGACGAGCTGGGCTACTTCCTCTGGGACGTCTGCTACGTCAAGGAGGGAGCGATGTGGTACCTCAGGATCTTCATTGATCAGGATGAGGGGATCACTATCGACGACTGCGAGAGAGCCACGGCGCCTATCAACGAGGTGCTCGATGAGGCAGATCCCATTGCACAGAGCTATATGCTGGAGGTCGGCTCTGCCGGTCTTGAGCGTGAACTGCTGCGTGAGGAGCATTTTGAGGTCTGTATCGGCGACGAGGTGAGGATACGCTTCATAAGGAGCGTTGACGGAGAGAAGGAGATAAGAACTACTCTTCTTGCGGCTGACCGCAATGAACTCACGGTGAGAGGCGAGGACGGAGAGGAGAAGAAACTCCCGCTTGCAGATATCGCCTTTGTAAAGCTTTGGTTTGACTTTGAATAAAATTAATATATACTGGAGGAATTAACAGAAATGGCAAAGGAAATGAATTTCTTCGAAGCCCTCAAGGCTCTCGGAGACGAGAACGACGTTGATACCGCACTTCTTATTGAGAAGGTAAAATCCGCTATGCTCAAGGCTGCAAGAAGAGCATATCCCCACAGCGAGGACAGGATCCGTGTGGAGATCGACCCTGCAACCAAGAAGTTTGCTATGTACATCGTTCAGGACATCATTGACGACGAGCCTATCGACGAGAACGAGATCAATATCGATACCGCAAGGACGATAGACCCCAATGCTCTCGTCGGCGGCACCATGCTCAAGGAGCTGGATATATCCAAGCTCGGAAGAATGGCAGCTCTCTCTGCAAAGCAGTCCATCAAGGGCGACCTCAGAGAGATCAACCGTGAGCAGATGCTGAACAAGTTCGAGTCAAAGGAGCACGACTGCATCACAGTAGAGGTAAGCCAGATCGATCCCGGCAGAGCCGCTACAGTAGAGTATGAGGGCACAGAGCTCTACCTCTTCCGCAACGAGCAGATCGCAGGCGAGGAGCTCACAGTCGGCAAGAAGATCAAGGTATATATCACAGGCATCGTGGGCAAGACCAAGAAGCCTATCGTAAAGATCTCACGTACTCACAAGGACCTCGTAAAGAGACTCTTCGAGCTTGAGGTGCCCGAGATATACGAGGGCATCGTAGAGATCAAGTCCATCTCCCGTGAGGCAGGCTCGCGTACAAAGATGGCCGTATGGTCCAAGGACAAGGAGGTAGACCCCGTAGGAGCCTGCATCGGTCCGAAGAGATCACGTATCAGCGCAGTAGTAAACGAGCTGGGCGGTGAGAAGGTGGATATCATCAACTGGAGCGAGGTACCCGAGGAGTTCATCGCAAGTGCGCTTGCTCCTGCTGAGGTGCTCAAGACAGTCATTACCTCCATGGAGGAGAAGAGCTGCACAGTTGTAGTACCCAACAACCAGCTCTCACTTGCTATCGGCAACAAGGGACAGAACGCAAAGCTCGCAGCCAAGCTGACAGGCTTCAAGATCGACATCAAGCCGCAGTTCGACAGCGTGACCGGCGAAGAAGCACCCGAGCTCAGCCCGGATTTCGTAGCACCTGTATTCGAGGCTGCACCGGCTGAGGAGACAGAGGAGGCTGCTGAAGAGACAGCAGCAGAGACTGCTGCCGAGGCTCCCGCTGAGGAAGCACCCGCAGAGGCTGAGGCTCCCGCAGAGGAGACTGAGGCTCAGGACGGGGAAGAGTGATCATGAAGCCCAGAAAGATCCCCATGAGACAGTGCCTCGGATGCAACGAGATGATGCCGAAAAAGGAGCTTATCCGTGTCGTTAAGTCGCCGGAGGGAGAGATAAGTCTCGACCTCACAGGAAAGAAAAACGGCAGAGGTGCATATATATGCCGCAGTACCGAGTGCTACGACAAGGCACGAAAGTCAAGACGGTTCGAGAAAGCCTTCTCATGCAGGATAGACGAAAGTGTTTATGAGGTGATGGCAGATGAACTCAGAAACGCAGAAGAAGCGTAAGACTGCCGACCTGCTCACGATGTGCCTCAAGGCACGCAAGGCTGTCAAGGGATTTGACAGCGCAGGCGAGGAGGTCAGGGCGGGAAGAGCGTACTGTCTGCTCGTCGCAGCAGATGCCTCGGATAAGACCGTCAAGGAGGCGGAGTTTCTCTGCGGAAAGGCAGGGATACCCGTACTGAGGACGGAGCTCACCAAGGCGGAGACAGGAACGCTCTGCGGCAAGGAGACGGCAGTCATAGCCGTCTGCGACAAGGGCTTTGCCGGAGGGTTCGCCAGGATCATTACCTGAAATATCACGGTACGCCGTGTTCACATACAGCAACAGCAAAAATATGCAGGCGCTCCGGTGAATGCCGGGGAGTCAGTACATTCTGAAACGGAGGTATCATACGCCTATGACAAAAAAGGTCAAATTAAGCGATGCTGCGAAGGATCTCAGCATTTCTTCACAGGATATCATTGATTATTTCGCCGGCAAGGGCGATAACAAGAAGAAGGCGTCCACGGGTCTTTCCGAGGACGAGATGAATCTGGTGCTGGAGCACTTCTCAAAGCTCCATGAGGTATCGTCATTCGATGAGTATTTTGCATCCAAGGACGATCCCGCACCTGAGAGAAAGAAGCCGGCAGAGGAAAAGAAGCCCGCTGAAAAGAAGCCGGCAGAGAAGAAGCCTGCCGAGAAAAAGCCCGCCGAAAAGAAACCGGCGGAAAAGAAGCAGGAGGCTCCGAAGAAGGAAGAGCGTCCCGCAGCAGCTCCCAAGAAGCAGGAGAGCAAGCCTGCTGCCGAGGCTCCTAAGAAGAAGCCGCAGGAGCAGCCCGTACACCGTGCAGAGGAGAAGAAGCCCGAGCCGGTCAAGGCAGCACCGAAGGCAGAGCCTGTAAAGGAAGCTCCCAAGGCTGAGCCCGTAAAGGAAGCCCCCAAGGCAGAGCCTGTGAAGGAAGCTCCCAAGGCAGAGCCCGTAAAGGAGGCTCCCAAGGCTGAGCCGGCAAAGGCAGCACCCAAGGCAGAGCCTGCCAAGGAGGCTCCGAAGTCCGACAAGCAGCAGGACAAGAAGAAGGATAAGAAGAAGGAGCAGGCAAAGGCTCAGGACAGAGGCGAGCGCACAAAGTTCACCGCAGCAGTAAGCTCGGAGACAGCTCAGACTTCCGGTCAGCGCCGTACAGTTGATACCAGAGGAAGCTATGTAGACCTTGACAAGTACAACGAGCGCTATGAGCAGATCGCTCCTGCAAACAAGCACAAGAACGACAACTACTCCTCCAAGAAGCAGAAGATCAACCAGAAGTCCCAGCAGAGGACACGTCAGCAGTTCTCCCGCAAGGAGAGCGAGGCTGAGAAGCTCAAGAGACTCGAGCTCGAGCGTGCAAGAAAGCAGCAGCTCAAGGTCATGATCCCCGATGCTATCACAGTAGGAGAGCTTGCCACACGTCTGAAGGTCACAGCTACAGAAGTTATCAAGAAGCTCATGGGCCTCGGTGTTATGGCATCCATAAACCAGGAGATCGACTTCGATACCGCTTCACTCGTAGCTGAGGAGCTCGGCGCAAAGGTTGAGAAGGAAGTTATCGTAACGATCGAGGAGCGCCTTATCGACGACAGCGACGATGACGATACAAACCTCCAGCCCCGCTGCCCTGTAGTCGTAGTTATGGGTCACGTTGACCACGGTAAGACTTCAATACTCGACCGCATCAGAAACGCACACGTTGCAGCAGGCGAGGCCGGCGGTATCACACAGCACATCGGTGCTTATCAGGTAAATATCAACGGACAGGACATCACCTTCCTTGATACTCCCGGACATGAGGCATTCACCTCCATGCGTGCAAGAGGTGCGAATATCACTGATATCGCTATCCTCGTAGTTGCAGCAGACGACGGTATCATGCCGCAGACAGTAGAGTCCATCAACCATGCGAAGTCCGCAGGCGTACAGATCATCGTTGCCATCAACAAGATGGATAAGGAGGGCGCTAACCCTGACAGGATCAAGGAAGAGCTCACCAAGTACGATCTCGTATGCGAGGACTGGGGCGGCGACGTTATCTGCGTTCCCGTATCCGCAAAGACAGGCATGGGTATAGACGACCTTCTTGAGAATATCCTCCTCGTTGCAGAGGTCCAGGAACTCAAGGCCAATCCCGACAGACTTGCAAAGGGTACTGTTATCGAGGCTCGTCTCGACAAGGGCAGAGGTCCTATCGCAACTCTCCTCGTACAGAACGGTACTCTCAGGCAGGGCGATGTACTCATTGCCGGTACAGCAGTAGGCCGTGTTCGTGTAATGACAAACGACAAGGGACGCACTGTAAAGGCAGCCGGCCCGTCAGTTCCTGTTGAGATCACAGGTCTCGCAGAGGTTCCGAGCGCAGGCGATATCTTCAACGCAGTTGAGGATGAGAGACTTGCCCGTGAGCTCGTTGAGCAGAGAAAGCATGAGCAGAAGCAGGAGCAGTTCAATCAGTACCGCAAGGTTACTCTTGACAACCTCTTCAGCCAGATCGCTGAGGGCGAGATCAAGGAACTTCCCGTTATCGTCAAGGCTGACGTACAGGGCTCCGTTGAGGCTGTAAAGCAGTCCCTCGAGAAGCTCTCCAACAACGAGGTAAGAGTAAGAGTAATCCACGGCGCTGTAGGTGCGGTAAAGGAGAGTGACGTAATGCTCGCCAACGCATCCAACGCTATCATCGTAGGCTTCAACGTAAGACCCGATCCCGTAGCTGCCGAGAGCGCTGCCCGTGACGGCGTTGATATCCGTCTCTACCGTATCATCTACGATGCTATCGAGGAGATATCCACCGCTATGAAGGGTATGCTTGCACCCAAGTACCGTGATGTGGAGCTTGGCCGTGCAGAGGTTCGTCAGGTATACAAGATCTCCAATGTGGGCATGGTAGCAGGCTGCTACGTCCGCAGCGGCAAGATCGTAAGAGGCTGCCAGATCCGTGTTGTACGTGACGGTATCATCATCGCAGACGACAAGATCTCAGGACTCAAGCGTTTCAAGGACGATGCCAAGGAGGTTGCCGAGAGCTTTGAGTGCGGTATCAGCCTTGAGAAGTTCTCCGACGTAAAGGAAGGCGACGTATTCGAGGCGTATACAGTTGAGGAGTACCGTGAGGACTGATCCGGTACCCGCATGGACATTAAGCGTCCGGAAAGGATAATATGCCGAATTTCAAGAACAGCCGTATGGCAGAGGATATAAGACGTGAGCTGACGGCGATATTCAGGGAACTCAAGGATCCCAGGATAGACAAGATGCTCACTATAATAAGAGCCGATCTCTCAGGCGATATGTCAAGCTGCAAGGTCTACGTATCGAGCCTTGAGGGCATGGAGCGCACAAAGGAGTCCGTAGTGGGACTCAAGAGCGCTTCCGGCTTCATCAGAAGAGAGCTCTTCCGCAGACTTGATATGCGGAAGTCTCCTGAGCTCACATTCATAGCTGACGCTTCAACAGAGCGCAGCGCAGAGATCAGCAAGAAGCTAAACGATCTTCTTGGCTGAAAGTATCAATGAAAGGAGGGGCTGCTATGCTTATCGGATTCAGCGAGGCTGAACAGTTTCTCAGAAGCTGCAAGGATGCCGTTATCATAACACACCGCAACCCCGACGGAGACTGTATAGGCGCAGGACTGGGACTTCACGACATACTTTCGGAGATCGGCGTCAGGAGCAGAGTGGTATGCCACGACAGCTTCGGCGCAAGATATGCCTTTCTTACGGAGGGCTATACTGAAGAGGACTTCGAGCCTCAGACCGTTATCGCCGTGGATATAGCCGATACACAGCTCATGGGCAGCTATGAGGAGATCTACGGAAAGCGCGTACAGCTCTGCATCGACCACCACGAATCGAACAAGGGCTATGCGGAGCGCACTCTGCTCAACGCAAAGGCCACGGCAGCCTGCGAGGTCATATACCAGCTCGCAAAGCACATGGGCGTGGAGATAACGACTCACTGTGCGATGTGCCTGTATACCGGCATCGCTACGGATTCCGGCTGCTTCAAGTACAGCTGCACCACTCCGGAGGCTCATGAGATAGCCGCAGAGATGATGCGCAGCTACGATATCGATTTCGCACGCATCAACCGTGCCATGTTCGATATCAAGTCAAGGGGCAGGATACGCCTTGAGGCAGAGCTTTCTTCCATGATGGAGGAATACCTCGACGGCAGGCTCGTCATCGTAGCCGTGACACAGGATATGATGAAGTCAATGGGCGTTTCTATCGACGAGCTCGAGGGCTTTGCACCGATAACCATACAGCTTGAGACAGCTGAGGTGGGCATACTTCTGCGTGAGCGTGAGGACGGGGTATTCAAATGCTCCTTCCGTTCCGCAAACGACGTGAATGTATCAAAGATATGCCAGACTCTCGGCGGCGGCGGCCATGCGAAGGCTGCCGGCTGCACGGCTTCGGGCGACCTTGATTCCATAAAGACTTACCTTACAGATGCTGTGAGAAAGGCGCTGGAAGAATGAACGAAAAAGCATTCTCGGGCGTTCTCTGCGTGAACAAGCCGCAGGACTTCACCTCCTTCGACGTAGTCGCAAAGCTCAGGGGCATTCTCCGCATGAAGCGCCTCGGGCACGGCGGTACCCTTGACCCTATGGCGACGGGAGTGCTTCCGGTATTCGTCGGCACGGCGACAAAGGCCTGCGACATAATGCCGGATACCACCAAGAGCTACAGGGCGGGATTCCGTCTCGGACTTACGACCGATACACAGGATATCACCGGAGAGGTGAGGACGACATCGGATAAGCCGGTGAGCCGTGAGGATATACTCGCGCATCTGCCGGAGTTCACGGGTACTGTCATGCAGCTGCCGCCCATGTATTCGGCCGTGCAGGTAAACGGACAGAGGCTCTACGACCTCGCCCGCAAGGGTATCGAGGTAGAGCGTGAAGCCCGTGAGATAGAGGTATTCTCGCTCTCACTCACAGAGTACGACGAAGAGAGCCGGGAGGGCGTGCTGGAGATAGCCTGCGGAAAGGGCACCTATATACGCACCATCATCAACGACCTCGGAGAGACGCTCGGCTGCGGAGGCATCATGACCTCCCTTGTAAGGACGAGCTCCGGCGGTTTCACCCTTGATGACTGCTTCACCTTTGAGCAGATACAGCAGGCCCATGACGAGGACAGGCTTGAAGAGCTGATACTTCCCATATCCCGTGTGTTTGAAAAGCTGCCGGCTGTAAGACTCGGCGAAGCGCAGACACGTATGTACCGCAGCGGAGTGAAGCTCGATACATCAAGGGTAAGGGACATAAAGGAAGGCGTTGCTGAGTATGCCGTTTACGGCTTTGACGGCGGCTTCATCGGCACTGCAAGAGCCGACTTTGAGAACGGCGAGCTGCGTGTCTGGAAAAATCTTACCTGAGGAGACTGCTATGGATATGCCGAAGACAGCGGCTGCCCTTGGTATCTTTGACGGAGTCCATCTCGGACACCGTGAGGTGCTCAGGACTGCTGCCGGACAGAAAGAAAACGGGCTGATGCCATGTGCATTCACCTTCCCGCCCGAGAGCACGGCTTTCAAGGGTGCGGGGGGATATATCTACAGCAGCGCAGAAAAGGAGCATATACTCCGTGAGCACTGCGGCATGGAGAGGATACTCTCGCCGGAGTTCAGTACGGTATGCGGCATGGAGGGCGAGGAATTCGCCCGTGATATACTTGCCGGAGAGCTGAATGCAACCTTCGTATGCTGCGGCATGGATTTCCGCTTCGGAAGAGGTGCTGCCTGCGGTGCGGAGGAACTGAGGACATTCGGCAGACGTTACGGCTTCAGGGTGCAGACCGTTGAGGACGTATGCCTTGACGGAGCAAGGGTCTCCTCCACGGAGATACGGCATCTGCTGCTGTCGGGCGATGTTGAGAGAGCCGATGCTCTTCTCGGAGCGCCCTATATGATACGCCGCACAGTCAGACACGGGGCACAGATAGGCCGCACCATAGGCTTCCCGACCATCAATCAGGTATTTGAACAGGGACAGCTCGTACCCGCATTCGGTGTGTACGCATCGGTCACACGGACAGGCGGCAGGGAATACCGCTCAATGACGAATATCGGGGTAAAGCCCACCGTTGACTACGGCGGTGCGCCCCTTGCAGAGACTTATATACACGGCTTCTCGGGCGATCTCTACGGCAGCGCTCCGGAGGTCAGACTTCTACGGTTCATCCGACCGGAGAGACGCTTTTCCTCGACGGAGGAACTGAGAAAACAGATAGCCTCAGACATTGAGGCGGCTGTGAAAATGCCGTAGTACAGACAACATATAAAATTCGCATTGCTTTCACTGCGTTATCACATTAAACAGCTATCATAATAAACAGCAACTTATTTATTATGACGGCAACAGGAGGGAAATCAATGATCGAGGTTAAAAACCTTAGCAAGCGTTACGGCGATAAGCAGGCCGTAAACAATATCAGCTTCAAGGTCGAAAAGGGAGAGATACTCGGCTTCCTCGGACCTAACGGTGCTGGAAAATCAACAACGATGAATATGCTTACCGGCTATATCTCGTCCACCTCAGGACAGATACTGGTCAACGGAGTGGACATACTCGAGGATCCTATCGCAGCAAAGGCGAATATAGGATATCTTCCCGAGATACCACCACTTTATGTGGATATGACGGTAGATGCCTACCTCGGCTTCATGTACGATCTGAAGAAGTGCAAGCTGCCACGAAAGGCTCACCTCAATGATGTCTGCAACCTCTGCAAGATCAGCGGAGTAAGGAACAGACTCATCCGCAACCTCTCAAAGGGCTATAAACAGAGAGTCGGCCTCGCACAGGCACTCATCAACAATCCTCCGGTACTGATCCTTGACGAGCCTACCGTTGGCCTTGACCCGAATCAGATCATCGAGATCCGTACACTTATCAAGAAGCTCGGAAAGAGCCATACAGTAATCCTCTCCTCACATATCCTCCCTGAGATACAGGCAGTATGTGACAGGATCATCATCATCAACAAGGGCGTCGTTGCCGCTAACGGTACAGCCGATGAGATCGCACGCAACATCACCAACGAGCACAAGATGACTCTCCGTATCGAGGGCAGCACACATACTGCTTCCGACAAGAAGGAGATCGCAGATGCTATCAGGGCTCTGGGCGGAGTAAAGTACGTCCGTGCCGACATGGAGCGTGAGAAGGGCATCTACGACTATGACGTGGAGGCCGAGGAGAAGGTCGATATCCGCCGTGCCATCAATGATCTCTGCCGTGAGAAGGGATGGAACATCCTTATGCTCCAGCTCTCAGATCTCACTCTCGAGGACATCTTCCTCAAGATCACTATGGGCGACACAGTAGTCGGCGACGTATCACAGCAGACCGAGACCTCATCAGGCCCGAAGCTTAATCTGAAGGTCGAGGACGGACAGCTTATAGCTACAGAGCAGCTCTCTGACGCAGCTGAGGAGATCCTTGAGGAATCCGCAGCTGACATGAACAAGGCTGATGACGAAGAAGAGAACGGAGGCGAGGAATAATGGGAGCTATATACAGGCGTGAAATGGGCGCATTCTTTACATCGGGAATAGCATATGTATTCCTTTCGGTATTCTTCCTTCTTTCGGGAATATTCTTCTTCAACGGAGTAATAGGCTCATTTACTACAAACACCTCGACTATGTTCAGCTCGATGTTCATAATCGTGTTGTTCCTAATACCGATACTCACCATGAAGCTCCTCAGCGAGGAGAAGAAGAACCGCACCGATCAGGGACTCCTGACCGCTCCGGTAGGACTCTGGTCCATCGTGCTCGGCAAGTATCTTGCCGCACTCACACTCTTCATCATTGCTGAGAGCATAGTATTCGTATACTCAGTGATACTCAGCTATCTCGGAACGGTCGCATGGCCTCCGCTCCTCGGCAACTACTTTGCAATGCTGATCCTCGGTGCAGCCTTCATTGCGATCGGTCTGTTCATCTCTTCTCTCACAGAGAACCAGATGGCTGCCGCTGTTGCAAGCATGGTAGTGCTTCTGCTGCTGTATCTTCTTGATTCAATTGCCTCACTTGTTTCCAACGAGTATCTGAAAAAGGGACTCAACGCTCTCTCCTTCTATTCAAGATATGTTGAATTCACCGGCGGAGTATTCAGCCTCCCGAGCGTGGTATTCTTCCTGAGCGTTGCATTCTTCTTTATCTTCCTTACAGTCAGGGTACTCGACAAGAGACGCTGGAGCTAACAGAAAAGGAGGTAATATAAGATGAGCAAGAAAAACAAAGAAAAAATTGAGCAGGCAGATCAGGAGATCGTTGCTCCCGTTGAGGAGGAGACTGCTGAGACAGGCAAGAAAGAGAAGAAGGAGCGCAATCACAAGAAGCTTCGTTACGGTGCGGCCTCCGCAGTTGTACTTGTGCTTGTGACTGCTATCGTTATCGCCTTCAACCTTATGGTACACCTTGTATCACAGCGTACACCCCTCAAGCTTGATCTGACACCTGATAACAGATATGAGCTTTCAGAAGAATCCATCGAGGCAATGAAGAACCTCGAAAAGAATGTTGATATCACAGTTGCCACCAACAGGGATTACTTCGAGTCTCTCGGCAATTACTATGAGCAGATGTATGCGAGCAACGCCGGCCTGAACCTTGAATGGCCGTATGAAATGATCCCCGAGATGCTCGACAAGTACTCTGTTTATGCCAAGAGCGGCAAGGGCAGTGTTAATGTCAAGTATGTGAATATCAACAAGGATCCCGATATCGTTACCAACTTCAAGAAGAACTACAACGGCGAGATCAAAGAGGGCGATATCATCATATCCTGCGGCGACAGAGTAAAGGTACTCGGTCAGACTGAGATCATGAACATGATCAATGTTGACACCGGCAACAGCGGACAGATGCCTACCGGAACCATTTTCGTAGGTGAGCCCACTCTTACTACAGCTATCATGAGCGTTGCCGACAGCACTCCTGTAAAGGTAGGCATCCTCAGGACTATAAACGGTGCAAGCGTATATGAGCAGGGCTATGAGCCTGTTGTATCCGGTATCATCGAGCTTCTCGACAAGAGCGGCTATGATATAGCAGATATCGATGTTGCGGCCGGTTCTTTTGATACCGAAGAGTATGATCTTCTAATCCTTGCCGTTCCTTCAATGGACTTTACATCGGATGTCATCGAGAAGCTCGGCGATTTCCTCTACAACGGCGGAAAGTACGGAAAGAACTTCCTCTACATCCCCAGCTTCGGCGACACGAATCTCCCGAACATCCAGGAGTTCCTTGCTGACTGGAGCATCGAGGTGGCAGATAACTATGTGTTTGATGAAGAGGAGAAGTTAGTAACGAATTATTTATATACCCTCAATTCCCCAGTATCATCTCCTGTCCTGTCTGTTGCTGATAAGGACACGGTAGGCAAGCTCTCAAATGAGGCTCTTCAGATAGTTGCCCCCTACCCGAAGGAAGTAAAGATCCTCCAGAAGAACAACGGCGCTGTAGCTACAGCAGTTCTCACAAGCTCGGAGACATCCTATCCCGTTGTCGGCGGCGAGGAGAAGAAGGACGACAAGGGCGTAAGAAATATCGCTGTTATCTCCAAGAAGGAGACATCTGAGCAGTTCGATGTTTACACCTCACACGTTCTCGTTCTCGGCAGCCCCTTCATGGCTGACAGCTACGTTCTATCAGCCAACACACTCTATAACAATGCAAACGTTCTTGTCGGTATACTTAACAACATGACCGGCAAGGAGAGCAGTGTAGTCATCCCTGAGAGAGCGATCCAGATGAACACTATCGCACCTACTGCAAAAGAGATGAAGGGAATCGCAATCGTTGTTGTCTATGTGATCCCGGCTCTCGTTGCTATCGCAGGCATCATTGTACTGTTAAGGAGACGTAACAAATGAAAAAGACAGCAAAGAGCATCATTGCTCTTGTCGGCGTACTGGCGCTCATGGGCGGCGGAGTCGGTTATCTTCTGTATACCAAGCCTGAGGAGAATGATCCTGTTGTGGCACAGATGCCCGGCAGCGAAAAGACTGAGGTCATCATCGTAAAGGATAAGAATATCACAGGTCCCGACCCTGAGACAGGAATAATGGATACCGGCGTTATAAAGACGGTAGATGTTACCAATGAGCACGGTGAGCTCCATGTAATACAGCTCACCGGCAAGACCGATGACAGCGCTGCGACCTACACCCTCAAGGGATATGAGGATGTTCTTCTTAACACCTCAGTCGTAGGTACGCTTGCAAACAATGCCAACGGCCTTACCTGCACTGACCTTATCGAGGAGAACTGCGAGGATATCTCAAAGTTCGGACTCGACAAGCCGGAGATAACCGTAGATATAACCTACGAAAGCGGAAGCAGGACAAAGCTCCTTATCGGAGATGAATCACCCACGGGCACCGATACCTATGTAATGGTAGACGGCGAAAAGACCATTTACACCGTAAGAGATTCAGCTCTCCTCAACTACCACAACAAGCTTGAGGAGTTCATGGAGAAGACGGTGCTTGAGGCACCTCCCGATGATGCATACCCGGAGATAAAGAAGGTCACCATCGAGCGTGAGGATATCGATTACGATATCGTGCTCGAGCTCGTTGAGAAGGACAAGGACGCCAAGTATACCGGCGGAACAAGCGCATCACACATGATGACCTCTCCTGTCGAAGCATATCTTGCAGTTGAGCGTTCGGCCGATGTAACAAACGGTATGTTCGGACTCAGCGCTGCTGGTATCTACAGCGTACACTGCAAGGAACAGGATATCAAGGAGGCAGGTCTTGACGAGCCATTCTGTACGACCACTATGGAATGCAGTGACGGAAAGAAGTACGTACTGCTCCTCAGTGAACCCTTCGACGACAGCAAGAACGGCAAATGCTGCTATGCTATGCTTGAGGGCGGAAACACCATCTTTGTCGTAAAGACAGAGAAGGCACAGTGGGCAACAGTTCTCCCCGTTGATATCGCTTCTAAGATATTCATAGCCGGATACGTCTGGAACATCTCCGAGCTTACTGCAACGGCAGGCAGCACGGTTGAGAAGTTCGTTATAAAGCGTACCGACCCCGAGGTGGAGCTTGACTCCTACAAGTCTTCCGACTTCACTGTTACAAGGAACGGACAGAGCTTCGACAGCGAGCGCTACAGACTGTTCTACAGCTTCCTGATAAGCGCTTCCGCAGAGGACTTCGCGTTCGAGGAGGAATATCCCTCCGATGAGCCGATGGCAGCGATCGAGTATACCGATTCCTATACCGGCAAGACCACAAAGATCGAGTTCTTCGATTACTCCAACCTCACTTCGCTCATAGCAGTTGACGGCAAGAGCAAGTTCGTTGTTGCAAAGTCGTATGTCAATACCCTCATCGATAATATCAAGAGGATCCCCACAGACGAAGATTTCGTGACAACATGGAAATAACCCCCCACCCACCCCTATCCAAGGAGGATGAGAATATGAGTAAATTTCAGACCTACAAGGGCTACCCGCTCGTAAGAAAGGGCAATCAGATATACTACGGATATATGTCTGATCCCTATGTGATCTGGATCACTATAACAGGTACAAAGACAGTTGAAGGCGAGGAGGTCACCTCCAAGGTGCAGATCGTACAGATGGACACCAAGGAGCCCGATCCCGCAAAGGCTTTCGTAAAGAACTCCAAATTTGAATGCGGACTTTATGAAGCGCTTGATACTGCCAAGATATGGCTTGACAAGGCTAACGAACTCAGATAACAGAATGAGCCTCCCGGTTTTCGGGAGGCTCATTCTTTGCAGCATAGTTATATCAGGGGACGCCTTCACTTGCAAGGCGTCCCCTCTTCCAAAACAGTCCCCCGGACTGTTTTGGAATTCACCCCTTGCTAAGCGCCCTGCGGATATGCGGGGCGTTGCCCCAACCTAACCGGTCCGTCCCCTCTGTCAGCTTCGCTGACATCTCCCCACACTGTGGGGAGTCACCCCACCAGAGGCGCTGCCTCTGGACTCCGCTAAAGGGGCGCAGCCCCTTTAGAATCCCGGACTGATATGCTTATTGCTTTTTACAGGGGAATATGTTATAATTTACCGAAAGGAGGCGGCGCTATGCTTATGATATCTTTATACGATGTGCCCAAGAAGGAGCAGCACGAACACGGCAGGAAGCTCCTGAGGGAGTGTCTCAGGCCATACGGGCTGCCGGAGGATGCCGTCATGGAGAAGGGCAGCTACGGCAAGCCTTATTTCCGTGACAGGCCTGATATCTGCTTCAATATCTCACACGCAGACGGCATCGCCGCCTGTATCGTGACGGAGAGCGAATGCGGCATAGACTGCGAGCCCTGCCGGGCATACCGGGAGAGAGTGGCACGCCGCAGCTTCTCACCGGAAGAGCAGCGGATGATAGAGGAGGCAGAGCCGGAGAAACGAGATCTGCTTTTCACAAGGCTGTGGACTCTGAAGGAGGCGTTCGTGAAGTGCATCGGGCAGGGGATAAGCTACCCGATGGCGACTGCGGAGTTCGCCTTTGACGGAGAGAGGATAGTGAAGTCGCCGGAGGGATACCGGTTCGCACATTATATACTGCATGGCGGAAGGTATGTTGTTTCGGTCTGCGTGAAGGGATAACAGATAAGGAGAGCATAATGCTCTCCTTATCTGTTATATCATATTACGGGGTTATCATTTGCCGGCTTTCAGAGGGAGGGCGGTCTGCTTTACAAGACCAGCGTCCACCTTCTGTATGGTTATAGCATCGCCGCCTGTGATGCCTGCTTCGCCGTCGATATCGGCGTTTATAAGTGCCTGCTCGGAAAGAGCATACTTGTTCTGATTGGCGATGTACTGGAGCACCGCAACCGCATCTGCTACCGTGATCTTCTTATCAAGATTAGCGTCACCGTAAAAAGTATCACTGCTGCTGCCAGTACTACTGACGGTTGTTACGGGGACTGTTGTGTTCTCCTCTGCGGGTGTTGTGGCAGGCTTCGTTGCGGGCTCGGATGTGCCGCCTGAGGTGTAGAGATCCTCGGGGAGCTCGTCAAGTGTTATTGCAACGTCGCTCTGATAGAACTTCTTGAACTCGTCGTAGTCCTGATAGTTCTCACCGAGGAAGGCTACTCCGCCGTCCTCGCCGCCGTCATACCACGGGCATACATACAGCCAGTATGCGTCCTCAACAGTCATATTGTCAACAGCGGGGATGGTGTCGTTCTCAGCCATAGCGATCATCTTGCCGCCGTCTGTCATATTGTACAGAGCGTTGAAGACATCGGAGATAGCGGAGAGGTTCGGGCCGCCGTTTGCGTTGTACTTGTCGTAGGCGATGATATCAACGTACTCGTCGCCGGGATACCAGTCGGGTGAAGAGGGAAGCTCATACGCATTGAATTCCCAGATGATGTTATGCAGGCCGTACTCTTCGGTAAGAGTGGTATAGAGCAGCTTCCAGAGCTCCTTGTATACCTCAGCGCCTCTGTCGCCCCACCAGAACCAGGCAGTGCCGTCGCCGTAGCGGCCGTCGTTGCCCTGTGCTTCGTGGAGAGGACGGAAGATGATCGGTACATTCTCATCCTGGAGCTTGCCGAGCTGCTCTGCAAGGAGCTTCATAGCCTCCTCGAAGTACTCGCGCTCCTTGGTGCCCTCCTTGATGACGTTGGCGGTATTGAAGGTGCCGTTTGAAGCCTGATAGTTCTTATAGGTACATTTCTGCCAGTCCACCTCGTCGCCGAGGGTGTAGTTCTCGAAGTCTATCGGCACGTTGATATGCCAGGAGGCGGTGAGTATGCCGTTGCGCTCCTTCGCCCATGCTATGGCACGCTCTGTAGTGCCGTCATCCCAGCCGTAGAGGGGGTTGTAGTTCATGAAATCAAGGCCTCTCACAGCTGGTACCTTTCCGGTGAGATCCTTGATGAAGTCGTTCTCCCATTCGTAGTTGTCCTTATGGCCGCTGCCGTAGATCTCCTGCTGGCCGGTAAGGATATTCTTGCCGTATACGCTCTTGAGGTAGGACATCAGGGACTGTGTCTCCTTTGTTGCCCTGGGATCACAGCATACTCCTGAGGCCTTGGCGTAGTCATGCGGCTCTGCCACTGTTACTGTAGCATAGTCGAGCTCCATGTAGCCGTAGGAGCCTGTGAAGGAGATGGTGTTCTCGCCCTTGTTCAGGCGCACCGTGCCGAAATCAAAGTCAGTCCACTTGTCGAGATAGGGGACTACCGTCACGTACTTCTTGCCGTTTACATCGAGAGTCTCGGTACGTCCCTCCTGGTTGAGCACCTGAGCCACCATGCCGTGAACGGAGTACATACCGTCCTCGGGAACAGTTACATTGAAGGAGATGTCTCCTGCCTGTATATAGGCAAAGCCTTCGCCGGAATAACCGGGTATCTGAGTCTCGTATACGGAAGTCCAGGTATCGGCACCCTTCATGTTTTCGCCCTCAACTTTCAGCGGGAATACTGTATCGGCAGCCTCGGCCGGAGCAAGCGCAGTGCCGGTGCTTACAGCGGTCATGGCGGCAGCAGAGATCGCTGCTGCGAGTCTTTTAAGTGATATTTTCATGTTTTTTCCTCCTTGGAAGGGACTGCGGAGCACATCAAGCCTAAATGATGCTGTATCCGCTTTTCTGTTTTTCATCCTGTCAGCTTAATTATAGTACAGTTTAAGCAGGAAAACAATAGATGATTTGTTAACGGAGGGAAATTCGGCTCTCTGCACAAAGAAATAGTGTTAATTTAGGCAGTATATGCCTAAATTAACACTTAACTGCGAATTAAACAATAAAAGCAGCTCAAGGCTGCCAATCTTCTTATCAAAACAGTGCTGAATTAATCGGTGTGGGATTCTAAAGGGGCTGCGCCCCTTTAGCGGAGTCCAGAGGCAGCGCCTCTGGCAGGGTGTGGGACAGAGTCCCGCATTTATCCGCAGGGCGCTTCGCAAGGGGTGAATTCCAAAACAGTCCGGGGGACTGTTTTGGAAGAGGGGACGCCTTGCAAGTGAAGGCGTCCCCTGATAAACTATAGTATGATGTTGTGCGAGATACTCACGCTCAGTCGTCCGCCTCGTAGAACACATTGTAGCTCATCGCACGGTGGCTGTAGGTGCTGAGTACCAGTCCTATCATGGCGTACATACTTACCATGGCAGTACCGCCGGCGCTGAAGAACGGGAGCGGAACGCCGATAACCGGTGCGACCTTGAGAACCATGCCGATGTTCATGACACAGTGGGTGAAGATCATTCCGAATGCGCCCATACATATGAACCTGCCAAGCCTGTCCTTTGCGACACGGCTGTCGGAGAACACCTTGAGGCAGATATAGGCGAGGAGGATTATCACTCCGAGTGAGCCTATGAAGCCGAATGCCTGTCCGACAAAGGCAAAGATGAAGTCGTTGTGCTGCTCGGGTACGTAGACGTATTCCGATGGATCGGCGAAGAGTCCCTTGCCGAAGACTCCGCCCTCACGGAGGGCTGTAAGTCCCAGATCCTGCTGATACTCTATTCCCTCGGGGTCTGTGCCGGGGTGCAGCAGTACAAGGATACGCTTCTTGTGGAAGTCGCTGAGTGCGAAGAACCACATACCAGCTATGGCTGCGGCAGCGAGGAACGGTGCTGCGATGAGGTACTTCCATGAGATATGCGAGGATATCAGCATGAAGGCCATGATCGCTGCGAATATGATAGCTGTACCGTAGTCGCCCTGTATCGCTACGATGCCGAGCGGTACGGCGGCGTGCATCAGAAGCAGGAGCATATGCAGCGGCTTGTTCATATTCTCCTCGTCACGGGAGAGATGAAAGCTGAACGAGAGTATGAATGCTATCTTCAGCACCTCGGATGGCTGCATATTGAAGCTTCCTATCTTTATCCATGCCTGGTCATCCGCACCGCCTCGCCGGTAGGCAAGGGAGGTGAAGGTCAGCGCCACGAGCGCCAGTGCGGCGGGGGCGTATATGAACCACAGCTTTGCGAGCTTCCGGTAATCTATAAAGGATATTATAACTGCGATGACTGCGCCGATGCTCATAGATATGAGCTGTGTTTTCCAGTAGCTTGCGGTGACTCCTTCGCCCTCGCTGATACCGCTCCGGACTATGGAGTATATGAGCAGCGTGCCGAGTATCGCACAGAGCGTCACGGCGAACAGCAGACCTGCGTCGAGGCTGTATTTCTTGCTGCCCGGTAGTTTCTTGAATGCCGATTTCATTGTTTCCTTCCTTTTTCTTTAATCTGTTACCCCGCCCAGTATTTCCGGTCGAGAGTGCGGTACTGCGAGGCCTGAGCGATATGCTGACGCTTTATAACCTCCGAACCGTCAAGGTCTGCGATTGTCCTTGCGACCTTGAGTATCCTGTCATAGGCTCTTGCGCTGATGCCGAGCCTGTCGAAGACGTCCTTCATCATTGCCTCTGCACCGTCGTCCATGGGACAGAATTCCTGACGTCTGTCGGCAGTGATAAGTGCGTTGCAGGTGATGCCGGTGCCTCTGAAGCGCTCCTCCTGTATCTTCCTTGCCGCCATGACACGGCTGCGTATCTCGGAGGAAGGCTCCTCATGCGCCTTGGCGGAGAGGTCTTCGTACTCCACGGGGGCAACGTCGATGTGCAGGTCGAAGCGGTCAAGCAGCGGACCTGATATCCTTGAGAGGTATATGGCCACCTTCTTCGGAGAGCAGGTGCATTTTCTCTTCGGGTGTCCGTAGTAGCCGCAGGGACAGGGATTCATTGCGCCTATCAGCATTATGGTACACGGGTAGGTCACAGTGCCGGAGGCTCTTGCGATGGTAACACGCCTGTCCTCAAGGGGCTGACGCAGTATCTCAAGGGTGCGCCTGTCGAACTCTGCAAGCTCATCGAGGAAGAGCACGCCGTTGTGAGCGAGCGATACCTCTCCCGGATGCGGGATAGTGCCGCCGCCGGCAAGTCCGGCAGATGATATGGTATGATGCGGCGCTCTGAACGGGCGAACCGTCACGAGCGGGTTTTCCGGGGTGATGAGTCCGGATATCGAGTGTATCTTCGTCGTTTCGAGGGATTCCTCGAAGGTCAGCGGCGGGAGTATGGAAGGCATACGCTTCGAGAGCATACTCTTTCCGCTTCCGGGCGAGCCGATGAGGAGAGCGTTGTGTCCTCCGGCTGCTGCTATCTCGAGAGCCTTCTTTGCACTCTGCTGTCCTCTTACGTCTGCAAAGTCGAGTGTATCGGTGTAGGCTGCTGCGGAGGGTATATAATGCTCCGCCGGTGTGAGTCTCTTCTCGCCTGTGAAATGGCGGATAAGCTCTATTGCATTCGTTACGCCGTACACCTCTATCCCCTCAATGACCGAGGCCTCGGGGGCGTTGTCGGCGGGTACGAATACTGCCTTCATGCCTGCCTCGCGGGCGAGCATGACCATGGGGAGAACTCCGTTGATGCGGCGTATATCGCCGTTGAGGGATATCTCACCGATGAAGGCACAGCCCTCAGGCTTGTCGTCAATGAGGTTCATTGCGCTGAGTATCGCCATGAATATGGCCATATCATGCACTGAGCCGCTCTTGCGGGTATCTGCGGGAGCGAGGTTCACCATGACCGCAGCCACGGGGAAATTCACGCCGCAGGCTCTCAGAGCCGCACGTATCCTCTCACGGCTCTCACGCACGCTTGCGTCAGGCAGTCCGACTATCTCGAACTGCGGCTGTCCGCGGCTGATATCGATCTCGACATCGACCGGAAAGGCATTGAGCCCGAACAGGCCGAGACTTGCGATCTTTGCGAACATAGGATCACTCCTTTACATCGGCTCGAAGCCGTCGGTGTATTCTCCTGAGAGCATTGCCGGTTCCGGAGCGCCTGGTGCTGCCGTGGCTCCGCCTATACCCGGCATATCGTCAAATGAGGGCATGGAGCGTGAAGGAGCAGCTTCGGTGCCGCCCATGATTATATCTGCGGCACGTCTTGCTTCCTCCGCTGCGAGGCGTCTTGCCTCGTAGGGATCAAAGCTCTTTCTCTCCCTTGCCTCTGCCTCTGCGGCACGCATTACCTCATCGGCCATCTTTGCAGCTTCATAGTCTGAAGAGGTGCTCTTCCCGGGGGCAGTATAGCTTCTTCCCGAAGCCATTTTATCTTCCATTGCTGCCTTTTCTGCGGCACGCTTGCGGTATTCATCGTAGCTGTATGCGGGACGCTTGGCGGCGTCTGTCATCCAGCGGGCGAAGTGAGGCCAACCCTCGGTCTTTGTGAGCTGTTCGTAGTCACGGTAGTACGCAGGAGCCTTGATGGTTACTGCGGCGCCGCCGATACCGAGAAGGAAGGTTGCCATGATGCCCGGGAAGGAGCCGCTTATCAGGCTGGCTGCGATGAGCGAGAGATAGTATATCATCAGTGCGACGAGGAGTACCTTTTTCCGTGTACAGGCTGCTGCTGCGAGGATCGCTATGCCTATCAGCTCGATTATCTGTATGAATATCGGAAAAGGATCCCATACGTCTCCGACCAGCTTCGGAACGAACGAGAGCAATGGCAGCTCGATCGTACACAGCGTGAAGAACGCGAGCACCAGAGATGCGACGATAGTATAGATGAAGGCACGGTTGCAGTATTTGTCTATCTCCTCCTTGCGGCTCAGACAGGCTGCATAGTGACCGTGATCCGGTTTTTCTTCCAGCATAGGATTGAGTTTCATAGTGTATGTTTCCCCTTATATCATTTTTGTACGGCGTGCTTCAGCAGGAACATCCTTCCGCTGTATGGCGGGATATCCATGCTGAGCCTGCCTGATTCCTGTGTGAAGACCGTCTCCCCTTCGGGAGTGGTTCCGCTGTAGAGCTGGCTGTCTGAATCGAGCAGGAGCTCTGCGGTATACTCCTCTCCGATATCAACGGAGTAATCCGGCTGATACCAGTCGGAGAAGTTGAGGACTGCAAGGATATCGCCGTCTGCGCTGTTCCGGCGGATGGCATATACGCACCTGTCAGTGCTGGAGCAGTCCTCCCACCTGAAGTTTGTGGGATCGTAGTCGTAGTGGAGTGCGGTATGTGTAAGGTATATGTGGTTGAGTCTGCGTATGTATTCCCGGAAGGAGTCGTGGAGGGGGTATTTCAGCATATCCCAGTCCTGCTGCCGCTTTTCGTCCCATTCACGGAGCTGTCCGAATTCGCTGCCCATGAAGTTGAGCTTCTTTCCGGGGTGGGCGATCATGTACATATACAGCGCCCTTGCCTGCGGGAATTTATCGTCATACTGCCCGTTCATCTTCTGGAGGACTGTAGCTTTGCCGTGGACGTTCTCGTCGTGGGAGAGCGGGAGTATGTACTTCTCGTTGTAGAAATAGAGCATGGAGAAGGTGAGCTTATGGTAATCCCTTGTGCGGTACATCGGTGCGCTTTGGAAATACTCAAGAGTGTCGTGCATCCAGCCGAGATCCCATTTGTAGTCAAAGCCGAGCCCGCCGTCGAATACCGGCGCGGCCACCTTCGGATGTGCGGAGGAATCCTCCGCTGCGAGTATCGCAGAGGGATGCCTTGCCTTGAGTCCACAGTTCATGTCCTTCACGAACTGTATTGCGTACTTGTTCTCACCGAGATAATCCCTGCCGTTCCAGTAGATAAGGTTCCTTACGGCATCCATGCGGAGACCGTCGATGTGGTATACTGTCAGCCAGTAGTCAGCGGCCGAGCAGAGGAAGGAGCGTACCTCACCGCGGGAGTGTATGAAGTTGCGGCTGCCCCATTCGTTGTAGCCTGCGTCGTCGTCATCGAATTCATACAGCCTTGTGCCGTCGAATTCGGTGAGTGCGTAGTGGTCTACGGCGAAGTGTACCGGAACAAAATCCATGATGACGCCGATGCCCTTCGCATGGAGTGCATCGACAAGCTCCATCAGCTGTTCCGGAGTCCCGTAGCGGGAGGTCGGGGCGAAGAAGCCTGTTATCTGGTATCCCCAGGATTCATCGGCGGGGTGTTCGCTCAGCGGCATGAACTCAACGTAGTTGTAGCCGTATTCCGTGAGGTAGTCCGGCAGCATCTCAGCAAGCTCGCTGTAGGTATACCAGCCGTTCTCGTCCTCGTCGGAGACTCTCTTCCATGAGCCGAGGTGCATCTCGTATATATTGAGCGGCTTGTCACGGCAGTCTGTCCGCTGCTCCAGCCACTCGCTGTCACTGAATGTGTATCCTGAGATATCACGCACCACCGAGCAGGTGCCGGGGCGCAGCTCCATGCCGAAGCCGTAGGGGTCGCAGTGGTCGATGAAATGACCGTTCCTGTCATATACACGGTACTTGTACCGCATCCCCTCCTCGGCCTCCGGTATCAGAAGCTCGAACGACCTTCCGTCGCCGACGGGTGTCATAGGCATATCCTTCCAGCCGCAGAAATCGCCGACAACGGCGACCTTTGAGGCGTGCGGGGCATAGGTGCGGAAGACAGTACCCTCCGGGGAGATATGCGCTCCGTAGTATTCATAAGCATCGAAGGCCTCGCCTCTGTAGAAAGCGTTAATATCCATAATACCCTCACCTCAGTCCGGGCCGGCAGGAGATGTCATGGACAGAGAACGGACGCCTGCCTGTATCATCCGTCTCAGCTGTAGTTAAGAGCCTGTCTGTAGTCTATCGCTCCCGTGAAGGGATCGAAGTATATATCCTCGTTGTCTGTATCGTATATCAGGAACCGGTTCCTGTAGAAAAGCGGTATGAATTCCATGCGGTCGAGTATCAGAGTCTCGGCAGCATAGTAGGTATCCTCAAGGGCCTTCTCGTCGGCGCAGGTCATGAGCATACGGCTCAGCTCCGGAAGCTCTTCACGGGGACGAAGCACATCCACAGTCTCGAACAGACGTATGAAGGAGCTGCCGACAGAGCTGCTGCTGCGGAGCGGATAGAGCGCTATGGTGTAATCACCGGCTGCGATCCTCTCGTCGAATTCCTCTGGAGTGACGTCCTCTATGCCGATGTAGGTGCCGAACATCTCCTGCCATTTCTGCGAGAGAGTATGGAGGTAGGAGGAATCGACGGTCTCGACGTTTACCATTATCTTTATGGAGTCGAGTGATTCCGCGCCGGCTGCCTGCTTGGCCTCGTTGAAGCTGTTTATTGCGAGCTCCCTGTCATAGCGGAAGAACTGCTTGTCCGATACGGTGTATCTGTAGCTCTGACTGCCGAGCTTTACTGCCGGGGGGATTATTCCCGAAGCAGGCGAAACAGCAGAGTCTTTTATTACTCCTCCGAGCTCGTCACGGTCGATCGAGGACGCTATCGCACGGCGCATACTCTCCGATGACCATACCGGATCGGCCGGGTTGAATATAAGACCGAGTGTCATGCAGCTCTCGCCGGAGATGACGTACTTCCTCGGGTTGTAGGCTGTCGTGCTGAGCGAGGTTATCGCCTCTGTCTCCTTGTCGTGGAAGCGCTGCTTTACGCCGTCCTCGTCTGCCTCTATGCTGTAGCTGAGATAGCCGGGGCATACGTTGAAATCTTCTGTGTCGTTCTTGTCGTTGCGCTTCATGTAGAGTATATTGTTCACGCCGTAGGGATCGTAGAACCACTGACGGACGTAGAATGCGCCGTTTGACATTACGCTCCGGTCGTCAAGGCCGTAGCGTCCCTTTGTGCCGTAGAAGAACTGACGGTTGCAGGGATAGGCGGCCGGCTCTGCCATGCGTGCCGGGAATTCGGCATCGGGCTGCTCAAGTACGATGACGAGAGTCTTCATATCCGTGGCATATATCTCTGCGTTCTCGTCGGATATCTGTCCGGTCTCGGGATCCCTTGCGCCCTTGATGTTTGAGAACTCATAGGCGTAGGGCGACTGCATCCTCGGGTCGAGGACACGCTTCAGGGCGAACACGTAGTCGTCCGCCATTACGGGGAAGCACTCCTCCTCGTCTATGACATCGTCGCCGTTCTCGTCGAAGAACCAGTAGTTGTCATCACGCAGGGTGAAGGTGTATACCGTTCCGTCATCGGATACGGTATAGCTCTCGGCGTTGCGGCATACGATATCACCGCCGATGCTGCGGTCAAGGAGACCGCTGTAGAGATTGCGTATAACGTTTGCGGAGGCTTCGTCCGAGGCGTACTGCGGATCGAGGCTCCCGGGGTTGCCGCATAGCGCAGCGTCGTACATATGGTTTATGCCGCTCCCGCGGTCGCCGCCGCTGCCGCAGGAAGCAAGACTGATCATCTCTGCTCCGCAGAGCAGGGCGCTCAGTATTCTCTTTCTCTTTTTCACTGTTATCTCCTAAGAATTAAGTGCATACCGCTGACGGGTATCCATCTACAGTATGCACTTTCTGCTCGTATTTATTTGGTAGTCACAGTAACGATGAAGCCGTCGCTGTTGTTTCCGGAAACGGTGTAGCGCTCCTTCTCGGGAACGAGCACCTCTATCTTGTCTGATGCCGGAAGAGGAACGAAGTAGATGCGGTATCCGCAGCCGTCGCCTTCGACTTCAAGGGGCTTTTCGATAGTATAACCCTTGAGCTGTTCGATATACTCCTCAAGGCAGAGACCGTGCTTGGTGATGTACTTTGCGTGCGGTACTCCGACATAGCGGAAGGTGTATGTTCTTGCCTTCTCGCCTGTGATATCGCTCTTGTCCTGAGGATAGCGGGTGATGAAGCCGTAATCTGCGGCGTGATCTGCGAACCACTCATAATCGCCCTCGGGCTTGAAGGGATCGGTAGTTCCGTCCTCATGCATTACCAGCATATCGAATGTTCTGCCGGTGTGGTAGTCGGTATGACCCGGCTCAAATGAGGAGAGACCGTCGCTTCTCTTTGCGGCCTGTTCGTTGTAGGTGCGGTAGCCGTCGAATACCCAAATGCCTGTGCCCTCACGGGAGTTCTCCTCCTTGAAGGCCTCCATCATGGCGCTGAGCTGTTCGATGACTGTTGAATCAAGGCTTACTACGTTATCGCTTACGTCGTAGCAGGATGACTTGTGGTCGTAAAGTGTCTGTACATCGATATCGTCTTCCATGAAGCGGTATTCATACTGGCTGTTTACCAGTACAAGATCGCCCTTGAAGGTATCGTCATACTTATGGAGCTCCACGGTGTAGTCCTTGTACTTGGGAGCTTCCGTAACGGGCTCGGGTTCGGGGAGAGTGTTGTCCTCCCACGGCTCTGTTGCTTCTGCGGGATCTGTGGGCGCAGTTGTAGGAAGCTGGCTCTCGATTGGTTCGGTAACGTCCTTGCCGGTAACGGCCTTCACGCAGGAAGTGATGATGACTGCAAGGACTATGGTAACGAGAAGGAACACTGCAAGACGGTCATATCTGACCTTGTATTTTCTGCGGTTCCTCCTTTTGTCGCCTTTGGTCATATTTCAGAGTTCTCCTTTTCTATCGTTTTGCTGCTTTTGTTTCTATGTCTGTATCGCCGCATCATGGCTCCGACCATCGCATACGGCTACATTATATTATAGCACATACATCCGTTCATGTAAAGCGTTTTTTCAAGGTTTTCAGAAGATTTTCATCCGCTGCGGCGGGCTCCTTTTCCTCTGTGCAGCGCTTACGGAACTCGGACGGGGTGCATCCCCGGTGCTGCCGGAACTGGCGCATGAAATAGGATTCGCTTTCATATCCGCACTTCTCTGCAACGGAGCTTACGGACATATCCGTATGCGCAAGGAGGTCTGCGGCCTGTATGAGACGGCTCTCTATAACGTCCTGACGGCAGGTGACTCCGAAGGCGGCGAGATAGAGCCTGTGGAAGTAGGTGCGGCTTATGCAGAGCTCACGGCATATCTTGTCGGTATCCCATTCTTTGGTGGGGTCGTCGTATATCCTGGCCCGCAGCTCGTTGAGCTGGGCGAGCTTAGGCAGCTGCATCTGCTGTTCCCTGATATCGTCGAAGTATTCGCCGTAAAGAGTGAGCAGGATCGTTCTCATGGCTATCTCCATGATCTCAAGGGAATACTTTTCTTCCGTGCCTATCCTTGCCTTTATCGTGCGGAGGGAATTTGATACAAGCACCTTGTCCATGACCGGGACGGGTGTCCCGTAGGGTACGTGCATGGAAGCGGCATACTGAAGATCGGGTACGGAAGGCTTGAAGCCTATCATTTCGTATTTCACGGAGCCGTTCTCTGCCGGACGGATCTCGGGCGCCTGCTTGCCGGTGAAAATAACAGCGTATCCTGCCGGGCAGCGTCTTTCAGCACCGCCTGAGGATATCATGGCAGCGGAGCGGAACACGAACAGGGTATATTCCTGCGGATCAGTCGTTATGACGTTGTTCGTGCGGCAGTTGAGCTTCACATTATTGATCTTCATGCATATCACCTCCGTTGGTATTATTATAGCACCGGGGAGGGTGGGTGTCAAATCAGATATTGTTCTGTTAAACCCGATGTGAAAAAATACCGTTATCCAACACGCAGGATAGTGCAAAACTGACAAAATCTCCTTTTCAGAAAAAAACTATTGAAATATACTCGGAACTATGGTATAATAACAACAATAGCATATACGCTTGATTCCAATAACAGGAGGGAAACGATAATGAAGCACATCCAGACTATCAACAAGGCTAACCTTAAGGAGTCTGCTCAGAAGGGCGGCTGCGGTAAGTGCCAGGCTTCATGCCAGTCTGCCTGCAAGACATCCTGCACAGTTGCTAACCAGAAGTGCGAGAGATAATTGCTGCGCAAGAAACGTGATAAACGTTACCAACTGAGACAGTAGCCATACTGTCTCACTTTTTTTACAGCAGCCGGTGCGGAGAACATCATCGGCGCATTGATGAAAGGAATAGACCATGATACATAAATACAAGCTGGGCGGGTTCAATATCGTGCTCGACGTCAACAGCGGCGGAGTACATATCGTGGATGAGCTGACCTATGATCTGCTCGATAATATAGAGCCCCCCTTTGAGGAAAAATGTCCCGCAAACGTAGTGGAGAAGCTTTCACGCTCCTACTCGCCCGAGGATATAGAGTCCTGCTATCAGGAGATCGCCGAGCTGCACAGGGACGGCATACTCTTCTCCGAGGACGACTATGAGAAGTACGCAAAGTATTCCGTAGCCTCACCGGTAAAGGCGATGTGTCTCAATATCGCACACGACTGTCAGCTCAGATGCAAGTACTGCTTTGCTTCTACCGGCGATTTCGGCAAGGGCAGAAAGCTGATGTCCTTCGAGACCGGAAAGCACGCTATCGACTTCCTTCTTGAGAAGTCCCTTGACCGTGAGAACCTTGAGCTCGATTTCTTCGGCGGCGAGCCGCTTATGAATTTCGGCGTTGTAAAGCAGATAGTTGAGTATGCACGTTCCCGTGAGGAGGAATACGGCAAGAAGTTCCGCTTCACTATCACTACAAACGGTCTCCTCCTTGACGATGAGAAGATAGACTTCATCAACCGTGAGATGTCAAACGTGGTGCTTTCGATCGACGGCCGCAAGGAAGTCAACGACCGTATGCGCGTCCTCCCGAACGGCAAGGGCTGCTACGATATAATCCTTCCCAAGTACAAGAAGCTCGTTGAGGGCAGGGGAGACAAGGAGTACTACGTAAGAGGCACATTCACCAAGCGCAACCTTGATTTCTCCGAGGATGTATTCTCACTCTATGAGGCCGGCTTCGACCAGATCTCCATTGAGCCTGTAGTAGGCGATTCTGACGAGTACGCACTCACAGTAGAGGAGCTTCCGGCAGTATTCAAGGAGTATGAGAAGCTTGCAGAGCGCATTCTTGAGAACGAGAAGAAGGGCGGCAAGTTCAACTTCTTCCATTTCATGATAGATCTCGACCAGGGTCCCTGTGCCATCAAGCGTCTTCGCGGCTGCGGCTGCGGAAACGACTACGTTGCCATCACTCCCGACGGCGATATTTATCCCTGCCACCAGTTTGTCGGCATAGACGAATACAAGATGGGCAATATCGACGAGGGCACCTTCAACAACGAGATGAAGATGGATTTTGCAAAGGCACATATCTATTCCAAGCCCGAATGCCGCAACTGCTGGGCGAAGTTCTACTGCTCCGGCGGCTGCAACGCAAACAACTACCAGTACAACGGTGATATCCGCTCCGCATACAAGCTCTCATGCGAGCTGGAGAAGAAGCGCCTTGAGGTAGCAATAATGATGAAGGCCTTCCGTATCTACGGAGAGCCCGAGGAATGAGTATAATGAAAGCCGGACGTTAAATGTCCGGCTTGCTTTTTCGGAAAGAGTGTTTTACATCTGTTTGGGATTCTAAAGGGGCTGCGGCAGATTATAATATGAAGTGCAACAAATAAAAAAAGAATTGACTTCATCTCGTCCAAGGTGTAAAATTGAGTTTACCACAACACCAACAACACGGAGGACAAGATGAAGTCATATAC
>JAFZRF010000004.1 GCA_017620025.1 Ruminococcus sp.
CAAAACAGTCCCCCGGACTGTTTTGGAATTCACCCCTTGCGAAGCGCCCTGCGGATAAATGCGGGACTCTGTCCCGCACCCTGCCAGAGGCTCTGCCTCTGGACTCCGCTAAAGGGGCGCAGCCCCTTTAGAATCCCAAACTTGATTATAACAAGCAAAAGCCATACCCGCAGAGGTATGGCTTCTTTCTTTATAAAAGAACTCCCCGCGGAAAGCGGGGAGAGTGAAATCACTTTTTCTTGGGTATAATCGGGAGCTGTGAAACCTTGAGAATACCTGCATCGACCTGCTGGATGGTGATAGCGTCGGTTCCTGTGATAGCACCGTCGTTCTCATATACATCAGCATTCAGCTTGCCCTGATCTGTCAGAGCGTACTTTGTCTGGTTGGCGATGTACTGGAGTACTGCTACTGCATCTGCAACAGTTACCTTGCCGTCAACGTTGGCGTCGCCCCATGTAACCTTGCTTGTACCGTCGCTGTTCGGGCCGGATGTACCGGTCTCAACCTTTGTACCGGAGGATGCGGATGAAGAACCGTTCTTGGGAACTGTTCCGTCGGGCTCAACACCCCATACAAGCTCTTCGCCTGAGTAGAGTGTGATCTTGTCTGTGATAGCAGCTGCGTCGTTCTCGTCAGCGAAAGATACGAGATCAGCATAGCTGTAGTCGTTCTTGGAATCCCAGATAACGTCGTCGAAGGTCTCCTTGTCCTGATTGTATCCGAGTGCGAACTGGAATACACGGCTTCCGTAGAAGTCACAGTTCTTCCACTGCATCTCAACGTAGTATGTGCCGTTGTCATCATACTTTGTGGGAGGAGTGAAGTTTACGGCGTTCTTCTCGCTTGAGTAGCCCTTCTCCTGATCGTAGTCGATACGGTAGAAGATGTACTCGTCAGGATTGTAGCCCGCATCAACGAGCTCCTTGATATTGAAGTAGTATCTTGCTCTGAGATCACTCTCGAAGCGGGGAGGATTGATAGTTCTGTTGTATACAACGACCTTGAGCTGAACGCTGCCGTCCTGCTCCTGATTCTTTCCGCCTGCTGCGTAGATGCCGACAGGAAGAGGATTGCCGTCGAAGTCAACCTGATCGTAACCTGCCTTAGCGTTCTTGGACATATCGAAGTCTTCGATGATGTAGTTCTTGTCCTCGAGCTCCTTGCCCTTAGCGCCGTAGAAGTGGTACAGACCTGCGAGGTCGCCGCAGAAGCCTGCGTTATAGTCGTCAGTAACCTCGTTGTAGATGTAGTCCTTTGTCTCATCGTGGTGGTAGTCATCGAGGTCGGGACCGCCGACGAGTGCACCCCAGAGAGTGTGTACCTGATTTACCTGAAGCTCCTGGCTCTGCTTGTCGTTGCAGTGTGAAGCACGGTGGTGAGGCTGTGTAGCGTAGCTGTTCTCGAAACCAACCTCGTAGGAGTAACCCATCGGGTTCTTGCCGAGGATGTATTCCATCTGAGCCTTTGCCCAGGGGAGGAATGTATCGTCGCCTGTTGTCTTTGCGTATACACAAGCACAGAGACCTGCTGCTGTGTTGTAACGTGCGGAACCGTAACCTGATACTACAGCCCAGCCCTTGGGAGACTTGGCGATGAAGTCGCCGCTTGTCTCGCTGTTGGTGAGAGCGGGAATCTCGTCACAGGTCATGGGAGTGTTCCAGAGGAAGTCGTCCATACCGAAGTACTTATGACCGTGAACAGGCTCGTAGCCCCAGTCTGAGCAGTCGATTGAAGATGCGCATCCTGACCAGTATTCGAGGTTGTAGCGGAAGATGTACCAGTCACGTGCGGTATTTGTAACGGGAGCGAGCTTTGCGAATACGCCGCCCCATACTGTATCCCAGCAGTGAACCCAGATGTTCTGCCAGCAGTTGCCTGTATCGGTGATGATACGCTTCATGTATCCGGTGTAGGGATGAGCACCCTTATCGTTTGTGGTTTCCTCATCTACATCGATGATAGCCTTGATATACTTGTCGTAAGCTGCGTCCTTCTGAGTCTCGTCCTCAGCAACTGCACAGTAGTAGAGCCATACAGCAGCCCATGAGAGCTCATCATAGTCGTAGCTGGAGTGATAGAAGCCGCCGTCGTATCCGAGAACGAGTGAACTCGGTGTGGAACCGGGAGTCCATTCCTCCTGATGTGTAGCAACAGCGAACTCATAGAGTGCTCTTGCGTACTTAAGGCTCTCAGCCGCATAGGTTGCGTCTGTATCCTTGAAGTTGAGGTAGTTGATAGCGAGTGAAGCAGCTGCGCCTGCACACTGGTCAGGTGCGGGCATTTCAGTTGTTGCAAAATAAGCCGGTCTCTTAACAGCACAGCTTGAGGAAGCAACTACTGTATCATCTACCTGAAGCTCGGGAGCACACCAGTAGTTATGGTCGTTGTTACCCTCGCCGACCTGATAGCAGTAAGCTACTACATTGTCGTCATCATCAAGGAAGGTAGCCTTCATGAAGTAGTTGTTGATCCAGCGAAGCTCATCTTCGATGTGATCCTGAAGACCCATTTCAATGTAAGCATCACGGAACTCGTAGTAGCCCCAGCCTACAGTTGAAGCGGAGTAGCTTCCGGGAAGACCGAACTTAACGTGGTCGCCGGCATCGTGCCAGCCGCCTGTGAGGTCGAGAGTGCCGTTCCCGTCGGGATCGAGATATTTGCGGTTCTTCTCGATGAACGATGCGGACATTGTTACGCCCTCATAGAGTCCCTTAGCTTCACTGAGGCCGCCGTCGCCCTTACCCTCACCTAAAGGCTGTTTGTCCTCTTTCTCCTCCTGCTTCTGGCCGTTGGTGGAACCGTCGTTCTTGGCTTCACCGTAGAGCTCAGGCATAGGATTGAGAGGCTGGAGCGGTATCTCAGCATCCTTTACGTGACAGTTGCCACGCCATGAGTAGTATCCGTCGTTTGCAACCTCATCGCCGCACTTGTTGGCATCGTAGAAACAAAGCGCAAGCTGGAGTGCTTCGGCGAAGTTGTCATAATTGTTCGGATGTTCTTCGTCGACCACCGCAGCGTTTGCGCTTGTAAACACGCTGCCTGTGAAGACGAGTGCTGCAGCAGATGCCAGTGCAGCAGTCCGCTTCAAAAGGTTTTTTGTCTGCATTTGAAACATTCCTTTCATTTGATTTGTCTTGTATATAAAGCATATGATCCGGTTCCGGTCACGTCAGGCTATCCGTCCGCCCTGCCTCAGACGATGGCAGCCGTCCGTACCGGACCAGCTCTTACAAGGCTTGAATGGGAGATTAAAGCTTGCCGGCCTCCTTGAGCCTGTCAAACACGATATTATAGCCGTCGTTGCCGTCCTTGAGTGAACGGTTCACACGGCTGATAGTAGCGGTGCTTGCTCCTGTCTCTGTGACAATGCTGTTGTAAACACGATGCTCATCAAGGAGCTTTGCCACATGAAGACGCTGTGCGAAGGATTTCAGTTCTATACTTGTACAGAGATCATCGAAGAACTTGTAGCAGTCATCAACGGTCTCAAGTGTGAGGATAGCTTGAAAAAGCAGATCCATGCTTTCAGATTTAATCTTGTCGATCATTATATTGACTCCAATCTGCCTTAAGGCGGTATATCCGGAAAGCTCAGATACTTTCCTACTTTACATTTTAGCACAATAACACGAAAAAGTAAAGAAGAAATCTGTATTTTTTCGGACATTCCTTTCCTACTTTACATAATAGCACATTATGTCACGAAATGAAAGTCAAAATTTGCTCTTTTGAGTGCTGCTCAAATGCAGGGCTTGCGCCTGTATTGCTGCGTATCCGGCGTTTCTGACAATATTTGATTGACCAAATACGGCCGTTTTCCGGGTTGCACAGTTGTGAAATTTATGATATACTTAATAAAGGAGGCGGTGTTTTGTGTTACATATTTACTGCGGAAACGGAAAAGGAAAAACAACAGCAGCAGTCGGACTGACAGTACGTGCTGCCGGAAGCGGTATGAAAACGGCTTTTGTGCAGTTCCTGAAGAACGGCACGTCTTCTGAGATATCGCAGCTCAGAGCGCTCGGTGTGACCGTAATGGCAGCGGAGAGCTGCACGAAATTCACCTTTCAGATGAATGAATCTGAGAAGGCACAGCTCATAGCGGAGCATGACACTATGCTTGACAGATGCAGGCAGCTGATAGAAGAAGGCGTACAGCTTCTTGTACTTGATGAGCTCGTCGGTGCATATGACAAGTCACTGCTCAGCAGGGATAAGGTAATTGAGCTGCTCGATACAGCGAAGGAAAAAGGCTGCGAGACTGTGCTGACCGGCAAAGAACCCGCCCCGGAGCTTGAAGAGCGGGCGGATTATATAACAGAAATGAAAGCCGTGCGCCATCCCTACGAAAAAGGGACATCCGCACGGAAGGGGATAGAGTATTAAAAGACGAGCCTGAGATGATTCTCAGGCTCGCTTTGTCAGTGATTACTTTTTCATTAAATCTTCGATGGTTATAAGACCTGCATCTATCTTCTGTATAGTGATAGCGTCGCTTCCGGTGATACCTGAGGAACCGTCAACATCGGCGTTGATAAGCCCCTGCGGCTCGAGCGGGTATTTGGTCTTGTTTGCTATGTACTGGAGTACGGCAACGCAGTCGGAAACGGTAACCTTGTTGTCAAGGTTTGCATCTCCGGGCTTTGTATTGACAGCAGTAGTGGTTGCCTTTGTTGCCGGTGCAGTAGTCTTGGGAACTGCAGTAGTCTTTGCAGCAGCTGTAGTTTTTGGAGCGGCAGTAGTCTTTGCAGCAGCAGTAGTCTTTGCAGCAGCAGTAGTCTTTGCAGCAGCAGTAGTCTTTGCAGCGGCTGTAGTCTTTGCAGCAGTTGTAGTCTTTGCAGCAGATGTGGTCTTTGCAGCAGCAGTAGTCTTTGCAGCAGCCGTGGTCTTTGCAACAGCCGTGGTCTTTGCAGCAGCTGTAGTTTTGGCAGCTGCGGTAGTCTTTGCAGCGACTGTAGTCTTTGCAGCAGCCGTAGTCTTTGCAGCAGCTGTGGTCTTTGCAGCAGCCGTAGTCTTTGCGGCAGCAGTAGTCTTTGCGGCAGCTGTAGTCTTTACAGCAGCAGTAGTTTTTGCAGCAGCTGTGGTCTTTGCAGCGGTTGTTGTAGCTGCCGGGGCTTTGGTAGTTGCTGCCGGTGTAGTTGTGATTACGACTTTCGGACCATCAACATCCGTAAAATAACCGGGGCCGCCGTCGCCGTCGATGCAAGCGTATTCGATATCGGTGTGTGCGGAATCGTAAACGGTTCCGCTTCCTCCGGTGAGAGCGGTGCAGTTGCTGAACATACCGACAGAAGTGATGCCGTCATTTTTCCATGATTTGCTGACAGTTATTGTTTTGAGATTCTGACAGAACTGGAACATGGCGGTCATATCAGTGACCTTACTTACATCAAAGTTCCTGATGTCAAGAGCTTCAAGAGCGAGGCAGTCATAGAACATCAACTGCATTTTTGTTACGTTGCTTGTATCAAAACTGCTGACGTCAAGTGAACTAAGCGAATAACAGTAGTAAAGCATATTGGACATATCGGTGACCTTGCTTGTATTGAATCCGCTGAGATCAAGGGATTTAAGGTTGGTGCAGTATAAAAATGCAGCACACATATCAGTTAAACTGGATGTGTCAATGCCGGTAAGGTTTACTGATTCAAGACCGTTGCAGTACATGAACATTCCTCTCATGCTTGTAACCTTGCTTGTATCTGCTTTTGATAGGTCGATCGACTGAACGACATAGAAATTGCTGAAAAGCATTGAACAGTCAGCAGGGAGAACAGTCCCTTTTTCGGCTGTGACTTTTTTAACACCTTTGTCATAGCCTTTGAAATCCTTTACCTCATCTGCGCTGACTGTGCCTGAAAGAGTCAGCGTTCCTGTTGCTTCATCGAATGAGGTGCATGAAGCGGCTTCTGCTGTGAGTGAATACTCAGAAAAGAGCGGCTCACCGGTCTGCAGAGGTGCTGATCCGGTAATCAGTGAAAATGATAACAGAACAGCAGCTGCCCGTTTGAAAATTGTCATAAAACTCCTCCATTATTTATATAGTAATATTGCAATGAACATAGAGGGGGATCCCGGAAATGGTACCGGAAAAATGTCACTGCCCGCTTATTATACCACATAACGGATTAAAAGTCATTAAATAATTGTTATCAGTTTATAACAAAAAATAAGCCCGGAGGTTTTCTCCGGGCTTAAATAGTATTTAATTAAACTGATTAAAATGTGATAAGACCCGCATCTATCTTCTGTATAGTGATAGCATCGTTTCCTGTGATGCCGGAAGTACCGTCAACATCGGCGTTGATCAGGCCCTGCGGCTCGAGCGGGTATTTGGTCTTGTTTGCTATGTACTGAAGAACACCGACAGCATCCGCAACATTGACCTTGCCGTCAAGGTTTGCATCTCCGGGGCTCTTATCTCCGTTGCCGCCGGAAGGAGCAGCTGTCTGAGGCTCTGTAGGTGTCGTAGCAGGATCGTTTATAACCTCTTTTGTTGTAACGGGGGTTGTGACTGTTGTGGGAGCTTCGGTAGCAGCGGTCGTTGCTATGGTCGTTGCTGCGGTTGTAGCTTCGGTAGTTACAGCCGGTGTTGTGGCCTCTGTAGTTACAGGAGGCTCTGTGGGAGCTGTTGTGGGCCTTGGAGTGGACTGTCCGCTGTAATAGTCAGCTACGGTTATACCGTTCTGGCCGAGCGGGATCTGATGATCGAGACCGATGAATGCGCCGCCGTCAGTCTGCCAGAGAGCAGGCTTTACAAACTCATACTTCTCCTCATCCCACTTGCCGAAATCGTCGTATACAAGTCCGCCGGTATCGCCGGAGTTCTCGTTGAAGCACCAGAATGTATGGTGGATGCGCTTGTCGATCATGTAGTCACGGAGCTCCTGCATCCAGTGCTTGTTCTCACCGGTAGGATCGTGCTCCTTGTCGATGAAGCCGCCCCATTCGCCCATGAGCAGGGGATACTGCTTCTCCTCAACGAGGTAAGCCCAGGTAGCGTACCAGTAGTCATCAAGGAGAGACTGACGTGAGAAAGTCTTTGAATCGTCATCCATATAGAACCACTTCTGCTTCCATACGAGCGGACCGTAGTCATGCGGTGAGTACACGATCTGAGACTTGTACTTGCCGATATCTACAGGATGATCCTTAACGCCTCTGAGGTTGCCGCCCCACCATGCGCCGAATATCTTTGAAGGCTCATCGTAGTGAGCATAGTCAACTGCGGGAGTTGTCCAGTCTGCGCCGGCCTCGAAATCCGGGTAGCACTCGATACCCTCGATCATGATAAGGAGGTTGGGGTTCTGGTTGAGACAGGCCATAGCGCCTCTCTCGGCAGCAGCCTTCCAGTTGTTGTGGTCGTTGGAATCGTCCCACTTTGCGAACTCGCCCTCCTCGGGCTTGCCGTGAGGCTCGTTCTTGAGGTCGATAGCGATGATGGTATCATCATCCTTGTAGTAGTCGCAGAACCACTCGAGAGCCTCAAGCCAGTCATCCTCCGAGAAATTATTGTCATACCAGAGCGGCTTCTGATGACCCATAGCGGCAGTAGTAGCACTGTGTATGTCGACCATGATCTTCATACCGTTCTCTCTGCACCAGTCAACAGCCATGTTCCAGATATCGAAGCTGTACTTCAGCTCGTACTGTCCTGCACCGTCAACGCCTCCGCCTACTGTAAGCTCGGGGTTCTCATAGGGGTTTACCATCATGGTGACCTCGCCTACGCCTCCGCCGCTGTCAGGACCGTGGTTCTTCCACTGGAGAAGTATCTGTGTGGACATGGGCACACGCAGGAGGTTGAAGCCATGATCGGCTATCTGATTGAGCATACTGTGCATATTCTTCGACCATACGCCGTCGAATACCTGACGTCCGGCATTGTATCCGAACCAGTTTACGCCTGTCATCCAGACGGGATTTCCGTCCTTGTCAACTACCTCTGCGTTTTCGTTTACGTGCAGCCAGTCATCGCCGTTTGCACCGGGTTTGTCTTCGGCAGTTGCCGGAACGCTTGTGATGGAGAATGTACCCAGCATCACTGCGGCAGCAACAGCGGACATGAACCGCTTCAGCTTGAATTTTTTCATAATGAATTCCCTCTCTTCGGACCGGTCATAATAAGCCGATCATATATTTTACTATATTATACAACAATAAACGGGCTTTGTCAATAGGATTTGTGATGCGCCGCACCGATGCGACGGCGAAAACAGCCTCAAATAATACTTCGTTCTAACAAATCATGCAATATCTTTTACATTGAAAACCATTTCATTGTTGATATTGACAAAAAGAATGATTTCTGATAAAATGATTATGTATTGCTGAAAGGAGGGGATGCTTTTGATCGCCGCTGAAGAATGTGACAGACTGATACGGCAGTATTACCGTGAGATCTACAACTACTGCTTCGCACATCTCGGATATAACAAACATTCTGCAGAAGACTGCACGCAGGACGTATTCGTGACCTTCTTTGCAAAGCATGAAGCGCTTAAAACGGATCAGATAAGACTGTGGCTCTATCGCACGGCAGATCTGACGATAAAGACCTTCCTCAGAAAGAACGGCAATACCGTAAGCATAGAGGAGGTCCCGGAGGTACAGGATATTGCAGACGATACAGTATTTCCCTCCGGCAGGGAAAGTCCCCTGGACGATCTCGACGACGAGGAGCGTCTTATCATAGAGACGTATTACAGTACTGACTACGGAAGCAGGACGAGCGCTGCAAAACGCCTCGGAATGAGTCTTCCGTCGCTTTATCAGAAGGTCCATAAGATAAAATTAAAGTTGAAAGGCGGTAATAATAAACAATGATATCTGTTGAAAATTGTGCAGTCGTACAAAGATTTTCTCCGACAATAAAAACTAACCTGTTTTCCGACATTTATATAACAGAAGGAAATACAGCCGCCGTGAAGAACAGTCACCGTGACTGTAAGGAGAGGATCAAATGAAAGATAACTTAAAGATAAAAGCCGTCCTCGGTGACGATACCGCCACCATGGTATCCGAGCTTCAGGTCCTTCTGAACGAAGAGCTCACCCGACCCGAGGAACAGCGTGATCTCGATTACATCTCCGAGCTCACTCAGTCCATTGCTGAGCTTTCCGGTGCTTCCCTGACTGAGGAGGAGCAGGAGAATAACATCTCTGCCATCATGACAGAGGTCAGTGCCAATATGAACCGCAGCAGGATATCGGTAGTACGAAGGATATTATCTGCAGCTGCTTCATTCGCTCTGATATTTGCAGCAGCCAACTGCATCAGCTTTGCGAGCTTTGGCTCTGATATTTTCCACGCTACAATGAATTTCAGAAATGACGGTTATGTGATCGATTTTGCCAATACCGATCCAAACAAGGATGGTATTCCAAAAAGGCGGCCTACCGAATCGCTGACGAAAGCCGCAATACAGCCTACGGCCGGTGCAACCGAAGCCTTAACTTTTGGGCCGACTACAGCCGCCGCAGCTGTTAATACGCAGGCACCGGCTATTGCCGGCGAAACGGTGGCGGCGACAGCGGGCGCAACGGAAGCTGGGTATCCCGAAGAAGGTGACAAAGGCGCTGTTCAGCAGGGACAGCAGCCGGGCATCTCAGAAGGCTCGGATGGCGACCCGATAGTGAGCGGAAGTTCCGGTACCGGATCCAAAGGCAGTGTTATGACTGCTATAGGAACGATCATCAGGAACAAGTGTGCATCGGCAGGCTTCACTCCGGTAACACCTCCGGATGATTTCTATCTCAACATGACACTTGAGGATTCAAGTATAGTGGAGATGGAGAAGTCGAAGGACTACTACTTCACTTTCTCAAATGACACTCAGCAGCTTGATATCGTGCTTGAGCACTATGCAAGCCGCTATGAGATGCCGGAACTGAAGATACCGGGCGACACCTTAGGATTCACAGCCGAGGATTATCCCGTCGGACAGGTATTCTTCTTTGAAGATGATAAGGTCAATACAGCTTTGTTCGTAAACAACGATACTATATATACAGTGATCGTCCAGAATATCGATATGGATGTCCTTCATAAGATTATCGCTGTTTTCGACAGCAGAAACTGAGGGCAGCGGAATGTTACTGAAAAAGTGTATTTCCGCAGTTCTTACTGCGATCATCGTATCGGTAAGCTGTTTTGCTGCACCTTTCATGAACGTCAGCTGTGTTCATGAAACGAGTACAGGACTTATATCCAAGTGTGTACTGCAGTGCAGCTATAACAGCAATGAACCGGGAGCGATCAGACTGACCGCCAAGACTCAGGGACTTGCTGTAATGGACAAAATAGGCATCACAAGTCTGCTTATCAGTAAATATGATTATGGTCTGAGTGACTATAAGCCCTATAAAAGGCTTGATTCTGTCGAGAAGAAGAGCGCAAGATATGCCCTGATCGACGATATCAAGATCGAACTGCCGGCGGGCTATTATCATGTTACCTGTACGCATTTTGCCGCAGGCGCGACAAAGAGGCTCGATTATTCGGATCAGTCTGTAGAGAACGAGGCCTATGTTGAGGTGAAGGCGGACGCACCGAAGCCTACCTCACCGCCCACTACGACCACAACAATCACTACTACAACAACAACTACTACCAGAAAACCGGTAACTACTACGACAACTACCGCAAAACGCAATTCCTCTGCAACAACGGCACCGGGAAAGAATAATACTTCCGGTATCTCCGCAGCAACGTCGGAGCAGAAGAACTCTGTTTCATCAACGGCATCACCGGCCGCAGGAAACAGTGTCATGAACGGTAACAGTGCAGGCGGAGCCTATGGCGCAGCAGCGGACAGCTCCTCCACACAGTCGTCAGCAGCCGGCAACAGTACCACAACGACTGCCGCCGCACAGACAACGGCGCCGCAGGAGACCGCTCAGCCGACCTCCTCGCCGTCAACAGGTTCACCGGCAGCAGTCCCGGCAGGAGCACTCGCAGTATCTCTCGCTGCGGCTGTAGCTGCCGGTAAACGCAGGCGTTCCTAAGGGGGAACCATTCAGATAATCAGCAGTCGGCCGTCGGAAGCATCCGGCGGCTGGCTGCTTTTCATTTATAAATATAAATAGATACAGGTTTACTTTGTACTCTTGAAAATTATTGTGAAAAATAACCTAAAAGCTCTTGCAATTGTGATGGTCCTGTGATATAATAAAAATGCAGTTTTGCGTGAAAAAATTGAAAGGAGGTCGTGTTTCAGAGTATCATCTGATTCATACTGAACTATGTCAAAACTATGTATTCTTATCACCATTCTCGTCTATATGGCGATGATGGTAGTTATCGGTGCGGTATTCTCGAAGAAGAATTCCGGCGTCGGTGACTTCTACCTCGGAGGCAGAAAGCTCGGTCCGCTCGTATCGGCAATGAGCGCAGAGGCATCTGATATGAGCTCATGGCTCCTCATGGGACTCCCCGGAGTCGCTTATCTCTGCGGTGCAGCGGAGGCAACATGGACAGCGATCGGACTTGCTGTCGGAACGTATCTCAACTGGCTCTTTGTGGCAAAGCGTCTGAGAGTATACTCACAGAAGTGCAACAACTCCATCACTATCCCTGACTTCTTCTCGAACCGTTTCAGGGACAAGTCCCATGTCATCATGGGCGTATCGGCGCTTATAATCCTTATCTTCTTCGTACCCTATACAGCGTCCGGATTCTCCGCCTGCGGAAAGCTCTTCAATCAGCTCTTCGGCTGGGATTATCACATGGCTATGATCATCAGCGCGATCATCATCATCGCCTATACCTCACTCGGCGGCTTCCTTGCTGCAAGCTTCACCGACCTGATACAGAGTATCGTTATGACAACGGCTCTTGCTATACTGGTCATCTTCGGTGTACATACTGCCGGCGGCGTTGATGCGGTAATGGATAATGCAAGAGGCATCAAGGACTATCTTGCACTTACCATGACAACAGACGGTAAAGGAAATTCCGTCAGCTACGGCTTCATCACGATAGTATCTACTCTTGCCTGGGGACTCGGCTACTTCGGTATGCCCCATATCCTCCTCCGCTTCATGGCTATCGATGACAAGAACAAGATTAAGATATCAAGACGCATTGCGTCAGTATGGGTAATAATCGCTATGGGCGTTGCGGTATTCGTAGGCTTCATCGGAAATGCACTTACCGCAAACGGCAGCATTCCGGCTCTTGCTGATTCCGAGAAGGTAGTTCTCCAGATAGCGACTGTACTCAGCGAGCACAGCGTTCTTGCAGCACTTGTAGCAGGTCTCATCTTTGCAGGTATCCTTGCCTGTACGATGTCTACCTCCGACTCACAGCTCCTTGCAGCTTCCTCAAGTATGTCAGAGAACATCCTCAAGGGTGTATTCAGACTTGACCTTGACGAAAAGAAGTCTATGCTCTCTGCAAGAGCGGTACTCGTTATCATCGCAGTACTCGGCGTACTTCTCGCATGGAACGAAGACAGCTCTGTATTCCGTGTAGTATCATTCGCATGGGCAGGCTTCGGCGCAACATTCGGCCCTGTAATGCTCGCTTCTCTCTTCTGGAAGCGCACCAACAAGTTGGGCGCACTTGCCGGACTTATCGTCGGCGGCATTATGATATTCGTATGGAAGTTCGGTATCAGACCTCTCGGCGGAGCACTTGATATCTACGAGCTTCTCCCCGCATTCATCTGTGCATTCATTGCTATAGTAGCTGTATCACTTGCAACAGCACCTCCCTCAAAGGAGATAACAGACGAGTTCGATGCCGTAAAGGCAGAGCTCTGATAACAGCAAAAGAACAGCCCGGGATCTGAATGATCCCGGGCTGTGTTTGTAATATAAGTAATATTTTAATCAGTTCAGGATTCTGAAGGGACTGCGTCCCTTTAGCGGAGTCCGGAGGCAGCGCCTCTGGCAGGGTGACTCCCCACAGTGTGGGGAGATGTCAGCGAAGCTGACAGAGGGGACGCCTTGCAAGTGAAGGCGTCCCCTGAAAAAGCTATGATCTACCGATAAGCTGAAAGGAGACCCGAAGGTCTCCTTTTTCAGTTCTATTATTGTTAGAAGTCAGTTATCCAGTGTACGGACTTCCTCATCTGCCTTGCTGATACGCCAGCCGTTTTCGGTATTTACAAACCTGAAACTTGTTTCCATGACAAAATTGGGAGCACAGTCGGTATAGGTCTTGGTCAGTGTCGTGGTTATACTTCCGTCCGGAGCGAGCTCACCGGTTATGACATCCTGATCCCAGTCCTTCCAGAGGCCTGCTGATTCATAGGCATCCTTGCAGATGAACAGGCCGTCCTCTGAAGTATAGTATATTGTGTCGTATCTTACGTTCGCCTCATCTGTGCAGTTGCAGGCACTGAGGATAGATGTTCCAAGTTCGGTATCGAACACCTCAAAGCAGCGCCTTTCCATATCTGCCCATGTTCTGTATCCCGGATCAGTGATGCGGTAGAACTCCCTTGTTATATCAGCTGAATCGTCAAATGTCCTGACTGTCTTTGTAACGACAGAAGACTTGTCAACTTCTAAAGTGCCGCCCCACAGATCGCAGAGGAAAGACTTGTACTCATCGGTCATCTCTCTTGCTACAGCATCAGCATCGACAGAATCTGATACCTGTATATCAGAGCTGCCGGCAGACTGACCGACCTGTCTATCATCAACTTTGCCTATCCGCCAGCCGTTGCCTGTGTTCACGATAGTGAGTATGGTCTCGATATCATAAGGCTGACCGGAGCCGGGATTGGTTATTGTAAAAGATGTCGTGATGGTGCCGTCCGGGTTATGCGTGCCCTTTATCTGATCTTCGTGTATTTCCGGTATGGCTTTGTCCTTGTTTGCATCATGTATCTCCTTGCTGTAGCAGAAGCCGTCATCACCGGTAAAGATGAATGTACTGTCGGTTAAACTTTCCTCGTCCGCATGATGCCAGTCTTCAAGAAAGCTTTTGCCGAGCTCTTTGTCGAATACCTCATAGCACCGCTTTTCTACAGCCTCCCACGACGGATAATCCGGGTCTGTGATGCGGTAGAAGCTGAGCTGATTCTCATACTCGCCGTTCTGTATCGTGCGGGTGATGACTTCCGACTCGTCAACTTCGAGATATCCGGCACGTAAGTCATACATGAGCTCTCTGAAAGCAGCAGTCATCTCCCTTGCTACAGCGTCGATGCTCTTCTGCTCGTCTTCTGCCCTCGCCGCTTCTGCCTTTTTTTCAGCCTCAGCGATATTCTCCTCTGAACGCCTTTGCTCCTCAGCCTTGGCAGCTTCTATGCTTGCTGCCTGTTCTTCGGACAGTGTTGCGTCTTCTGTTACCGCAGTTCCGGTACTGTCTGCCGGCGATCTGCCGTAGCGGCTTATCAGTACAGTGCTGCCGCCTATCCCTGCGACAACAAGGACTGCCGCAGCCGCAATGCTTACAGCTTTATACCACTTCGGCCTGCTGTATCTTTCAACTCCCGATACCTCATTGCTGCCGTTTCCGGCGTTTATTTCATACTTTCTTTTACTCATAGCGTAAAGCCTCTCTTTCTGCCTGCCGTCAAGGACGGGATACCCGGCAGAGAGCCTTTCGGCGGTCTTGTCGTCGATATCGCTGAATACATCACTGAATCTCATAAATATCCCTCCTCGCTGATACCTGTCTCACTCAGCAGCTTCTTCAGCTTTTTCCGGGCACGGCTCAGTCTCTGCTGTACTGCCGTGCTGCTCAGCCCTGTGAGTGAAGCTATCTCTTTTGTGGATTTTCCGTAGTAGTAGAAGTAAACGATTATCGAAGAATCAGGCTTCCCGAGAGCTTCGATGCAGCCGAGCACTGCCTCGCTCAGGGCGGAGCGCTCCGCTTCGTCGGCTACGCTCATATCCGAAGGCAGCTCTCTGATATTCTCCGCATCGATAGATACAGTCCGGTCGGCATCAGGGGACAGCCGCCTGAAATAGCTTATTGCGGTGCGTCTTGCTATGGTTCCTATAACGCCCCTCAGGTCGCCGTTGTGTCCGCTGCTCGTGTCAAGATAGCGGAACACCGCCGCAAAGGTATCGTTAAGACATTCCTCGATGTCCTCGCTTCCGGCGCAGCCCTTGAGCTTGCTGGCGCATATCACATAGACGTAGCCGCAGTATTCATCGAAAAGCGCACGTCTCGCCGCTTCGGAGGACTGCTCTGCATATCTGCGCAGATCCTTGTCTGTCATCGTTTCACCCCTTTGAAGATCTTCAACTGATACACTCGTTCTTTTAAACGGATTTCTGACATTCTTTAATGTTTTTCTTTTTCTTGTATGTTACGGAGCTGTTCCCTAAAAAAATTCCCCGAAAGGTATTGAAAAATCTTCCGGTATGTTGTATAATCATAATATAGTGCTTGATGTACAAATAATAAACAAGGAGTGCATTTCAATGTATAATGACCTTATGGATTCGATCGGCTTCGTAACAGGCTACGACCCCGAAGTGGGCGAGGCTATGAATCAGGAGCTTGCAAGACAGAGAAGAAACCTGGAGCTCATCGCCAGCGAGAACATCGTTTCTCCCGCAGTTATGGCAGCAATGGGCTCTGTACTTACAAACAAGTACGCTGAGGGATATCCCGGAAAGCGTTATTACGGCGGCTGCCAGAACGTTGACGTTGTTGAGCAGATCGCTATCGACCGTGCCTGCAAGCTGTTCGGCGCTAAGTACGCTAACGTACAGCCCCATTCCGGCGCACAGGCTAACACAGCTGTTTACTTCGCCCTTCTCCAGCCCGGTGATACCGTTCTCGGTATGAGCCTTGCTGACGGCGGACACCTCACACACGGTTCTCCTGTAAACATCTCAGGCAAGTTCTTCAACTTCGTTTCTTACGGCCTTGACGATGAAACAGAGACTATAAACTATGATGAGGTTTATAAGCTTGCAAACAAGCACAAGCCGAAGCTGATCGTTGCAGGTGCTTCTGCTTATCCCCGTGCACTCGATTTCAAGCGTCTCTCAGAGATCGCAAGAGCTGTCGGAGCACTCCTTATGGTAGATATGGCTCATATCGCAGGTCTTGTAGCAGCAGGCTGCCACGAGTCACCTGTACCCTATGCAGATATCACAACAACAACAACTCACAAGACTCTCCGCGGACCGAGAGGAGGTCTCATTCTCACAAACAATGAGTTCCTCATCAAGAAGATCAATTCCGCTATCTTCCCCGGCACACAGGGCGGCCCTCTGATGCACGTCATCGCAGCCAAGGCTGTATGCTTCGGTGAGGCTCTCAAGCCTGAGTTCAAGGAGTATCAGCAGAGGATCGTTGCAAACGCAAAGGCACTTGCTGACGGTCTCCTCAAGAGAGGCTTCAACCTCGTTTCCGGCGGTACAGACAACCACCTCATGCTTGTTGACCTCCGTCCCTTCAACATCACAGGCAAGGAGCTGGAGCACAGACTTGACGAGGTTTATATCACAGTAAACAAGAACGCTATCCACAATGATCCTGAGAAGCCCTTCGTAACAAGCGGTATCCGTATCGGTACACCTGCTGTTACAACAAGAGGTCTCGGCATTGAGGAGATGGAGAAGATCGCTGAATACATCTACCTCTGCGCAACAGATTTCGAGGCTAAGGCTGATGAGATCCGTGCAGGAGTAAACGCTATCTGCGAGAAGTTCCCGCTCTACAAGTAAGAATAACTGTCAGGGGACGGACGTGCTGTCCGTCCCGCTATTTTTATTGTCAGTTAATAGTATAAATCGGGATTTATCGGCGTGAAATGCCGATAAGCAGTGAATAGTGAAGAGTGAAAAATGAATAGTGAATAATTAAGGTATCGCCTGCGGCGATATATTATATATTTTAATATGTGAGCGAAGCGAACACCTCAACTATTCACTTTTCACTATTCTTTATTCACTATTCACTGTTAGCGCCATAGGCGCTAAATTCCGATTTATGCTATTATGCCAAAGGAGAATCGCTATGTCCGCACCCTTAGCAGATAAGATACGTCCGGCGTCGCTTGAAGACGTCGTAGGTCAGGAGCATATCCTTGCTCCCGGCAGACCTCTCCGCCGTATAATCGAAAGCGGCAGAGTACCGAACATGATATTCTACGGCCCTTCCGGAGTCGGCAAGACCACCGTGGCCCGTATCATTGCCGAGAACTGCGGTATGTCGCTGCATAAGCTCAACGGCACGAATTCCTCGCTCTCCGATATCAGGGACGTTGTATCGCAGATAGGCACCTTCGGCTCGGAGAACGGTATCCTCCTTTACCTTGACGAGATACAGTACCTCAACAAGAAACAGCAGCAGAGCCTGCTTGAGTATATCGAAAACGGCGAGATAACGCTGATAGCCTCCACCACGGAGAACCCGTACTTCGCCGTATACAACGCAGTTATCAGCCGCAGTACGGTGTTCGAGTTCAAGCCCGTACCGGCAGAGCAGCTCATACCCGCTGTACGCCGTGCCTTCCGCATAATAGGGGAGGAGAGCGGTACGGAGATAGTCGCTTCGGACGAGGTAGTCCGCACCATAGCCTACAGCTGCGGCGGTGATGTCCGCAAGGCCATGAATACTGCCGAGCTCTGCGCTCTCTGCGGTGAACAGAAGGACGGAAAGAACGTCCTTACGGAATCCTCCCTTGAGATACTCGCACAGCGCAGCAATATGCGCTATGACCGTGACGGCGACCAGCACTACGACCTGCTCTCGGCGTTCCACAAGTCGATACGCGGTTCAGACGAGAACGCTGCTCTCCACTATGCCGCCCGCATCATGGAGGCAGGGGATATTATCTCCCTCTGCCGCAGACTGCTGTGCATAGCCTGCGAGGATATCGGACTTGCCTACCCGCAGGCGATACCGATAGTAAAGGCCTGCGTTGATTCTGCCGTGCAGCTCGGTCTGCCGGAGGCACGTCTTCCGATAGCGGATGCCATAATACTCCTTGCAACCGCGCCGAAGTCCAACAGTGCCTACAAGGCGATGGCTGCGGCTATCGAGGATCTGAAGACCTCCGATGCACTTGATTTCCCGAGGCATCTCCAGAATGTTCACTACGACGGCGCCGGAGCCAAGACAGTCGGGCAGCATTATCTCTACCCGCATGATTACCCGAATCACTGGGTACGTCAGCAGTATCTCCCCGATGCACTCGCCGGACACGTATACTACGAATTCGGCGACAACAAGCAGGAGCAGGCAGCTCTGCAGTACCGCCGGAAGATTACCGGAGAAGACGGCAAATAACAAAAAGACAGCCTCAGCATTTCTGCTGAGGCCTTTATTATTATTCAATTGTATACAGTGTGTTTCAGTGAGATTCACACCGAAGGCTGAATTACTTATTCGGACCAACCCTTCCGACTCCTTGCGGACCCCCGGAAGGATTCAAGCAGTCAACCATTGTAGAAACTCCGGGAAATGGTTCCCATTGGAATCACCCTTTAAAATGAATTTTTACATATATTCCAGATACCGTTCACGCACTCGCTGCGTCCGCGGTACTGATAATTGCTTGTTCTGCTAAGAAACATTTTCTAAATCAGGATCTCATTGGACTCACCTTTACTATAAATTTATCTAAAGACTCAAGTCGGAATTTCAGGTATGACCTGTATTTCTTCTGAGCTTAGACATGAAGCCGTTTCTTTCAGCAATGCGTCTGCGTTTCTATCGGGGTTTATTTGAATACACTATTCATCGGAACAAGTCATCTGACCTATATTCCCGTTTATTTTTCCGAAAGATCAGCAAGCCCGCCGGCTTCACGCTGTATAACTGAATTCTCTTCCATTGGACTCACCCGCCTTTCCGCATAATTTCATTTACATTGAGTACTTGGCACTACATCCGCCGTTCCTCAGTCCAAGTAAATTCAGCTTGGAGTAGCTTCTGTTACTCCTTTTCCTTGATTATATGTTACCATAACCTGTGTAAAAAGTCAATAGTAATTATAAAGAAATGGATAAAATTTAGTATAATTCGTCAACAAGCACAATCCGGGTATCAGTTTATGCGCATTCTGCACAATCAAAAGAAGAAAGCCGTATCCGGATAATACACCAATGGGATCAGAAATGCATGGGGATAAGCCGCAGCATAGCCATTTATGTCATTATTACGGATATATTTGCCATATTCGGGAGAGCGTCAGGGGTGATACATATATATTCTTTTTCTTCTGTTCATTTATACAAGCTCCCTGAGTGCGGCATTCTGTTCCGGCGTGAGCTCCTCCATGCCCTGCACGTAACCGTTTCCGATGTACGGCTGATAGAGTATATCCTCCAGTACAGTGCCGTCTTTCAGCTTTATGGTTATGCTGTGATCGGTGCGCTGCGGAGCATTCGGATCATTCCTGTAGGCTTCGTAGGCGGCAGTGAGCCACGGCGGAGTACCGATGTGCTCCGGCAGCTTGCTGTAGTCCTCCGGTATGAGCTCGCAGAGGATATCGTATACAGCCTTTATCCTGCCGGGATCGGTGATCGTTTCTTCCTTTAATACTGCCATAAGTCCGTTATCCGGTACCATGATCCTGCATTCTATGCTCTGTATATCGCCTGAATCCTCCACTCCGAAGAATGCCATGCCTTTCTTAAAACCGCTGCTGCTCTGGATATTGTCAGCGATGAAGATGCTGCACTGATCATTCTTCCTTACGATGATGAAGGCCTTGTTATTTCCGGCAGGGGCGTAGTAGTAGACATCCGCTCCGGTAAGTGAGGGCGCCTGCGATTCCGCACCGCCTCCGTGATATTCGCTGGTGCTTGCGACCTCAGCGACCTTACCGATATAGCCGCCGAAATCAGTGACTGATATATCGCTCTTTATCCCCTGAGCGGCATATTCGCCCGTGCTGAGCTGCCTGTAGAAGCCCTCTGCCGTCCTGATATCTACATGATGTTCCTCATCCTCATGGTAGCTGTCCATGTCGGGGTCGATGTACCCTGCGAACGGCTGCCAGTAGCAGTTTCCGCTTTGTACGCCGCCCTTATGTCCCTCAGTCGGGGCAGTCGCAGCTGTGGTAGTACGTGTCGTGGTCTGCGCCGGAGCTTTAGCCGAGCTTACGGCGGTCGTAGTCTTTGATGACTTGCGTGTTACATCGGAGGTGCGCTGCTGCCCTGCAGCGGTCGGGCTGCTTTCTGACGCAGCAGCAGTTCCAGCAGAAGGTGTATCTTCCGAAGCCGCACTCAGTCCGCTGCCTGCCGTCTGTGTGCTGACTGTTTCGCCGGAAGCTGATGACCTATGGGAATCAGCCGCAGCAGTACCGCTGACTGCTTCTGATGAGCCAGTTTCTGTTGATACCTCCGTTGTATCTTCTGCAGCCGGAGTTCTTCCGCCGTCTGATGAGGGAGTGATATTTACAGCAGGCTGTTCCGGGGGAGTGAGCATATCCTTTGCCCTGTGTCCGTTTATCAGTGCAACAGCTCCGAGGGTAAGCGCCGCCACTGCTGCTGTTGAAACTGCCGCAGTCATCATTCTCCGTGAAGACGGAGCAGCCGGCAGAGGTGCAGTGAAATCGGTATCGGCTTCTCTCAGGAGGTCGTCATCTATCATTCCGAGAGCATCAAGAAATCTCAGTTCATTCATGGTCATACCCTTCTTTCTGTAAAAAGGCTTTGAGTTTTTTCCTTGTCCGGAAGAGGTAAGTCGCAACGGTCTTCTCCTTCAGACCGTAGTACGCCGCTATCCTTGCTATAGGGTCGCCGTACCAGTAACGCCTGATGAATACCTTGCGTTTTATCTCGTCCTGAGTCCTGAGAAAACGGCTCACAGCGTCCGCCAGCAGTCTCCCGTCAGCTATGCCTTCATCAGGAGCCGGCAGCATCTCAGCTATCTCCTCAATAGACACTGTCATACCCGTATCACGCTTCTTCGCCTTGTTGTATTCAAGACGCTTTATGGCTATATTCCTGACTATGCGGCAGAGATAGAGCCTGAGGTCTGCCGGATCTTCGGGAGGAATTTTGTTCCATACCTCGTAGTATGCAGTATTTACGCATTCCTCTGCGTCCTCACGCTGCGAGAGAATGTTCTCTGCGATATACAGACACAGCCGGCCGTATTTCAGCTTCATCTCGACGATAGCGTTCTCGTCTCTTTTCCGGAACAAGTCGATTATTGTATTGTCATCCATTGGATAAGCCTCCTTCCATGAGGCGTTGAGGACCTCTTACCTATATAGTCCGGGAATGGTATGGAAATATTTCACTTGCGGGGAATATATTTCTGATGTACAAAGCAAATGAAAACTGATCAAATGATTTAGGGCGAACAATGTTCGCCCGTCAGTCTATACGTAAACCATAGTTTTATCGTGGGACGCCTTGCGGATAAATGCGGGACTCTGTCCCAACCTAACCGGTCCGTCCCCTCTGTCAGCTTCGCTGACATCTCCCCACACTGTGGGGAGTCACCCTGTCAGAGGCGCTGCCTCTGGACTCCGCTAAAGGGGCGCAGCCCCTTTAGAATCCCATTTACTTTACCTCAAATCCATAATCTCCGTGAATGGGTACATCTTTCGTCTCTATCCTCTCAACACTGCCCCAGGCGTGATCCTCGAGCGCAGTGACAAGGTCTGCTATATCACGGGGAGTACCCTCAGCCTCCATTTCGACAGAGCCGTCCGGCAGATTCCTTACCCAGCCTGAGATACCGTATCTTTCCGCAGCTGAGCGTGCCTTCCAGCGGAAACCGACGCCCTGTACATAGCCGTAGAAGATGATATGTCTCCTTATCCTTTCCATTACCTGACCTCCGCTTTGCCGTTCCAGAGCTCCGCAAGCTGCAGGGGAGTGCCGGCAATCATTTTCTTTATCTCTTCCTCGTTGTCAAGATGCATCAGGTATACATGAACGCCCTCTTCCGTGAGTCTTACGAAGTCCGGCAGCTTGTCACGGAGATACATATGCACATCGCTTTTGTAGAATGCTGCTTCGGTATAAAGATAAGTACCTTCACTGATATACGGCATGAACGGCTCAATGGTGGAGCTGTCGCCGGTGTATATGACATTCTTTCCTCCGACGTTCAGATGATAGCCGAAGCATCTGCCCTCGAGGGGCTTTACATGAACTGTCGGAACAGAGGATATAAGCCACTTCCTTCCGAGTCTGTCAGCCGTAGTCAGCTCCAGCCACTCCTTCTCGCAGCCCTCAATAAGCATAAGCAGGAGCTCTAAGTCCTTCCTTACCTCCTCGGACGGAGCAACGACTGTGACCTTCTTCTTCATGCCGCTTGCGAACCATACATATTGCAGCATAGTACCGACGCTGCCGCTGTGGTCGCCGTGGGTATGTGTAACGAGAATGAAGATATTGTCAAACTTCGCCCAGTCCATCTTCTTTATCTTCTGATAGGAGGTCGCCGGGCAGTCTATAAGCACAAGCTCGTTGTCCTCCGTGAAGAATGCAGAATTCTGCTCATCGGCAAATGCCGAGCCTCTGCCTAAAAACAAAAGCGGTCCTTTCATATGTTGTTCCTCCTGACGTTTTTTCCTATTATAACATATCCTGAGATGATTTACAATATCCGGTATCAGAAACAAGGGACGTACATAGCTTTGCTGTATGTTGCTACAGTGTGGCAAAGAACTTGTTTTTCAGGGGACGCCTTCACTTGCAAGGCGTCCCCTCTTCCAAAACAGTCCCCCGGACTGTTTTGGAATTCACACCTTGCGAAGCGCCCTGCGGATGTATGCGGGGCGTTGCCCCACACCCCACCAGAGGCGCTGCCTCTGGACTCCGCTAAAGGGGCGCAGGCAGATTGTCAAGTCAAGTGCAACAAAAAACTTCATCAGGAGATTTATCCCCGAGGCAGATTCTTGGACGAGCGTTTATTAAAGCCACAATACGATCAACATCAGCCTGAGATACTGAGCTGAAATCAAATCCCTTCG
>JAFZRF010000026.1 GCA_017620025.1 Ruminococcus sp.
ATTTGCTAAATCTCACACAAAAGCCAAAGAGGAACACCTCCCGGGGCAAGGAGGGAGGGAAAAAGAAAACCGCAGCAAAAACCGGCATTTCCCTCCCTCCTTTCCCCTCACGGTTTTCCTCTCTGGACTCTCTTTTCCCTTCCCCCTTTCTTCCCACCCATTGCCGGTTTTTGCTTTCTTCAGACACGCAGGCTAAAGTCGGCTGTCGCACGGGTGACATAATGTGCGTCGTTACTTTTGAAGGCAGGCTTCAGCTGGTGTAGGGGGCGATGCCTACATTTCAAATCATCGCCGGCAGGCGATACCTATAATTCCGAATTAAATCCAGTGGCTCAGGATAATTATGAATTATGAATTATGAATTGAAAAGGGCTGCCGTTGGCAGCCCTTTTCAGCGGATATTTCACTTCTTTATCTTCATCGAGATATCGAAGCATTTTACGGAGTGTGTCAGTGCGCCGAGTGAGATGATATCTACTCCAGTCTCAGCGATCTGACGGATATTGGCATCTGTGACGTTACCGGAGGCCTCAAGCAGTGCTGCTCCGTCAACGAGCTTTACTGCCTCTGCCATGGTCTCGCAGGTCATGTTATCAAGCATGATGATGTCTGCTCCGATAGCCTTTGCCTCGGCTACCTCCTCGAGTGTACGTGTCTCGACCTCTATCTTTACGGTGTGGCCGAGCTTCTCACGGAGTGCGTTCACTGCCGGAGTGATGCCACCGTATGCGTCGATATGATTGTCCTTGAGCATAGCGCAGTCGGAAAGGTTGAAGCGGTGGTTCTTGCCGCCGCCAACAGTAACCGAGTACTTCTGCAGAGCACGCAGGCCGGGCAGTGTCTTTCTTGTATCGGTAACAGAGGCGTTAGTGCCCTTGACGAGCTCCACGCACCTGTTTGTTGCTGTTGCTATGCCTGACATATGCTGAAGGAGATTGAGAGCCGTTCTCTCGCCCTTGAGGAGAGTGAGCGTGCTGCCCTCGAGCTCTGCGATGATATCACCCTTCTGTACCTTAGTACCGTCCTTGATGAGTATGCGGAAATCAACATCGCCGCCTGCAAGGTCGAACACTCTCTTAGCTACCTCGATGCCGCATACGACACCGGAGTCCTTGGCTACGTAGTAGGCAGAGCTGCGGTGATCCTCGGGGATGAGGTTATCGGCAGCGGCGTCTATGTAGTTGATGTCCTCCATAAGTGCAGTCGTGATTATATTGTCTATATAACACTGTAGAAGCTTCATAGCTTTTCTTCCTTTCGTTAATACTTGTATACCGAATCTATGCAGAGATACTCCTCCAGCGTAAGACCGGAATCGTATACCATCTTTGCAAGCTCCTTGCCGAGGTAGCGGACGTGCCATGATTCATACTTGTATCCGGTTATGTCCTGCTTGCCCTGCGGATAGCGTATGATGAATCCGAATCTCCAGCAGTTTGCTGCGAGCCATGCGGCCTCGGGAGTACTGTCGAACCAGCTTCCGGCGTAGTTGATATCAGCTGCAAGTCCGGTCTGATGCTCGGAATGACCGGGACGTGCGGAATAGGTATCCGCCTTTGCCTTGCCGTCACGGTTCACGTAGGAGTTGTAAAGAGTGGACTGATAGCTGTAGGAGCGGTAGCCGGAGCATATACTCAGGCTCAGCCCCTTCTCCGACCATGCAGCGCTCTTCATCTCGTTGAATGCCGTCTGCGTCTCGGCAGTAAGTGCGCCGGGATTGTAGGTTGACGGAAGTGCATAGGTCTTGTTGGCTATCATTATGCCGTTGACGTACGTAATGCCGTTCACAGTCGTTATCTCACGGCGGGTAAAGCTCTCTCTCCTGCCGTCTTCATAAGTCAGCGTGAAGTGGTGCTTATCAGTTCTTGAAAGAGTGATGTGCTCTATATCGCCGTACTCAGTGCTTCCGCACCAGCAGAGCTTTATCCCGTCTCCCTCCGGCAGCCAGAAGAACTCACGTCCGTTACAGCTTCCGGTATAGCCGCTGAATTTCCAGCTGCGCTCTCCGAAATCGCCGGAGGTAACATACTCTCCGGTCAGCTCTGACGACGGCAGAAGTGCGGTATCGCCTGCGGGAGAAAAGGCTTCAAGGCCGTAGTCATCCCAGTGGAGCGAGAAGCTGTCATCGCTGTTCCATACGATATCAGCCATGGCAGTTGAACCGCCGCTGCTGAAGGTGAAGCGGCTGTCCGTTACAGAAGCTGTGAAATCTGTCGTCTGTGCTGCCCCGCCGCCGAATATATAACCTGTGCCGCCGCTGAACCAGTAAAGGCGGACACCGTTCTCTCCGGTGCCTACCCACATACCTTCGGGGAGCTTGCTGCTGTATTCCGTGACGTATTTTCTCTCGAACACCAGGTCAAAGCCGTCTACAACGCCGTCGTGGTTGAAATCGCCCTTGCCGTACTCAAGCTCTCCTTCACCGAGGAGGTAGCTGCCGAGCGAGGTAAGAGTGTTTTCCGTTGCGGCATACTCGATGCGGGTACCGCCGGTAATGAGCGGTACTGCCGATGCGGCTGTGATGACTGCTGCTGTAATGAATGCTGCTGCGTGTTTCATGCGTTATTCCCCCTTTTCAAGGAGACCGAGAAAGGCAGCATCAAGCTTTTCCCAGCTGCGCTCACGGGTGTTGTCTGTCTTCTCCGCAAGTATCTTCATAACACGTATCTCCTGCTCAATCCATCTGTTGAGCTCATCGATACGCTTTCCTGTCCCGATCTCCGGTGTCTGCATTTTCTTTTCAAGAAGCTCCTCCACATAAGGCCTGATATCGCTCTCCAGCTCAGCTTCCATAAGCTCAGAGAAGAGCATCGGGGGCGGAGTTTCCTTATCGGCTATCCACCGGCAGGCAAGCAGCGGGCGCAGTACATAGAAGTACTTTTTCAGCCTTACCTCCTCGGTGCGGAGATACTCCTTATAGTTGTGGCGTGCTGTACTGAGGTAATGATAGATGCCGTGCGTCCTGCTGAAATAGCTGTCCGTCACTTCGCTGATCCTCTTCCAGTCCTCCGTGGTACGATAGACTATCGGAGAGTTCTTCCACTCGAATACAGTCGGGTTCGACTTGTACAGCAGGCGAAGCATCTTCTGTATATCCCAGCCGCTGATATCATATACGTCGTCAAGCTGCCATTCTATGACATCCCTTGTCTTCTCGAGCTTCAGATACCATTCCGCCGGGCGGACGTAAACGAACCTTACGTCGTAGTCGCTGTCGGGTGAGGCAAAGCCCCATGCACGGCTGCCGGACTCAACGCAGTGGAGTATCCTGATGTTCTCGGTCTCTTCTATTTCGGTAAGCTTTTTCTTTATGCGGGATACTATCTCGTCTGACATTATCATTCACCTCTTGCAGTATTTATGTATTACTGCATTACCTCGCCGAGTATGATATATGCCACTGTCACGATGGACTTAGCGAGCACATAATCGGGATCCATGAAGTAGCCGCCGCTGATGAGATCGTCCCTTATCTCCTTGACACGCTTGAAGCCCTTTGCGGCTGCCTCCTTGTCGGGAATGACAAAGTGTGCGGTCTGGAGTATCTTTCTGGTCTCGGTGCGGACTCCCTTGGGAATATGCGGTGCTCCGATATGGGGATCGAACTGTGCAGTCTCGAAATCCTCCGGAGCTTCTCCGATACGGGAGGCTATGCAGCCGGCAGCATGGCGTGAGAATACAAGTGCCTCAAGCAGTGAGTTGCTCGCGAGACGGTTGCTGCCGTGTACTCCTGTGTGAGAACATTCGCCGCAGGCAAAGAGATTGCGGAGAGTGGTCTCGGAGTTGTTGTCAACGTCGATACCGCCCATCAGGTAGTGCTGACAGGGGAATATCGGCACGGGCTCCTTGGTGAGGTCATAGCCCTGCTCAAGGAGGTTCTTGTAGATCATCGGGAAGCGCTTCTTCAGGAACTCGCTGTCCTTGTAGCTTATGTCAAGGTAGAAGTCGGTGGAGTTCTGCTTGCGGGATTCGAGGATAATTGAATGGGATACAACGTCTCTCGGTGCAAGCTCAAGGCGCTCGTCGTAGTTGTGCATGAAGCGCTCCTTCTTGCAGTTGAGAAGGTATGCGCCCTCACCTCTTACAGCCTCGGAGATAAGGAAGCATTCTCTTGTCTCACGGTTGTTGAAGGCTGTCGGGTGGAACTGCACGTAGCTGAGATTCTTGATCTTTGCGCCCATCTCATAGGCGAAGGTTATGCCGTCGCCGGTAGCGATGGCGGAGTTTGTCGTGAACTGGTATACTCTTCCGATACCGCCGGTAGCAAGTATCATGAAGTGGCAGTTGGCTGTCATGTAGCTCTCATCCGGCAGTCTCAGGAACGCTGAGTAGCCTGTGGAGGTCTGCTTCACCTCGCACATGATGGTGTTCTCCATGATAGTAACATTCGGGAGAGTTTTCACGTTCTCAAGGAGGGTGGTCGTTATCTCCTTGCCTGTAGCATCAGCGTGGTGGAAGATGCGGTGGTGGCTGTGACCGCCCTCAAGTGTGCGGTGGTAGCTGCCGTCGGGATTCTTGTCGAAATCAACGCCGAGGTCGATTATGTGCTCGATATCCTTTGCCGCTTCGCTGACAAGGGTATGAACAGCATCGACGTTGTTCTTGAAGCCGCCGGCGATGAGGGTATCGTTCAGGTGATACTGTATATTATCGCTCGGGGAATCGTATACGCCGGCGATGCCGCCCTGTGCGAGCATGGAATTGCAGAGCGGCAGCTCACGCTTGCAGAGGATAAGTATGCTGAGCTCCCTGGGGAGGTTTATAGCAGCATAAAGTCCTGCCGCACCGCAGCCTGCAATGATGACATCATAGTTCTTTATGTTATTAGACATAAGGTTCACGTCCTTTGACAGAGATTTATAAATACATTATACCACATATTTTTCCTGCTGTCACTATATTTTTAATAATTGTCCGTCATAAGTACGTAAAAATCACAAAGCTGCCGGAGTGTCACTCTGTAATAACATTCGTACGAGGAAACAGGAGAAGGACAGCCGGCTTATCAGAAGCTTATTCAGAAATATGTTACAGATGTATATAAAAGTCTTGCAAATTTCAGAATAATATGTTATAATAAACATTATTATTGTTTTACGGAGGTATAATAATGCTTATTTCTATTACAGTACCGTGCTATAACGAGGAGAAAAACATCCCCGCTTTCTATAATGTTATAACCGAAGTGGCTGCCGGTTTTGAGGAGGGAGTCGATTTCGAGTTTATTTTTGTAAATGACGGTTCAAAGGATGAGACATACAGAGTCATGAAGGAATACAGCGAAAAGGACAGCCGTGTCAAGTATGTCTCCTTCTCGAGGAATTTCGGAAAGGAGGCTGCAATGCTCGCCGGTCTTGAGGCAGCTTCCGGCGACTATGTCGTTGTTATAGATGCCGATCTTCAGGATCCGCCGGAGCTGATCAAGGATATGTATCAGCTGATGAAGTCCGGAGAGTATGAACGTATAGCCACACGAAGAGTTGACCGTAAGGGAGAGCCTGTTATACGTTCTTTCTTTGCAAAGACATTCTATAAGCTGATAAACAAGATATCCAACGTAAAGATCGTTGACGGCGCCCGTGACTATTCCATGATGTCAAGACGCATGGTCGATTCCGTTCTTTCTCTCAAGGAGAAATCAAGATTCACAAAGGGACTTTTCGAGTGGCCGGGCTATAAGACAAAGTGGCTGGAGTTCAACAATGTTGCAAGAAATGAAGGCGGCTCAAAATGGTCTTTCTTCAAGCTGTTCTCTTACTCTATCGAAGGAATCGTCGCCTTCTCACACTTCCCTCTCGTTCTTTCCTCTATCATGGGAGTTCTGCTGTTCTTCATCTCTCTCCTGTTCATAGTCATCATTATAGTAAGAAAGCTGGTATTCGGCGATGAAGTTACCGGCTGGGCATCCACAGCCTGTATCATCCTTATGGTAGCCGGACTTCAGCAGTTCAGCCTCGGTATAATCGGAAGCTATCTGGCAAGAGTCTTTGTCGAGGTCAAGGACAGACCGATGTATGTCGTTCTCGATACAAATATCGACAAGACACTTCCTAAGAAAGACTGACGACCGATAACAAGAGAATCCTTAGTTCTATCAGGGGACGCCTTCACTTGCAAGGCGTCCCCTCTTCAAAAGCAGTCCCCCGGACTGTTTTTGAATTCACCCCTTGCGAAGCGCCCTGCGGCAAAGCCCCTTTAGAATCCCAAACTTATTGTAATACTTCCTAATCCCGAATTTCGCATTTTCCGCTGAAGTCACCGTGCAGTCACACACCTCCCCATGCTTGACAAAAAGCTGTGCCGGTGCTATAATGATATGCGTGTAAGCACCGGCAGAAATACGCTTTACAGCATATAAAATGACATTACCGCTGCCGGAATCTTTATGAAAGGAACAGGCTTGCCATGAGTAATCTGATCAACCCCGAGTTTAAGATAAGAGAGGTCGCCGAACGTATCAGACTCACCCGTGAGTCAGTCGGTCTTTCTCCTGAGGAGATGGCTGAAAAGTGCGGCATATCCACATACGAATACCTCGCATACGAGGGCGGTGCCAAGGATTTCAGCTTTACATTCATATACAAGTTCGCAAATGAGACAGGCGTCGAGATCACCGACCTTATGGAAGGTGAATCGCCCCGTATCAGGAGCTTCGATATCACAAGGAGCGGCGAGGGTCTCCCGATCGCACGCCGCAAGGGCCTGAGCTATATGCGCCTTGCCCCGAAGTTCCGCAACAAGATGGGCGAGCCCTTCCTTGTAACTATCCCCTACGTTGACGAGAAGTACAGAGTTCCCCGCCCGCATACCCATGAGGGACAGGAGCTCGATATCATAATAAGCGGTCAGCTCAAGATCATGATCGGTGACAACACCGAGATACTCGGCCCCGGAGACTCTATCTACTACGACAGCTCCGAGCCGCATGACGAGTGGGCGATAGGCGGCAGCGAGTGCCGTTTCTATGCCGTAGTATTCGGACAGAACCAGCAGCCCGCACACGCTCTCACTCACCTTGAGCCCGTTACTCTCCCCGGCGTTACCAACTTCGATCTTGCCAACATCGAGAACCCCGTTGCAGACAAGTTCGTCGAGGTGGAAACAGGCGAGGACGGTGCGCTCTCCGGCATCCGCTTCAAGAACGAGGAGACCTTCAACTTCGGCTTCGATGTTGTTGATGCTCTCGCTGCAAAGTGCCCCGACAAAACAGCTATGATATACATCTCCAACGAGATGGAGGAGCGCCGCTTCTCCTTCGCAGAGATAAAGAAATACTCCAACATGACCGCCAACTATTTCCGCTCCATGGGCATCAGAAAGGGCGACAGAGTCATGCTGGTGCTCAAGAGACATTACCAGTTCTGGTTCGCTATAGTGGCTCTCCACAAGATAGGCGCTATCGTTATCCCGGCCACCAATCAGCTCGTACAGCATGACTTCACCTACCGCTTCAAGGCTGCCGAGGTCAAGGCTATCGTATGCACCGGCGACGGAGACGTTGCTCATCAGGTCGATCTTGCCGTCGAGGAAAGCGGCATGAAGATACTCCGCATGATGGCTCACGGCGAACGTGAGGGCTGGGAGTCATTCGACAAGGGCATTGAAGGATGCAGCGATGTGTTCGAGCGTCCCACCGATCCCTCAGAGCTCTCCTGCGGCAGTGAGCCGAACCTTATGTTCTTCACCTCCGGTACTACCGGATACCCGAAGATCGCAACACACTGCCACAAGTACGCACTCGGTCACTTCATCACCGCAAGGTACTGGCACAACGTCGATCCCAACGGCATACACTTCACCATATCCGATACCGGCTGGGGCAAGGCGCTCTGGGGCAAGCTCTACGGACAGTGGCTCAGTGAGACCTGCGTATTCGTATACGACTTCGACCGCTTCGATGCGCACAAGATACTCCCCATGTTCGCAAAGTATCAGATAACCACCTTCTGTGCTCCGCCAACCATGTACAGATTCTTCATCAAGGAGGATCTCTCCAAGTACGACCTGAGCAGCGTCAAGTATGCTACAGTTGCCGGCGAGGCACTCAACCCCGAGGTATACAACCAGTTCCTCAACGCTACCGGAGTAAAGCTCATGGAGGGCTTCGGTCAGACAGAGACCACGCTTTCTATCGGAAACTTCGTAGGCATGACAGCACGTCCGGGTTCAATGGGCAAGCCGAGCGTTATGTACGATGTAGATATAGTTGATCCCGAGGGCAAGCCCTGCAAGACAGGTGAGACCGGCGAGATCGTTATCCGCACCAAGAACGGCGCACCTGCCGGACTTTTCCTCGGCTACTACAAGGACAAGGAAAAGACTCAGGAGGTATGGTACGACGACACCTACCACACAGGCGATACCGCATGGAAGGACGAGGACGGCTATTTCTGGTACGTAGGCCGTGTCGATGACGTTATCAAGTCCTCCGGCTACCGCATAGGACCGTTCGAGATAGAAAGCGTTATCATGGAGCTCCCCTATGTGCTTGAGTGCGGCGTAAGTGCTGCTCCCGACCCGGTAAGAGGTCAGGTAGTAAAGGCTTCCATCGTACTGGTAAAGGGCAAAGAGGGTACTGACGAGCTCAAGAAGGAGATACAGGACTATGTAAAGAAGCATACTGCTCCTTACAAGTATCCCCGTATCGTTGAGTTCCGTGACGAGCTCCCCAAGACCATAAGCGGAAAGATAAGACGTGTCGAGCTCAAGGGCTGATACATCCTGTTACCAATACGGCAATATCAGGGCGCACAATGTGCGCCCTTCAGCTTGTCCAAAAGCCGGATTTTGCTTTGTTTGGGATTCTAAAGGGGCTGCGCCCCTTTAGCGGAGTCCAGAGGCAGAGCCTCTGGCAGGGTGTGGGACGGAGTCCCGCTTATCCGCAGGGCGCTTCGCAAGGGGTGAATTCCAAAACAGTCCGGGGGACTGTTTTGGAAGAGGGGACGCCTTGCAAGTGAAGGCGTCCCCTGATAATACTATGATTCGTTGAGAGACTGATGTGCGCACATTTTTTTAACAAGTGATTATCGGCCGCAGCTGTATTCCGCTCAAAGCGGCCTGTGCTGCCTGCGGTATCATGGCAAATTCCGCCACAAGTGAAGCCGGCTTACGGATTATATCGTCCTGACGCATAGGCACGAAATAATAGCTCCGGCGGTTGAAGAGCTCTCCGATGTTCTTTGCCGAAGCAAGAAGAGAATCGTTCGAGGCTATAGCAAGCAGTACGGGCTTGCCGCTGCGCAGATGTGATTTCACCGCCATCGCCGCTGCTGTGTCAGTTATGCCGCAGGCGAGCTTTGCCGCCGTATTCGATGTACACGGCGCAACTATCATCAGGTCTGTGAGGTCGTCAGGACCGATATGCTCGGTCTCCGTTACTGTCGTCATGACTTCCCTGCCGGCGATATCACGCAGACGTGCAAGGTTCTCCTCTCCTGTCCCGAATCGGGTATCCGTATTCGCCGCATTCTCCGACATGACCGGTATAAGCTCCGCACCGAGCCGTACAAGCTCAGCCGCTGCCGCAAGACTGCGCTCAAAGGTGCAGTAAGAGCCCGTCATTACATAGCCTATGCGGATACCGCTGAATACCCCCTCAGTCATTGCATCTCACCTCCTCCAGTATATCCCTCACGGCTCCGGCAAGTATCTCCCCTGCCGTCACCGGCGCCGTCTTTCCCGGCAGCCCCGGCGCATGAACGGCACGTATGCCGAGTTTCTCCGCTGCGGCAAGATCCGTGCCGCCCGGCGCAGAGGCAAGGTCTATGATAAGCGTTCCTTTGTCAAGGCGTTCAAGCACCTCTCTGTTCAGTACGGGTGCAGGTGCGGTGTTGAATATGAGCCTGTGCCCGGCGGAGGGCTCTGAGAGCTCTGCTCCGGCGGCGAATACCTTTGCCCTGCCCGCGGCACTGTGCGAGGATATGCTCACCCTTGCACCGAAGCCGGAAAGTATACGGCAGAGAGCAAGACCGATACGTCCGGCGCCTGTGATGTGTACAGGCATACCGCAGAGCGCCTCATCAAGCTCTTCAAGTGCGAGCTGCACCGCGCCCTCCGCAGTGAGGACGGCGTTGCGGAGGCAGAAATCCTCTCTCTCCGTATAACTCACCGCAAGATGCCCGGGGAACAATGAGGCCGTTTGCCTTTTGTCACCTCCTGTGATGACAATTGCATCGGAAGTCAGTCTCCCGAGAAGTTTTTCTGCCTCTGATTTACCTGCAGAGCAGGGAACTTTTACCTTTTCTTCCCATTTATACATTTTTACCGGCAGCAGCAGAACACTGCACTGCTCTCCGCTGTCCTCCGCAAGATGCCTGAGTCTCTCCGGGATATCCTTTCTGTCAAAGCCGCAGACCTCTGCATCGTATCCCGGCATACCGTCAAGTGCGGCAGCACACCACAGCTGCCGGAGATCTCCCCCGGCGGCAAGTATCCTTTCCTTCATAAACAGCTCCATCCTTTATAATGCAGTAATTTCATGCTGCATTATATGCCGCCTGCCGGAATGCTGTGAAAACCGGCAGCGCGTCTGAAAAAAGATAACAAATTAAATACAAAAGGATAACAGAACAGCTACTTTCAGGCAATTATTATACATAGTGTTTGAATACGGATTATTTGTTGCAGTAAACTTTGTGGATTAAGTATCTTGAAAAAGGCGGTAATATCGTGTATCATTATATTAACCGCAGGGTATCTGTACCCACGGAGCTTCTGTCTCCGTTATTTCCGGGCGCCATAGTGAAACCTGTCCCGGATATCAATTGAAAGAAAGAGGTAAATGAATATGAAAAAGCTTATCTCCTGTATAGTTCTCTCCGCTATGCTCTGCTCTCTGGCAGCCTGCGGCGGAAAGGCCTCTTCAGAGGTAAACAAGACGGGAAATACTTCCGCAGTACAGGATGCTGAGTCTGATAACGCCGCTTCTCAGGATTCACCTGAAGAGGGTCAGGCTGCCGAGGAGGAAGCTCCCGCTTCACCGAAGTCAGAGCTTGAGACTCCTGCTGTTGCAGAATCCGGCGATGCTTATCTTGCCATCGTTGACAGCACCTGGAAGAGACAGTACTGGGGCAGCGATGATATATCCAAGAACAACCTTGCCTATAACGCAGGAGTTGCACATATCACTGGCAACGGTGACTATACCGTAAGCGTTACCACAGACTCAAAGGGCTACCGCTTTGCTACTACCGGCAACAAGGACGATGCAAGCGATGTTCCCACAGGTCTCAGCTTCATGGCCGTTATGCTCCGTGACGGCGAGACTCTGTTCCCCGGCGCTGTTATCACAGTTAACTCCGTAAAGCTCAACGGAAACGAGCTCCCGATGCTCACAAAGGCTTATACCTCCTCCGACGACGGCAAGGAGACAAGGGCAAATCTCTTCAACGAGTGGGTTGCAAAGCCCGCTTCTGACGGAAGATGTATCGACGGCCCGCTCTATACCGATGCTTCTGCAGAGACACTCCAGCCCTACGGCTCTGAGTACAGCGCTCAGGTGATCGATAAAGCCGCTTTCGACGGCGGCTGGAATACTGTTGAGGTAAACTTCACAGTATCAGGTATCGCCGAATAATTAAGATTATTACACACCACACCTTCTGGCTGCCGGTTGACCATTTCCCGGCAGCCGCCTTTTTTTGTCACAACGCCCGCTGTTTTCCGGTATTGCGTCATTTCTTCGCACAGCCGGAAAGACAGCGGGCTTTTTCTATGGTAGTATCTTACAAAACAGCGGTCTTTATATTGTGCAATATGATAATTATTTAAGGTATAATGTGAACAATAGCTATATTCCGTTGACTTTGACAAAAGGGTATGGTATGATTTAATCAGCAAGCCAGTGCATCTTGCAGACATCTATGTTTATCACACAATGAAAGGGGTAGAAATCCATGAAAAAATTCAACCACAAGTTAAGGCTGCTGTCGGGAATACTTGCATCAGCCGTGCTCGCAGGTGCAGTATGCCCTGCTCTCCCGGTATCATTCGCTGCCGAAGATATACCCGAAGCGATCGAAGAGGAATACGATGATTACACACCGGAGCTGAGTCCGCAGTATGAGGTAACTCTGCACAATGTCATCTATCAGGGTATGGATGTATGGCCGAGAGGCAGTTCGTCAAGCGATGGTTACCTATGTCAGGCCGATGCAGTCTATCTGACAACACTGAGCAGCTTCAGTTATTATAAGGGATCGCCGATCCTGATAACTCCCGGACTTTGCTTTGACGGCAACTCCGCTGAGTACCGTATGGATGCATACAACCTGTTCTCCGAGTTCAGCGAGAACAACGTCGTCGATGTTACCTTTATCACAACGAAGGATTACTCAGGTCCGGAATATGAAAACGAGTACGAGATACTCGAGGATCTCAGAGAGGTGGCAGCCGTAAAGTGCGTAAAGATCCCGGGCACACATATCATAGGTGACGTAAATGACGACAGCGGCATCGACACCTTTGATATGATACTTCTCCGTGACGCCCTCATAAACGGTGTTGACGAAACACTCAACAGCGAACAGAAGAAGAATTCCGATATCACAGGCGACGGCCAGGTAACAGAGGACGACCTCAACGAGCTGAGCGCTTACCTGCTCGGTGCAGAGACATCATTCAACGCTCCCTCCGCTATCGGAAGCATACGTCTTGACAATACGATATCAGCAATAAGATCTGACGGCAAGAAGCCTACCGAGGAGTTTTCTGCCGCAGAGATGGCGCTCGGTGTCAATCTTCTCCAGAAGCTCAACGCAGATGAGAATACCAAGAAGGGTCAGATGCTGATATCTCCTATCTCCGCTTCGGCCGCTCTCACCATGACTGCCAACGGTGCAGCCAACGAAACTCTTGAGCAGATGGAAAAGGTTCTCGGAAGCGGTCTCACGCTTGACGACCTCAACGAGTACTTCTCATGGTTCATGCAGAATCTCCCGCAGTCCAAGAAGGAAAAGGTCATGATCGCAAATTCCATCTGGTTCAGGGACTGTGACTGGCTCGAGGTACACGACAGCTTCCTCGAGAAGAACAAGAAGTACTTTGAATCTGAGATTTACAAGTCTCCCTATAACGAGACTACAGTAGCTGATATCAACAGCTGGGTAAACACCAATACAAAGGGCATGATCCCGAAGCTTATCGATAATCCCCATGCCTTTGACGATCCGGCGGCCTGCATGACCCTTGTCAATACTCTCTTCTTTGAGGCCGACTGGGAAGTTCCGTACAAGGATTCCTCTCCTTCAAAGTTCGTCACAGAGGATGGCCAGACACAGAATATCGCTGCGCTCTATGCCGGTTCTGACAACTACTACGAGCTTGACAACGCCCTTGCGTTCAAGAAGAACTACGCAGGCGGCTACAAGTTCATAGGAATCCTTCCCGACGAGGGAATCAGCCTTGATGACTACATCGCATCTATTGACCCTGCAAAGCTCTCAGAGCAGCTCAGGACTCCCGGCGATATGGACAATGTTATCGTATCAACAATGATACCCAAGCTCGATTACAAGTATGACTGCTCTATGAAGGATGCCCTTAAGCTTCTCGGCATGGGTGATGCGTTCGATGCAGCAAAATCTGATTTCACAGAGATGGCTACAGTGACCGGCGGTTATCCGCTCTACATCGATGAAGTCATCCAGAAGACCAACATCGAGCTCACAGAAAAGGGCACAAAGGCAGCAGCTGCAACAGCCGTCATGATGGCTGCAGGTGCCGCATTTGATCCGAATCCCCCAAGATACATCTATATTTATCTCAACAGACCTTTCGTATACATGATCGTTGACGAGAACGATATTCCCGCATTCATCGGATGCGTATCAAGCTTCAACAGTTAACGGACATTATCAGACACAAAGCCCGCAGGCTGCAAACCTGCGGGCTTTCATGCTGTCAACAGACATTCGTTTTATCAGGGGACGCCTTCACTTGCAAGGCGTCCCCTCTTCCAAAACAGTCCCCCGGACTGTTTTGGAATTCACCCCTTGCGAAGCGCCCTGCGGATATGCGGGGCGTTGCCCCTCACCCCACCAGAGGCGCTGCCTCTGGACTCCGCTAAAGGGGCGCAGCCCCTTTAGAATCCCAGACAGGACTTTACCTTACTTTTACAAACGAAAACCCGCAGATGTCTGCGGGCTTCTCTTATTCCTGCTCCGTTTTGCCGGGCAGTATCACTGTCATTATAAAGTCGTCACCCTCACGGTCAGCGGAAATGCTGCCTCCGAGCATTTCGGTGAACTGCTTCGCAATAGCAAGGCCGAGACCGGTATTGCCCTTGGTGCGTGAGATATCCGTGGTGTAGAACTCATCAAAGATATGCTCCATATCAGGCTCGGGAGTACCGACACCGTTGCGGAATACTATCCCCACATTCTCTCCCTGTATCAGCTTTATGGAAAGATCGCCTGTGCCGTGCTTGAGTGCGTTGTTTATCAGGTTATCGAAGATACGCATGAGCAGACCGCTGTCAGAGCATATCTTCAGTCTGTGTACGGGACAGTCAAGTATTATCTGCCTTTCCGCTGCGGTATAGTCGTCATAGTAATGTACTACCGCTTCTTCGATGACGGATACAAGATTGAGCGCATCGGACTTCGGTTTCCTGCCGCCCGATATCATCTTCGAGAGCTCGAAGAAGGAATCGAGCAGTTCTTCAAGACGAAGAAGACGCTTCTCGATTATGGCAAGCTCCCTTTCCTTCTCCTTCTCTGATATGTCGGAATGCTGTATGATGTTGATGTATCCGAGTGCCGAGGTGAGCGGTGTGCGCAGATCGTGGGAGATGTTCGTCATCATCTGTTCGAGCGCATGGTTCTTTTTCTCATAGGAGATACGGTCGCTGCGGGTACTCGTCAGCAGACCGTTTATCTCTGTTATCAGCCTGTCCGCCGTGCCTGTTGAGGAATGGACAAGACTGTTTGTCTTCTTCTCCTTCAGCCCCCTGAGTTCCCGTGTTACGGATACTATCTCATGGCGCTGAAGCATACAGACGAGCAGTAATGCAGCCGCAACTACGGCAAGTATAACTACAGCGGCTGTCATAGGCATTGCTCCTTCCGGTTAGTCTGTCTCCCTCCTTGTAAAGCTGAGCCAGCCGAGGAAGAATGAGATCAGGGTTACTGCCGAACATACAGTAAAGCATGAAATAAGATATTTGCTGTCGCTGTCAAGAACGATCTTGCTCAGCATGGATCCAAGCTCATATTCAAGCAGCTTCTCTGCGATCTTCTGCGTTGCATTTATCGAATAGAGAGTGAGCGCTACCGTGGTATATAAAACAGGTCCGCCGATAGCGAACGTATTGAACAAAGCGCCCTTGCGGAAGAAGAATGCAAGGAACGAGAAGATAGAGAGAATGGCTATCATAATGGGCAGATGCTTTGCCATAGCCGCTGCATAGCTGCCGAAGTCTGAGCTGTACGCTGTGCCGTTCACGATGCGGTTCACTATGTAGTACAGCAGGTGCATAACTATGTATACATACAGACCGAATACTACTGTACCTGTGAACTTTGCGATGAAGTATCTGCTCTTGTCCGTTACGGATGTCAGTGTGTTCTTTACGGTCTTTTCGCTGAACTCAACTGATATGGCAGAGAACACAAGTCCGATGAAGGCGAAGTAATATGTATAGTTGAAGGATATCTGATTGATATCGAGCTTCACATCCGATGACTTATCAAATGATACCATTGCACTGAGCGAAATGCCGCCAGGTGCTTTCAATACAGCCGCCATACCGTATGTGAATAACAGTAAAAAAAGGCAGATATATAATCCCTTGCTCTTTGAAAGGCGGTAGAGCTCCGCTCTCATCATGTTGATCATTCCGATACCTCCCCGATAAGTGTCTTGAAATAGTCTTCCAGTGATACGCCTGATTCATAGATGCCTGATACAGGCACTCCTGCGCCGACGAGCTTCTGATTGATGATATCAGGTGCTGCTTCGTCGGAGTAGATGCGTATCTCGCTGCTGCTTGTGACCTTGTAGCTGCTGACGCCGAGCTCCTGTTCAAGGACAGTCACTGCCTTCTTTGTATCAGAGGTCTTTACCACGATACAGCGGCTGCATTCAAGGTCGAGCTCCTCCTTTGATATCTCCTTGAGCACCTTTCCGTTGTTGATGAACATGAACCTGTTCGCAACGGCGTAGAGCTCCGAGAGGATATGGCTGGAGATTATGAAGGTTATCCCCTGCTCCTTGTTGAGCTTCAGGAAGGTCTCTCTCAGCTCGCTGATGCCTATGGGATCGAGTCCGTTGATAGGCTCATCGAGGATAACGAGATCGGGGTTGTCGAGCAGTGCAAAGGCTATGCCGAGACGCTGCTTCATACCGAGTGAGAATTTGCGGAATTTCTTGTTGCGGACTTCTGTGAGCTGTACCAGCTCGAGAGCCCTGTCTATCTGCTTTAAGTCTGTTATGCCCTTCTGGTAGCAGTAGTACCTCAGGTTCTGCCAGGCTGTCATATTCCCGAAGAATGCGGGATTCTCGATGAGGCATCCGATGCGGCGCTTCTCGCCTGCTGTATCGGAGCTCTTTTTTCCGAAGAGCTCATACTCTCCGGAGGTCTGATCGGTAAGATCGGTTATGACCTTCATGAAGGTCGTCTTGCCGGCGCCGTTGCGGCCGATAAGTCCGTAGATATCGCCGCTGTAGACAGTCATATCTGCACTGTCGAGCGCCGTGAATTTCTTGTATCTTTTTGTGAGACCTGTGGTCTTCAGAATAGTTTCACGCATATCTGATGCGCCTCCTTGTCTTCCTTTGATGATCTCATTATAGCAGACAAGTATGAAAAAACACTTAAACCAATTCTTAAAAAAGTCTGAAAGGTTTCTGAGACTTTCTTAATACTATTTCTTCATCCGGTAGCCTATGCCCCAGACGGTCTCTATGTACTCCGTACCAGGATCGAGCTCCTTCAGCTTCTTCCTCAGCTTGCTGATATGCACGTTGAGGGTATTGTCGTCAGCTGAATTCTCATAGTCCCATACTATATCGTATATCATGCTCTTGGTGCAGGTGCGTGAAGGGTTCTCCATGAGGAGTTTGAGAAGTGCGAACTCGTAGCGTGAGAGCTCTGACTCCCTGTCTCCGCATGATACCGTAAAGGCACCGCAGTCAAGGGTGATATCCTTATAAGTAATGGTATCGCCGGAGCGAGGGCTGTCGGCGGCTGTGCGCAGTCTTGCGGCGATGCGTGCAAGGAGCTCTTCATTGTGGAAGGGCTTGGTCATGTAGTCGTCTGCGCCGAGCGAAAACAGATCTACCTTCTTGTTCACGTCATGTATGGCGCTGGTGACTATCACCGGTACATCATGCTTCTCCTTCAGATCACGTATTATGTCCTCGCCGCTCCTGCCGGGGAGCATAAGATCAAGGAGTATAAGGTCAACGGCATCGGAATGGACGAGCAGCCCCTCCGTTCCTGAATAGGCGCTTATTGTTGAGTAGCCGTTCTGACTGAGGAGTATGCGGAGCATATCGTTTATCTCCTGATCGTCCTCTATGATAAGTATGGTCTTGTTCATAGTACCTCCGGGTGTTGCTAAGGGCGCACGATGTGCGCCCCTGATTTATGTCTTAAGCCAGTTTACCCATAGCTATGTTGATACGCTCGATCGACTCGTGTCTGCCGAGTATGGTGCATATCTCTATAGCTCCGCCGGGAGTTACGCTCTGTCCGGATACTGCGATACGCAGCGGCCACATAACCCTTCCGAGCACCTTGTTCAGCTTCACGCCCTCTGCCTCTGCCAGCTTCTCTGCATAGGCGTAAATAGTATCGTGTATAGATTCAGCATCCCACTTTGGAAGAGCCTCGAGCATGGGCTCAAGGTCTTCAAGTATCTTCTTTGACTGTACCCCGTCGAGCTTGTTCTTCTTGTTGCAGAAGAGCTCTGTGCTGTACTCAGGCAGCTCCCTGAAGAAGCGTATCATATCCGGTATCTCGGTGAGAACTGTCACACGGGACTGCACCAGTGCAGCTATCTCTGCAACATCTGCGCCCGGGAGAACGCTGTGAACGAAGGGCTCTGCAAGTGCACAGAATTCCTCTGCGGGAAGAGCCTTCATATATATGCTGTTGAAGTGATTGAGCTTCTCTGTATCGAATGCGGAAGGCGACTTGGAAATAGCGCTGATATCAAAAGCGTCTATAAGCTCCTTCTTTGAGAATATCTCCTGCTCTGCGATATCGCCTGTGGGAGACCAGCCGAGAAGTGCAACATAGTTCACTACTGCTTCCGAGAGATATCCCTGATTGAGAAGGTCCTCGTAAGAGGGGTCTCCGCAGCGCTTGGACATCTTTCTTACCTCGCCCGTAGCGGGATCGTTGTACATAACGGGTGCGCAGTGTACGTACTCCGGAATATCCCAGCCGAATGCCTCATAGAGGAGGTTGTACTTCGGTGAGGAGGAGAGATACTCGCTGCCTCTTACAACATGGGTGATGCCCATGAGATGATCGTCTATTACGTTTGCGAAGTTGTAGGTCGGAAGTCCGTCTGACTTGAGAAGGATCTGATCCTCTATCTCCTTATTGTCAACGGTGATCTCGCCGTATACCTGATCGCTGAATGTGGTCGAGCCGTCGGGTATCAGCTGACGGATAACATAGGGCTCGCCGGCATCGAGCTTCTGCTGTATCTCCTCGGGAGAGAGTGAAAGACAGTGGCGGTCGTACTTGGCGTTGGCGTCTGTCTCATGGAGGGAGGCAAGTCTCTCCTCGGAGCAGAAGCAGCGGTAGGCGTGGCCTTTCTCGATAAGAAGCTCAGCGTACTTCTTATAGTAGTCCCTGCGCTCTGTCTGTACATAGGGGGCAACGGGGCCGCCTACATCGGGGCCTTCGTCGTAGTCAAGGCCGCATGAATCCATAGTGCGCTTGATAACAGCTATAGCGTCACTCACAAGACGCTTCTGATCGGTATCCTCGATGCGGAGGATGAACTTGCCGCCTGCATGGCGTGCGATAAGATAGGTATAGAGGGCAGTCCTCAGATTGCCAATGTGCATATATCCTGTAGGAGATGGAGCGAAACGTGTACGCACCTCGTTATGGGGGATGCGTGCTTCCTTCTCCTCAAACCAGTTTTTCTCGAGCTCTGTCATAATATGGTCTCCTTCCGAAGAATGATTACTGTGCGATAAACACTTATTAAAATTATAACAGAACTGCCGGCGGTTGTCAAGGACAGAAAACAGGCAGCCTTTTCAGACTGCCTGTAAATTTGTTATTATATCCCCTCTTGCCAAGAGCAGATCATTCCTCCGGCTTTTCCTCATGACTCTCCTCAGTCTCCGGCTCTGTCGGAGGCTCGGTAGGCGGAATATACGGCAGAGATGGCCTTGCTCCGCCGTTGGCATAGTCCTTGAAGCAGAGATTCAGATCGACACGCCCCTCAATGCCCGGAACAGAACCGTCGGAGGTATACTGCCACATGGCATAATCATAATAATAGGAGGGCTCGTCGCCGTACTCGGCAAGCCAGAAGTCATACTGCGCCACACGCGGCAGGTCGAGCTTCTTCATGGCTGTGCTCTTGTTCTGATAAATCATCGGGGTATAGCCGGCAGCCTTTATCCTCTCGCAGAAGGCAACGCACATATCAGCAAGCATCTCAACGGAGACAGTATCCGTGCGGGCGTTGTCATCAAGTATCATTTCCCAGTCGTAGACTATGGGATAGGTCATATCGAGCCCGGCGACTGAATCGAGGACCGCATCGGCCTCCTCTATTGCCTCATCGACGGTGGTTGCCTGTGAGAAGAAATAAGCGCCCGTTTCAAGGCCGGCAGACTGTGCGGCGATTATGTTATCCCGGAAATACTCATCGAGTGTAAGGATTCCGCCGCCGTAGGTACGGAAGCCCGCACGCACCATAGCAAAGCTGATGCCGGATTCCTTTACCTTCACCCAGTCAATATCGCCCTGATGTCCGGAAATATCTATTCCGGTAAGAGCGGTGAGCTTATCGCCCTCCTTGTATTCGAGCCTGCCGTTCTGCTCGATAAGACAGGAGGTATCGAAGGTGCTGACGGGGACGTCTGCGTATACTGGTATGAATATCTCGCCGAGGGTGGAGTCGTGCTGGAGTATCTTCTTGCCGACGTACTGGTAGAAGGTCTCCTCCTTCTCTATGTAGGGGCGCACACGGACTTCGCCGCCGTCGTACATATCCGCCGAGGCAGGGACGGCCTCCCTTGAGTTGTGAAGCGCTCTGATCAGAAAAGCGCCGATCACCAGAAGTATGAATATAACGGCCGCTTCGGCAATAACGGCTATCTTGTAGGGTTTTTGTTCCATTTTGCGGGTCTCCTTATATGTTAAGTCTGCGGGTCAAAGCGGAATGCAACTACACGGTTTACCTGAGCAGTCTCAGCAGTCAGGCGCTCCGGATTGCGCCCTGATTTTTCACTGAACCACTCAAGAGCGAATTCTTCTGTCTTCTCCTTCCGGTATCTTGCCTTGACGAGAAGGTCCTCTGAGTACTCATCCTCCGGCTTACAGAAATTTGCTTCATCAAGTATGAGTATGAACGGTTCATCCTGATCGAAGAGCTTCTGATACTCTGCAAGCAGATCGTCATCAATATAGCGTGCTTCACCATAGCAGGTGAAATAGATATCATCTGCCTCCTCGAGCATAAAAGTGTATATAGGAAGGTATATCGGAGAAGCAGAAAGGAGAATACAGTCAGAGTTTGCTGTATACTCTTTTATATAGCCTTTTTCCGTATCGGATGATATCACAAATGTCATCTTATATGTACAGTGCTGATAAACAATCGCTGCTGCCAGAGATATAACAAGTGCTGAATGCATTGCGATTCTTGCTTTTCTGAACGGTATGATACTGATAATTGTCAGTGCAAGCCATATAAAAGCCAATACTATCAGAGGCGTTATCTGATAATAATATCTCTCGCTGTCCTCTCCGAAATCATTGTAACAATAAAGTCCGGAAACAACAACATAGAATACAGCACAAATGATAATGATCAGAACCGCCGGAGGTATAGTACTTCTGATCTTACCTGCTCTTTCCGGCATTTCCTTGATGCGCTTCTTCAGATATGCTCTGAATCTGAGCATCCACGGCTCCTTTCTGAACAGGAACAGCAATGGGATCATCAGCGGTATAATAACACACAAAGCAACAAAAGAAAACAGAAACAGATCGGTATTCAGCCATTCGATGCCAAACAAGCCTCTTCCAAGCTGCGAACCTATGCGTATCATCTGATTCCTTCTGTTCGGTTCTTCACTCTGAATCATTGCACCGGGCATCATATGGGAAATCGTTGCAGGAAAAGCCAGAAACGACAGTGCAACTCCTGACGCTGCTGCCGCACCTACCCCAAAGAAGTGCTTAAACTCCTTCCGGATCAGTAACCATATACACACGAAAGCTGTAACAAAAAAAGCATATACAAGAAAGAAATGCTGAGTCATTGCCCCAAGAAATGCTGTCAGTGCGATCAGGACACATCGTTTTCTGTCCGGTTTGCCACCGGCAGCCAATCCTATACACAGGTATGCATAAATCACTGAAAACAATGTGTTCATTCCATACATACGAAGGAAAAGAAAATTGTTCTGAGCTGCCAGAGTCGCTCCCCAGAAAGCACATACAAGCAATGCACTAAGCTTTGAACACATTACTTTATCCGAGAACAAGTACAGAAACACCTGAGTCAAGACAAAGCATACAAGGTTTATCGCAAAGGCATACCACCATGAAAACTTACCTGTATTCACTGAGCAGATCGTATGAAGTATCGCATAGTACAGCGGCGGATGGACATCCTCTGCCTGATTGTACCATACCGAATCGTATCTGAACCGTGTATCCTCATTCGTGCGGATATAGTCACGGAATTCAGTACCGGTAAACCATACATCATAGTTATCAACTACCTGATGAGCGCTGCCGTATATGAACGGTCTTTTATAACTGTTTGACAGCGCATAACTGAAAACTTCATCCTCATGGAAGGAAGTCTTCTTTACTGCAAATATGTACACAAGAGCTATGCACTGTAATATAATGACCGCAGCAAGCAGCACTGCATACAGTCTTCCCCTTTTTTTATCAGTCATCTGAAGCCTCCATATACAATGATCAAATTCTATTATACCATATCACCGGAAGGTATGCAAGCCGTCTCAAAACAGAAACGCCTCCCGAAGGAGGCATTTCAGTAATATCATTCAGTTCCGGCCAGTCTGCGGCACATCACTACATAATCGAATGTATCAAGCACACCGTCATTTACGAAGTCAGCAGCCTTCCAGTTCTTTATTTCAGCGGAAGTATCACCGAGGAGCCAGTTCTGTATCGTTACTGCATCTGCAACATTGAACTTGCCGTCGCCGCTGATGTCACCGGCTACCACCGGCTTTTCAGTAGGTTTCTCGGTGGGCTTTTCTGTGGGTTTCTCGGTAGGCTTTTCAGTAGGCTCTTCTGTCTGCCCGGAAGTCAGCATCTCCTTTATCTCCTTCGTTTCAAGGCAGTACTGCCAGATGCTGCCGTCCGTGCGAAGGATGTACATATAGTTGTATCCGGTCTCACTGTCCGATCTGCGGGTAAGCACTCTTTCAATGCCGCTCATGGAGAAGTGTTTATCATGCCATTCTATCGAGAGCACATCGTCATTTGAGATAATACAGTATGCTGTCTCCTCTGCCGGATCGTAGTAGCTCAGCTTGAAGGAGGCATCGTACCGGTAGGCAGGCTTTTTCTCAGTGTAGTGCACTATCTCCTCTTCCTCGCCGCTGAAGTTGTAGTAATGTCCGTCTAAGGTCTTGTAGCAGCGCACCGACCCCTCAGCGTTATGGTAATCGCCAACGCTCTCTACATTCTCGGCCTTCTTTGTCACCTCGGCCGTTCTGCCTACAGTGCGTACTGTCCAGAGCGTATTATTCTCGTCAATGAACATTGAGCTCATGTTCCATTTCGGATTCATGATACCGGTCGGAGTTATGATAACCTCAGCCTCGTTGTCATCATTTACATTGTAATAGTACCATATAACCTCTCCGGACTTTGAGATGTAGAACTCATCACCCTTGGCAGCAAATTCCTTAAAGTCATCTGCTATCTTATATACCCAGGGCAGCCTGTCTATCTTGTAGGGCACCCAGAGCTGACCGTCCGATGTTACTGCACGCTCGAAAGCAATGCTCTCGAATTTCTGATCCGGCACAGGCTCCTTGTTGACATAGAGCGTTCCGTCATTCTTGAGAAGCAGATCGGTGGTATAGCTCTGATTCATTCTCGCCTTTGAAGAAGCATACATAATGTCCTTTACATCCTTCTCCATAACGCTTATATCCTTGCCCTTGATGCCGTAGAGAGTGCCGTCACGCAGCACGCCGTAGGCCTTGTCCCAGGAGAGGGTGGCGAATTTGTTTTCAGTCTTTGTGTCATGGAGCTCCGGTGAATAAACATCCTGCTCTGTAACAGTGATATGACCCTTGAAGCGCTCCTCTCCGTCAACTATGACATGGTAATCGGTCTCACCGGGAGCAACTGCATATATACCTCTTACCGGGCCGAATACGGAAGTGTAGAAGCCGGCCGTCTCTGCAACGGACTCATCGTCTATCACTACGCTGTACTCATGCTTCCACAGTATGTTATCCGGGAATGCACCTATCTTTGACCTGAATCCCTTCTCGACCGTAACATCCGGGCAGCGCATGACCGCAAGCCTCTTTTCAAGGTCTATCTGCGGCATATCGGTGATCTCGCAGATGTCGAGCTCAAGATCCCTGATGAATGATATATCATCTATCGGAAGATTATCTATCAGCAGATCGGTAAGTGAATCCATTTCACTTAACACTGAGTAATCAGTGATATCACCGTTGCTCAGGAGCACTCTCGTACACTTGTCAAGGTCGGCAAGCCATGAGATATCAGTAACGCCTGTCAGGTCAAGGCTTATAAGGTCGGCATTTTTCAGTTCCTCCATCGTGATGATGTTGTCGCTGTTCTTGTCGTACTTCCACGATACCTCCATGAGCTGATCGTAGGCAGCCTGCCCGATATCGGCCGGAACCGCTTCCTCTGCACTGACTGTTACAGGAACTGTATTCAGGAGCAGCGAGAGCCCTGCAATTATCGAAATGATCCTTTTCATAATGTCCTCCTATATCACAAAATGTCGGTATACCGTCTTTTCCGCAGCATCCGCACTCCCCGGATGCAATGCAGTACAGACTGTATAATAATATTATAGCATCGCAGCCATAAAAAGTCAAGTGTTTTACATATTAGCAAAACGAAGATAAATTCGGAAAATGTAAAAACAATTGTTGTAATACGCCGGACAATGTGGTATAATATAGATACCATATTAAAACTACCAAAGAAAGAGGTGCAATCATGAACATAAGAGAAGCTATCAGAGCACGCCACAGCGTAAGACAGTACAAGAAGGAACCCATCTCGGCACAGGACAGAGAAAAGCTGACAGAGCTTATCTCTGAGGTCAACGGAGACAGCGGTCTGAATATCCAGATCATCTTCGATGAACCGAAATGTCTCGATTCGGTCCTTGCAAGATTCAGCAAATTCAGGAACGCAGAAAACTACATTGCCATTGTCGGAGACAAGTCGCTTGCAGACCTCAACGAGCGTGCCGGCTACTTCGGGGAGAAGATAGTCATAGCCGCGCAGATGATGGGCCTCAATACCTGCTGGATAGGCGGCAGCTTCAGCAGAAAGAACTGCGGGGCAGCCATCGGTGATGACGAGAAGCTCGTATGCATCATCGCCATAGGCTACGGCCTCAATGAGGGTGCAAGGCACAAGTCAAAGCCCTTCGCAAAGCTGTGTGATATCCCGGAGGCTGAGATGCCGGTATGGTTCAAGGCAGGTATGATAGCCGCTATGATGGCGCCCACAGCACTGAACCAGCAGAAATTCTTTGTCGAGATGCAGGGCGAGGAGGCTCTTATAACCACCAACGGCGGCGGCATGGCGCAGATTGATCTCGGCATAGTAAAATACAACTTCGAGGCTGCCTCAGGACACAGGTGCGTCTGACGATTATCCGCACCGGCCGGCAGAAGGATGAAGGGAGAAGACAGCAATGAGAAGAAGGAGCAAAAAGCAGCGGATCATATCCGGCATACTTGCCCTGGCTATGATCACATCCATACTGCTCGGTGCAGGCTACGGCATACTCGCAGCAAGGAACCGCCGCAGGAAGCCTGTCCAGACTACAGACATGAGCTGTATACAGACTGATGAAGAAGCAAAGGAGCAGATGACTGATATAAGGAGCTGATCTTTTATGAGACTGAGACCGTATATACACTGCCTTGATTTTGAGACGTTAAGAAAATGGATGACAGACGAAAGAACTCACTCGTTATGGAGCGCCGGACGCTTCCCCTTCCCGCTCGAAGGAAACAGCTTCCGGCAGTCCCTCGATGATATCGCACTGCGCAGCTGCGACGCACCGTTCATAGCCACAGACGATGACGGAAAGCCGGTCGGCTTCTTCTGCTATTCTGTAAATCCCGCCTCCAATGAGGGAATGCTGAAATTCGTGATGATAGACAGCAGCCTTCGCGGAAAGGGATACGGCAGACAGATGATAGAGCTTGCCGTGAGCTATGCTTTTCAGTTCACCGGAGCGGAAGCCGTCATACTGAACGTGTTCTCCGTGAACGAGGCCGCAAAGCACTGCTATCTGAGCGCCGGCTTCACAGTCCGCACGGAAACCCCTGACGCATTCGCCTACAAGAACGAATCATGGGGCAGATGCAATATGATAATACATAAAGCCTGAAAAAAATACAGCGCCCGGACCTGTCGTCCGGGCGTTTCTTTCTGCCTGTAAGCCATAGTTCAATCAGGGGCGCCTTCACTTGCAAGGCGTCCCCTCTTCCAAAACAGTCCCCCGGACTGTTTGGGAATTCAACCCTTGCGAAGCGCCCTGCGGATAAATGTGGGACTCTGTCCCACACCCTGCCAGAGGCGCTGCCTCTGGACTCCGCTAAAGGGGCGCAGCCCCTTTAGAATCCCATATTTATGCAAGCATACAGTTCCTTGTTTTTTCTCAGCAGAGCTTAACCGGCTCCTTCGGCTCGAAATTCGTAGCCATGGTCCATGTTACGGCAGTACAGTTCTTCATCACGAATACCTGCATAAGGCCGTCTATGCCGTGCTCCTTCCATGCCTGCAGGAACTTTCTCGTCGGGTGTGAGAATATCTCCTCACGGAGAACCGGATCCTCATTGAGTTCAAGCACTCCGGTCACCCTGATCTGTACCTCTCCGCAGGAGAAGCACATCTCTGCCTTGGGGTTCTCCATGATCTGACGGTATACATCCTTGGTGGATGCAGTATGGAACACGAAGCCGTTCTCGTCCGCACGGAAGAGCAGCATACCTCTTACACGGGGCTGGTCGCCGTCCATTGTTGCAAGGTGGAATACAGGGTTTTTGCTGATAAGTTCAAAGATCTCATTTGCTGTCATTTTTCATCATCCTTTCTGATATGATAGTTATATTATACTCTCTCCGGAGAGATAAGTCTATAAAAATACCGTCAGTGTTTTTCACTATCCCGTCATTCTACATAGAGACTGCGGTATTCACTCGGAGTCAGCCCCGTTCTCTGCTGGAAGCATGAAGCAAAATGTGCGCTGCTGCTGAAGCCGCACCGGAGTGCTATCTCCGTCACCGGCAGACTCTTCCGCCGCAGCATCGTCCGGGCATGGTTGATACGCACCTCGATAAGATACTCTATCGGTGTCCTGCCCGTCTCCTTCTTGAAGCGCCGGTTAAAGGTGGATTCCGACATACTTCCGAGGCCGGCAAGCCCTGCGACTGTTATATTGCTGCCGTAATGCAGCTCTATATAGTGCTGCGCCCTGGCTATGGAATAGTCATCCGATATCGCACGCATATCCATCGTCTCACCGAGCACGCTTCTTATAATCCAGTGGGTGATTATCTCCGACTGTGCGCCGAGTGTGATATCGGAATTCATCATCGATTTTCCGGACTCAAAGGCAAAGGTATTGAGCGCCTTTAGGATATCGCTGCATATCTCAAACCGCATCGGTGCGAACACCGGCAGTTCTTCTGAGTAGAGCGCAAACCTCTCCTCGAAGTAGTCGGCAGCTGTCATAAGGCAGTAGTAATGATACCTGCCGTTCGCCTCTCCGGGGATACCCGGAGAGAGCAGCTCAGCGCTGTAATGGAAATCATCCGAAGCGGCTGCAGAGAAGCTTATTATCATCATGTAGGAGGGACGTTCAGCGGCAGTTATCAGCGGATAGCCGCAGGATGACTCCGCCGGTATGAAAAGCCCCATCTGCGGCCTGATATAGCAGTCGATATGCTCGAGTTCCCTGCCTGTGACACCGTCTCCGGCAAGTGCCCTTATCATATCATTCATAGGCTCTTCTGCTCTGCAAGCAGCTCGAGTACCCTTGCCTCACGCTCTATCAGTGCCTCGTCATAGCCCTGATGGCCGTGGGTGCGGTTCGTTTCTATTCCTTCCTGAGGAAGGATGTACCTCAGACAGAAGCCCTCCTCATCCTCGTAGGCATCAAGGGACTGCTCTCCCGGCTCGCCGTCAGCCTCACAGAGGTAGTAGTAATTCTCCTGTGAGAATATGGTCTCGGGCTCCTTGTTGCTTTTGTTGATGCGTATTACAAGGCCGAAGTCACGGACGCTCTCCGGTATCACGGAAAGGCCGGTCTCCTCCCCTACCTCACGGACAAGAGCGGATATATGATCCTCGCCCTGCTCTATACCGCCGCCGGGAAATTTATAATAGTCATACTTCCGGCTGTACACCATGGCTACACATTCTCCCCTGCGCATAACGGCACGCACGGATGGACGGCTGAACTTTCTCCATGCCGGATCGTAGTCTTTTTTATCAAGTACAAATAAAGTATCCATTATCATACAACCTCCTTCAATACATCGATTATAACATATGCTCCGCAAGTATTCAAGCCATTATCACAATATTTACCTTGATTTTACCGACCGGATGTGATATAATGCTTTTCACAGAAATAAGACCGTTTTAGAGACAAATTAGATGTGACTTAGAGGACAATTAGAGAAATACTGTGATATACTTATAATACTGAAATCCGCAGCAGGGTACGGACATGAAAGCTGCGGAACGTACAGGCCGGATACAGCCGGCCTTTGAACCTCGTCATTATTAACGTTGATAAGGAGAAAAACATGAAACATTCCAGTAAATACCTTTCCATGGCGCTTGCAGCCGTTCTTCTGACAGGCTGCTCTGCTCCCGCTGTACAGAACAGCAGCCAGAGCGCCGAGACGCCTGCCGACGTTCAGACAGATGCAACCGAAGCCATAGCAGAGGAAGCAACGGAAAAAGAGAGACCGCAGGTCGAGCAGAAGACTCTCCCCGTTCTTTCCATTACCACCAAGAGCACAGACCCCGATGTAATGAAATTCGTGACCGAGCCCGTAGCCGAGCACGTTGCAGAGGCAATAGCCTCCTGGACACCCGGCTATAAGATACCGATCGCACCCTACTATGAGGAATGCACAGTCACCCTCACCGATGCCGACGGCATCTCCCTTCTGGCCGATGCTGACGCTCAGGTGAAGGTAAGAGGAAACTGGACTACCGTATACGAAAAAAAGCCGCTCAGGATAAAGTTCACCGATAAGACGAATATGCTCGGACTCTGCGACGGAGCAGACCAGAGAAACTGGCTCCTCCTTGCAGAATACAAGGACGGCTCAATGCTCCGCAACAAGGCTGCATTCTCAGCAGCAAAGGAGATACTCGGCGCAGACGGTCTCTACTCCACAGACTCAGAGTTTGTCACCGTTGAGATAAACGGCGAATACTACGGTGTATACCTCCTCACGGATATGCAGCAGGTATCCTCCCACAGGGTTGATATCACCGAGCCCGAGCCTGAGTATACCGGCACCGATATCGGTTACTTCCTTGAATTCGACGGCTACTTCTACAACGAGGATGAGCTTCACGGCTTCCATGTTGACTACGCCGACAACGCCGCACTAATCCCCTATGACGGCAACGACGGCACCGGCAACAGGATAAAGTGTCTCCCGAGCTCCATCATCGATCCGAAGGACGATGTGGGTTTCACTATCAAGAGCGAGATCAACTCACAGGAGCAGCACGACTTCATCGAGAACTTCGTGAACAATACCTACCGCATAATGTATGAGGCAGCCTATAACGACAAGGCCTTCGTCTTCGACGATGATTATTCTTCTATCTCTGAAACTTCTGACATCACTCCTCAGGAGGCAGTCGAGAAGGTAGTCAATGTGGATTCTCTTGCCGATACATACATCATCAGCGACCTCACCTGCGATGCCGATATCTACTGGTCAAGCTTCTACATGGACGTTGATTTCGGCGAGAACGGCGACAGAAAGCTCACCTTTGAAGCTCCCTGGGATTTCGATTCCTCCATGGGCAACAAGGACAGATGTATCAACGGCGCAGGATTCTATGCCTGCAGCATAGTACCTGACGTAAACGGTAATGTTTACAAGACCTGCAACCCGTGGCTCGTGGTGCTCGCATACGAGGACTGGTACCAGGACATCATAAAGGAAAAGTGGACAAGAGCCTACGACGGCGGAGTTTTCGACAGAGCTATCGGGCTTGTTGAAAACGACAGCGCCGCACTCCAGGACGAATTCACAAAGAACTATGACAAGTGGGACAACATAAAGCACAACGAGGATTTTGTGAACGAGCTCTCAGAGCCTGCCGCAGCCTGCAAAACAGAGCAGGAGGCCGCCGACTTCCTTGCAGACTGGCTCCGCAAGAGAGTAGACTGGCTCAACACCAAGTGGCACAAATAAAACAGTACACAGCGCCGGTCGTTATGACCGGCGTTTTAACATATGACATTTGTCATCATCAAAGTGACACACGGCATATTGTAACAGGCCTGTATCTGCGGTATAATATAATCACTGAAGATGAAGGAGATGATACCCCCGAAGACATCAGGGTATCACACTATGACATACAGTTATCATCTCCGCTGCAGCCTCTGCCGCAGCAGTCTGCAATACAGACTCAAGAGATACCGACATCACGGATAGATCAGCAGACAGTACATAACGGTATCATCTCCTGCATCTCAGACCATTGTCTCCCTCCGTTCACTGCGGAGAGCGGACAGATAATAAAGACATTTCTTCCCGGCATCATCTGCCTTGTAAATATAGGGACAATCCTGCCCCTCTGCGGTTTTCTGTTTCTCCGCGGAGGGGCAGGATTATTTATCTGTCTGTTGCATGGCTGAAGGATCTGTGATATAATGAAGTTCAGGATTTTGAAGAGACTGCGCCCATTTAGCGGAATCCTGAGGCGCTTGGATAAACTGAATATATTTTTTATATTTAACTGTAACATACCGGCAGCTGCTGAGTCTTATGTATGAAGGCGGTGATAAGATGAACACCATTGAAGAGCTCTACAATGAATATTTCCACGACATATACCTGTACCTTATGTCGCTGTCGCACAGCGAGGATACTGCATCAGAGCTTACACAGGAAACCTTTTTCCGGGCAATGCGCTCTGTTGACAAATTCCGGGGTGACTGCGATGTCCGGGTATGGCTTTGTCAGATAGCAAAGAACGCCTTTCTTTCACAGTGCCGCAAGGACAGCCGCTTCACCGGAGAAGAGGTGCCGGAGACCGTACCGGATACCTCCGTTTCCATAGAGGACAGCCTTGCGGACAAGGAACGTTCCATGGCAATACATCAGATACTGCACGACATGAATGACCCGCACAAGGAGGTATTCACTCTCCGTGTGTTCGGAGAACTGAGCTTCAGGCAGATAGGCGGGCTTTTCGGCAAGACCGAAAGCTGGGCAAGAGTTACCTTTCATCGTGCAAAGCTTATGATAATCAGCAGACTGGAGGAATCAGAATGAACAACAACTGCGGTATAATAAAGGACCTGCTCCCGCTGTACGCTGACGGCGTATGCAGCGAGGAGAGCAGAAAAGCCGTTGAGGAGCATATCGCCGGATGCAGCGAATGCCGCTCCGAGCTTGAAAACATAAATAAGGATATAGCCGTTCCTGCCGTAAAGGATGCAGGAGCAGTAAAACGCATAAAGCGCCGTATACGCACAGAAAAGATAGTTGCCGGACTGGCTGCCGGAGCAGTCATACTCGGCGGACTTTCCTTTCTTGCTGTATGGCTGATAAATACGGACAGATCAATGGACATGGAGAAATACCACATCACCGAGAATGTCACCGTCACCGAGCATGACGGAGCACTCTGGCTGAATGTAAAGGGTACTGCTTCATCCTTCTCCTTAGTATACCCTACACTCAGCGATACCGACGGAGATCACTTCGGTTACGGCAAGGGCTTTGAAAAGGAGAAGAAGAACGGTATGGGATATACCCTGAAGCAGCGCCGCATAGACAGCTTTGCCTTTACGGAAATGGGCAGTGCTGAGCCGTTTGAAAGAAAGATAAAGGATATCAGCGAGCTTGATGAAAGCATCAGAAAGATATTCTACTACGATGATGTCAATAATAAAGAGTATATTCTTTGGGAGCGTGACTGATATGACTGAAAAGAAATTCTGTGTACCTGCAATAATCGCAGCGGCTGCCGCACTTATACTCGGCATATTCTCACTGCCGGCAGAAAGCATACTGCTGTCGGCCGGAGTTATCATATTCAGCCTTGCAAAGCGCAAAAAGTACCGTCCGCTGATACCCGTGATCATATGTGCTCTGGCACTGCTGCTCTCCGTCTCCTTCCTCTCACTTCTCATACACGGAGAGACGACCGGAACAGCTTCATCGGATTACTGGCTGATGCGGCTGATATTCGGAGAAATGAAATGACAGAAAAAGGACGCCGCCGGGCGTCCTTTTTCTTTGACTGTATAGGGTTTTCTGTCCGGGGATATCCCGGTGGAGGTGTTCTTTATCAGAAGCGGAAGTCTCTCTCTCCGTTCCTTATGCGCTCAAGGTAATCGAGAGCCTTCTCACGGCGCTTGGGATCGGGGACCTTCTGTATCTCACGGTCGATGAGAGCCTCGCCGACCTTCTTTGTCTCTGGGCTTGCGTAGTCCTGGAGATATTCCTGAAGAGTGAGCAGAGCGTTCGGATGACAGCAGTTCTGGATCTGACCTACCTTGCAGAGAGCCATGAAGCGGTCGCCTGTACGTCCCTCACGGTAGCAGGCTGTGCAGAAGGAGGGAATGAAATCCATATCCATCAGCCACTTTACCACCTCGTCAAGTGAACGCTGGTCTGATACATCGAACTGCTCAGTGTCGTGCGGCCTCTCGTCGGGAGTGTAGCCCGCATAGCCGCCTACGGAGGTCCTTGAACCGCCGGAGATCTGTGATACGCCGAGACCGAGTACCTTCTTGCGGCACTCCTCGCTCTCACGGGTGGAGATTATCATGCCTGTGTATGGCACTGCGATACGGATGCAGGCAACGATCTTTGCGAATGTCTCATCATCGATACCGTTGTCGAAATCAGCAAGGTCGATGTCGGAAGCTCTTCTGAGACGTGGTACGCTGATAGTATGCGGGCCTACGCCGTGTACTGCTTCAAGGTGCTCAGCGTGCATAAGGATGCCTGCGAACTCATAGCGGTACTTGTCAAGGCCGAAGAGAACGCCGAGACCTACATCATCGATACCGCCCTCCATTGCTCTGTCCATAGCCTCTGTGTGGTAAGCATAGTTGTGCTTCGGGCCTGCGGGATGAAGGACCTCATAGCTGTCCTTGTGGTAGGTCTCCTGGAAGAGGATGTATGTTCCGATGCCTGCTTCCTTGAGCTTGCGGTAGTTCTCTACTGTTGTAGCGGCGATATTTACATTGACACGGCGGATAGCACCGTTCTTGTGCTTGATGGAGTAGATGGTGTTGATACATTCAAGGATGTACTCGATAGGATTGTTTACCGGATCCTCTCCTGCCTCAATGGCAAGTCTCTTGTGACCGAGATCCTGGAGTGCAATTACCTCCTCACGGAGCTCATCCTGAGTGAGCTTCTTTCTCGGGATCTCCTTGTTCTGAACGTGGTAAGGGCAGTATACGCACTTGTTCACGCAGTAGTTGGAGAGGTAGAGAGGAGCGAACATAACGATACGGTCGCCGTAGAAAGCCTCCTTTATCTCTTTTGCAAGAGCGTATATCTTCTCTGTCATCTCGGGAATATCGCAGGCAAGGAGAACGCTCGCTTCACGGTGTGAGAGGCCTGAACATTCAACGCCTCTGCCGGTCTTCTTCGGGCGTGCCTTCTCAAGCAGGGACTCGATGAGTTCCCTGTCATGCTTATGCTCATCGGCATAGGCAAGAGTAGCCTGTATTTCCTCGTCGCTGATGAACTCCTCAGCCTTCAGTGATTTTATATCGTACATATTTATACCTCCGTTATTCTTTATCTTTGCCTTTTATTAATGCTCTTTTTCCTGCCTCAAAAGCCATTCTTATTCCTATTCTGACGATTTCTTCCTTGTGCTCATCCCATAACTTCTTAGCAACGCCAACAACATCACCAGCGACAGCGGCCGCTGCACCTTTCACTGCTACAGCACCCTTAGCTGCCATAGCATGATGCTTTCCAGCCTTTACAGGAACAAGTACTTCTGCCGGTGTCTCTGCTATATCTTCGCCAAGAGTAAGGAGAAGCGCTTCGGCTGTTTTTGAATAGATCGTAAGATAAACCTTTTTCAGATTATTTGAAGGCTCGAAGTTCTCAACTGTATTCTTAGCAACAAAGTAAGCCACACGTGGATCAAATCCATTGTTTCCGGCAGCAAGGAGCGGAAATGCAACAGATTCTATCTTTAAACTGTCAGCTATCATAAGACTTGAAAGATATGCCGCACTCAGCAATGCGTACTCATTCTGTTCGCCGCCCTGCCATTTCGGAACAACCGCATGAATAATGTATTCTGCCGGGAGATCAAATCCGGAAGTCGGAATAGCCGAACCTACCTCAACTGGTGCAAGAGCTTCACACGCTTTCTGAAGTTCTTTAACTCCGGCTTTTTGAAATATAGCTTCTGAAGCACCCGAGCCTCTTCTTAGCTGGGTATTCGCCGGAAGCACTACCGCCCCGACGTTTAATGAAGTTATATCACCTTTAATCGTAATTAGTTCCATTATATCACCTCGTTATCCTATTTCTTGGATATTGCCGCCTTGACCGATACTCCCTGTATCTGTCCGAGACGTCCTGTGAGACAGCTTATCCTGTCCGGTGTTGCATCGAGTGCCACCGAGATGAGCGATATCCCGCGCTCCTTGTACGGCAGCCCCATGCGTCCTATGATCATATCGCTGTAGTCATGCAGCACACGGTTGACCTCTGTCACCGCCTCCTGCTCGTCTATCACGACGGCAGCTACAGCTATTCGTTTCTCTTCCAACTTACAATCCCCTTTCCTTCAGCTCGCTGACGAGCCGGATATAGAAATCAGTGATGTCGGATATATGATGTTCGTCCTGAGGCTTCTTCCGGCTCAGTCTCCTGCGCCTGAGATCAACCTCATCGCAGTGTGAGATGCCTCTCCGTCCGGTGCCTGTGAAGGTGCCGAGGAACTCGCCGTAACGCACCTCCTCCGGCGTTAGAAAGCCGTCGCTCTGAGTATTCAGCGCCTTTACCCCGAGATACGGGAACGTCATTATCCCGTCGCTGAGTGCATTCTTCATAACGAAGGCACAGCTCCTGTAAAGCACTCTGTCATCAGCGGGATTGTCCCTGCCGAATTCCGCCATATACTCTCTTGTGAGCTGCCTGATACAGGTATAGGTATCGGGCTTTTTGTCGCCTGAGATAAGATGAAAGAAGTCCGTTATCTTCGCACCGATGTATATAAGCGCTCTCAGCGGCTTCGGCAGTTTCATTATCTTCGACAGCGCAACAGAGCCGTTGTGCGGTGTGCTTATCGTGGTGAGAGAGGCTATCCTGTCGCCGTAACCCATTGTAGAGATAACATATCTCGTTTCAAGGCCGCCCTTGCTGTGGGCTATGACGTTCACCTTCTCCGCACCTGTCTCCCTGAGTATCCTGTCGATCGCTCCGGCGATGATACCGGCGTTGTATTCAATGGAGGCGTTGCCGTCCTGACCGCCGTGGAAGACACGAGCGCCGCCCGCTCTGAGGACATCGGGTATCCTTCCCCAGTAGCCGAATTTACCGTCACGGAATCCCATGCCGTGCAGCATCAGTATCGGATATTTTGTAGCGCAGCTGTCAGCCATATCTCACCTCCGTATTTTTCCGGCAAATAAAAAAGTCCGCCCGCGGGCAGACAGAATCAGCTTGCAAACAAGCGTCACCGTGCCCTCCGGAAACAGAGCCTTGCCCTGCCGCCCGAAAACAAGTGTATGTTGTGATGCCGGCAGCCGGATAAGATCCGCCTGTCCGCATAACGGCAATACCGCACAAGGAAAACCAATGTGAGATATCCCCTGTTAATATTATAACACACTGTGCAAACGAAGTCAAATCAATAAGTTAGTATTTGCTAATATGTTGTTTTCTGATAAATTTAGTGAAACTACTGGACAAATCGCTGTCAGTATGTTATAATACATTATAGATATGTTCACAGAAGGACGTTCCAAATCTGTGTTACCATAAATAAATACGAGAGGTGTTTTCATGGATCTGTTATCAATTTTCAAGGGCGGACGCTATTTCGACAAGAGTATCGCACCTAAATGCGATTACTGTCAGTACGGAAAGCGTGCAAGAGACGGAAACAAGGTTCTCTGCGAAAAGAGAGGACTTGTAGACCGTGAGTATTCATGTACAAAGTTCGTATACTCTCCCCTGAAGCGTATCCCCGTAAAGCAGCTCCGCTTTGTAGGAAGCCTTGCTGATGAGGATATCTACATCGAGTCACTGGGCGAGCGTGCTGAGAAGGAAGCAGCTCAGAGGGCTGAAGAGAAGAGAAGGGAAAAGGAAGAGAGAAAGGCCAGAGAGGCAAGAGAGGCTCAGGAGGCCGCCAGACAGGCCGAGCTTGCTGCACAGGCTGCAAGAGAAGCCGAATTCGCCGCACAGGCCCACGAAGCACCTGTAGTTCCCGATTACAGGGAGGAAGCTCCTGCTCCTCAGGCACCCGATGCTATTCAGGCGCTTGCTGAGGCACCTGCTGCACCGCCTGTTCAGCCCGAGCAGCATTATGCAGGACAGTATCAGGCACCGGCACCCGAGCAGCGCTACGTTGGCAGACACGAGGCTCCCGGCCCCGAGATCCCTGCTGCTCCCACCGAGGAGGAAAGGAACTATGTAGGCCTCCACGAGGCTACTCCGTCCGATCCTCAGGAATAATATGACTATCACAGCCCTGCCTGTGCGGCGGGGCTGGTTTATGCGGGTGTGGTGAAATTGGCAGACACGCAAGATTTAGGTTCTTGTGCCGTAAGGTGTGCAGGTTCAAGTCCTGTCACCCGCACCAAACAACAAATTGCCTGAATAACGGTTTTATGCCGGTATTCAGGCAATTTCTTTATGTCACGAGTCCCGCTGTGATTCCGTTTCTTTACTGAAAAAAGCAGAAAAATCACACGATTTTCCATAAAAATCACACGAAAAATCACACGAAAACCGACTTAGTTAAGAGACCGGAAAGTGATACAGCACTGCATCAGCACGTCTGATCTGTGCTCTGGAAAACCCGTCTCCCTCCCCCTTGATATTATTCTTCAGAGCTTTCTTGTATCTCCGGTAAAAAAATGTTAGAATAAACTTAGTATAGACCGCAGTTCCCATCGTCTAATAAGTGAAAGGAATCCATTCCGGAAAGGAGTCCCCGATATGGAAAACGGTGAAAGTAGCTACCGCCGTTTCCTTGCAGGTGATGATGAAGGTATGGTAGAGCTTATCCGCAACTACAAGGACGGACTGATTCTCTATCTGTGCAGCATCACCGGCGACATTGATTCCGCAGAAGAATGCGTTCAGGATACGTTCATAAGACTTGCTGTGAAGAAGCCGCATTTTGCAGGCCGCAGTTCCTTCCGCACATGGCTGTACGCTATCGGCAGGAATATGGCTGTAGACAGGCTCAGAAGCCTTAAACGCCGCAGGCAGACTTCTCTTGAGGACGCTGCTGAAATAAGCGATGGCTCTGACCTTGAACGCAGCTATCTTATGAGCGAAAGAAAGGTCACCCTCCACCGTGCTATGCGGAATCTGAAAAAAGAATACCAGCAGGTGCTGTGGCTGACCTATTTCGAGGAATTCACAGCTGCCGAGGCTGCTTCTGCTATGGGAAAGACAAGGAAGCAGACAGAGAACCTACTGTATAATGCAAGGAAGGCACTAAGAACAGAACTGGAAAAGGAGGGCTTCAGCTATGATGAGTTATAAGGAAATGGCTGCCAATGTACTTGAAGCCCGGGACAGATACGAAGAAAAGAAGAAACGCAGGAAGACGCTTATGCTTCGCTGTATACCTGCTGCGGCAGGCCTTTGCCTGGCCGTTGTGCTGGGGGCAGCAGCAACAAAACACCCCCTGACCGATATACCTCAGCCGCCGGATATCGTTACAGAGACAGCACCAGTGACTGACGAAGAGCCTGTCACTGCGGTAACAGAAGCAGTAACGACCGCATCAGCGGCAAAGCCCGGCAGAACAACCGCCACCGCAGTATCACAGACCGTAACAAAGCCTGAAGTCACTGTGACAGCTGCCTCTGATGTTACGACTGTGCAGGGCAGTGAATCTTCTCACACAACGGCGGCAGCAAACAGCATAGTTACCGAAGCAGCTGTACCTCAGACCTTACCGATTGCAACAGTGCCAGAAAAACAGGAGCAGACGGCTGCTGTAACTGCACGCACCGAAAAGGTAAGCCAGTCCACACAGGCCCCAGCAACGGTTACGATGCCCGTATCACCGCTCGAAAATATGCCTTCTCCTGTAGAGACTGCTCCGGCAGATCCCACGGAGAATGTTACTCCAACTCTTAAAGAAGGCGGTCCGGACGATCCCTACGGCATAAAGGCAGTATGCCGGAAGTATGGCTTTATAGACATCGCTCCGGCTAATATACCGGAGGGCTTTGAGCTGATTGATATCGGATATGAAGAGCAGGAGGACGTAAACGTACTGTTTATCAACTTCAACCGGAAAAGAAGCAGACCTTACGGCGGCATCGGTGAAACGATCTACCTTATCTATTCTTTCAACAAGAAAGCGGAGCCGCCTGACAACTGGGATACTATAATCCCACCACCGGATGTGGAGAACATGACCAGCACTGTAAACGGATATGAATTCAGGCATTACTACAGCAGTCTTGACAAACAGCTTTATGCCATATATACAGACAACAATCAGAGATTCACTATCATGGTCTGTGGCAGCGACCGTCAGACAGCTGAAAGCATTTTTACATCCATAGCATAAAGGAGGGAATACTATGAAAAAGATACTGATATCTGTTATTCTGGCCGCCATGCTACCTATGCCGTATCCCACAACATACGCCGCAGATACAGATACTGCCGGATATCAGACCGCCCCTGTTTCAGATGACAATATGTATTATATCTTCTATAAGGACATTGACACGGCGGAGATTGACGAGGAAGTTGAAGAAAAGCGCCATGCCAAAATCTACGCTCTTTTTGATGAAGGCCTGAGCCAGAATGAAGTTGACCGGATAAGCAATGACTATTGTCAGGAGATACGGCTGGAGCTTCTGAAAGCCGCCTACAGGGAGGCCTCTGCAAAAGTCATTGCGGAGCTTGGCATAGATGATCCCGGGATGTTCCGTTCAGCATTAGCGCCGCTTATTGTGTGCCGTCTGAGCGAAGAGCAGCTCCGCATAGCCGAGAGTTCCGAAAACATCTCTGATGTCACGGTATTTCATGATTTCAGTCTCTCACCCGATATTCTTTATGACAGGGACAGCTTTATCGAAATGCTTACTGTTGACAATGATGGAAAAAGTGTTTTAGGTGATGGGATAAAAACCGATGCGATACTTAACAGCGGCGTAAATAATGATACAGATTTTCTTATCGTTTACGGACTGTCTGACACTGAAGAAATATCTCAGGTTATCAACCAGCTGAATACAATCAAAAAAGGAGAATGGGTCACGCCAATCGAAATAATGCCATTCAGCGGCCAGGATTTCGATTTTTCGGGCAGCAGCATCATATCCAATAACAGAATAAAGCTGATAGTATTTGTGAATGATGTTACACCTGGTCTGACCGCAGATAATATCGGAAGCTATTCAGCAGGTGTCGGGTTTGATGCAAGGCCATATGTGATAAACCGAGGAGATACCAACGGTGACTATATCCTCGACGCCCGTGATGCCTCCGATATCCTGTCTGTCTACGCCGAACTTTCCACGAACAGCAGCACAGTGCTGAGTGCAGAAGAAAAGGCTGTAATGGACGTTGACGGCGACGGCAAGGTGGATTCTGCCGATGCAAGCAAGATATTGTCATATTACGCATACAGTTCAACCGATGGAAAAGGTCTGTTCGGAGAATGGCTCAATGCACAGAAACCGTAAAACCCTGATCTCAATACAGATAATAAGCCCTGGCTTGGTCAGGGCTTTTGCTTATTCATCATTAAATGACAGCGTCATAAAAACGGCCTGAGATTTGCAGATATGAATGATATGATACAGCCGCCCGTGATGGGCGGCATAGTGAATAAGACGCTGATATTGGCGCAGATCCCTTCACGGAGTGTTATTGTATACCGCTCACCTGTCGGAATATCGAAATCTGATATATGAAATCCTCCCGGCTCGTTATGAACGGGGAGGATTGTTAATCTATGCAGAGATTTACATTATACCCGCATCTATCTTCTGGATAGCCATAGCATCTCCGCCGGTGATGCCGTCCTCGCCGTCAATATCTGCATTGAACTGCGCTTGTTCTGAAAGTGGATATTTCTCCTTGTTTGCAATGTACTGGAGAACTGCAACAGCATCGGCTACAGTGACTTTATCATCGCAGTTTGCATCACCATCGGTGTAATCCGAAATGTTGATGCCTCCACCTGAGTAATCGGGAAAATCGTGATGTCCCCATGTATACCTGTACACGGCGTCTGTATCTTCTGACACCAGCACCATGTATATCTCGTCAAAGAGGGCTAATTTTTCAAGCTGCGTCATCTCTTTTTCGGGGATAAACCGTATAGCCCTGCAAACCGCTGCATTGTCCTCGTTTTCGTATGGTTCGCTGTAAATGAATTCCTTCGTAAACCCGATTTTCTTCTCGGTAAGGTATTTTTCAACCCTTTCCTCGTCGGCTGTCTGGAAGGAAAGAAAATCATCACTGATACAGGCGGGGCGGAATTCAATTACTGTAAAAGCGGATGCGAACTTCACCGCTGTCTCGCTGATGAAACTGCTTTCTTTCAGGGCACGGTATGCCTTTTTAAACTCAGAGGTGCTTACTCTGTCTCCGTAAAATGCAAGGCGGCTGTATTCCTTATTATGTGTTATGATGTGGGCGGAGGTGAGGCCAAGGGAATCAATAAGCGTCTCCGCATCTTTCTCATTTGCGCCATCGCTGAGACGATAGCTCAGCTTCATGCCACCGGAAAACTTTATCTTCAGGCTGGCAGAGGTATCGCTGACATATATCTCTGTACCGGGCAGGTAGACAGTATCGGTGTCGTAGTAAGCAAAGATAGGCTCAAGGTTATCATACTGCCCTCTTTCGATCCTTGTGAATCCGTCAAGCTGACTGTCATCAAAGGGGATATCAACTGCACCGGAAAACATCGGTATCGGACTGCACATCATAGCTGCACCCATAAGCGCCGCAATTATCTTCCTTATCTTTTTCATAATGCTTCCTCCTTCTCAGTCCGTCACTTATGCAGGGCTTATTCATCCCATACCGCTGCATCTATCATCTGTATAGCCCTCACGTCACCGCCAGTCAGACCGTCCTCGCCGTCGATATCCGCATTGGATATGCCCTGCGCTGTCATAGGGTATTTCTCACCGTTGGTCATGTACTGGAGAACTGCCACAGCATCTGCTATATCAACTGTACCGTTGCAGTTTGCGTCGCCGGGAGTACATACCTCCATCAGTGCTGCTGTTTCATGCTCTCCACCTTCCCAATGAGCGGCCATGCCATAGTTTATCCTGTGCTCGACTCCGCTTTCAACAAGTCTTACCATAGCATCATAAGCCTTGCCGGGTTCTTCCATTCGCGACCAGATGTTATTGCTCAGATCAAATACAAGGTCATATCCTTCAACCTGCATATCTGATTCTATTAATCCAAGTTCCGGATAGAGCGCTGCGAACTCTCCGGCAGTCATATCTGTATTGACAGCTATCCGTGAGATGCTGTCAAAGGGCCGAAACTGTTCTAAAGGTGTTACCATGCAGATCTCCCTGACAGCAGCAGATCTCTTTGCTTCCACAACAGCCATTCTGACATCGGCTGTTTTAACGGCGGAAAGGTAATATCCGGAACCTGCCTTATCGCCAAATAAAGCTTCAAGGTATTCGCGTCCGTTTTCCGGAAGTTTCTCAAAATCCTCATATTTTATACTTGCATCTCCGCTGAGTTCGATATCCTCAGAGCCATAGCCCTCTCTGAATTCAACCTTTACTATAGGCTGTGATTCAGTATATTGCCGTAATGAACATTCTTTTGTAAGCACAAGATAGGATGCTGCCTCCGGATCTCTCGCCTTGTAATATGTATCAACGATTACAGCCCCTTCGCTCATACCTTCCAATGCGCTCTTAATATCAGGATAAACCTTATAGGCGTTTGCCGCTGCAGGAGTTGCTGTCAGCATCATGACTGCGCCCATAAGCGCCGCAATTATCTTCCTTGTCTTTTTCATAGTCTGCCCCTCCTTTTTAAGGAAATCGTTCACACTATTCCTGCATCTATCATCTGGATAGCTATAGCATCTCCGCCGGTTATGCCCTCTTCGCCATCAATGTCAGCGTTGAACTTCGCCTGTGCAGTCAGAGGGTATTTCTCAGCGTTTGCTATGTATTGCAGCACTGCCACGGCGTCGGCTACATTCACCTTGCCGTCCGCATTGGCGTCGCCTCTTGTTCTTTTGGCTGCTATGGCAGTATCTGTAAGCCCGTAACTCATCATCACCGGAAGCTGCTTGCTGTCAGGCTCTGCCTCCGCTGCATCTGTTATAGCCGCCGCAGTCTTTATCCTTGTTTCCATATCCGTATCATCAGAGAACACAAGGGCGAATCCATCCTTATAGACGGACTGATATATGCTTATTACGCCTGTCATATCTGCATCCTTTATCTCTGCGCTGATACCGTTGTCCGCTATGTATTTCTCCGCAGCCTCTCTTGCCTCATGCTGGAAAGTAAATGGCTGGTCGCAGATGATATCAAGGTATCTAATCATGTCATCCTGCTCATAGAATGCACGGTATTTCCTGCCGTCAGGAGAAGCGTATATCAAGGGAGCGTTCATGCCTGCGGTATTCCTGTCAAAGAGACCGTAATCATCACTGAGCCTTATCAAACCTTCTGTATTTTCACTCAGCAGCTCATCGGGGACAAAGTCCGTCCATGGCGCACGGCGGTAGACCGTCTTTATTAGCCTGCTGCCGCTGGGGATCATGTCCGCTATCTCGGCCGATGTGCAACCGAAATCAAATCTGTATCCGCTCTCTATAAGTCTCTTGACCGCTTCGTAGCCGCCGGGGTTGCTGCCTGTGTCATAAAAATAGGCAAGGGGTTTTTCAGTCATGAAGACATGATCGTATCCGGCCGCTAAGGTGTTCTTATCCGGCGTCAGAGCTTTCAGGCCGAGCTCGGGATATTCTGCAATAAAGGCCTCATCTTCAATGTCTCCGTCGATATACAGATATGTGGCGAAGAAGTAGCCGGAGCTTCCCTCTTCCCTTTTCCAGATTTCATAGGTATCACGTATCTCGGCGATATCGCCGATGCTCCTTAGTATACGATAGGCTTCAGCGTTATCCCAGAATTTTATCTGCGCCCTGCATACTCCGTCTTCATATGCAGCTGTTCCGAAGCTGCCGAGCTTTTCGTTTATCATATCCGCATCGAGGGTCTTGCCACTGACTGGGAGTAGCTCCGTGTATAGCCTTACACACTGATACTTGTGAAGTATGCCGTCCTCGGTTATGAAGTAAACTGTACCGTCATTGCCTCTGCTTATATTTATCCCGCCCCCGCCGTAGGAAGCGGTGATATCCTCCTCGCTGCTGTAGACCGGTTCATCGAGGAAATCCGCAAATGAAACGGCCGGAACTGCTGTTATCATCATGCATGCGGCCATAAGCCCCGCAATTATCTTCCTTGTCTTTTTCATAGTCTGGCCCTCCTTTTTTAAGGGAATCGTTCACACTATTCCTGCATCTATCATCTGGATGGCTATAGCATCTCTGCCGGTTATGCCCTCTTCGCCGTCAATGTCAGCGTTGAACTTCGCCTGTGCCGTAAGGGGATATTTATCCTTGTTTGCTATGTACTGGAGTACCGCCACAGCATCGGAAACAGTAAGCTTTCCGTCATTGTTGGCGTCTCCGTCCACATAGTCGTATACATTGAGATCGATCCTGTGTGTGCCGATGATTACCGGTGACTCCCAGACTGTATAAGCAGAGGGATCACGCTCGGAAAGTCCGCATTCAGTGAATATCTCATCGAAGAGAGCTATTTTTTCAAGCTGATCCATTTCCGTTTCCGGAACGAATTTAACCGCCGTGGAGTAGTAACCCGGAGTTGTGCCGGGAGTATCATCATTTATCTCCTCCGTTGTGAATGCTATGCCCTTTTCAGTGAGATAGTCAGATACTATTTCCTCTTCATTCCTGTAGAATGCAAGGAAGTCATTGCTGATTATGCCGCTGCGGTACCAGTCTTCGGCTGTGGCGCCGAGGCTTGCGCCGTTCATCTCCATGATGCCGCCGGTAGCTCTGAGCTCCTTACATATGCTTTTTATATCGGCAACGCTTAAAGAAGTATCTGCGATATAGACTGAGTAGTTGCCCCACTGCCCGGGCATTTCAAGGTCGATCCCTTCATAATCGAGCAGATAGTCGTCACCGGAGATATACTTATCAAGTATCTCTGTGACATCCTCCTGTGTAAACTTAGTATCAAGAAGGAAACTAATCCAGAAGATACCGGGCTTTTTCTTCAGGAGCTGAGCCCTGTCGTTCCTTACATAAAGCTCTGTACCCTCAAGATATCCCGGCATGTTCCATGTACCGTTCTCTGTATAGTACGGCTCGGTAAAGCTGTACTTTCCCTTTTCAAGCATAGTATAGCCCGCCAGACTGTCTTCTCTGAACGGTTTGTATACTGCTCCTGATGTGAAGGGAACAGTGCCAGTCATCATAGCTGCGGACATCATAGCCGCAATTATCTTCGCTGTCTTTTTCATACAGATTCCTCCTTTACAGACTAAGCCTGTTTTCATCCTTTTTTTGTGTATCCGTGTTGCTGTCATGAAACTGACATCAGTATCCTCTCAGCTCCATGCTGCGTCAGTCCATCTATCTGAACGTACATGGCATATCTGCCGTCAAGGTGTTCCGCTACAAGCATCTGGCTGTCATTGTCATAGCGGTATCTGAACCTGCGGCCGTTTATCTCCGTCACCTGTACCTCCCCGGGGTCTGCCAGTGCAGAAAAGCCGCTGTTTTCCGGTATATCCGCTTCTTCGCTCATTTTGTATACCAGCCACAGGTAGTCCGTCTTATTGTTATCATTTCTTATCCTTCGATATCCGAAAATTAGCTGTCTGCTGCCAGACTGCTCCTCATTTATAAGGCGGGTCAGTTCAAATCCGGGCATTATGTAGGAAGGGGCGATATCCATATACCCCATCTTACTGCATACTGTCTTTATGCCAATCGGGTCTTCTTCCGAAGTTGGCAGTATGATGTTGCCATTCACCCTTATTATGCCGTATTCATCAGGTTCAGGTCTGCCGGTATACTCGGGTGTTGAGGTGCCTTTCTCCCATGTTGCCGCAGCTTCGGTGGCAAGCTGTGTTGCAGGCGCTGTAACGGGTGATGCCAACGCTGTAGCAGGTAAGGTAGCCACTTCTACTGCCTGTGTAGGGCATTGCAGCGGAGGTGCTGTCGCCAGTTCTTCACCCCCTTCCGGTTGCTGCGCCGGTTCTGTAGGCTGCTGTTCTGGTTCTGTCGGCTGTTCCGGCTCTGCGGTGCTCACCGGTATCTCTGCTGCCGTCTGCGCTTCCGTAGCTGCCGCCGGTGCTTCTGTCACTGCCGCCTGTGTCTGCACCGCCTGAGGTGCTTCCGTTCTCACCGGAGCTGCTAAGGCGGGGGCAGTCTCCGTCGCAGGCGCTGCTGTTGTCGGTATGGCTGTGGCTGCCTCAGTGGCAGCCTCTGTCTTCTTCGGTTTTGTAGTTTTCTTCTCTGCCGGAGCGGTGGTCTGCTCTGTTGCAGGCTCTGTTGTCTCAGCCGCCTCAGTCGTCACAGTCTCAGGTAACTGCGGTATCTCGGGGACACGATGAAGGGCAGGGCTCTTCCATATGCCGAAGACGATAAGCGCCGCTGCACACAGTCCCGATACTGAAAACGATATACGTCTTATCATTGTATTCTTTTTCTGACGATCCGCAATTATCCTGTCGCCGCGTTCCATGATCGCCTGTGCACGTCTCTCAAATCTGTCCATCTATGCCCCTCCTCTCCATCTCATCCTTCAAAGCCTTCTTCGCGCAGTAGAGAAGCTGAGTTGTCTGACGGGGGCTCTTGCCCATGACCTTTGCCGCCTCAGCCACCGTCAGTCCCTCGAAATAAACAAGGAACAGCACCTGCGCGTATTCATTTTTGAGGGCTTTTATACACCGGCTGATAATGATTCTGTCTTCGCCTTTGATATACTCTGCCTCAATATCTGTTTCATCCGAGATATAGCTGAGATCCTCCGCAGGGGAGAACCTGTGCCTTTTCAGTTTTTTCAGATAGTTGAGTGCCGTATTGCGCCCGATGGTATAGAGCCAGGTCTTGAATGAATACTCCGGCTTATACTTCGGCCTGTCCACATACAGCTTCATGAAGGCATCATCCGCGGCCTCTTCTGAGATATGTATATCGCCGACGATAGTGTTGATGAATAAAGTGAGGCCGTCGCTGTACTCTCTGACCAGCTCCACAAATGCGTCATTATCACCGTCAAGGAAACGGAGGTAGCTACTTGCACCGTTATCCATGCGTAAACTCCTTTAGTGAGGAATCCGAAACTTTTCTTTCTTTACTTATTATACAACGAAAAGCAGTACAATGTCTAAGTGTGCTGCAAAATATTTTACATTTAACTATATAAATATCCCGGTTCAGTGTGAGCCGGGATATATTGGGTAATTCAAGGAGGTCTTACTCGCTTACTATCTTATTTCTCATAAATACCATATCAAAGGCATCAACAGAATTGTCGCTGTTAAGGTCGGCGGCTCTCCAGTCGTTAAGCTCTGTGCCGGGAACTGCAAGAAGCCATTTCTGGAGCAGCACTGCATCGGCTATCCCGAATGTACCGTCACCGTTTACATCTCCGCTGACAGTTGTCTCCGCAGGAACAGCGTTCAGGCAGCCTTCTTCGATAAGATGGATAAGCAGTGGCTGAATATGCCCATGGTCAAGCCATAATGAGTTGCTTCCGATATCGGCTACTTCATACAAAAGCTTG
>JAFZRF010000027.1 GCA_017620025.1 Ruminococcus sp.
CAAAACAGTCCCCCGGACTGTTTTGGAATTCACCCCTTGCGAAGCGCCCTGCGGATAAATGCGGGACTCTGTCCCGCACCCTGCCAGAGGCTCTGCCTCTGGACTCCGCTAAAGGGGCGCAGCCCCTTTAGAATCCCAAACCAAAAGAAAAGCATACTTTATAAAAAATGGTGGGCGCACAATGTGCGCCCGCAGCGTATTACATACCTGTTATGCCCGAACGGGCTATGCCCTCGGTGAAATGCTTCTGCAAAAGCACGTATACCGCAAGCACCGGAGCTATCGAAAGCAGGCATCCTGCCTCCTTCCAGACTATCTGCTCACGGGGAGAGATATCCGCCTTTGCGTCCTTGAAGAGACGTATCTTCAGCTCAGTATCAAGATTCTGCAGCATCAGCGCCACAGTCTTGGAGTTGGTAAAGAAGGTCGAGGATACATAGTAATCGTTCCAGTACCATACCAGCGAGAAGAGGAATACCGTCAGGAATGCCGCCGAGGCATTCGGTGCCATTACCCTCACGAAGGTCATGAACGGTCCGCAGCCGTCAATATATGCCGCATCCTCTATCTCACGGGGCAGCCCCTTGAAGAACTGGCGAAAGAGAAATATCATAAGTCCGGCACGTATGCCGTTTGCCGTCATGGCCGGCAGGTACATAGTCCACATGGTATCTATCAGGTTCACGGTATGGCTTCCGAAGCCGAAGAAACGGAACTGTCCGTAGAGCGGGAGCGCTATTACCTGCGTCGGGACAAGTATCATCAGTATGACGAGCCCGAAAAGAAGCTTGCTGCCCCTGAAACGGAACCTTGCAAAGCCGTAGCCCGTTATCGCACAGGAAAGCACCTGCACCATTGAGCAGCCGACGTTCATAAGCACGGTATTCAGCAGAGTATTGCCGAAATCCATAGCCTGCACCGTGTCCTTCATGACACTGAGCGTAAAGTGTCGCGGTATCCATACCACGGTCGGGTCGTTCATATCCGCCCTCTCACGGAAGGAGCAGCTGATCATATACAGCAGCGGATACATTATGACAAATCCGAGCCCGAAGAGTATAAGGAAGCGGAACACCACCCATACAGCCTCAGCCGGAGTTTTTCTCTTCCTTTTCTCCTTTTCCGGAGTCTTTTCTTCAACAGCCTGTGCTGTCTGTTCTTCCGGCATCAGCCGCACCTCCTTTACTCTGTTTCATAGTAGATGAATTTGTTTATCATCAGCGTTATCAGTCCTATCGCCGCAATGACTACGGCAAAGTATATCCATGCCATCGCTGAAGCCTCTCCGAATTTCCAGTCCTCACGCATCACGATGAGACGCTCCATGACCTTGTTGGTGGGGTTCGTGAAGGAGTCTATGACCGTGAAGATGAGGTTCGTGAGTATGAAGGGGCTGACATAGGGGAAGGTTATCTTCCAGAAGTATTCCCATGCGGTAGCACCCTCTATCTGCGCCGCCTCCCTTGCGGAGGACGGTATATTCTGCAGTGCGGCAAGAAAAACGAGTATCTGTATTCCGGCATTCCACACGATGCTGAATATATTGTCCGCAACAGCCGATATCATCAGTGTCATACCCTCGCTCATGCCGTAGATGCCGAGAAATTCGAGCAGCTTTCCCATCATGTCCGTTGAGAACATGGTGGAGAACTGACCTGCACCGGCGCTTCCAGTATTGGACATATCGCCGCTTATTATCTTGTATACCGGGCCGGTCGCTATTATGACGGGAAGGAAGAATACCGCTCTTGCAAGCGCCCTGCCCTTGAACTTCTGATTCAGTATAACCGCTATGAAAAGGGAAAATATCAGTATCAGCGGAGTCTTCCATGCCGTTTCTATAAGAGTCTCCTTCAGGAGCTTCAGATACTTCTCATCGACGGTCAGCACGTAGGAATACTTCTGCAATCCCGCCCACTTTGCGTCTATCGAGCCTACGCCTATAGACACATCGCTGAACGAATACCACAGCGACTTGACAAGCGGTATCAGGAAGAATACTATCGTTCCGAAGAGCCACAGGGATATGAAGCCGAAGCCGTAGAGAGCCTTGCGGCGCTGATATGACAGCCTGACAGTTTTCTTTTTCATCAGTCTCCTCCCCCCTTTTCTCCGAACTGTATCTTCCTGCCGTTCCATTCTATCGACTTCTCATCGAGGTCGGCAGTCGTTTCGGTGCCGCCGGAATACTCCGTGATGATGCGCCTTCCGCCGTTCTCTGTGCGGCAGTCCGTTATGGTCTGCGTACTCACCTCACGGAGGAGCGGTTCGAGCTGACGGTAGGTATCCGAAATGCGGTCTATCTGCACCTCGCTGCCGGCGTAGTAATACCTGTCGTATTCCGTATCCTTGAGGACGCTTATATCCTCTGCAAGCAGGTCGTATGACGGCAGACAGCCTGTTGCCGCCGCTCTCAGCAGGAGTGTGTCGGGATCGGGCGAGCCGTTTATCGCTTCGGTATAGCAGGGTATCAGGCCGTGGAGGACGGTTTGCAGGAAGGGAACGTCCTCGCTGAATACATCGAACTGACTTGAGGAGAGCGGTACACCTGTGATTCCGCTCAGATACGGGAAGGCATAGGCATTTGCGCCCTGAGCCAGCACTCCGCCGTCAAGCGAGTTCTTCATCGCTTCAAGGCTCTCGCACTGCGCTGTCATCGCCGCAAAGCGGGAGACTGTATCCTTGCCGTAGTCGCCGTAGAGGACTGAGGCAAGGCTGCCGGGCGATATGCCGTCAAAGCCGGCCTTTGCATAGTTCTCCGCCGCCTTGGTGTATACCTCTGTGAAGCATGAGGGCGAGAGGAGAGAAAGATTCTTCCTTACGCCGTCCGGCACTCCGTATGCCCTGTCATAGCTGACGATACGTGAAAATGCGCCGGATATACGTACTGACGAGCCGCTGAACGAGTTGTAGCCGTTGCCGGAATAATACATTATATCATCGGAAACCGGATAGAGGCCTATGCCGTTATCCTCCGCATAGCTCTGCAAAGCGCTGAGCGCCCTGCTGCCGCCGAGAGTGCCGGAAGCCTCCGCACCGGTGTCTATCTTCGAGTTGATGCCGTCATCCGTCCAGTTGTCGTAGGTGACGTTCATGCTGTCCACTCCGGCATCGTACAGACCGGAGAGTATCTTCTCCGCCTCCGCATAGCCGGTGACTGCCTGCTTCATGGTCACAGGCACTCCGAGGACAGGCTTTTTCTTCTGCACTCCGCCGTAAAGCGCGATGTGGAAGGGTGCAGACTCCTCACCGGAAGATGCTGTGACTCCGGCCTCTTCTGTAAGATACTGCCTGTAGCGGGCAGCAATGTCGGTGAAGTCAACGCCCTTGCCGGATATGGGATAGTAGCGCACCTCGATATTATCGGACTTTATGCCGCCGCTCTCGAATACCGTGAGCTTGTCGCTGAGCTTGCCGGACATATAGTAGGTGTCCGTGCCGCGCAGTACAAAGGTGAATCCGCAGAGGTCGTAGCTGCTGCCGCTCTGTCCGGAGACAGCTGCTGTAAGGAACGCATTTGAATCGCCCTTTGCAGCGACGGCAAGCAGGGCGTTATCCTCCTTGACTATGCCGTAGACCGGAAGGTATATCTGCTCTGTCACCGCTCCCTTTGAAGTCGGGACAGCTGTCACGTCGTTTCCGTATACCGGCTGTGAATAGGCCGCCGGATCGGTGATGCCCTCTGTATCAAAGTCTATCAGAGCGCCGCAGCCGTCCGGTATCACGAAGCAGCCCTGTTCCTCCGGTGAGGCTGCACCGAAGCTGCCGAGAAGAGTTATCTCAGTGGCGATGTTTGCGGAGTTCGTCTCCTTGATCTCCGATACGACAAGACTTGCTTTCAGATGGTCTTCCTCAAGGGTATACTCCACAGGTATCCTGAATCCCGCCTTGCTGTAATCGTACTCGGCACGTATGCCGTTCTTTATATCCTTTACGGTTATACAGCAGTCGTCCGTAGCGGAGCGCAGGAAGTTATTGTTGTTGCGCTTCTGCGGTATGCCGTAGCGGAGCACTGCCGACGAGCGCAGCTCAGAGCGCAGCAGGGGCGTTGCCTTGCTGTCGTGTGAGGCGCCGAGGGGTGCCGACCACCATATATATCCGGTCTTCTTGTTTTCTATGCCTATGTTTGCGAGTCGGTCATCGACAAGCATACGATAGCTGTCGTTCTCCGCCGCATATCTGAATGTACCTATCACCTGACTGCCGGAGAGACTGAGCCATGCAAAGCCGCCGTCGGAGGAGGTATACCAGAGCATACCATCCTTCTTCTTTTCGCCGCTGTATTCCCTCACGACCTCTTTGAAGTCGGAGGACATAAGCTCAAGTGCCTTGCCGTCCTCTGTGCGGAAGAGCTGCGGGTCGTCCGTGACGGAGACAGCTTCAACAAGCCTGAGAGGCTTCGTCATATCCTTGTCGGTCGTCAGGAGGTATCTTCCGCTCTCGCTGAGGAAGCGGAGACCCTCGCTGCATTTTACGCTCTTATCGAAGGAGGCGACAGCTCTGCCGGCATCCTTGTCCACCAGCACGAGCTTGCCCATTTTCTTCACGGCCTTGATATCAGCCTCGGCCGCTTCCTTCTCGGCCTTCTGCTTGTCGGTCAGCTGCGCCTTCTTTTCCGGCTTTCCGCCGTGGGATGCCCATATACGCTCCTCGAAGTCGTCGCCGGCCATGTATATGTCGTAGTCTCCGGCCGTACCCATCTTCACGAGAAGACGCTTTGCCTCCTTCTCGGTCAGGTCGATGCTTTCCTCTGCCGGAGCCTTTACGTTCTCTTCTTCCGTCTCCGCTTCAGAGACCTCTGCTGCGGCTGTATCTCCCTCCGCAGCGCTTACCGGTACCGTACCGGCCTGCAATGCCGCCATTACTGCAAGGAGACACAAAAATATTCTGTTCGCTTTGATTTTCATAGTCTCCTTCCTTTCTCAGACTCTTATCCTGTATGATATCTCCGTCCATATGGTAAAGATGAAGCCGAATACCTGCTGCATGAGCGACATGAAGAGCACCAGCAGGAACAGCATTATCAGCATGGCGCCTATCGTGAACAGTACTGCGAACACTGTCTTGGCGAAGGTGTACTGATGCACCGCCTTTACCGCTGAGAACAGCAGTATCGCCGTCCAGCCGATGCCTATGAAGCGTATGACATCAATGAACACCGCCTCGTCACGTATGAGAAAATGCGACAGAAAGGCGTTCAGCAGGAGCTGTACGGTATATGGTATGAGCGCATAGGCGCTGTAGATGCATATATTCCGCATAGTGCCCTCGCCGTCAAGGAGTGTGCATACCGCCCAGTTGCCGACAACCCACGCTCCGAATATCACGAAGCTCATGACGATGTATGGAACGATATTGAATACCCTGTCGTAGGGAATGTAGAACTGTGTGCCGTAGAGCTTGTCATCGGCTATCTGCCCGAAGAAGAGCATGAACACGATGAAGAAGGCGATCTTCAGAGAGCCGGATTTCTTCCAGCGCATATCCTCGAAGCCTTCAACAGGATGCATCACTGCATGGCGCACCCACTCAGCCGGTCTGAGATCCATCATCAGTGCTCTCCCCCTTTCTGCGGCGCTTTCTTATCTGCCTTGTCAGGAATACTGCGGCAGCGATCACAGCGGCGATACCGAGTATCAGCATACCTCCGTTCTCACGGAGCCACTGTCTGCGCCAGCCCTCGAAGGCCTTGTTGTAGATGCGGCCTGCATCGGCCTTCTTTGCGTATTTCATTGCGCCCCTGTAGTCCTCCTGACGCAGAAGTGCGGAGGCTACTCCCACATAGGCGGCATAGTAGTTGCCGTCCATGCGCAGCACATCATTCCACGGTCCGAGAGCCTCCTCATAAAGGCCTGCGTTGTGCAGAGAGGATGCCTTGTGTACAGTCTTTCCGAACTCCGTCTCCGTGAATACCGTCACGGTATTCTTGGTGCGGTCAAGGACATAGAGCTTTTCGCCGCAGGATTCTATGGCGGCCGGCTGTGTGAAGCCGCCGAGCTGCTTGGCTATGCCGCCCGTGATGAACAGCAGCCCGCACTCCTCGTCGTACTGGAATATCCTGCCCGAAGTCTGGTCGAGGCAGTTGATGCAGCCGTCCTCCGCTATGTCGATATCTGTTATCGCAGAGCTGAGTACACGGTTCTGCGAGGTATCGTACATCGGAGTATAGTCTCCGAAGGTAACTTCCTTGTCTGCGAATATGTTCTTTCCGGCGGCATTCAGCTTCTTCACGGTATCCGTCGTCTGTGTGGAGGACGAAGAGCAGGTGAAGATGAAATCACCGTCTATATCAAAGGAGGTGATGCCGGAGGGGATGTTCCTTGTGCGGCGTGCCCTCTTCTCGTCGGATATGAAGAGACCGGAGAAATGGTCGGAGATTATCTCCGCTGTCGGCTGCACACGGTTTGCTCCGTAGAAGCCGGTAAAGTTGCCGTCGGGGTCGAACATTGCCGCTCCTGTGGTTATATTGCCGAGCACCACGTATACATTTCCGGCCTTGTCGGCTATAACACGCTTCGGCATGAAGGTCTTGTTCTGGTCGTAGGCAGCGGACTCCGGCTTCGTAAGCTCACGGATGACCTTGCCGTCCGTACCGCATACAAGCACTCTCGAGTTCTCGCTGTCGGCGATGTACAGAGTATCCTCGGTCACGAATACACCCTGCGGAACGCTGAGAGAAGTCTTCGTGCCGTCGGGCATAGTGAGGGTGTCTATTATACGCACCTTCTCCGTAAGCTCCGCATCGCAGACAACTATACGGTCGTTGCCGCTGTCGGCGATGTAGAACAGGCCGTCCGGTGCAAGGAAGATATCGGAGGGCTCAGTGAAGGCCGTTGTGCCGAGATCCCTGCCGGAGACGCTTCTCTCCGGTATGTATCCCGCCTGAGAGGGAACAGCGTCCCCCCATTGGTCATAGTTGTATACCTCGTATGGCTCTGCGGAGGCCGTCGTCCCCGCCGCACCGCTGAGGAGCAGACAGGCAAGCGCCGACACAATGAGCCGTCTTATGCTTTTATTCACTTGTCTCACTCCTTGATGCCGGAATGTGCCATAGTCTCTATTACCTGCCGCTGTGCGAGCATGAATATGACTATCGGAGGCACCAGCATGAAGACTGCCGCCGCCATAGCGACTCCCGCACGGGCAAGTCCGGAGGCTGCCGCCTGAGTTACTACGGTGGGGAGAGTCTTGTACTGCTCACGGAATACGAGAGTACCGGTCTGAATGTTCCAGGCTGCCTGGAATGCGAATATTATCAGCGTCATGAGCGCAGGCTTCTGGTTGGGCATTACGACCTGCCAGCAGATGCGGAACAAGCCCGCACCGTCAACCTTTGCGGCCTCTATCATCGCATCGGGCACCTGACTTATGGACTGCCTCATCAGGAAGAGTCCCATAGGCGATGCTACCGACGGCAGTATCAGGGCGAGGGGATTGTCGATAAGTCCGAGCTTCGCCATGACGATGTACTGCATGATGTATATTACGTTGCTCTGATAGAGGAGAGCGATGACGATGATGCTGTTGATAAGCTTGCTGCCGGGGAAATGGCACTTCGCCAGCACGAATGCCGCCATTGAGGAGAAGATGCACTGAAGTACGGTAACGCTGACAGTCACCGCCACGCTGTTGAAGACATAGCGTGAGAACGGCACTCGGTTGCTGTTGAGCGCACGGAACATATCCCGGAAGTTGTCAAGGGTCGGACGTATCGCATAGAGCTTGGGCGGGAAGATGAAAAGCTCCTCCACCGGCTTTATCGACATCACGAACGTAAGGTATATCGGCAGCACCATGAATGCTCCGAGTACGAAAAGGAAGATGAATATAGCAACCGTTCCGCCTATCCGCCTTCCCGCCTGCCTGTTGGATGCCCTGAGGCGGTCTGTATTTACTGTTGCCATCACGCCGCCCCCTTAATCCATGTATTTGCTCAGCACCTTGCTGATAAGACGGTTCAGCAGGTACATTACCACGAACAGCACCATACATATCGCCGCTGAGTAACCCATCTCATAGCGCACCCAGCCGTAGTCGTAGGCGTGTGTCATTATGGTGTGTGCCTTGTAGTCAGTGCTCGGAAAGCCGACAAGGTTCTGTGCGACTGTACCGGCGGTGAAGGAGCCTACTATCTGCATGACTGCCGCAAACATCAGCTGCGGTCCCATTGAGGGGATGACGATGTAGATGAGCTCCTGCCAGCGTGTGCGTATGCCCTCAATAGCTCCCGCCTCATACATGGAGCGGTCAATGTTCTGGAAGCCTGCACGGAGGGCAAGGAAACCCGCTCCGAGGGATATCCACAGCTGCACGACTATAGTCGCTCCGAGTACGTAGCGGCCGTCGGTCAGCCACTGCACCGGCGCATTGATGATGCCGAGGTTTATCAGGAAGGAATTGAGATAGCCGTTCATGTCGCCGCTGAATATCAGCTGCCATACGGTGTATACATTGGCAAGCGACGGGGCGTAGAATACCAGTGTGAATATGGTCTTCAGCTTTGCCGGGAGCTCGTTTATCAGCCAGGCGAGCAGAAAGCAGAGCACATAGCTGACAGGGCCTGTCAGGAGGGCGAACACCAGAGTCACCCTTATGGATTTGAGGAATATCTTGTCCGACAGGAAGAGCGTGGAATAATTCGAGAGCCCCACGAATTTCGGAGCCTGCACCATATTGAAGTCGGTGAAGCCCATAGGCAGGGACATAAGCACCGGTATCACGGTGAATACCGTAAAGAACAGCATGAACGGAGCCAGCATGGCATAGCAGGCACGGTTCTTCTTTATATCATGCCAGAGCTCTCTGCTCTTTCCGCTCCTGTTCCTGCCGCTCTTTGCGGCATCGGCCTTTTCAGCCATGCAAAGCCCTCCTTTCTCAGTCAAGTCCGAGATCCCTGCGCTTTCTTGCGATCTCGTCGTTTATATCACGGTTGTAGTACACAAGTGTATCTCTCGGGTTTTCGCCGAGGTTGAGCGTCTCACGGAATGCGTTCATGATATTGCGGGTAACGGCATATGACGAAGGCATTATCGGTATCTCCGTCAGCTCCGCACGCTGTGCTGCAAGACGGAGATATTCATCCTCCGACCAGGACAGGCGTGAGAGTGCTTCGGTGTTTGCGGTGTCAAAGCGTCCCATACGGCCGAGCAGTCCTTCTATCTGCGTTCCGAAGCGAACCTGGGTATCGGTATCGGTGAACCACTTCACGAATTCCCATGCGCCCTGTTTATTGCTAACCTTATTGAAGATAACTGCTCCTGCGCCGTTGGAGTTCGCCGCATGGGAGACTGTGCCGTCCTCACGGACAGTGCCGGGTACCGGGCAGAAATCCCAAAGGCCGCTTATCTCCGGTGCAGCCGCCGCAAGCTGGTTCGCAAAGGTGTAGTTCTGTATAACGAGCGGGTATTCACCCGTCCGGAAGCGGCTGAATGCGTCATAGGTCTGCTCGAAGCTGTATTTGGTATAGAGGTCTGTCCAGTCCTCGAAGGCCTGTACCGCCTCCGGCAGGTCAAAGGTAGACCGTGTCATATCCTCGTTGTAGTAGCCGAGTCCGTTCTGGAGCATCATCATCGCAAAGGTGTGTCCTGTCTCCGTGGCGGGCGAGATATTCGCCGGCGGGAGGACAAGTCCCACGGACATATAGTTTCTCTGCAGCGCCGGAAGCATATCCCTGAGCTCATCCCAGGTCTCCGGCGGGCTGTCTATACCGAGCTCCGAAAGCACATCGGTGCGGTAGAAGAGCATCGGGAAGCCCTGAGTCACGGGGATACCGTAGACACCGTCCATATAGGTATAGGGCGTCATGGCGTTCTCCTGAAAGCGCTCCTTTACGGTCCCGTAATCGTCAAACTGCGTCATATCGGCAAGCAGGCCTCTTGCGGCAAGGTTCACGGGGAACTCTCCGCCGAGGAAGAGCGCCGCATCCGGACCCTTTCCGGCAAGCGCCGCCTCAACAACTCCGCCGATAACAAGGTTTACGGACACCGGTATCCCGGTCTCCTGCATGAATTCGTTCTCGGTCATCTCCTTGACTATCTGCGCCTGGTCACGGCCGAGCGATACCCATACCTCTATGGCCTCCTCACCTGTTACATCGGAGAGGGTGGTATAGTCCTCAAAGAAGGAGCCTATGAATGACTTCGCACCGAAGCTGAGCGACTGCCCGAAGCTCTCCTCCACCTGCGAGAACTGAGCGCCTGCGGGCGCAAGCTCTATATAGTCCACCTCGAGGGGCTGGTCACGGTAATCCCTTTCCCATGCCGACAGAGAGGCTATGCTGTCCTTTATCTGCTTGAGGTAGTCGGGTATACGGAGAGGCCTCTTCACGCACTTCTCCAGTATGACTGCCATATTCTCCAGCACGGCCGCCTCAGAGCCGGAGCTGCCGGCTATTTCCTCTATATCCTCCTGTACGGTGCGGAGAGTCTCCGCAAGGCGGTCAAGGTCATCAACGAGCCCCGGCACCTTCTCATGGACGTAGTAATCGGTATACTTGTCCGGCGAAGGACCTGTTATCATAAGTATCTGCCTGTAGCAGCGGTTGAGGTCATCTATCGCATCATCGAGCCTGCGCAGCGGTTTGCCTATCTCTCCGGGAACGCATTCCATGGAGATAGTATGCTGAGTTCCGCCCTCAAGGTAGACGTATATATCCTCGCCGGCCTCGCTATCCGGGATAACGAGCTCCCAGTCGCTGTCGTAGGCGAACTTCACGCAGTCGAGCTCCCTGCAGGGCACCCTGCCGTCTATGCGTATGCGCCTGTTGGAGCAGAATCCTCTCATCTGATCCTGCCTTGCCTTTACGCCTATGCGGTACCAGCCCTCAGCATCTGCGGGTATCTCCCACGTCAGGGACTGCAGCGCCTTCTTCCAGTTGCCTGCGCCTATGGTGTTGTACACCACCTTGACGGGATCGGAGGGCGATACGAGCGCTCCGGTATTGTCGCAGGTCGGGTAGAGAGTAGGATCGGATTTATATACTGCGTTCTCGCCCTCTAAGCGTATCAGCGTTCCGGAGCCCTTCGGTCTGTCTCCCACCGACTTCACGTAGCTGCCGTAATCCGGTAGTTCCTTCGGCGCACGGAGAGTTATGCGCTCTATGGCTATCTGCGCCCGTGAGGAGGTGAACTTCAGCTCGTGCTTACCCCTGGTGAGGTAGAAGAAAAGAGGTTCACCGAAGAGACCGTCGCTGTCTCCGGCAAAGCATTCCTGCCACATCCCCTTCTGCACCTGCGGAGGGCGCACCTGATTGCCGCGCATATCCGTAGTTATAGGCTTTTCGTTCACCCACACCCGGTTGAATGTAAGACGTGAGGCTGTATCAAAGGGGAGCTTTCCGTCTATCGTGAGCGAGAGCTCCGCCTGTGTGCTTCCCGCTTCAAGCGGGAAGTAGCTCATTTCAAGGCAGTAAAGCCCGTCCTCCGGGATATCTGCCTTATAGGTCACTTCGCCGCCTGCGCTCTCCCAGAGAAGGACGCCGCTGCGGATATCGTCTTCAGAGCCGAAGTCACCGTCTGCAAAATCGCCGTCCTCTGCGGATTCATAGCTGTCACCCGCTATCTCAACGACTGCCCCTGAGAAGCCCTCGGCGGAATACATATCATAATACTCGCTGTAGGAGGGGATCTCAGTATCGACCGGCTCTATCGGCCAGTACTCGTCGGCTGCAGCGCTCTCCTCTGCATATCCCGTCACTGCGGCGGACGCAGACGGGCAGACAGCAAGAGCCGCCGCCACTGCTCCCGAAAGCAGCCTGCGGCAGATATCCCTGAGCTTCATTTCCCTCCCACCTTTCTTTGCGGTATCAAGGCCGTAAAACACGGCAAAAGCAGCACTCCGGCTGCATCATTCCATTACGTTAAGTATATCAAATCTGCGGGATAATGTCAAGTTACAGCACGAAAGTGCCACACCGCACATAAGTAGGGACTGCCGGAGCAGTCCCTTGGTCGCTGTTATTGTCCGAGCGGCAGGTCTGTGTTTTTCAGTACGCCTGCATCGACCTTCTGTATCGTGATGGCATCGCTGCCGGTTATGCCGGCTGTTCCGTCAACATCTGCGTTGATTTTTCCCTGCGGCTCTATCGGATACTTGGTCTGATTGGCCACGTACTGGAGTATGGCTACTGCATCGGCAACATTTATCTTGTCATCGAGGTTTACATCGCCGTAGTATGCCCTGTCCACAGAAGGCGGATATTCATCACCGAGAACGTGTACTGTTCTGGAATCGATCTCTCTGCCTCCTACAGTCAGCACGATCCTTCCGTCGCCCGGATCCTTTGCTTTTATGTAATAGTTCGTTCTGACGAGAGGGAGCTGTGCGCCGACATCCTCTGTCTCCACTTCCTTGTCAATGATCTCAATACAGTCGCCTTCAACAGTCAGATCGTATCCGCTGCCCTCTACAGTAACTGTGAAAAGCATTGTCATCTGTACAAGGTAATGGGTCGTATTGTCCGTGAAATATGCACCGGGTGTAACGTGTATCGTCGGAGGCTGAGTGGTCGGCTCCGGCTCTGTGGCCGGCTGCATCTCCTCGCCGTATATCGCTATCTCTGCGATATTGCAGCAGTATACACTGTCCTTGTTTATGCCGTTGTTAGGTGCGCCCTCCGGCACCTGATAGCGGACATAGCGGATATTCTCAATGCCGCTGAGGTTTACACGGTTCATTCCGAAGGAAGGACTGCCGGATACCTCATGCACTACAGTCCACTCCCGACCGTCGGAGGATACTGCGAAAATGCCGTCAGCCATGCGGTACTCATATCCCTTGCGGGGCGAATAGCTTATAGCATCGATGCGGTAATTACCGCCGAGATCTGCCTGTACCCAGCCCGCGCCCACGCCGTCAAAGTAGGTCGTGGTCTTGCCGTCGAATACCTTTGTGCAGTCGTCTGTCGGTGAATCCCTGTAGGGGTCGCTGCCAGTCACGCTTACGGGCTGTATCTTGCCTGAGCCGCTCTGTGAAGCGGGCTTGCCGTAGAGCTCTATCTCTGCAATGTTGCAGCAGTATACGCTCTCCTTGTTGATTCCGTTGTTCGGTGAGCCTTCCGGCACCTTGTAACGGATATATCTTGCCTTGCTGTCGCAGGCGAAGTTCTTTACGTACTGCATACCGAACGGCGGAAGTGAGGATACCGTGAAGGCCTCCGACCAGTTCGTGCCGTCCTCGGAGAAGCTGAACACGCCGTCTACCATACGTGCCTCGTAGCCGCTTCTCGGGCAGTAGCCGACTGCTGAGATATCGTATACCTCGCCGAGGTCTGCCTGTACCCAGCCTGCGCCTACGCCGTCGAAGTAGGTGGACATCTTGCCGTCGAATACCTTGTCAGCACCGCAGCCGTTGCTTTCGCCCCAGGGTTCTGAGCCGGTCACTGTTGCTGCGCCGAGGTCTATCGGATCTTCCAGAGACATGGTTCCCTTTACGCCGTCGATGATGTAGGTGGTTATCGAGAGAGGTGCAAGATTTGCATCAAGAGTCTTGCCGCTGAGCGTTCCGGCGTTGTTTACCTCTGCCCAGTCCTCTGTTGTGCTTGTACGGATGACCTGTGAGATGCTGCCGACCTCATCGAAGCCGGAGAGATCGTATATCATCTCGCTGCTGCCGCTGCCGGTATTGTATGCAACTATGACGAGCTTTCCGTTCTCCTTGTCGAATGCGGCCATGGTATTCGAGCCGGAGTTGAGCATTATCATGCCGGGGCGGATATAGCGGGTATACTGTCCGAAGCCGTAATACTTCTTGGAAAGGATTATCTCGTTCTTGTCGTGGTCTGCGACCGCAACGCCCCAGAAGCCGTCATTGATGTTCGGCATACCGGAATCCTTGTTGCCGTTGTAGCCTACTGATGATACGTGGTTGTCGATGAGCTGCCAGAGTATCCATGCGCTCGCATTGAGGCCGTTGCAGTCATCGGTTATGCGTCCGGCAAGCCACAGCGCTGCGCCCATGCCGCCTGCATTCTGTCCGGCAGTGCCCTTGCCGTCCACCTCGCTCATCCACAGGTTCTTTCCGTAGGAGAGCGCAAGCTCCTTCAGCTCGGAGCGCTTGCTTCCGCTGTAGGAATGGGTGTCGATACGTCCGACAGCGCCCTTCGCCTCGGAGGACAGCGCCTTGAAGGCATCTATCTGTACATCTATGGAGGTCTCGTCGCTTGCGCTGATGATGATATCATCAAGACCTCTTGCGGAGAGAGACTTTTTCAGCTCGGTGAGTATCTTGCTCTCGGAGTTTCCGATATCGAAGTGACAGCCCTCCTGCTTGGCGCTGTATGCGCCCCAGAAATTGGTATACGGCTCGTTCATCGGATCGATGCTCTGCACCGTCACGCCCCAGTCCTTCTCAAAGTGGTTGCATACCTCGGCGAGATACTCCGCAAAGGCTGTGTACTGATCGTCACGGAGATTGTTCTTTCCGGCGTCCTTGTTTCCGGTCGAGCAGCCGCTGTTGGTCATATAGTAAGGCGGCGAGTTCGAGAACATCTCGACTATCATATCATCACCGGCAGCCTTGATGCAGCGGTCGAGGACGTTACGCTGATTGGCATCAGCCGTCCAGTCGTAGGTGACCTGACCGTTGTTGTAGACGGTATAGCCGGGCATATTTGAATCGGTACGGGTGATGTGGTGATGCGTGGGATCATCACCGCCGCCGATATTGAAGCGGGCGATGTTCATGCGAAGGCCGTTCTCGCCGTAGAAGGCATCGGCTGCCTTCTGTGAGAGCTCGTCGTTGTAGCCCACACGGTTTGCCCACCAGCAGAGCGATGAGCCCCAACCCTGGAATACGCCCTCGTTGATGACGTAGTGGCTCATCGGCGAGAGACTGATGCGTGTTGCGGCATAGACCGGTGCCGTTCCGGTTAGTGCGCCTGTTCCCGTCAGTCCAGTGAGGGCCAGGACTGCCGAAACTGCGGCGCTGAAAAATCGTTTGCCTTTCATTCTTAATTCCTCCGTTTTATTCCTTTTTGTGCAGAATACACTGTTTCAAATTCATTCTAACATTTGTTTCGGTTATTGTCAATGACCTATCCTATCAAATATGTCTGATAATTTGTGTTTTTTGTACCTCCGGACACAAAAACGGAGCAGCGGTTGGCTGCTCCGTTCGGCTTGTTATAAAAATCTGCTTTCATTCAGTATAGGATTCTAAAGGGGCTGCGCCCCTTTAGCGGAGTCCAGAGGCAGAGCCTCTGGCAGGGTGTGGGACAGAGTCCCGCAAAAAGTCTCCGTTATTTCCTGTGCATCGTGGAAGTAAATATGGCTATCGCTCCGCTGATTACTCCGGCTACAGGCCATACTATCCAGCTTCTTCCCCAGTCTCCGGTGATGAAGCTGTATCCGAGGAAGCCGCCGGTCACGAGCAGCCAGAAGATGCCCTGTACTGCGCCGGAGAAATCGTCACTTCCGTTCGCTTTCTTCTCACGCTTGTAGTCCTCCTCCTCGAGGAGCTTGTTATAGCCCGAGCTGATGATGCCTGTGCGTACTATAAGGAAGGTGCCTGCGCTGATGAACAGGAACAGGAGCGGTACTCCGATAACGGATATCACGACCTGATCATTGGTGATGCCGAGGAATATAACCGGCAGCACGGCTACGATGAGAAGTACCACTCCGAGAACGATACTGAAAATATGCTTCGGCTGATAGGCCTCTCTCTTTTCCTTAACCATGCCGGATACGCCGTACTCTGTGTCTATGCCCTCATTTGAAAGATAGCTGTAGCGCTTCATCTTCAGCCCCGACCATACGAACAGGGCAACGCCTGCTGCGATCATCAGGAACAGCGCCGGAACTCCTATAACACTGGATGCCACTCCGTCCCCGTTGGTTACACCGCCGAGAATGACGGTGGGAACTGCACACATTATGCAAAGAAAGACTCCTGATGCTATCCTGAGAGCGTGCTTGCCGTTCTCCTCAAGGAAGCTGTTGGCCTCCGCCATGCTCACCCTGCGTAGAGCGGGAGTATCTGTATCAGCATCGCCGGTCTGTACCGTATCGGGCAGCTCTATCTCATCCTTGAGAAGATAGTCGGTCGTTACTCCGAATATCTGTGAGAGCTGAAGTATGCGGTTGAGGTCGGGAGTGGACTGTGCTCCCTCCCACTTTGAAACTGACTGACGGCTCACACCGAGCTGATCTGCAAGCTCCTCCTGAGACAGTCCTGCCTTTTTTCTGAGATCGATTATCTTGTCTGCAAGTATCATAATAGTACCTCCGTTTGAATTATATTGCTGAACGACCTGTGATGCCGCTGCATCTCTGCCGTTCTCTGATACCAGTATACCACAGGAGGCGGTTGCAGGCAATAAAGCCGGCTTGGAAATCTGTCAACCGGTGGTTGCACCCGGTTGCATTTGCGGTATACAGGCGTTGAATATAAAGGCAACCCCCGCCGAAGCGGGGGCTCTTTCAGCTCAGCTCGAACATTCCGTTATAGAGCTGATAGTACTTTCCTCTCTGTGAAATGAGCTCGCTGTGGCTTCCTCTTTCGATTATCTTGCCGTGCTCAAGCACCATGATGGCAGTGGAGTTTCTTACCGTCGAGAGTCTGTGTGCGATGACGAATACCGTCCTTCCCTCCATGAGAGAATCCATACCCTTTTCGATCATCGCCTCGGTACGGGTATCGATGGAGCTTGTCGCCTCATCGAGTATGAGTACCGGCGGGTCGGCTACAGCTGCACGGGCGATAGCAAGGAGCTGTCTCTGTCCCTGTGAGAGATTGCCGCCGTCTCTGGTGAGCATGGTCTCATATCCGTTCTCGAGGTGGTTGATGAAGCCGTCTGCATTGGCAAGCTTTGCTGCTGCATAGACCTCCTCGTCCGTGGCATCGAGTTTGCCGTAGCGGATATTGTCCATTACAGTACCAGTGAAGAGGTGGGTATCCTGAAGAACGATGGACTGTGAACGTCTCAGGTCGCTCTTCTTTATCTTGTTGATGTTGATGCCGTCATAGCGTATCTTGCCGTCCGGCACATCGTAGAAGCGGTTGATAAGATTGGTGATAGTCGTCTTTCCTGCGCCGGTGGAGCCTACGAAGGCTATTTTCTGACCGGAGTGTGCATAGAGGCTTATGCCGTTGAGGACTGTCTTCTCCGGCTCATAGCCGAAGTATACATCATCAAGCTCAACGTTGCCGTGTACCTCTGTATAGGTCACGCTGCCGTCAGCCTTGTGGGGATGTCTCCATGCCCATCTGCCTGTACGCTCTGAGGTCTCGGTGATGGTGCCGTCCTCTGCGATATCCGCATTGACAAGGGTAACATAGCCCTCGTCCGTCTCAGGCTCCTCATCGATGACTTTGAAGATGCGCTCAGCACCTGCAAGGGCGGTAAGTACCGCATTGAGCTGCTGGGATACCTGAGTTATGGGGTGTGAGAATGAACGTGTATACTGGAGATAGGCCACAACTGTACCTACCGTCATGCCGCCGATGCCGTTAACCGTCATTATGCCGCCCACGATAGCTGTAACGGCATAGTGGAGATAGGAGAGGTTGTTCATGACCGGCATGAGGATGTTTGCAAAGGTATTGGCGCGGGTGGCTGCCTGACAAAGCTCCTCGTTGAGCCTGTCAAATTCCTCGGTAGCCTCGTCCTCGTGGGTGAATACCTTGACCACCTTCTGTCCCTCAACAAGCTCCTCGATGTATCCGTTTGCCGCACCGATGGCCTTCTGCTGAGCTATGAAGCCCTTACTGGAGCGTGAGCCGATGAAGCCTATCACTCTCACGATGACGAACAGCATGACTACCACTATTATAGTGAGCTGCCAGCTGTATATTATCATCATGATCAGTATACCTGTTATCGTTATGGCCGAGCTTATGAACTGTGCGATACTGTTGGAGAGCATTTCTCTGAGGGTATCGGTATCATTTGTGAAAAGGCTCATCAGCTCGCCGTGGGTGTGCTTGTCGAAGAAGCGTATCGGCAGGGACTCCATCTTGCAGAAGAGATCGTTCCTGATACGCATGAGAGTGGTGGTGGATATACGCATCATAAGGCGCATATACACGAAGGAGGAAACTGCTCCGAGAAGATAGATGCCTCCCATTATGAAGAGTATCCTGATGAATCCGGCCTTATCCCAGCTGCCGGTCTTAAGTGCGTCCTCTATGTTGTCAATAAGGGGCTTGAGCAGGGAGTTGCCTGCGATACCGGCTATCGAGCTGAATATTACGCCTATGACGACAAATACGAAGTAGAGTCCGAAGCCGTGCATATAGCTGAATATGCGCTTTATCGTAGCCTTGAAGTCCGCGGGCTTCTCCATGACTGCCTGTTTTCTTGGCGGCATTACTCATCAGCTCCTTTCTGCTGGGACTCATATACCTCACGGTAGATCTCACTGCTTTCAAGCAGCTCGTCATGAGTTCCTACGGCGCTTATCTTGCCGGCATCCATTACTACGATGCGGTCTGCATCCATGACGGAGGATATGCGCTGTGCGATTATCAGAGTTGTGGTTTCCGCAAGCTTCTCACGGAAGGCCTTGCGGATGCTGCTGTCGGTCGCAGTATCAACTGCGCTCGTTGAGTCATCAAGTATGATTATCTTCGGTTTCCTGAGGAGTGCTCTTGCGATACAGAGTCTCTGCTTCTGTCCGCCCGATACGTTTACGCCGCCCTGTCCGAGCTCGGTATCATAGCCGTCCGGGAAGGAGGTTATGAAGTCGTGGGCGCAGGCTGCCTTGCAGGCCTCGATTATCTCCTCGTCAGTTGCGTCCGCATTTCCCCAGCGGAGGTTATCACGGATAGAGCCGGAGAAGAGCACGTTCTTCTGGAGCACCATTGCAACACTGTTTCTGAGGATATCAAGGTCGTATTCCTTTACATCAGTGCCGCCGACTATGACCGTTCCGTCCGTTGCATCATAGAGACGGGGGATCAGCTGTACAAGTGAGGTCTTGGAGGAGCCTGTTCCTCCGATGATGCCTATGGTCTCGCCTGAGCGGATATCCAGGTCGATATGCTCAAGCGCAAGGTTGTTCATGTCCTTGAAGTAGCTGAAAGAGACATTGCGGAAGGATATTGAACCGTCAGCGGGTACTGCTTTGGAGTTCTCCGGCGACACGATGTCTATATCTTCCTCGAGCACTTCATATATACGCTGTATGGAAGCCCTTGAGAGAACGAACATGATGAAGAGCATGGAGAGCATCATCAGCGACATGAGTATCTGTGTCACATAGGTGATGAAGCTTGAAAGCTCACCGGTCTCCATCTGACCGCCGACTGCCATATTTCCGCCGAACCAGAGTATTGCTATGATGCTGATGTACATAACGAACTGCATCATTGGCATTGTCATGATTATCAGCTTTTCTGCACTGACCTGTGCTTCACGTACAGCCTCCGTGCTGTCTGTGAACTTCTTCTTTTCGTAGTCCTCACGCACAAAGGCCTTGACGGTGCGAATTCCCACAAGGTTCTCCTGCACACGGGAATTCATGCTGTCATAGAGCGAGAGCATCTTCTTGAAGCGCGGGTGAGCCTTGGTCATGACAAATACCATGAATGCCGCAAGCACCGGTGTCGCAAACACGAATACTACCGAAAGGCGTGAATTCATGCGGAAAGCCATAATAAGCGCAAACAAAAGCATTATCGGCGCACGGAATGCACTTCGTATGAACATCATGAAAGCCGTCTGTATATTCGTAACATCTGTTGTAAGTCTTGTTGTCAGTGATGCAGTGGAAAACTTATCCACATTCGCAAACGAGAAGCTCTGTACTCTGCGGAAGAGATTGCCTCTCAGATTCTTTGCAAATCCCATAGCGGCAACAGCACTCAGCCTTCCGGCGATTGCTCCGAAGAAGAGCGATACGAGCGCCATACCGAACATCAGGATTCCCATGCCTGTTACATACCCGATGTCATGCTGCTTGATACCGTTGTCGATGATCTTTGCCATAACAACAGGTATCAGGACCTCCATGAGCACCTCTCCGATGATAGAGAGCGGTGACAGCAGTGCCTGTTTCCAATACTTGCCTACATGGGAGAATATCTCCTTGTACACTGGAAAAACCCCTTTCTCTGAATAAAAAGCTCCCCTGCAGGGGAGTCTCATCTTAACCTACTCTAAATTGTAACATAATGATAAATATATGTCAATAGAAGTGCCGGCGTTTTCACTTATCCATCACAATGCTGCTCTTAAAAAGGCGAAAATCAAATAATTTTGGATTCTGAAGGCGTCCCCTGATAAAACTACGATATATTGGAAAATTGCGCCCGGAAGATTCCTCCCGGGCGCCGGTTGTTTTATTCGTCATTATTTGCTGACTGATGTCTCTCCTTGCGGTAACCGTAGGGTGAGGTCTGAGCCAGTTTAAAGAAGTCGCTGAAGAAGAGATCCATATCAGTATATCCGCAGTCAACTGCTATATCCTCTACCGACATGGAGGTCGATGAAAGCAGCCACTTTGTTCTCTCAATGCTCGCCTGAGTAAGATCATCCTCAAAGCTGATGCCGAACAGCGCCGAGTACATCTCCGCAAGCTCGTCCTCAGATATTCCAGTCTCCTGAGCCGCTTCAACTATGGTATACATCAGCGGATCCTCATAAATATTTGACCTGAGCTTGTGAAGCCTGCGTCTGCGGCTGTCGGAAAGCCCTGCGATCTCGACTCTTCCGCCGCATACGTTCTGCTGTACTGTCGTAAGAGCGTTGGCGATCATATCAATGAAGTTGACATAGTACTCATCAAGCTGGAAATCACCGGAGCTGTCATAGGCCGAGCAGAAGTAACCGAATACCTGTCTCTCGTTATGAATCGATGTTACAACAAAGATCATCGGTTTGTGTTCCTCCGTGATGGACGGAAGGAAATTCGCTGCAGGGAACGGAGTCCACGGACAGTTGCTCTTGTTCTTATAGGTTGAAAGAACATGGAGCATATTATCCGAGAAGCCGCCTGTGCGGAACCTCTCCGGATGATCGGGATCAGCACACCAGTCTGTACAAAGGCAGATATCAAGGCTCTTCCAGTTCGGCAGCATATAGCTGTGCTCAGCTACCTTGGCAATAACCTCTTTCTCATCGTTACTGGATGCGATCTTTGCAGCAGGTGCGGTAAATACCATCGAAAGTCGGTAATTGTACATATCAAGTGATTTGCGTATATGCTGGAAAAGCCGCCTGTTATCAAAGGTATCGGGAATACTTCCTCCGCAGCCGCAGCTTGAACCGGTACGCATACGCTGTACTATCTTCATCTCAGCAATATCTCTGTGGCCTATCATTTCAAGTATACGTCTTGAAGCCTCCGAAGCAAGCTGATACTCATGGCCGGTAACTGTTGTTATTGAAGGATTCTGGAAGAAGGCTTTCATATTGCCGTCGTATCCCGTGACCTTTATATCCTCCGGAACTCTGATGCCCATGCTGATAAGTGTATTTGTAAGGCTTATAGCCATATCGTCATTAGTACAAACTACGCCGTCAGGACGCGGAATAACTCCTACAGCTATATCTGAAGCGATCTCCTCCGGTATATCGTACCAGAATCTGCCGTAGAATATACTCGAATCGTCATAAGGCAGACCGGCCGCATCCATAGCATCCTTGAAGCCTTCAAGTCGCTCAAGTGATGAACGCTCGCCCTCCTTACCGGTGATACAGTAAAGCTTCCTGCATCCGTGTTCTCTGATAAGATGCTCCGTAATGAGCTTGATATACTCTCGCTGAGGAGGATAGAAGCATTCAAAATCGTCGACCTCATGCTCAAGAACAACGCATGGAGTATCAAGGCTTCTGATAATGCTGAAGATACGCTCACGTACATCCTCCCTGTTAAAACGTCCGGCAGGGAAAATGATACCGTCAAAATGAGCATACCTGAGCAGTGTATAGATATTATCCAGTCCCTCAGTATATTCGTCTGTAAAATGTCCTGGTTTGTCGTTGTAGATTCCTGTGATGACAACCGTATCATAGCCATAGCGTCCGATGGTTTCGGCAACGCCGTTTACGAGCTCATTATCCATTGACGGCATGATACGAGGCATGATAAGGGCTATTTTTCCTAAGCTGTTCATATGATCACCTCCGGTCTATATACTTTCCTATTATAATTATACTATAAAAAAAAAGAAACGTCAACAGAAATCTGACGTTTTTGCTATATTTCAACTTAAATTTATATTTTAATCACAGCAACATCTACAAAATGTAATAAGTGAGCGTCGATATACACATTGAATTCTATCAGCGTTTAAATCCGGAGAATATAAAAAAACCACGCTGTTGCGTGGCTTCTTTTGGCTCCCCCTGCCCGGCTCGAACGGGCGACAACTCGGTTAACAGCCGAGTGCTCTACCGACTGAGCTAAGGAGGAATATCTGTGTCGGCGCCGATTTACTTTCCCAGGCCGTCGCCAGCCAAGTATCATCAACGTGAACGAGCTTAACTTCCGTGTTCGGAATGGGAACGGGTGTGACCTCGCTGCTATAGGTACCGACTTGATGGTGACCCGTACCAGAATCGAACTGGTGTTACCGGCGTGAGAGGCCGGTGTCTTAACCGCTTGACCAACGGGCCAAAGTTGGTGCACCATCGGGGACTCGAACCCAGGACCCACTGATTAAGAGTCAGTTGCTCTACCAACTGAGC